>NZ_JBYFBS010000001.1:0-720031 GCF_057652315.1 Prosthecobacter sp. Pr1 | reverse complement strand
GCGACCTACCGTCACGAAGTCCGCATCACCTTCCTGCACGAACTGGGCCACTACCTCGGGCTGGATGAAGACGAGGTGGCGGCGCTGGGGCTGGAGTGATTCACCCCATCTTCCGCCGTCCGTGCAGGGCCTGATACAGCGTGAGTTCATCCACATGGTCGAGTCCTCCCCCGGCAGGCATGCCCTGGGCCAGACGAGTGACGGCAATGCCAGCCGGACGCAACAAATCGGCAATATAGCTGGCGGTGGCTTCGCCTTCGACATCGGAGCCTAGAGCAATGATAACTTCCTCTGTATGGAGGTCCCGCACACGATTGACCAGCGACTCCATGCGCAGGTCTTCCGGGGTCACATTGTCGAGCGGCGAAAGCCTGCCGCCGAGGACGTGGTACAAGCCTTGAAATGCGCCTGACCGCTCCATGCGCAACACATCTGCAGCCTGCTCGACCACGCAAAGTTGGTGCTGCTGACGGCGCGGATCGTGGCAGAGCAAACACTCGCTGTCGCTTTCAATGAAGAACCCGCAATCATCGCAGGGTATGATGCGCTCCCTGGCCTCCAGCAGCGTGTTGGAAAGCAGGGGGATGCGCTCATCACTCTTTTGCAGCAGCCAGATCATGAGACGCTCCGCGCTGCGCGGTCCCAGGCCCGGCAACGATTTGAGCTGGGCGACGAGACGCTGGATCGCAGGTGGATAGTCGATACGCACGGCAGAAAAACTCAGGTCACCGCTAGCTTGCGCGAATGTTTGGGGGTCTCTTTGCCCGGCGAAGATTTTTCCTTCAGAGCCAGATCAACGCGGTCCATGAAGTACTTGAGCGGCGCGTCCTCACGGCCCTCGATGACGGCACTGTTGAAGCTTTCCTGCGCCTGCTTCAGATCGCCTTTGCGATACTGCACCACGCCCTGCCAGAAGGAATCACGAGCGCGGATGTCCGGCTCAGGCAGCGTGCCTTTTTCGGCAAGCAGTTCATACACCTCGCTCATCTGGCTGGAACCCACGGTACTGACCATTTCCATCGGGCGCACCTCAGCATTGTCCTTCACCAATGCATACGTCCTCGCGCTCAAAAGCACCTTGCTGCCGTACTCGGCGTTCAAGGCGCACAGCTGCGAGGCAAAATCGATCACATCACCCACGGCGCTGAAGCTTTCAAAGTGACTCACTCCAAACAGACCGCAAACTGTCGGCCCGGTGCTGAAAGCCACACCAATCTGCGCCTTCTTGCCGAAGCGCTGATCGATTTCTCGCGTCAGAGTGGCCACGTGGTTGCGCAGCACGGCGGCCACCTGGACGGCATGCAGAGCATGATGCTCGTCTGTGAGCGGGAATCCAAAGAAGACACGCACCTGCCGCGCATTGCAGTCATCCAGATAGGCCCCGCGCTCGATGAGAAATCCTGAAATGCTGCGCTGAAAATGCGTGGCCAGTTCTTCGAACTGCGATGCCTCGATGCCCGTGGCAAGCTCCCCATGATTCAACAGGCGGCAGGTCAGCACGGTAATCTCACGGCGCTCCGTCATTTTCGCGGGATTGTTTTGATCCGCGAGCTCCTCAAACAGACGCGTGGACAGCCGCCCGACGAAGTAGTCGCGCATGACATGGCAGCGGTAAGCATTAACCGAACCGCCCACGGCAATTCCCGCGATGCCTGCGAACCACAGCGCCAGCGATCCCGATATGGGCTCAAACAAAACGCCGCTCATGGCCATGATGCAGGCAAAAGTGGTCGTGAGGAAGGTGCCGCCGAGAAGGAAAGCAAAACGCCGCCACTGTGAGGGCATCTCAATGCAAACCCAGGCGCTGATGAAGGCCATGCATGTGTAGTAGCCGTATTGCAGCCAGAGCATCTGCTTCAAGCCGCCGGCCGGCAATATAAAACCGCGCGCATACAGCACTGCAAACCATTCGGCCGTGGCTTTGAAATAACCAAAATGATACAAGGCCAGCAACGGGATGCAGACCAGCACGCCAATGAACATGGCGGCGACATGATTACGATTCATGGGCAGGAGTGTCAGGGGTGATGTCGATGATGTTGTTGTTGGAAACCGGCTCCGGCTGGCTGCGGCAGGCGTTTACGACGAGCTCGCTGACATACTTGTCGGGATTCGCGATGGCGTCCGGAGTGATGACAAAGCTCGTCGCGCCTGTGCTGCGAGTGACGAGTTTGAGGCCAAAGGGATAATCTTTGAAGAGCTTCGCGCACATGGCCTCCACATGCAGGCCTTCACGCTGAGCGCGGGCGGCGACGGCTGCAATAGCTTCACTGTCAAAGTTGAGCTGGAAGCCATGCTCACGCTGAAAACGCTCTGCAAAAGCTCTGACCTCACCCGCATGGGCGGCACCGAGTTCTCTGAACTGGCTGACGGCTTCGGCGCGATATTTGGCAAGCACTTGCTCCGGCTCCTTCACGAGCGCGCCATCGACCTGCAATTCCGGCAGCCCCAGGCTGGGCATTTCAAATTTAAAGTCACGCAGCACGCGCTCCCAGGCGGTGACAAGACCCCGTGCACCGGTCTTTTCATCCTCTGCGCGACTGGCTATCTCGCGCAGGGCATCGTCCTTGAAGACGGCCTTGACTCCGTAGGCGGCAAACTCGCGCTCATACTGGCGGATGAGGCTGCCCTCGGAGTTTTTCATGATCTGAAACATGTCGTCCGCGCTCAGCGGATCACACACCACACGCACAGGCAGACGTCCGATGAACTCCGCCTCGAAGCCGTAGTCGATGAAGTCCTTCGTGCGTACTTCACGGAACAAATACTCGGCGGAGGTGTCTTTCGTGTCTGCGGAAACGAAGCCGATGGACTTCCGGTTCGTGCGCTTCTCGATGATCTTTTCCAGACCGCCAAACGCACCGCTGACAATGAAGAGGATGTTCCGCGTGTTCACCACCTCGCGGCCGGTGCGGCCTTTGCGGGTGTCAAACATCATCTGCATCTGGCTGCGGATGTCGTTCGGCGCGTAGAGGGCCACTTCGGTTTCCTCCATGAGTTTGAGCAGGGTGGTCTGCACCCCGCGCCCGCTCACATCGCGCCCGAGTCTTTCGGGGCCGCTGCTGAGCTTGTCGATTTCATCGAGATAGATGATGCCGTGCTCCGCGAGCTCGATGTCGCCATTGGCTTTCGCCACGAGATCGCGCACCAGATCATCCACATCCGCGCCGACGTAACCGGTTTCGCTGAACTTGGTCGCATCCGCCTTCACAAACGGCACACCGATGAGATCGGCGATGTGTTTGACGAGGTAGGTCTTGCCGACGCCGGTGGGGCCGATGATGATGACGTTCTGCTTGGAGAATTCGAGCTTGGCACCGCCGGAGTTCGACTCTTGGTCATCCCGCAGCATCTGCGCGTGGTGGTAGTGATCACACACCGCCGTGGCGAGCACTTTTTTGGCCTCATCCTGGCGGATCACGAAACGGTCGAGATGGGCCTTGATGTCGGCAGGGCGGTAGTTGAACTCAAAGACCCGGCCATGGTCGGGCTTGGCCTCTTCGACGGGCTTCTCCTCGCCTTCCGGCATGGGACGTCCTCCGGGGCCTTCCACGCGGGTGAAGAGCACCTGGCCGCCCAGGGTGTTTTTGATGAAATCCTCCAACTTGCGCGTTATCTCCTCCGGACTGCCGGGCGCTTTGGGTTTTTCGGTCTCTGGGGGTTCAGGCGTGGGATCGCTCATGGGGGTGCTGACAGTGCGCGAGGCGAAGCCCGCTGACAAGCGGCACGATGCGTGCTCTGGAGGGGCGAGAAATGACCTATTTCAGGGTTGCATGGCCCCCATGACAACCCATACTCCGCCCCCCGCAATATGTCCGCACCCGTCAAAGTCGCCGTCGTAGGAGCCAGTGGTTACTCTGGAGCAGAATTGCTGCGCCTGCTGCTGCGGCACCCAAACGTGGAGCTGGTGGCTGTGACCTCGCGCTCTCTGGCTGGAAAAGCCCTGTCCAAGGAGTTTCCACGCTTCCGCAGTGTGGGCGTGGCCGATTCACTGACCTTCACCGCGCCTAACGCCGCCGCCTTGAAAGCCGCCGGTGCCGAGATCGCCTTTCTCGCTCTCCCTCATGGGGTTTCCGCCGAGTATGCCAAGCCCCTGCTGGGGCTTGGACTCAAGGTGATCGACCTCAGTGCGGACTTCCGTCTGCGGAGTCCGGCACTGTATGAGGAATTTTACGGCCACGCCCATCCTGCACCTGAACTGCTGGATGAAGCCGTCTATGCCCTGCCGGAAATACGCGCGGAGCAGATCAAGACCGCACGACTCATCGCCTGCCCCGGCTGCTACCCCACCAGCATTCTGCTGCCCCTGCTTCCACTGCTGAAGGCTGGCCTGCTGGCAGAGTCCCCCCTCGCCGTTGCCAGCATGAGCGGAGCCAGTGGTGCCGGACGCAAAGAAAGCATCCCCCTGCTCTTCTGTGAGGTGCAAAACAGCGTGCGCAGCTACAGCGTGCCGCTGCACCGGCATCTGAGTGAGATCGGACAGGAGCTTGCCATCGCTGCGGGTCGTGAGGTGAAGCTCTCCTTTGTGCCGCACCTCATGCCCACGCATTCGGGTATCTGCACCACTACCTTTGCGCAGCTGCAGCCGGGAGTCACGATTGACCAAATCAGCGCCGCACTGCATTCGGCCTACGATTCCGCAGCCTTCGTGCGTTTGCTGGGGGTGAATCAGTCTCCAGACACCAAAAACGTCACCGGCACCAACTTCGTGGACATCGGATGGTCCTATGACGCCCGCGCAGGGCAGCTCATTTTGATGAGCACCGAAGACAACATCGGCAAAGGCGCCTCAGGCCAGGCCGTGCAAAACATGAACCTCATCTGCGGCTTCGAGGCCACCGCAGGCCTGTTGTACGTCTAATTTTATGGCGACCAAAGCACACGACGAACGGGAATGCCGCGTCTCATTCAAAGTCATCGAAGGCGGCGTGACCGCCGCAAAGGGGTTCCGCGCCAGCGCCGTGACCTGCGGCATCAAGAATCCTGAAGCCACCCGCCTTGACCTGGCGCTCATCGTTTCCGACGGCCCAACGACGACGGACGCGGTCTTCACGACGAACAAAGTCCGCGCGGCCTGTGTGCGCGTCTGCCAGCAACACATCAAGGAAAGCGACACCCGTGCCATCATCGCCAACAGCGGCAATGCCAACGCCTGCACCGGCGTGCAGGGCATTCAGGATGCCAAGGCCATGACCAAGGCCGTGGCTGAACAGCTCGGCGTGAAAATGCGCCAGGTGCTCGTCTGCTCCACCGGCATCATCGGCATGCCGATGCCCATTGAGCGTGTCATTGTCAAAGTGCCCGACGCGGTGGCCAAGCTGAAGTCCGATGGTTCCGAGGATGCCATGCGTGCGATCATGACGAGCGACACGCAGCCCAAGTCCTTCGCGGTCGATGTGCCCTGCGGCAAAGGCAGCTTCCGCATTGGCGGCATCGCCAAAGGCGCGGGGATGATCTGCCCGAACATGGCCACCATGCTCTGCTTCATCACCACCGATGCAAAGGTCGGCAAGGATGAACTGCACCGCTCCATGCGCTACGCCGTGGAGAAAAGCTTCAACTGCATCACCATCGACGGTGACACCAGCACGAACGACACCGTCATCGTGATGAGCAACGGCCAGTCGGATGCGCCAACGATCAAAAAGGGCTCGCCCGAGGCGGAGCTCTTCCGCTGCGCGCTGCACAAGGTGATGCTGGAACTCGCCAAGATGATCGTTTGCGACGGAGAGCGCGTGACCAAATTTGTCGAGATCCGCGTCCGCAATGCCCGCACGCTGGCCGATGCCCGCAAGGTGGCCGAGACCGTGGCCAAATCCCTCCTTGTTAAGTGCTCCTTCCATGGCTGCGACCCAAACTGGGGCCGCATCATTCACGCCGTGGGTTATTCCGGCGCGCGGATTCGTGAGGAACTCATCGACATTTATTTCGGCGGCCTGCAGGCTTGCAAAGGCGGACTCGTCAACCACACGCCTGTGGCGGAACTGGAAAAGGTCGTGAAGGAACCGAAGTTCACCGTCACGATTGATCTCAATCTCGGCACCAGTGGCTACACCGTTTACACCAGCGACCTGTCCGAAGAATACGTGGATTTCAACAGCTCGGAATACTCCGCCGCCGTTCATGCGAAACGCCAGAAAGGCTTCGCTTGATCGGTTCACGCAGTCACCTTCATCGCGATGAATCCACTCGACGCTCAAATCACCAAATCCGCCGTACTTCTTGAAGCCCTGCCCTACATGCAGAGCTTCCGTGGCTGCACCTTTTTGATCAAAGTCGGTGGCAGTGCGATGGAAGACCCCGTGCAGGTGGACTCCTTTCTGCGTGACGTGGTTTTCCTCGAAGCCGTGGGCATCAATCCCGTCATCGTTCACGGTGGAGGCAAGGCGATCTCGAAGGCCATGACCGAGTCCGGTCTGCAGGCCAAGTTCATCAACGGCATGCGCGTCACTGACGACGAAACGATAAAGATCGTCGAGGAAACTCTCGCCCGTGTGATCAATCCGGAGATCGTGACCAAAATCAACGCCTTTGGCGGCAAGGCCGTCGGCATCCCCGGCACGGAAGTGTTTCTGGGCGAAAAGATGAAGGGCGATCTCGGCTGGGTCGGCGAAGTCAACGACTGCAAGCTCGGGCTGATCCAAGCTGCGGTGGCGGGTGAGTTTGTCCCCGTGGTTTCCCCCGTTGCCCGTGAGCTTGCCTCTGGCAAAACGCTCAATGTGAACGCCGATCTCGCAGCCTGTGGTCTGGCCAAGAGGCTGAAGGCTACAAAGCTGATCTTCCTCAGCGACGTACGCGGTGTGATGCGTGATCCAAAGGACGACACCACGCTGATCCCAAGCCTCGACGAGGCATCCATCGCCAAGCTGAAAGCAGACGGCATCATCAGCGGCGGCATGATCCCCAAGGTGGACTCTTCGCTCGATTCCCTTCGCGGTGGCGTGGGCAAGGTGCATCTCATCGACGGCCGTCTGCCGCATGCACTGATTCTCGAAATCTTCACCGACGGCGGGATCGGCACCGAAATCCATTTGTAATCCTGAGATGAGAACGAGTGATCAACTGATGCAGGAGTTTGTCCTGCCCAACTACGGTCGTTACAACGTTTGGCCGGTGCGTGGCGAAGGCCCGTACGTCTGGGATCGTGATGGGAAAAAGTATCTCGACTTCGCCGGCGGCGTGGCCGTGTGCCCGCTCGGTCACTGCCCCCCCACAGTGGTCAAGGCTCTCACCGAGCAAGCAAACACGCTCATCCACGTTTCAAACTGGTACTGCATCGACAAGCAGGCCGAACTGGCACGCATTCTCGTCGAAGAATGCGTCGGCATTGCCGGCAAGTGCTTCTTCTGCAACAGCGGCGCGGAGGCCAATGAAGGCCTGCTCAAGCTGGCGCGGAAATACGGCCAGCAGACCGGCGGTCGCTACGAGATCATCACCTTCACCGGTTCCTTTCATGGCCGCACTTTCGGTGCCATGACCGCCACGGCGCAGGAGAAGATCCATGGAGGATTTGGTCCGCTGCCGCCCGGGTTCGTCTATTCGCCTTTCAATGACATCGTGGCACTCGAAGCTGCGATCACCGACAAGACGGTCGCCATTTTAATGGAGCCCATTCAGGGTGAGAGCGGCGTGAACGCCGTCACGCCCGAGTTCCTGCGCGCCGCCCAACGTTTGTGCCGCGAAAAAGATCTGCTGCTGCTGCTGGATGAAGTGCAGTGCGGCTTTGGCCGTGCAGGCGAAATGGCCGGCTGGCGCAGCATCATTCCGGGAGATGAAATTCAGCCCGACGGCATCAGCTGGGCCAAGGCGATTGGCAGCGGCTTTCCGCTGGGCTCGTTCTGGGTCAATGACCGCCGCGATCTGAGCAAGACACTCGGCCCCGGGACGCACGGCACCACCTATGGCGGCTCCCCTCTCGCCTGCGCCGTGGGCATCGCCACACTGCGCACGATTTTGGACGAGCATCTCTGCGACAATGCCAAAACGCGTGGTGCTGCCATCGCAGCCACGGCATGTGCGTGGAATCACGTGCTGATCAGAGAGGTGCGCCAGCTCGGCCTGTTCATCGGCTTTGAACTCAATGCCGAAGCCATCGCCGCGAAATCCGGCGGCAAGCTGCCCTCCATTTTCCTCGCACAACAATTGCTCGATGCCGGCATGATGGTCACCCCCGCCGGCCCCAATGTCGTGCGCTGGCTCTCACCGCTGAACATCACCGCAGCCCATGCCGACGAAGGGCTCGCCATCTTCAAGAGCGTGCTCGATCAGCTCGCGTAAAACCCGCCATGATATGAAACACCTCCTTTCCATCGAAGAACTGACCCGGGAACAAATCGAGAGAATCGTTAATCTGGGCTGCGTGCTGAAAAAGGACCGCAAGGCATCACCTCAGGTGCTCACCGGCCAGCAGTGGGCGCTGATTTTCAGCAAGTCTTCGACACGCACGCGGGTCAGCTTTGAAGTCGGCATTCGCGAACTGGGCGGTGCAGTGATGTTCCTCTCCAGCGCCGACATCCAGCTGGGCCGCGGCGAGCCGATCAAGGACACCGCACGGGTGATGGGCCGCATGATTCATGGCGCGGTCATCCGTACTTTCGCCCAGCAGGACGTGGTGGACTTCGCCAAATACAGCGGCATCCCCACGATCAACGCCCTGACCGATGACGAGCATCCCTGCCAGGTGCTGGCGGATTTGCAGACGATTCAGGAACGCCTCGGCGGCTGGAAAAGCAAACGCATCTGCTTCCTGGGCGATGGCGACTGCAACATGGCCCGCTCCTGGATCTGGGCCTCCGTGCATCTCGGCTTTGAACTCGTCATCGGAGCCCCCAAGGCGTTTCAACCGCAGGAAAGCTTCATGCATCGTGTGCCCGGCAACACCGTGAGCATCGTCGATGATCCCGCCGAAGCCGTGGGTGCCTGCGATGTCGTTTACACCGACGTCTGGGTCAGCATGGGCAAGGAAGCCGAAAGCGCTGACCGCATCGAGACCCTCAAGCCCTGGCAGATCAACTCCGCCCTCATGAAACACGCCAACCCTGGCGCCCTCGTCATGCACTGCCTGCCCGCTTACCGCGGCAAGGAAATCACCGAGGAAGTCATGGAAGCCCACGCCGATTTGATCTTCGATCAGGCAGAAAACCGTCTGCATGCGCAGAAGGCCATCATTGTGGAGCTCACGCGGAAAAGTTGATTCCAACCATGAGCCCCCCCGTCACCGCCAGCAGCCCTCTCGGCGTTTTTGACTCCGGCGTTGGCGGACTGACCGTCGTGCGGGCGCTGCGGGATCTGCTGCCAAATGAGTCGATCGTTTATCTCGGTGACACGGCTCGTGTGCCGTATGGATCCAAATCCCCGGACACAATCCGGCGTTTCTCGATGGAGGACACCCAGTTCCTCGTCTCCCATGGCGTGAAGGCCGTGGTGGTGGCCTGCAACACAGCCACCGCGCATGCCCTGCCGCTGCTCCAGTCCACGTTTCGCGTTCCGGTGATTGGGGTGCTCGGTCCCGGGGTGGAGGCAACTCTCGCTGACGCCACATGCGAACGCGTGGGCATCATCGGCACGGCTGGCACGATCCGCAGTCATGCCTATCAGCACGAAATCGCCATGCGGCGGCCAGACATCATGATCGAGGCGCGCGCCACCCCGCTCTTGGTGCCGTTCGTGGAGGAGGGTTGGACCGATCATCCGGCGCTCAAGTCCGTGCTGCGTGAGTATTTGAAGCCAATGCTCGACAAAGGCATCGACACCCTGGTGCTCGGCTGCACCCACTATCCTCTGCTGATTCCGGTGCTGAAACGCATTCTCGGGCAGAAAGTTCGCCTGGTGGACTCCGCCAGCACCTGCGCGGCGCATGTGAAAGCCAGCCTCGAACAAGGCGGCCTGCTGCGGACGACCAAATCGAAACCCACGCTCGACATCTACCTCACCGATCATTCCGAACAGGCGGAAAACCTTGCCAAGCGCTTTCTGGGCACAGATTTCGGCAAGGTGAAGAAGGCCGTCGTTTGAAGCAGCCTATGGCAATCTCAAATTGCCCGGCGATGAAGACTCGCTAGCCTGATCCACCTCATGTTCCCGCGCATCTTTGACCGCTATCTTGGCCGCCAGGTCGCATCAGCCACGCTGATCGGCGTGGCGCTGCTCAGTGGCGTCATGGTGCTGGGCAATGTTTACAAAAAGCTGGACCAGTTGCTTGGCAACACAGAGCTGCCGGCCTCGGTGATCGCGGAGTTCGTGATGCTGGTCATTCCCTTCTCGCTCATCTTCACGATTCCCTGGGCCTTCCTGACCGGGATCCTGCTCGTGTTCGGCCGGCTGTCTGCCGACAATGAACTGGTCTCCCTGCGCATGACCGGCATGTCCATGCCGCGCATCTGCGCTCCGGTCTTTGTCCTGGCCATAGCACTGAGCGGCATCTGCCTATGGGTGAATGTGAGCCTCGCACCGGCGGCGAAGGACCGCATGAAGCGGCTGTTCTATCAGGTGGCGGTCAAGAACCCTGAAACTCTGTTTCAAGAGGGCCAGGTCCTGGAGCGCGTGCCCGGCTACCGCATTTACACCAGCAAGCGTCATGACAAGACGCTCACAGACATGCACATCGTCATGCTGAAGGGCGCCGAGGCCAGCACCTACATCCACGCCAACAAAGCGACCCTGCATACCACTCCTGGCTCGATTGATCTGCAGATGGAACTGGAAGGCATGACGCAAGAGACCGTGCCAGTCGATGGTCAGGGCCAGCTCGGCGGACTGGCCATGAACAAGCAGTGGTTGAAACTGCCGCTCTCAGAAATGCAGAAAGACACCGTTCGGGTGAATGCCAGCATGAAGACCACCAGCGCACTGGCCGAGGAAGTGCGCAGCTGGAAGGATACGGTCACCGGCGAAGCGCTGACCCCTGTGACGCGCTCCCTGTCGCTCACCGAACTCAGCAAACGCTACAGCTTTTCAATGGCCTGCTTCACCTTCGCCTTGGTGGGCATTCCACTGGGGGTGACTGCTCAACGCCGTGAGACATCTTCGGGCTTTGCCCTTAGCCTTATCACAGCCACGGTTTACATCGTCTTTATCATTCTGGCAGACACGCTCAATGACAAACCGGCGGCAATGCCGCACCTCATCATGTGGCTGCCCAATGTGATCTTCCTCGGCATGGGCGGCTGGCTGTTCTACAAGCTCAGCCGGAAGTAAAAGCGGCCCGCCTTATTTCTTCAGCAAGCCCATGACCGCCGAGGTCATCGCCGTCACGCCAGTCTCGATGCTGGGCTCAGGAACAGGTTTGAAATACGGCGAATGCAGCGACGGCAGCGAGGTGCCCTTGGCTTTGGCTGCGGCCACCATTGCAGGCGACTGGGTGCCGAGCCAAAACATGCACAGCGGCACCTTGTCCTTCGTCATGCCGTATTCGGAAAAATCTTCCGCGCCCATGACAGGCTCGCGCGTGAGGACGTTGTCTGCACCGATGGCAGCCCCGATGAATCCGCGCACCTCCTGACACAGCTCCGGCTGATTGTAGAGCGCCGTGGCGCTGTCATCAGACACGAGCACTTCCGGCATCTTGTCGGCGGGCATGCTGGCAGACTCGGCCTGGGCTTTGACGATGCGCTTGATGGAGTCGATCAAGTGTTGCCGCGTTTCCTTTTTGTAGCTGCGCAACGTGAGTTGCAGGCGCACTTCGTCGGAGATGATGTTGCTCTTCGTGCCCCCATGAATGCTGCCGACCGTGATCACCGCAGGATCTCCAGGCCTCACCTCACGGCTGACGATGGTCTGCAACGCCAGCACGATCTGCGATGAGAGCACAATGGGGTCTTTGCAGAGGTGCGGCATCGAGCCATGCCCGCCCACGCCCTTCACCACGATCTCTACGGAGTCCACATTCGCCAGCGCAAAGCCTTCGACAATACCAACCGTGCCATGCGCCATGTCAGAGGAGCAATGCAGCGCGATGGCTTTGTCCGGCTTGGGAAATTTTGAGAACAATCCCGCACGCAGCATGAACCGCGCACCAAGCACCCGTTCCTCCGCCGGCTGGCCGATCATGACAATCGTCCCCTGCCACTGATCCCGCAGTTTCACCAGGGCCCGCGCCGTTCCCACAAAGCTGGCCATGTGCACGTCATGACCGCAGGCGTGCATCACGTTCACCTCACGCCCGAGATCGTCCTTCACCACCTTCTTGCTCGCATAGGGTGCCTCCGTCTGCTCCTTCACCGGCAGCGCATCGAGATCCGTGCGCACCAGAATCACCGGGCCTTCCCCGTTCTTCAATACGCCGACGACACCATGCCCACCAACATTCTCCGTGACCTCCAGCCCGGCCTCACGCAGCTCTTTGGCGATGCTCGCCGCCGTTTCCGTCTCATGCAGCGACAGCTCTGGATTCGTGTGCAGCTCTTTGTAGAGCGTAACGAGTGATGGCAGTTCCTTTTTCACCACCGAAGCCACATCGGCAGCGACGAGTGATGACCCGACCAGCAAAGAGAGCAAAAACGGTTTCATGCCAAGCACTAAGCCGACAATCCCCGAGTCTTGCAAGACTCAAGGCTGTTTTGGAGCGGATTGACTGTCGAGAAACATCTGCCGCCGGGCTTCGAGTTCGAGCTTTTCTTTTTTCAATTGGATGAGCTCCTCGTTGATGCGCGCGCGCATGGGGGAATCATCCTTGTCCTGCTGCTTGCTGGCACCCGCAAGTTCGGCCTGCCTTTGCTGCAGTCGTGCAACTGCGGCCGTCTGCCCCAGACGGCGGGCTTCCTGAATTTGCACCGTGATCTCGTTCAGCTCCTTTTCTTTCATCTCGCTCATGAGCAAGCCCATCTGGCTAAACTTCGATTGAAGCTTCTTTTCCGCCTGCTCGATCTCACGATCAAACTGCTGCTCACTCAAAGAAAAGTGCATGGACTCCATCCATTCCGCGCAGCGCTGCGGCCAGGCGTTGATCGGCTGCTTGTTATCGCGCATGCCGAAGCCGTGTCCGCCTTTGGTGAAGAGATGCACTTCGCACGGAATGCCGAGTTTTTTATACTCGAGGTAGAGCACGGTGGCGGCAGTGGGATTCTGGCCATCATCATGAGCACAGGCGAGGAACATGGGCGGAGCGTCCTTCGGAACGGTGAAGCCCTCCTTGAGCTTGGTGGGATCTTTGAAATCCACGAAACCACCGCCGTAGATCATGATGCCAAAATCTGGCAGCTCGGTCTTTGTGGCGCGATCACATGCGATGTGGGCGAGCAGGTTTCCTCCCGCACTGAAACCCAGCAGACCGACACGTTTCGGATCCAGATTCCATTCCTTGGCATGTTCGCGAACAAGCGCGATCGCCCGGGCGGCATCGGCCACCGGCTTTTCATGTGGAGCGACTTCATCGCGCGTGGGCGTGCGGTATTTGAGCAGGACGCCGGTGACGCCGAGGGTGTTGAGCCATTCGCAAACCTGGCTGCCCTCATGAATGGCAGAGAGGAAGACAAAGCCGCCGCCTGGAGCAACAATGACGCTGGTGCCATTGGGTTTCTCCGGACGATAAACAGTGATCGAGGGATCGTGAATGTCGGTGATGGTGCTTTTACCGGCCTTGGTGCGAATGAAATCCTCCGTGGCCTTGGAGTGCGGCAGCATCTGGCCGGGTGCGCCGTCGGGCCAGAGCTTGAGTTCAACGGGATCGGCTGCACACAAACATGCGGGAGCAATGAGCAGGAGGAGAAGCTGTTTCATGGAAGCATCTAAGCCGAGACCTGCCCCCAATGGCAAGTCTCAAAGCAATTGGCTGGCCGCCAGACTGGACCTCTTTGCGGTGAGAAGAATAAGCGTCGCCAAAAGTTTTATGAGCAGGTCAAGCCACAGGCACCGTTGTTTGCCTCCATGATGAAAGCTCTTTTTCTCCTGATCCTCGGCACTGCCATCGCCCATGCAGAGCTGCGGGTGGTCACAGACTTTGAAGGCGGCAATGCGGAGGTGGTGACCCTTGATCAAGCGGCGGGAAAGCTGCGCATCATGCCCGCGCTGCATGAGGGGCGTGGCTGGCCCTGCTGGTGGTTCCTGCGGCTGGACGGCACTATTCCAGGACAGAAGATCACGCTCGAAGTGCAGGGGCAGACGCGGCCTTTTCGTCCTGACACCGTATTGGCCTCTTCCTGGTGCCAGCCGGACCAGGCGGTGCTGAGCCACGATGGCAAAACCTGGCAGCAGACCACCAAAGCGGAGCGCACAGCAGACAAGGTGGCGGTGTACCAAGTGCAGGCGGAAGGCCCAAGCCTCTGGCTGGCCTGGGGTCCGCCGTTTGTGCCAGCAACGGCAGAGAGCGTGCTGGCCGAGATTAAAGTGAAGCTGGGAGATGAAGCGGAGCGCTTTGAACTCGCGAAAACGCGCGATGGCCGGCCAGTGAACGGCATCCGTATCGGCAGGCTCAGCGCGCCACGTCAGGTGTGGGTGAATGCGCGCCAGCACGCCTGGGAGGCCGGCGGCGCGTGGGTGGGGCGCGGCTTCTTGGAATGGCTCGCGAGCGCGGAGGCTCAAGATTTTCGCACGCGCTGCTGCGTGCATTTCATTCCCATCATGGACGTGGACAATGTGACCCTCGGCGCGGGTGGCAAGGAGTCGCTGCCGCAGGATCACAACCGCGACTGGTCAGATGCGCCGCATCACCCCGAAGTGGCCGCCGCACAAAAGCGCATCTCCGAGATCCAGGCCACGCACGGGATCGATGTGTTTCTGGACCTGCACAATCCCGGCCCCTCGGATCGTGCGCCGTACTTCTTCGGCCCGTTCGGCTTTGAGCGCATGACCGGCCTCCAACGCGAGAACTACCAGCGCTGGATGGATCTGGCAGCAGCGCACCTCACGGGACCGCTGAAGGTGGAGCCGAAGTACCGCTATGCCACGTACGTGAAGACGGAGGAGGAGCGCGGCCGCATGAGCAGCGGCTGGGCCCGCGCGCATGGCGGTGAAGGCACGATTTCCATCACGCTGGAAACAGCCTGGAACACACCCAGCAGCACGGCGGAGAACTACATGACTGTGGGCAGTCAACTGGCCCGAGCACTGGACGCCTACCTGAAAGAGCTGCGGCATTGAGTCCGATACCTCCCTGCCCAGCCATGCATCCTCTCGACGCCAACCGCCTTCACCTGACCCGCCGTTCCCTCTTCGGGAAAACGGCCATGGGAATCGGTGGCGCAGCGCTGGGCGGGTTGCTGACACGAGAAGGCTATGCAGCACAGGCGCCGGATGCCATGGCACCGGCGCTCCCACATTTCACACCAAAAGCGAAACGGGTGATCTACCTGCTGCAAAACGGCGCGCCCTCGCATGTGGACCTGTTTGATTACAAACCGATGCTCAAGAAAATGCACGGCACGCAGATCCCGGACAGCATCGCAGCAGGCAAGCGCTTCAGCACGATGACCGGCGGACAGACGGCGCGGCCGGTGCTGGGTGAGATCACGAATTTCTCACGCCATGGCCGCAGCGGCGCAACGGTGAGCGACTTCCTGCCGCACACGGCGGCGATGGCGGACGAGCTTTGCTTCATCAAATCCCTGCACACCACGCAGGTGAACCATGCGCCGGCCATCACGTTTTTCATGACCGGCAGCGAACAGGCTGGGCGCCCAGCGATTGGCTCGTGGTTGAGCTACGGCCTCGGCAGCGATGCGGAGGACATGCCGGCCTTTGTGGTGATGACTTCGCGCGACAAGGAGGCGAGCTGCGGCCAGATCTTCTATGACTTCTACTGGGGCAGCGGATTTCTCCCGTCCAAGTATCAGGGTGTGAAATTTCGCGGTAGTGGCGATCCCGTTCTCTACCTGAGCAATCCAGACGGCATGAGCCGTGAGGTGAAGCGCACCATTCTGGATGGCATCGCGGGATTCAATGAGATGAAGCTTCGTGATTTTGGCGATCCCGAGATCGCCACTCGCATCGCTCAGTACGAGATGGCCTACAAGATGCAGACGAGCGTGCCGGAGCTGACGGACTTCTCGGACGAGCCCAAGCACATCCTCGACATGTACGGCCCGGATGTGATGCGGCAGGGCAGCTACGCCTACAACTGCCTCATGGCACGTCGTCTCGCCGAGCGCGGCGTGCGCTTTGTGCAGCTGATGCACGCAGGCTGGGACCAGCACCGGAATCTAAACACCCAGCTCAAGATTCAATGCACCGACACTGATGCTCCGAGTGCCGCGCTGGTGAAAGATCTTAAGCAGCGCGGCCTGCTGGAGGACACCCTCGTCATCTGGGGCGGCGAATTTGGCCGCACCCCTTTCCTGCAAGGCAAGATCGAGGACACCAAGCAGTGGGGCCGCGACCATCACCCCTACGTGTTCACCGTCTGGATGGCCGGTGGCGGTGTGAAGCCCGGCATGACCTACGGCGAGAGCGATGAGTTCGGCTTCAACGTCGCGAAAGACGGTGTCCATGTGCACGATTTTCAGGCCACGCTGATGCACCTGCTCGGCATCGACCATGAACGCTTCACCTTCCGCTTCCAAGGCCGCCAGTTCCGCCTGACGGATGTGCATGGCAGCGTGGTAAAGCCGGTGCTGGCTTGAGTGATGTCGCACATCCCGGTTGCATCCCGCTCCCGCCGAGTGTTTGAATCGTTCCAATGCCGATCCCACGCTTCCTCCTTGCCCTCGCACTCTGCGTCTGCGTCGTGGCATGCAAACGTGAAGAAGCGAAGCCTGCCGTGAAGCCGGATGCAGCGGCCTTTGTCGCCGACGGTGGTGGTGATGGCAGCGTGTGGGTGGTGGACGGACCAAACGGTGGACGCCTGTTCCTGTGCGGCACCATTCACATTTTACGCGAGAAAGACTACCCCCTGGCCCCGGCCTATGAGGCGGCGTACATGTATTCAAACAAGCTCGTCCTGGAACTGCCGCCAGGCGCGGCATCAGGATCAGAACTGACGAGCCGGATGTCGCAGCTTGGCCAGTATCCAGCAGACAAGTCGCTGGAGGCGAATGTGAGCAAGGAAACCTGGGAGGCCGTGAAAACATGGGCCACCAAACACGGCCTGAAGGATTCCTCTTTGAACCACTTCCGTCCGTGGTTCGTGGCTCTCATGATCACCTCCACGGAATACGCGGCCCTCGGCGCCAAGTCGGATCAGGGCGTGGACTCCTTCTTTGAGGAGCGGGCGAAGAAGGACGGCAAGCCCGCTGAAGGACTGGAAACGGTGGAGTTTCAACTCCAGCTCTTTGCCTCCCTCAGTGAAAAGCAGCAGCGCGAGCTTCTGGAGCAGACTCTAGGAGAGATTAGCTCTGTGAAAGAGGAGTTTGAAAAAATGATCAAGGCCTGGAAATACGGCCAGCTGGATGAACTGAAGGAGATGCTCTTTCGCGAGGCGGAGAAGTACCCCGACCTCATGAATTTGTTTCTTTCCTCCCGCAATCTCTCCTGGATGGACCGGCTGGAGCAGATGCTCAAACGCGGCGAAAAGGTGATGGTGCTGGTAGGCACCGGGCACCTCACCTCGGACACCGGCTTGATCGAGCTGATGCGCAAGCGCGGCTACCGAGTGCGGCATTACCGCGAAGTGACGGACTTCTAATCACGCCTCACAAGAGCCGCAGCCGGGTCAGATCCTGCGTATCCACCATGCCCACGGGTTTTCCCGATTCATCGACCACCACGATGTCGTCGATCCTGTTTTTCTCGAGCGTAGCGAGCACCTCGGCGGCAAGTTTGCTGGCCTGAATGCTCACCGGACGCGGCGTCATGAACTCGTTCACCGGCTTGTCCGCGATGGCGTTGTTCTTCTGAAAAGCGCGGACAAAGTCACCATGCGTGAAGACGCCGGCGAGAGTGCCGTTCGGGTTCGTCACGATGGCGGCACCGCTGCGGGCACGGGTCATCGCCTGGAGAGTCTCGCGCACGGTCGTATCCGGTTGGATGACCGCGAGCTGTTCCCCGCAGCGCATGACATCGCTCACGCGCGTGAGCAAGGCGCGGCCCAGCGAGCCGCCCGGATGCAGTCTTGCAAAGTCCTCAGATTGAAAGCCGCGCGCTTCCAGCAAAGCCATGGCCAGCGCATCGCACAAGACCAGCATCGTCGTGGTGCTGGAGGTCGGGGCGAGATTCAACGGACAGGCCTCCTGCGTGACGTGCACGTCGAGCACCACATCCGCATTCCTGGCCAGCGTGGACTGCATGCCGCCAGTGATGGCGATGATCGGGATGTCGAAGCGCTTCAAATGCGGCAACAGATCCAGCAGTTCAGACGTTTCCCCGCTGTAGCTGAGCATGATCGCCAGATCACCCGGATCAATGACCCCCAGATCTCCATGCAGCGCATCTCCGACGTTGAGCAGCACGGTGGTGGCTCCTGTGCTGTTCAGCGTGGCGGCAAGCTTGCGGCCGATGTTGCCGCTTTTACCCACGCCACAGACGATCAGCTTGCCCCGCTGGCGGACCCCCGTGAGCAGCAGTTCGATGGCCCGGGCGAAAGATTCGTCAATGCGCGCATGCAGCCGCTGCAGCTCGTCGATTTCGAGCTGGATCACGCGGCGGGCTTTTTCGGGGTAATTCATGGGTCTGAACTGTTAGGCGGGGACTGAGATGCATCAACCAAGTGCTTGAGCCCGCGATACTTCCCCGCCATGATTAGGAAAGCTCCTTCTGAATTGTTCTTTAATCAATGACCTCTGGCTCCATCGGTTCTCACCGCGCCTTCATGGGTGTTTGCATCACCCTGTGCGTCATCCTGTCGCTGACCCTGTACGTGGGATGGAAATTCTATTTCTTCAACGTCGCCAATCGCAATACCCTGATCGAAAAGGCCCTATACGCCGAGAAGAAAGCCCAGGATCTGGAAAAGCTGGGGATCTCCCTTGAGACGGCCCATACCACCCCACCCACTCCTTCGGTACTGCCGAAACTCCCGGCCAGCAGTGAAGCCACTCCCCCAATCACGCCCACCGCGTCTTCCGCCTCCACCACCCTGGCATACTCCCCCAGTCAGAATGCTTCACTGCATCCTGCAGAATCCACCATCAAGGCGATGCCGCTACTGGAGTCCAGCGATGAAGTGGTTCAGGCGTTGCAGTTGCTGGACCAGTATTGGAAAACGGAATCTTGGAAGGATCGCGTTCCTCTGGTGGCCCATTCTGAGCGGGTTGCCCCCTTGATGAAAAATTTCTATGAAGTGCAGAGTGCCAAAGATCCATTACCTGGGGCGTTGGTCAGCAAGGCGCGTTATCAGATCAATGGCACTGAAATTCTTTACTTCAGTTATGCAGGCACCAGGCCCACAGGCTCGCTGGAAATCGCCATGCTGCGTGGTCCACAAGGGAAATTTCTGGTCGACTGGGAAAGCCTCACCGGATACGGCGAGATGTCGTTCCAGGAGTTGCGCACCAAACGTCCCACCAGTCCGGTGCTGGTACGGTCCTACGTGCGCTTGTTTGAGTATTACAATTACGAGTTCTCCGACTCTAAAAAATACCTCTGCATCAAGCTGCTGTCAGAGAGTGGCGACAACTCAGTGTACGCTTATTGTGAACGTGGCACCCCTCTGGCTCAGTGGATCGAGAGAGACCTCGCCAGCACCGGTCCCACCGGTTTCAAAGGCTACACCATGCTGATATCCTTTCCGCCAAACGCCCGGTCAAACCAGTGCGTAATTCTTGACAAAGTAGTGGTCCAGCGCTGGCTCAACCTGCCCTGATACGCCAACACCGTCAGGCATGACGGTGTGCTTTAAAATGACTGCCCTGAAGGCTTATTCGCCGTCGCGACCGATCGCTTCCACCGGGCAGCCAGTGAGGGCTTCTTCGCAAAGTGCGCGCTCTTCATCAGTTTCAGGCTGCTTGTAGAGGAACGAATGACCACCGTCGTCGTCGCGCTTGAAGTTTGCAGGAGCCGTTTCGCGGCAGAGGTCGCAGTCAATGCACTGGTCATCAACATAGTAAGCTCCGGGAGCGTTCTGGGCGTATTTGTTTGCAGCGTCGGCCATGGGAATCTGGAAAAGTAAGGGGGGGGGTTGGGATAGTAGTAGCCGCACCCTGGGTTTCAAACGGTTTTTTGCCTGACCTCCTCCCCCCTGCCGCCCCCTCTTTGACAGAGTCTTTACAATAAAAGCTCGCCTCAGCCGTGATGCTCGCCGCATCATTCACCCCAACCCGCTTTCCTGCCATGAAATCGCTCGTCCTCGCCCTCCTGCTTCCTCTCACGGTCCTTGCCGAAAATGAAATCGGCTTCATCGAGCGCTTCGCCCTCGCCGCTGACCGCGAAAAAGCCCTCGGCGAGCTCGTTCCTGGCTCGGAGGAATACTATTTCTTCCACGCCCTCCATTACCAAAACCTCCGCGACAATGCCAGGCTCAATCAAATCCTCAATCAGTGGCGTGAACGCGTCCCGGACGAAAACGAAGCCCGCCGCATCATCCTCAATCGCGAGGCCATCCTGGACTATGAACGCGATCCCCAGGCCACGCTGAAATACCTCATCGAGCGCCTCGGCATTCGTCACGACCACCAGCAGGAGGTGCGTGACCAGAAGCCCAACCTCCCCACGGAGCTCGATCCCGCCAAAATCAGCCGCGAAGTCTTCCTCCGCGATGCGCTGAACAACGACCGCAGTCTTGAGTCCCTCTCCCAGGAAGCCCTGTCATCGCTCATTCGTGATCAGGTGCCGCTCAAGACGGATCAACGCCGCAGCGTGCTCAGCAAGCTCCAGCGCCCGGATGTGCCAAATCTCGTACAGGCCATCATTGCCGACCTTCAGGCGGACAAATCACGCACCTTCGGCTCTCTGCCCATTCATCGCGCCCTGCTGCCAGAGCAGCTGGATTCGCTGCTGCAGACTTTCCCGCAGTGGCTCAGCCAGCAGTCCTTCGTTTACACGCGCCTGCGTAAAATGGCCCCCAGCGCGGATGTGAATCTGGAATACGACGACACTGAGCGCGCGGCCTGGCTCGACCGCGTGTGGGCCTTCGCACAAAACCTGCCGCCCTCCCAAAACACCCTCAAAGCCCGCATCCTCTACCTGCGCCTGGACCATGACCGCAAGCACGGCGTGTATGACCGCGCCCGCTTCATCGAATACCTCAAGCTCCCGCGCCAGCTCAACTACATCAACTACACCTACATCAAGGACGTTATCCCCGGCGAACTCTCCGACCTCAACGCCGATCTCAGCGAGCCACTGCTGCTTTCCCCGCCTCTTAGCACTGATGAGCCGCTCGTCCGCGAGTACTTCCTCCACCTCTTTGCCTCCGAGGTGAAGCCCGATTCCGATCCCAACGACGTGCTCGCGCAATGGACCACGTACATCGCAGAAGAATGGCTCACCCCCGTGCTGGCAGAGGCGCTCATAACCCACCGCATCGGCTCCCCGGAGCATTGGGCCTCGCTGATTACGCCCACCGAATTCCAGCAGCTCAAGGACCGCGTGGACATCGAATTTCCCGCAACAAACGCTCCGCAGTTCTCACCCGGTGACGACATCCAGTTCGACGTCACCGTCAAAAACACACCGAAGCTCATCGTGAAGATCTTTGAGCTGAACACGCTCAATTTCTTCCAGACCCAGCAGCGTCAGCTCAATACCGATCTCAATCTCGACGGCCTCGTCGCCAACAGCGAGCAGACCCACGCCTTCGAGGGCGGCCCTTTCGCACGCACGCGGCAGACCTTCAAATTCCCCGAGCTCAAAGGCAAGCGCGGCGCATGGATCATCGAGTTCATCGGTGGCGGCCGCAGCAGCCGCGCCCTCATTCGCACCGGTCAGTTCCACATCCTGCAGCAGACCAGCCCTAGCGGCGATCTCATCCTCGTCCTCGATGAAAAGCACCAGCCCGTGAACGATGCGGTGGCGTGGTATGAAGGCCGCAAACTGGTACGCGATGAAAAAATCGGACGCATCGTCATTCCGTTCACGAATCAACCCGGCACCAAGAATCTTGTCATTGGAGATGCCGCCGGCAGCTTCGCCACGCTCACGTCCTTCACCCATCATGCCGAGGACTACCGCCTCGATGCCCAGTTCCACATCGAACGCGAGCAGCTTCTCGCCCGCCGCGAAGCCACCCTGGCCGTGCGCACCGCATTGATGATAGGAGAAGTGCACCTCGCCCCGGAATTCCTCACCGAACCGAGGCTCACCATCACCAGCACCACGCTGGATGGCATCTCCACCACTCGCGAAGTCAAAGACCTCAAACTCAGCGCTGGCAGCGACCTCACGCACACTCTCACTGTCCCCGAGCGTCTCGCCTCTCTCACCGTGGCCTTCAGCGCCAAAGTCGATGTTGTCAGTGCCGGAGGGACCAAGAAAGACCTCACCGCCAGCCACACCTGGACGCTCAACGGCATCGACAAAACCGAAGCCGTCAACGACGGCCACCTCAGCACTTTTGACGGTCAGCGTGTCTTCGAACTCCTCGGAAAAAACGGCGAGCCCATCGCCGATCAGCAGATTCTTTTCACGTTCAAGCACCACGAGTTCAATCGCTCCCAGGTCATTCCGCTGCGCACGGACGCCCAAGGACGCGTGAACCTCGGCAAACTCACCGGCATCGAATCCGTGGCCGCCAAAATCCCTAATGGCCGTCAGACGCTCTGGCCGCTGCTCGATGCCGAGGACACGCTCTCCACCACCATTCACTCCAGGGAGGGCGAAACCATTCGCATCCCCATTCATGACACCGGCAGTCTTCCCGCGTCACTCCTTGCTCAGTCTTCCGGCATTTTCACCGCAGACCTTGCAGCACTCCTCAAATCCGAAAACGGCTTCCTCACCATCAGCGGTCTCACACCGGGCGATTACTCACTAAAAATCCCCGACCAGCCGCTGATCACCCTCAAGGTCACGCAAGGCGAAACCCTCGGCGGCTGGGTGCTTGGCAGACACCGCCAGCTTGAACTCAAAGGCAACACGCCGCTCCACATCCTCAGCATCGAAAACGACCAGGAATTCATCACAGTCAAACTCGCCAACAGCAGTCCCTTCGCACGCGTTCACTTCGCTGCATCCCGCTTCGATCCCGGCAGCGGCATCTTCGGCGGACTCGGCGGTTTCACCCGCTTCGGCGCAGCTTCCGGCACTCCCGCGAGAAACCCCAATCTCTACTCCGCTGGCCGTGAGATCGGCGATGAGTACCGCTACATCCTCGAACGCCGCTATGCCAAGCTCTTCCCCGGCAACATGCTCACCCGTCCCGGCCTGCTGCTCAACCCATGGGAGATCCGCAGCACCGACCTCGACGAACTCGCTCAGCTCGAAGGCCAGTCCGCAGCCATGACTCGCGGAGGTGCCGCTGGCGTTGCAAACGACGCCGACAAAATGGCAGCGAAGAAAATGAAAGCTCAAAGCGGCCCGCAAGGCGGCACCAATCTCGACTTCCTCGCCGCACCCGCTCCGGTCATCTATAATCTTGTGCCCGACAAAGACGGCGTCGTCCGCATCGAGCGCAAAGCCCTCGGCGACCGCCAGCACGTGCAGATTTACGCCGAAGACCTGCAAAACGCCTCCTGGCGCACGCTCACGCTGCCGGAAGCGCCCACCAAGTTCACCGATCAACGACTCGCAAGAAATCTTGACCCCAAGACTCCCTTCACGCAGAAAAAAGAAATCACCGTGCTCGAAACCGGCAAGGCCCTCACACTCGCCGACATCCTCACCAGCGAACTCGAAACCTACGACACACTCGGCGGCATCCACTCGCTGTTCACCACGCTCAGCAATGACGGCCATCTGGCCGAATTCGCCTGGCTGCTGAACTGGCCCAAGCTCAAAGAGGAGGAGAAGCACGCCAAATACGGCGAGTTCGCCTGCCATGAACTGAACTTCTTCCTCTTCCGCAAAGACAAACCTTTCTTCGATGCCGTGGTGAAACCCTACCTCGCCAACAAGAAGGACAAAACCTTCATGGATGAATATCTCCTCGGCCTCGATCTCGCCCCATATCTGGAACCCTGGGCGTATGCCCGCCTCAACCTCGTCGAGCGCATCCTTCTCGCCCAGCGGATCAAAAACGAAGCCCCGAATGCTGCACGCCATGTCCGCGAGCTATGGGAGATGATTCCGCCGAACCCCGAACAGCAGGATTACCTCTTTGAAACAGCACTGCGCGGTCGGGCGATGGAAAAGGGGGATTTGGATGGCTTTCACGTCAATTACGGCGCTGCGATGAACCCTGCGCCACCACCACCACCGATGTCGCCGAAGCCAGAAGAATCAGCAGCAGCTCCCGCAGATGCTTTTGCCGCGCCGGCACCAGCAATGAGATCTGGTTATCTCGGCAATAACAGCGAAGCGAAACCCGGAAACGGAAGGGTTAATAGATCCCTGACCGCCGTCGAACTTCAGCGGCTACCGGCGATGAAAAACGGCGCTGTTGACATGCCCAAGGAAATGGCGGCCCTCGGCCTTGAACGAGAAGAAGCGCTGCGTAAATCGGGAGCAGGTGGCTGGGCCGTGAGTGGTGCCAGCACCTACACAGGCGGAACCACCATCAATGCTGGAAGCCTCCTCTATTTCGACGCTGGATCCGCCAGGGATTCGCAGCAGCAGGTTCGCATCTTCTTTCGTGCCCTCGGTCCCACCAAAGAATGGGCGGAGAACAACTACTACAAGCTGCGCATCACGGACCAGACTGCCGACCTCGTCACCGTAAACGCTTTCTGGCGCGATTATGCGGCCTGGGTGGCCGCAGGCTCCAAGGGCGGCTTTGTTTCTTCCAACCTCGCCGAAGCCAGCCGCAACTTCACCGAGATGATGCTCGCGCTCGCCGTGCTGGATCTGCCCTTTGAGGCTCCAAAACACAGCACGAAGGCTGACAATGGAAAGTTCACCTTCACCGCAGGTGGTCCCTGCATCTTGTATCACAAAGAGATCAAGCCGGCCGTGGTCGAAAACAACGCACAAGGCCAGCTCCTTGTGTCCCAAAGCTTCTTCCGCCAGAGCGACCGCTACCGCATGGAGGGAAATGAGAAGTTCGAAAAATACGTCACCACCGAATTCCTCACCGGCGCAACGTATGGCGCGAACATCGTCGTCACCAATCCCACCAGCAGCCCGGTGAAAGCCGTCGTGCTGCTGCAGATCCCCCAGGGCGCACTGCCCGTGCTCGGCAGCAAGGCCACCGACTCACGCCAGATCCGGCTGGAGCCTTACACCACGCAAACCTTCGAGTATCACTTCTACTTCCCACTCGTGCCCGCCAAGACAGGCCTCAAGTTTGCGCACTTCCCTGTCAACGTCGCCACCAGCACCAGCACGGCAGGTGCTAAGCCGTTTGAGTTCAATGTCGTGCCGAAACTCACCGAGGTGGACAAAGCCTCATGGGATTATGTTTCGCAGTACAGCAACGAAGCAGAGGTCTTCACCTTCCTTGATCAAACAAACCTTGAATCCCTCGATCTGGCCCGCGTCGCGTGGCGCTGCCGTCAAAGCGTGGACTTCTATCAAAAGCTCATGGCATACATGCGCATGCATCACCTCGACGATGAAACCATCGACACCTATGCGCTGCTTCATAATGATGCCGCCACGCTGCGTGAATGGTTGAAGGCACGTTTCGGTGACGCATGCGGTCCGTATTTCACCAGCAAGCTTCTCACGTTCGATCCCATCGAACGCCGCAGCTATGAGCATCTCGAATACTCCCCGCTCGTCAACCAGCGCGCGCACCGCGTCGGTGGTGAATGGCGCATCGCCAACCCAGCCGTGCTAGAGCAATACACCAAACTTCTCGCCATCCTCGCGCACAAGCCGCAGCTGGATGCCATGGACAACTTCAGCGTGGCCTACTTCCTCTTCCTGCAAGACCGCGTGGAAGAAGCGCTGGCACGCTTCAAGACCGTCGACGCCGCCAAGCTGCCCACCAAGATCCAGCACGACTACTTCCAGTGCTACGCAGCCTTTTATGAGGGCGATCTCGCCGCCGCACGCGGTCTCGCCGCCAAGTATGCCGATCATCCCGTGCCACGCTGGAAGCTCCTCTTTGCCGATGTGGCCACACAGCTTGAAGAAATCGAAGGCAAGACCGCAAAGGCAGAAAAAGGCGACAAGCCCGATCGCGAAAAACAGCAGGCTGAACTCGCCGCCACCGAGCCCGGCTTTGATTTCAAAGTCGAAAACAAGACCATCGCCCTGACTTGGAAAAACCTTGGAGAAGTCACACTGAACTACTACCTCATGGACCCCGAGTTCAGCTTCAGCAGCAATCCTTTCGTGAGCCAGGACGCCGGGCGCTTCAGCATCATTAAGCCGAACAAAACAGCCACGCAGACATTGCCGAAGGATCAAACCAAGCTCGAACTGGCGCTGCCCGCCGAATTCGCCAAAGCGAACGTTCTCGTCGAAGTCCTCGGAGCAGGACTTCGCAAGACCCAGGCCTACCACGCCAACACCTTGAAGCTCACCCTCTCCGAAAACTACGGCCGTCTTGAAACCCGCGACACCACCACCGACAAGCCCTTGCCCAAGGCCTACGTCAAAGTGTACGCACGCCTGAACAACGGCACCGTGCGCTTCTTCAAGGACGGCTACACCGACCTGCGCGGTCGCTTCGACTACGCCAGCCTCAACGGCCCCGAAAATGCGTCGCCACAACCGACGCCCTATGAAGCCGCGCCCGCCAACGGACTGGACTACCAGATGCTCAAGCCTGCCGAGCTGAGTAACGTCGAAAAAATCGCCATCCTGATCCTCAGCGACACCCACGGCGCAACGGTGAAGGAAGTGAACCCACCTGGGAGGTAGATTCATCTGCAATGAGAGAACGCGCCTTCTTCGAGCGTGAAGAAGGCGCTTCATCCATCATGAAATCCATCCTCGCCGCCCTGCTCGCCTGCACCCTCACTCTTTCCGCGCGTGACAAGACGCTCGACATCTACTGGATCGATTCCGAAGGCGGTGGCTCGACCCTGCTTGTGACGCCAGCGGGTGAGTCGGTGCTCATCGACACCGGCAATCCCGGCGGACGCGATCCGCAGCGCATCAAGAAAGTCGCAACGGAGCAGGCCAGGCTCACGCGCATTGATCACGTCATCATCACACACTTTCATGCCGATCACTTCGGCGGTCTGGCCGAACTGGCAGAGCTAATGCCAGTCGGCACTCTCTACGACAAAGGCATCCCTGATGGCAGTCCTGACGGCAAGGCCCAGGACATGCGCTGGACGCTGACAAGCCGCCCGTATCGCGATGCCAAAGTGGAAAAGCGCGTCACGCTGTCGGCAGGTGCCGTCGTGCCGCTCAAGCAGGCAGAAGGCACTCCCAAGCTCACGCTCCGCTGCCTGGGCGCAAATCAGCAGTTCATCCCGCCTTATCCCGACCAGCCCGAAAACCCGCTCAAGGGTTCCGTTCCACCCAAAGCAGCCGACCCAACTGACAATGCCAACAGCGTGGTGATGCTGCTGCAGTTCGGCAACTTCCGCTTCTTTGATGGCGGCGATCTGTCATGGAATGTCGAAGAAAAACTCGTCTCCCCCTTCAATCTCGTCGGCACCGTCGATTTGTATCAAGTGAATCATCACGGCCTGGATGTAAGCAACAACCCCATGCTCATTCACAGCCTCCAGCCCACAGTTTCGGTCATGAACAACGGCCCCCGCAAGGGCACCAGCAAGTCCGCCATGGACGCGCTCAAATCGACCCCGACAATCCAGGCGATGTATCAGGTGCATGAAAACGTCCGCGACGATCATGAGAACACAGCAGACAAAACCATGATCGCCAACCACGGCGATCTGGCCGAAGGCTGCGCCGCAGAGCACATTCACTGCACCGTCAGTGCCGATGCGAAAAGCTATACCGTCGAGGTGCCTTCACAGAAACACAGCCGCACTTTCCAAACGCGCGAAAAATAGCAACTGCACTCACCTCACTTTTTCCCGCCCAATTTCGCGCGAATCACCGGTGCCAGCCACTTGGCCGTCTCATCGGCAATCACGTTGTAACCCGCGAGATTTGGGTGACGATCACCTGCCCAGCCGGGCAGATGGCCAAAGATGCCATCGAGGTGGTTGTCCAGCACGACCACGGTCGGATCCGCGCCAGGCTGGATATAAGGCGTGGCAAAGCCTCGCAGATTCTCCGGGATCTTCGAGAGCGGATAGCGGCGGTAGTTCAGCATGTCGGGACCCTTCTTCAATTCCGCGAGATACCGTGGCGCGATGTCAAAAAGGGTGAGCTTTTCTTCCGTGGCGATCTTCTTGACGACGTCATTGATGTCCGCATGCAAACTCTCAAGTGTGTAAGGAATGACCGTCATGGGAATGAGCATGGCGTTTGGGTGATCCTTGTGCAGGCGGGTGAGCAGCTCACGGAAGTCCTTGGGGAAGTTCTCTTTGAAATTCTCGCGTCGGGCAACGTCATTGATGCCGTAGCGAATGAAGATGTAATCAGCCTGAGGCTTGGTTTTCACCGCCTTGTCGTAACGGGTGTCGAGCAGCCGGCGGATGAACTCACCGCTGACGCCTTCATTGTACACATCGCAGGGAGGCAAGTCGGCCTCGGCGGCCAGCTTGATGCGCAGCGTGTCCTCAATCTGCGGTTCATCCGGCGCAAATTTCTTCGGAATGCTGGCCTCGGTGGTACTGTCTCCGAGGAGGATGATCTGCAGGCGTTTCTTGCCCGCCGTGGCATCGCTGAACGCGAAAGGCGTACCACCGATGATCTGATCCGACGTGATCGTGGGGCAGATACGCTTCTCCACATGAGCAACAAACAGCTCCGTGCCACGGGCATGACTAACGAAAGGCCAGCGTGCGGGATTGTACATCGTGTCCGTCAGGTCGCGCATGAGCACGACATGCTTGCCGTTCTTGGCCATCTGGCGCAGGCCGAAGGGACGGCCGGAGACGCACATGTTGAGGTGTACCCCCATGAGGATCACGTTGTCGATGTTGCGCGCTTCGAGGAGGTTCCAGATCTCAACACCGCTGTCGCTAATAGCGTCCTTGTCCTGGTCAATGCGCAGCACATCGATCTGTTTCGTCCACGGTGCCTTTGGATTAAGCCCCTTCGCTGCGAGTTCCTTGGCCCATGCGGCATGCTCAGCGAGATCATCGTCTTCACCGCCGTCGGTTTGATCCAGCGGATACACAGCCAACTCCTCGGCCGGGATTTGCTTGCACCACTCGGCGATCTTGTCAGGCAGGCGCGCTGCGGTTGGCGCAGACTTCGCCCGTTCACGTGCGGGCGTGCCTTCGTAGGGCTTCATGCAGCTGCTCGGCGCGTGAATGATGAGCACTCCATCCTTGCGTGCTTTTTCGAGAACCTCATTCATGCGCGGCGCCATCTCGACTTCACGCGTCACAGCATTTTTGCAGTGGTGCAGGTCCCACATGTCACAGACGATGATAGCGGTGCGGGAGGGCAGCCACGGTTCCTTCACCAGCGTCGTTTTGCCCGCAGGAGCGCGTGATTGCAGCGTGAGAGAGAGAGGAGTTTCGGCGGCGAGAGCCGAAACGGTGAATGCGAGGAGGAGTACGAGTGTCTTCATGGATTATCGGGAAAGTTTTTCGTGCAGTTCATGGACCTTGTTGGCGATGCGTTCTTCCACGCTTTCCGCCCAGCCGGCCGCAGCTTCATAGCCGCCTTCTTTGAGCACGCGGAGGCTCGGGACATAGCCGGTGTAATCATTCGAATAACCGGCCACCCAGACACCGGCGGCACCGGCAAACTCACGTTTGAAGCGCAACGAGTAATCCACCACGACTTCGCTGCCGAGCGTGATGAAGGTGAGATCGTTGCCGAGCTTGATGACCTGCACCGGGTAATCGTGATCTGCGCGCCCCGCCTTGGCGTAGCTGAGTTTGATTTCCTCATACGCAGCGCGGATCGGCCCTTGAACAGGATGTGGATTGACGACGAGCGCCATTTCAACAGCGTTCGAAAGCGAACGACCATGCTGCATGGAAAGCTCAAGATCCGTGACCCCAGGAACAACATCGCTGCGACGAGGATAGGGATTCTGATCAGCGCCGCAGCCCATCAAGAACAGGGCTGTGAAGCCGGGGCGGTGCTCCTGCAGGTATTCCTGCGCGAAGCCCGCGTAGTCACCGCACCAGTTGTAAAAGCCGAGGCTGGTGTTGTGACAGGCATAGCCAAACAAGGTGGCACGCAGCGTGCCATCGGGCGCTTCGATGCGTAGTGCCGGGACCTCGTGATCCACAGGACCGTCCGGATTGGGTGCCTTGTTCGCGTTCGGATGGTCGGGCGGCAGCGTGTAGTCACGACGGCGGTTCATGGCGAAACCGCAGCGAGCCTTGTTCCATGTGAGGCGTGCGGGTTGCATTTCATTGAGCGCCTTGCCAATCAGGCCTACGAGGTCGTTTTGCAGCTTCTGCGTGTACTCCCATAAGTCTTTGGCCTTGGGGTTGTCCTTGTCTGCATCTGTCAGCGGAGTTGTGCGAAGAGAAGGACCGCTGTGAGTATGTGAAGCGTTCATCACCAAATGGGCAGACTGCAGCCCAAACTCCTTCTCCGCACGCTGCGCCACATCATGCCGGAGAAGCTGCGGCACGCCGATGAGATCCAGCGTGACAAACACCAGCTTGTTTCCCTGCTCGTCTTGAAGAGCCAGCGCCTTGGCAAACAGATCCTGCACCTTGCCTTCCGCAGGTTTTTTGCGCCCCGCGTATCCCGCCATCCAGAGCAGCTTCTGCGGCGTCACCGCGACAGTGGCTGTTCCAGCTTTCCAATTCGCCGGCACATGAGGAGCCACCGATTTCGGCGGAGTTGGAGGCGAAAGCGGCGTAGCTCCAGGCGGCGCAGCAAGGACGGCACTGGCACACAGCATGACAAGGGAAAAAGCGCGGAGCGACATGCACAAACTACGGGCGCACCCACGTTGTTTGTTCACTCCGCACCCATCTTTCATGCGCCTCGCTTCTGTCCTCACACCGCTCAATGATCACCATCTGGCTCTCGCGGCCCAATGCGGCGTGGAAGAAATTACGGTGCGTTATCCAGGGTCGGAATTGGAACCTCTGCTGCAAACCAAAGCGCAAATCGAACGCCACGGCATGAAGCTGGGCATCATCGAAGGCTACCTTCCCATCGAGAAGCTCAAGCTCGGAAAGGACGATGGCAGTGACCTGACCGCGATGAAGCGGCTGCTTGAACACATGAGCGAGGCGGAAATCCCGCTGCTCTGCTACAACTTCATGGCCGGCACCGACTGGGTGCGCACCAAACTGGATGCCAGGGAGCGCGGCGGAGCGCTGGTGACGGCATTTGACCTCAAAGAAGCGCAGCATGCCATGTCTTTGAACTCGGCGGCGATTCAGGCTGGCAGCGAAACAATAACGGCAGACGCCCTGTGGACGAACTTGGAGCGCATGCTCGCCGAACTGCTCCCCGCGGCAGAAAAACACGGCGTAACGATGGTCATGCATCCCGATGACCCGCCGCTGGCCGCATTCGCCGGCAAGGCGCGCATCATGAACAGCGTCGAAAACTTCGAGCGGCTCATGCGCCTCTCACCGAGCCGGCACAATGCGATCTGTTTCTGCCAGGGCACCTTTGCGGAGATGGGCACCGACATTCCCGCCGCCATCCGTCGGCTCGGCCCGCACATCCGCTACGTTCATTTTCGCGACATTCGCGGCAATGCAGAGTTTTTTGCCGAGACGTTTCATGACAACGGCCCCACCGACATGGTTGCCGCCATGCGCGCCTATCGCGACATCGGCTTCACCGGCCCCATGCGTCCCGATCATGTGCCGCAGCTCGACGGCGAAGAAGAGGGCGAGCCCGGCTACACCATGATGGGCCGTTTGTTCGCCTATGGCTACATGCGCGGGCTGATTCAAAGCGTTCAAGCCGGCCACTCCTCCTCCTGACATGAAGCCACCCAACCCGAATCACGGCGGTCTTCCTCCTTGGAAGACCGACGACCTTCCCGCGCCACTGCCATTCAGTTGGCGCAATGCGCTGCGCACCATCGGGCCGGGGGCCATCCTGCTCGTGGGGGCCATTGGGATGGGCGAGTGGATCGCGGGGCCGTTGTTTGTGGTGCAGCACGGACGCAGTGTGCTGTGGATCGCGACGCTGGCATTTGTTCTGCAATCGCTGCTAAATCTCGAAGCGGTACGCTACACGCTTTACACGGGAGAGCCGGTGCTCACGGGCTTCATGCGGATGCGGCCGGGATCGCGGGTGTGGGGCGTGTTTTATGCGCTGGCAGGCTTTGCGCAGCTCGGCATGCCTGCGGCGGCGGCTGGATGCGCAGGTGTGGCGTTTGCGATGCTGCAAGGGCGTGCTCCGACGGATGCCGATGCGTCGACTGTGACGTGGATCACGGTGGCCCTCGTATTGATCTCGGCCGTGGTGCTCGCCTCAGGCAAAAAGGTCGAGCGACTGCTGGAACGACTGTCGTGGATGATGATCATCTTCATCTTCGGTTTCCTGCTGTGGGTGAACTTCACCTTTGTGCCGCTCAAGGACTGGAGCAGCACGCTGACAGGCTTCTTCTCGTTCGGAGTGGTTCCTGAGAAGGTCGATTTCGTGATGCTGGCAGTGTTTGCAGCGCTCGCCGGCAGCGGCGGCATTGGCAATCTTGCCATCGCCAACTGGTTTCGTGACAAAGGCTTCGGCATGGCTTCCAAAGCGGGCAATATGGGCGGCGTGTGGAGCACGGAGCAGACATTGGCCCCCGTAGGCAGCGTGTTTCCCATCACCGCGGAAAATTTGAAGCGCTGGCGCGACTGGTGGCGTTACGCGATCATTGATCAATCCGGCCTATGGATGCTGGGATGCATCGTGGGCATGTTTCTGATGGTGAACCTGGCCTCGTCGTTGTTTCAACCCGGCATGCAGGTCACCGGCGTCGCGGCGGGTGTGTTTCAAGCGGCAGAGATGCGCAAGCTATGGGAGGGCTTCTGGATTCTCGGCCTCATGAACGGCTTCTGGATTCTGTTTTCGACGACGCTGACGAATGTGGATGTGCTGGCCCGCGTGGTGGCGGACATGGCATGGGCGGGCGGTGCGGTGCCGAAGAAGATGCCGGTGGGGCGGCTCTATGGCCTGCTGCTGCTCGGCTTCACGGTGATCGCGTGCTTCGGCGCATTCCTTGGCGATGCGAAATTGCTGCTCATGATTCTCGGCGCCACCGCCGCACCGATCACTGCCTTCTCCGCGCTGCAAATCCTGCGCCTCAACACCACGCTGCTGCCGCGTGAGTTGCGCCCGCCCCTGTGGCGCAAGATCGCGCTCGTCTTGTGCGCCTTGTTTTACGGCTTCATTTCATTCGCCATGTTCCGCCAGATTTTCTCCCACTGATCCACGTCATGTCACGCATCACCGCCATCGAAACCGCCATTCCCTCCGGCATCATGCCGAATCTGCTGCTCGTCCGCATTCACACGGAGGACGGGTTCATCGGCTGCGGCGAGACGTATTATACACCGCATGCCATCGCCGCGTTGATTCACGATTGGATGGCAGAGCGCCTGCTCGGAGCCGATGCGCTGGCGATCGAAGCGCACTGGCGCTTCATCTATGAGCGCTGCACGCCGTTTGGGCATCCGGGCGCGGAGATGCGCGCGCTGTCGGCCATTGATCTCGCGCTGTGGGATATTCTTGGGCAGGCCTGCATGCAACCGGTGTACCGCCTGCTCGGCGGGCCGGTGCGTGATGCGATTCCCGTCTATAATACGAGCGGCGGTCCAAGTTACGGCGCGCTGGCGGGTGCCACGGAAGCCCCACGTCATCCAGGCTGGCCGGGCTATGGCGACATCGGCAGCAAGGGACCGTTGCAAGACAACTGGGCCTCGCATTTTGCCGCCGGCGACCTCGCTGAGGAATTGCTCGCAGAAGGCATCACCGCGATGAAGCTGTGGCCGTTTGATCGTGCGGCACATCGTAACGGCGGTCTGCACATCTCCTGGGCCGATGTTGAAGAAGGCATGAAACCACTGCGGGAGATTCGCGATCGTGTGGGCATGAAAATGGACATCGCCATCGAAGGGCACGCGTTTTTCCAGCTCCCGGCGGCGGAACGCATCGCCGAAGCTTTGCGTGAGATCAAACCGCTCTGGCTGGAAGACGTGCTGCGCGTCGACAACGCAGCCACCTTGGCCGATTTCCGTCGCCGGAGCGGCCTGCCCATCGCGGCGAGTGAGATGCTGCTCGGTCGCAAAGAATATTTGAGCGTGCTGCAAGCGCAGGCCTGCGACTACTGCATGGTCGATCCCACCTGGAACGGCGGCATCAGCGAAACCCGCCGCGTCATCGACATGGCGCAGACCTTCAACGTCCCCGCGACGATTCACGACTGCACGGGCCCGCTCACGCTGTTCAGTGGCCTGCATCTCGCGGCCTCATCGGCCAATGTCGTGTTTCAGGAGACGGTCCGGGCGCACATCCGCTCGTTCTACGACAAGCTGGTCGATACGCTGCCCGTCATCGTGAACGGAAAGGCGCAGCTGCCCACGGGACCGGGCCTGGGGACAAAGCTGAAGGACGAGCTGTTCCGTGAAGGAGTGAACGGGTGGCGGAAGAGTGTGGCGAAGTAGTTGAGTTCAACCGCCGCTTCACAGCTTGGCTTTCATCCACGAGTAGAAGCTCGCGCCGATCTGGGCGTAGCCGACGGGATTGGGATGCACGCCATTGTTGTTCGGATAGCCATCGACAGGATCAAGATTGAGTTCCGTGGGAACAATGAAGATGCCGTCCTTCTCCCGGTTGGAGAGACGCTTGAGCATGAGCTGCACAATCCGGTGCTGGATGCGCTTCCAGCCCCAGCGTGGATACTTGTCCTTGTAGTTCGCTGTGAAGCCTTCCTGACGCGCATTCGGCGGCGTAGTCAGTCCCACAGCGAGTTTGGCATTGGGTGCGGCCTTGTGGAATGCAGCGAGGAGCTTGTCCGCATGGTCGAGCACCTCATTGATCTTGGCGTCCGGGTTGTTCGGATCGGCACCGAAGCAATCATTGATGCCAAGCAGGAAAGTGACGACATCGGGCGACTGGTTGCCGCAGTGCTCCTTGAAGTAGCGCTGCAAATCGAAGGCACCCGTTTTGCCATCCGCAGCCGGAAATATAAAAGGGCTGGTCGCCTTGCGAGCCACGGGACCTGCGGCCACTCCAGGAGTCTCCGGCGCGAATTTGGTGAGGAAGTCAGACCACTTCCAGCCGCCATAACCTTCATGAGCAACACCTGGCTTTACGCCTGCAGGCTTGTGAGTGCCGAGCAGCGTGGCCTTGGGATTGCCCGGCAGAGCAAGAAGCCGGGCGATTTCATTCGGGTAAAAGCTCGCATTCGTGAGGCTGTCGCCAACAATGAGCAGGCGCAGCGGCTTGGAGGAAATCGATTTGCGCGGGGCGATGTGCAGCATCGTCTTTCCCTGCTCCAACACTTTGCCGCCAGCATCTTTGACGGTGATGGCAATCGGGTGATCACCCACATCGGCATCACTCGGTGTGAGCGTCCAGCGGCGTTCTTCATTTTTGCCCAGCTTGCAGGTGAACTCGTAGCGGTAGGCCTCGGGAGTCTCCGTCAGCACGATGTTGTCGTGGTAGATGCTCATCGGCACATCCGGCGTGGCATACACGACGGGTGGCAGAGTAAGCTGAAGATCTCCGGCGAAGGCGGAGCAGGTGAGCGCGCAGAAGAGACTGAGAATCCGGTACATGTCCTCCATTACGGAGCATCATGAGCAAATCGTTCCATGAAGCGCACAATGGCAGACATGGAAAGCTGCCCGCCCGGCGTGGAGGGAAAGTAGTCCATGCCATGCGTGCCCCACGGAATCTCGAGAAAAAAGTGATCGTTGCGGTGCGCGAGGCTCGTGCTGAAACGCCGGCTGTGTCCGATGCCGACGAGAGAATCCAAAGTACCGTGAAGGATCAGCGTGGGCAGGCTGTGCGTCTCGAGGAACTCCGTCGCCGAAGCCGTACGGTAGCCTTCGGTCACCTCGTGCGGATCGCCGCCCATGTATTGGCGCACGAGGGTCAGGGACTTTAACAAATCGTCAGGCACAGACCATTCGCGGGCGAGATGCATGTTAGGCGTGCCATAGACGTCGATGCAGGCACAGGCACCAAGCTCCGGCATGCCATAAGCACAAGCAGCAGCGATCTGCGCGCCAGCGGAACGGCCCATGAGAACGATCCGATTCGCATCAATGCCGAGTTCGGCGGCGTGACTGCGAACCCAGGCGAAGGCACGGCGCGTATCCTCAGCCTGCGCCGGCCAGCGGTGTTTCGGCGCAAGCCGATAGGCATAGGAACACAACACATAGCCATGGGAGGCGAGCTCCGTGTTGGCTCCGACAAATTCGCCAGGATCACCGCTGTCCCAGCCACCAGTGTGGGCGATAAGCAGACACGGCAGCGGCTTCTCAACACCAACAGGCCGGTAGATCACCACATCCAGCGCTTCATCCCCTTCCCGCCAAAAGGTACAGCGCTCACACTGCACGCTGAATTTCTCAGCATGCACCGGCTGCCACAAACGCAGCCATGAGAAACGCAGCCCCTGCGCCGCTGCAATGCGCGACGCCTGCACGGCAGGAATGAAAAACACGATGGCGAGCAGCAGGCAGACCACCGCCAACCAGCGCGAGGACTGCGCGGCGGGATAAATCAAAAGCAGCGACAGCAGCGCTAGCCAGTGACCGAACTCCGTGGTGGCCAGCTGAAGCTGCCACTGCCATCGCGTCGGCGACATGCTCCACGCGTTCACCGCGAGCAAGGCGAGAATGAGGAGTGCCGAAATGAGAACCACAGTTTTCAAGAATCTGGTCTTATCCGCTTCGTCCACAATTCTGGATTCAATCACTTCATAAAAAAGGCGCGGATCTCACGACCCGCGCCTTTCGAAACAATGGGTTTCAGAATTAACCAGCAATCGAGAACACTTCGCGGGCATCCGCGATGCTGCCAGTCAGAGCAGCGGCGGCGACCATGACGGGGCTCATCAGGACGGTGCGTCCCGTGGTGCTGCCCTGGCGGCCTTTGAAATTGCGGTTCGAAGAGGATGCGCAGAGCTGATCGCCGACAAGCTTGTCGGGATTCATGGCCAGACACATGGAGCAGCCTGCGCCACGCCATTCGAAGCCAGCTTCGCTGAAGATTTCATGCAGACCTTCCTTGCGAGCGAGCACATCGACGATCTGCGACCCAGGAACCGCGATGGCTTTGACGCCTGCTGCCACTTTGCGGCCTTTGATGAATTTGGCCACTTCCCGGAAGTCGCTGAGACGACCGTTGGTGCAGGAACCGATGAAGGCGACATCAATCTTCGTGCCCTTGATCGGCTGACCAGCAGGCAGCTTCATGTAATCAAGCGCGTCCTGGATGGAGATGCGCCCAGGCTCGGTGGTGGCGCTTTCGGCAGTCGGTACGTTTTCGGTCACGGCGATGGCCTGGTCCGGGCTGGTGCCCCAGGTGACCGTCGGCGGCACGTCTTCGGCCTTGATGTTGATGACATCATCATAAACGCAATCAGCATCCGAAGCGACCGCACGCCATTGGGCCACAGTAGTGTCCCAGGCATCACCCGTCGGCGAGTAAGGCCGGCCCTTGAGGTATTCGAAGGTCTTTTCGTCCGGATTCACGTAGCCGCAGCGCGCACCGCCTTCAATACTCATGTTGCAGACAGTCATGCGCTCTTCCATGGACATCGCGTCGAATAGGCTGCCGCCGTATTCATAGGCATAGCCGATGCCACCATTCGCACCCAGCAGGCGGATGATGTGAAGAATCACGTCCTTGGAATAAACACCAGGGCGCAGCTGGCCGTCCACATTGATGCGGCGGACCTTCATCTTGCCCAGCGCCATGGTCTGCGTGGCGAGGATGTCGCGCACCTGCGTGGTGCCGATGCCAAAGGCAATCGCTCCAAAGGCTCCATGCGTCGCAGTGTGGCTGTCGCCACAGGCAATCGTGGTGCCGGGCTGGGTGATCCCCTGCTCAGGTCCGACGACGTGTACGATGCCCTGCTTGCCGCTGGAAAGGCTGAAATAAGTGATGCCGAAGTCCTTGGCGTTCTTGTTGAGCTCTTGGATCATCGCCTCGGCGAGAGGATCGGAAAACGGCGAGACCTGGCTGTCGGTCGGCACGATGTGATCGACGGTCGCAAAGGTGCGGTGCGGGTAGGCCACCTTCAGGTTCAAATCACGCAGCATGCCAAAAGCCTGCGGGCTGGTGACTTCATGGACGAGATGCGTGTCGATGAGGAGCTGTGTCTGGCCGTTGTCGAGGGTGCCGACGACGTGCGAATCCCAGACTTTTTCGAAGAGTGTTTTGCCCATGATGCGTGCTGATTGGTGGTTTGGAGGGCTGCAAGCCTAGCACGCCCGGCGGAGGGTGCAAGAATGCCTCTTGGCTTTTGCCGCCTGACCTGCCAGCATCCGCGCCCATGAAATGGCTCAAAATTCTCTACGTGCAGGTGCTGATCGGCGTCGTTCTGGGCATCCTGCTCGGTTTGTTGTTTCCGCCGGCGAATGCGATCGTCCTGTTCGGCCACACCTACAATGCCACCGACCTGCAGCCGCTGGCGGAGATTTTTATCAAAGCCATCAAGATGCTCATCGCCCCGATCATCTTCTGCACCGTGGTCTGTGGAATCGCCAGCATGGGTGATTTGAAACGGGTCGGGCGCGTGGGGTGGAAGGCGCTGCTTTATTTTGAGCTCGTCACCACCGTGGCTCTGCTTATCGGCCTTGTGGTGGCCAATGTGATCGAGCCTGGTGCCGGAGTGGAGCATCGTGCCTCGGCCAAGGAAACCTCGAAGCTGGTCGAATACCAGGCCAAGGCGGGAGACACGAGCACCAAGACCTTCCTGATGAACATCGTGCCGAAGACCTTTGTCGGAGCATTTACAGACGATTCGGTGCTGCCCGCCTTGTTTCTGGCTTTGCTGGTGGCCGTGGCGCTGTGCCAGATGGGGGAGAAGGGAAAACCGGTGCTCGACCTGCTGCACAGCGCTTCGGAGGTGTTTTTCAAACTGGTCGCCATCATCACCCGCATCGCACCTGTCGCAGCCTGCGCGGCCATGGCCTACACCGTGGGTTCGGAAGGTCCGGGCATGCTCATCAAGCTGGCCAAGGTGCTGGCCTGTGTCTACCTCACCTGCGGGCTGTTTGTGTTCGTCGTTCTGGGCGGTATCGCATGGTGGAACGGCTTCAGCCTGTGGAAGATGCTCGTTTTCATCAAAGACGAGCTGCTGCTGGTGCTCGGCACTTCCTCGTCCGAGACCGCCCTGCCCCAGCTCATGCTGAAGCTCGAAAAAGCAGGCTGTGACAAGTCCGTGGTCGGCGTGGTCATCCCCTCCGGCTACTCGTTCAATCTCGATGGCACCTGCATCTACCTCACGCTCGCCGCGTTGTTCGTTGCCCAGGCCACCAACACCCCGCTCACCCTCTGGCATCAGCTCGTTCTTCTTGGCGTCCTCCTGCTGACCTCCAAAGGAGCCGCAGGAGTCACCGGCGCTGGATTCATCACGCTGGTGGCCACGCTGTCGACCATCGACACCGGCATTCCGGTCTCAGGTCTGGCCGTTCTCATCGGCATTGATCGCTTCATGTCCGAAGCCCGCGCCATCACCAATCTCATCGGCAACACGCTTGCCACACTCGTTGTGGCCAAGTGGGAGAAGGAGTTCGATGCAGAAAAAGGCTGGATGCTGCTTCGCTAACTCTCACAGCTCGATTTTCATCGGCGGCGGCGGGGCCAGCTTGAGCTTCGGCGCATCTTCATCCGGGGTATCAACGGCATCCACGGGAATGGCTTTGCGGATCGGCGTGCCATCGTCATTCACCGGGCTTGCACGTGGCACGGCCTGCTCGGAATTGTAGGGGTCTTCACCGATGACGGTGAGCGCCTTCATGCGCACAGGTTCGATGTGGACCCAGCGGTTGGACGAGGCAATGAGCGGGGCCGCGCCAAAACCGCTGGCAGGGCTTTGATAGCCGAACTGCTTGATCTCCACCGGCAGACCTTCGCCCGTGTGCAGATTGCAGAAGCCTTCCAGCGGCGTGCCGGGGCGCAGATACTCAAAGTAGGTGGATCGCACGGATTTTTCACGGCCATCCGGCCCTTTGATCTTTTCGTAGCAGTAGTCCGTGGCACGCATGCCGCTGCGCTGGCACATTTCCACGCGCTCCGCCGTCTGTGGCGGCTCAATGTCCTTCGGCATGTACCGTGTGGCGCTGGCATTGACCATGTCCACCCAGACAGGCAGCACGATGTGGTTGGAGAACGCCCCGGGAAAAATGGTCTTCTGCTTATCAAATCCGGCCCACACCCCGCAGGTCACCCCAGAGGTGTAGCCCAAGAACCAGAGATCCTTGAATTCGTAATGCGTACCGGTTTTCCCACCCGCCACAAACTCGCCCAGCTTGTAATCACTCACTGCCGGACTGCCGGTGCCGCGATGCAGCGCGTCCACGAGGCAGGTGTGCGTCTGATACGCGGCGATGGGGTCCATGCTCTGCACGCTGCGCAGCGCCGACTCGGAGATTTGAAACACCACCTTGTCGTTGTTGTCCGTGATGCGCTGAATCAGGTTCAGCTTCTGCGGGCGGCTGCCCAGTGTGGGGAAATTGGAATAGGCCAGGCACATGTCACTCAGCCGCACTTCGCTGGCTCCAAGGAAGGTGGAGGGGTAGTCGCGCATTTCGGAGGTGATGCCCGCCTTCTGCGCCACCTGCTTGACCATCGGCACCCCGACGCGCTCACCCAGGCGAACGGTCGCAGAGTTACGCCCCTGTACCAGAGCCTCCCGCGAACTCATCGGTGCCTGCGTCCATTTCGGGTTGTCCACTTCCGCACCCCATTCGCCCAGAATCCCAGTCAAGCCGCCGATCATCACGCGGCGGTTGTCCAGCGGGGCATCATCCACCTTGGTGCCCGGGTAAAGTCCGGGGCTGCTGAACGCGGCGGCATACACCAGCGGCGTGAAGGCGGTGCCTGCCGGACGCACACCGTCCGTGGCACGGTTGAACTGGCTGTCACCAAAGTCACGCCCCCCCACCATCGCCAAAATGCTGCCGTCCTTGTTGTCGATCATCAAGGCCGCAGCCTGCAGATATTCTGGCAGCGGCTTGGGGGTGGCGGGATCAATTTCACCCCGCTTCATGCGTGCGCGGTAGTCAGCCAAGATAGAGCGAAACTGCGCAAACGTCTGATGCTCGTAGCCCGGACGTTTTTCCACCTCGGCCATGCGCTTGCTCACCGCCTCCTCCGTGGCCTTTTGCAGATCCTGGTCAATGCTGGTGTAGATGCGGAAGCCGCCGATGGAGGCCCGCTCCTCACCCACCAAGTCCACCACCTCACGCCGCACGGCATCAAAGACATAGCTCAGACGCGGGTCCGTGCTCTGCGGTGCAGTCACCAGCGGCCTTTTCTTGAGCTTGGCGGCCTCGTCCTTCGTCAGCGTGCCTTCGATGGACATGCGCTCCAGCACGTAATTGCGCTCCTTCATGGCGCGCTGCGGGTGCTTGATCGGCTGGATGTTGTTCGGGCTCTTGATCAGGCCGACGATCGTCGCCGCCTCCTCGATGCTCAGCTCTTTGACATCCTTGCCAAAGTAGCCGCGCGCCGCCGCCTGCACCCCGTAGAAATTCACCCCAAAGAAGATGCGGTTCAGGTAGAGCTCCAGAATCTCCGCCTTCGAGAAATGCTTCTCAATGCGCTGGGCGATGAATGCCTCCAAAATCTTGCGCTTGTAGCTGCGTTCCAGCAGCTTGAACGTCTGCCGGGCAAGCTGCTGCGTGATCGTACTCGCTCCCTGCGTGACCTCGCGGGCCACGATGTTTTCTTTCACCGCTCGGAGGAGACCGATGTAGTCCACCCCGTCGTGCTTAAAAAACCGTGAATCTTCCTGCGCCACCAGGGCGTCGATCAGGTGCTGCGGCACTTCCGTGACAGGCACAGGGGTGCGGTTCAGCACGTAGAGGCGGGCCATCTCATCACCGTCACGGTCAAAAATGATGCTCGCAGACTCCAGCTTCTTGAGTTCCTCCAGGTCAAACTTCTCCGCATCCCGCCGCAGTGGCGCCACGATCACGCTGTAAACGCCAAACGCTGACACAACACAGAGCAGGGCAAAGGCCACGAGCGCACTGAACCAGCCACGGCGGTAGAACGGCAGTTTTAGGCCGGCTTCGCCACGCCAGTTGCGTACAGGCTGGGGATCGGGATCATCACGGTACATGGCTTGGTAGGAAAGTAGGGTGGTAAAACTACCCGTCCTTCACAATCCGCGCCAGTTCTTTCCCGTGCATCGAATGTCTTCTCTTCCCCAGATTCTGCGAGAAAAACTCGCCTCCTCTCCATCCGGCCGTCTGCCCTTTGCACAGGTCATGGATCTGGCGCTTTATCATCCTGATCATGGTTATTACGGAGCCGGCCCGCGCAAAATCGGCCGCCAGGGCGATTTTTTCACCAGTGTGAGCGTCGGGCCGTTGTTCGGGAAACTGCTGGCCATGTACGCTTTGCAGGAATGGCAGGCGCTGGGAGAACCCGAAGATTTCACGCTCATCGAACAGGGCGCCCATGACGGCCAGCTCGCTGAAGATGTGTTGAGCGCCCTGGAGGGCCGCCCCCTGCGCTACCTCATCGTGGAACCAAACCCGAAATACCGTCAAGCTCAGCTCAAGCGCCTCGGTGATCGCGCTCAATGGGTGGAAAGCCTCGCAGCGCTCGAAACCGGCCCCAAACATGGCTTTTTCCTCTGCAACGAGCTGCCGGACGCCTTCCCCGTTCATCTCGTCCGCTGGAACGGCGAACGCTGGGAGGAATTGTTCGTCGAAACCGATGGCACCGAGGTCTTTCGCTTCATTCCCGGCAGTTGCTCCTGTGAGGAGCTCGAGGCAGAAGTGACACACCTGCCCCACGATCTCGAGACCGGCCACACCCTCGAAATCAATCTGGCCATGCTCGCGTGGATTCGCGCCCTGGCGCAGGCTGCGTTTCACGGAGCCATTTTCATCGCCGACTACGGTCTGGATGCGGAGGAATTCCACGCCGACTCCCGTACCGATGGCACCATCCGCCGTTACAAGCAGCACCAGACAGACGGCCATGTGCTGGTAGACCTCGGTGAATGCGATCTGACTACGCACATCAATTTCACGCGGTTAATAGAGGAAGCCGAGCGCCATGGACTTTCCCAGCGCGAATACGACCTGCAGGGCCGCTTGCTGGGCCGCATGGCGACAAAGTGGATTCAAAGCCTCGAAGGCAAACCGCCTGAAACCGCCACGATGCGTCAGTTCAATTCACTCACGCATCCAGCGTTAATGGGGCGCTCGTTTCGCTGCCTCATTTTAGAAAAGTCAGCCCGTTGATCCATGGCGCGCGTATTTCGGCCATGAAAAAGTTGCTCGCCCTCATCAGCGGTCTGGTTGTCAGCGCCATCGGCATCGCCGCCTGCGCCACATCGCGTGCGGGTTATGAAACGGCTCCGTACAAGGTCATCCGCACGGACGGCGCCTTTGAGATTCGTGAGTATCCCGAGCTCAAAATCGCCACCACTTCTCGTGACGCGGACAATTCCAGCTTCATGCGGTTGTTCCGCTACATCGATGGCGGAAATGCAGCCAAAGAGAAGATCTCCATGACCACACCGGTCTTCATGGTGGATGGGAAAATGGCCTTCGTGGTGCCTGAAAAGCACAAGAAAGACACTCCCGCCCCTGCCTCTGCTCAGGTGAGTGTGGACACCATGAAAGCACGGCGAGTGGTCGTTCATCGCTTCAGCGGCTCCCAAACCAAGGAATTGGAACAGCAGGCCCTGGCGAAGCTGAAAGCCTGGATGCAGCAAAACAAGCTTCAGGAGGCTGGCTCACCCTTCAGCGCCTACTACGACCCGCCGTGGACACTGGGTTTTATGCGCCGCAATGAAGTCCTGGTTCCCATCCCTGCTCAATAATTCTCATGCGCATCGGCATCACAGGAGCGACGGGCTTCATCGGCAGGCACCTCAAAGAGTATGCCATCAACCGAGGCCATGAGGTGATCGCATATTCACGCAGGCCGGGGTCGGGCCTGACGCAGCCTAAACAGTCACCGTATGCGCTTCCTGAGACGCCGCTGGATGCACTGGTACATCTCTCGGGCGAATCACTGATGGGCCTCTGGACGCAGGACAAACGTGATCGCATCTGGAAAAGCCGCGTGGATTTCACCGAATCCTTGGTCGCGCACCTGGGCACCTGGAAAGCTGAGAATCGGCCCAAGGTGCTGGTGTGTGCCTCCGGGGCCGGATTTTATGGCAACAGCGGCGCAGTTGCCGTGGATGAAACCTCGCCGCAGGGTCAGGGCTTTCTGGCGGATGTCTGCGCAGGCTGGGAAGCGGCGGCGCATCGGGCCGAAGCACTCGGCATGCGCGTCATCACCTCGCGCACGGGCATGGTGCTGGGCCGTGATGGCGGGGCGTTTCCACTGCTACAGCGGGTCTTTGCCTGCGGCCTCGGCGGCAGGCTGGGATCAGGTCAGCAATGGATGTCCTGGATACACATCGATGATGCAGTTCAGCTTCTCCTCCAGGCGATCACCACCGATACCGTGAGCGGCCCGCTGAATCTATGCGCGCCAGAGGCCGTCACGAATGCCGAGTTCACCCAAAAGCTGGCAGCAGCCCTGCATCGCCCCGCCTTCTTTCATGCGCCGGCCTTCGCCCTCAAACTGCTGCTGCGCGGCATGGCGGACGAAATGCTCCTGGGCGGGCAGCGAGTGATTCCTCGCGTTGCCAAGGAGATGGACTACGCTTTTGCGCACCCCACCCTCTCTGGCGCCTTGGCCTCGCTGGTCTGAAGGAAGCCGGTTTGCAGTTGTTGACGGTTGTTTTCCAAACCACTGTCAACCATCCTCAACGACTGTAAACCACCGTCAACTTTCCCCGTCCCTCATGGCATCCCAGCAGACCACCATCGGCATCATTTATGATTACGATCAGACGCTCAGTCCGACCTACATGCAGGATGAGACGCTCTTCCCCCACTTCGGCATCAACCCCGAGCAGTTCTGGAAGCGCAGCCGTGAACTCGTGAATCAGGAGGGCTACGATGGTGAACTGGCCTACCTGAAATGCATGCTGGACTACCTCGACATGGACCGACCAACGAACGACGACTTGCAGAAACTCGGCGCAAAGTTGAATTTTTTCAAAGGCGTGCCGGAGCTGTTCGACGAACTGAACAAAGTGCTGAACGACCAGCACCGTCTGCTCGGTGTGAAAATCGAGCATTACATCATCTCCAGCGGCTTGAAGGCCCTGCTGGATGGCTCGGCGCTGGCTCCGTTTGTGAAGCGCATCTTCGGCTGCGAATTTGGCGAGGACAAAAACGGACGTATCACCTTCCCCAAACGCGTGATCAGTCACACAACCAAAACGCAGTACATCTTCCGTATCAACAAGGGCATGCTGGAGCCTCACGAAGACGTGAACGATCACATGGCCCCCGAACTGCGCCCCATCCCCTTCCAGCACATGATCTATGTGGGGGACGGCCCGACGGATGTGCCCTGCTTCACCCTCATGAAGCGCTACGGCGGCCATGCGGTGGCGGTTTACAATCCGGACGAGGCCAGCCGCAGCAGCTTCCGCAAATGTTACCAGCTCACCGGGCTCGCCGACCGCGTTAAACACATCGCCCCCGCTGATTACCGCCCCGGCAGCCATCTCCGGCTGCTGCTTGAGGAGATGGTGACGGACATCGCCGACGGCATCGTCCGCAAAAAACGCCAGGAAATCGAAGAGGGCACGGTGTCAGCACCGCATTTTTAGCTCACAGCAATGCCCCGCGCCCGCATGTCGCGGAACCACTCCACATAGGCAGGCACCCCTTGGGCAATGGTCGTGGTGGGCTTGAACCCAATCAGGGCCTTGGCCTTGCTCACATCGGCCGAGGTCAGCGGCACATCCCCCGGCTGCTCGGGCAGTTGGTTGATGACGGCCTTTTTACCAATCGCCTGCTCAATGGTGGCGATCAGATCATTGAGAGTGACGGTCTGGGAACCACCCAGGTTGATAATGTCGCAGATGGGACCGCTGGTGTAGTTGAGCGCCCCAATGATGCCATCGACGATGTCGTGGACGAAGGTGTAGTCTCGGGCGGTGCTGCCATCCCCAAATTTATCGATCGGCTTGCCGTCTTCGATGAGGCGGGAGAATTTTGAAATGGCCAGGTCAGGGCGCTGGCGCGGGCCATAGACCGTGAAAAAGCGCAGGGCGACGGTCTTGATGCCATAAAGGTGGCTGTAATTGGAGCACATTTGCTCGCCCGCCATCTTGGTCATGGCATAGGGGCTGATGGTTTGCAAAATGGGGTCGGCCTCGGCAAAGGGCACTTTTTTGTTCACCCCATAAACCGAAGAACTGCTGGCGAAGACAAAGTGCTTCACCCCGGTGCGGCGGGCAGCCTCTAGGAGGTGAAAGGTACCTTTGATGTTGGTATCAATATAGAGCTCGGGCTGCTCAATCGAGGGGCGCACACCTGCACGGGCTGCCAGATGAATAACTGCGTCAAAACGGCCCAGATCAAAAGTCTCATGGACAAACTTCGGATCAGAAATGTCCCCCTCACAAACCGTCACTTTCGAACCGAAGGACCTTAGATTCTCACGCTTGATTGTGGGATTGTAGTAGTCATTGAAGCTGTCAATGATTGTGACTTCCCCTGCCCCTTCATTAATAAGGCGCTCAACGGTGTGGGAGCCAATGAAACCAGCTCCGCCTGTGACAAGAATTTTCATGCTTAGAAAGGCCTGGGAGGACGTGGGTGCCGATCACCAGATGATTAACTAACGATCAAGGGTCCGACAATTGCAAGGCATCAGGAGAAAGGGATTGACGCAAGGGGGCGAAATTCGCTAAATATATAGAATTCTCCGAATCATCCATTTTCCGTCCTGAACCATGAGCGAATCCGAAAACACGCCCCCAACACCACCGTCAGGCTCGACGCCCAAAACGGCCGCCGTCCCTCTGAAAAAAGAAACGGTGCGCATCACCCTGCGTGGTCGCCCAGGTGCAGGTGTCACCCAGCCGCGTGAGTCCACCTCGCCTGTTTCCCCTGCCACAGGCGGAATTCCAGCCTCTTTCAACACGACATCCGTGGTTCCCATGATGTCGAAGAAATCCACGGCTCCGATTCAGCTGCCTTCCGCGCCGCTGCCTCCGCCTGCGCCCAAGTCCAGCACCGCCCCGGTGAAGCTGCCTGCGCCGCCGATGTCGCCGCCGTCCCGCAAGACCACTTCCGCCATTCCAGTGGCCTCGTCGCCGCCACCCGCCGCACCCGCCCCTTCTGGCGCGATGCCCCCTCCGATGGCTCGCCCGCTGGCTCCTCCTACGGCACCTAAGCCCCCAGGAGCACCTGTGGCACCGGCGGCCCCTCGTCCTTCCGCACCGCCCATGGCAGGTCTGCCAGCTGCAACCCGCCCGCTCGCCCAAAATCCAGCCGCGCCACCTCCGCGCACCGAAACTGGTGCGCCTACCGTTCCTCTACAAAAGCCAACCACAGGTCCACGTCCTCCTTCAGCACCAGGAGCAGGCACCGGCCCCATGGTGGGTGGTGGAGTCGGGGCAGCCAGCCCTCTCCCAAAAGCAACCGTCAAGCTGCAGCCCACACAGGCCATGCAGCGCCCGTCCATCTCCGCTCCTCCCAGCGCCCCCGTCAAGCGCAGTGCTGCCGCTGATGCGGAACAGTTCTATGAAGAAAAGGATCCAGAAGCAGGCTTGGTCCCGCTTTCGGTGATCTGCTTTGTTCTGTCCGCCGTTTTGATGGTGGTTCAGATGTTTGGAGCTGATGCTGTCAAATCTGATCCCCTTGGCGAATCCCCGATCATGGTCCCTGCTGACAACAAGCAGGCTTGGGAAACTCACTCCTTGGCAACCGGCACTTGGTCCAACGAGAAGTTCAAAGCAGAACTGTTGCCGATTCCTTGAAAATTTGACGGATCTCCTCAATCTCACTCTCTCATCTCATGCCTCTTGCCTGGTTAGTTTTCATTCTCGCTGTTGCCACCTTGGCTCTCAATTTCCTCGCCCGTAGCGGCGGCGGGATGTAAGTCTCTGAAAAGTTTGTGCCACTCTCCATCCATCTTCCCTCCTCGGAGGGAAGATGGATTTTGCTTTATTACACTGACCGAAACTTCAGTCAGTACCACGCAAAGTAGAAAAGAGCGCAAGCCGCGTGTGAAGCCATCGAGAGGAACGCTCCGCAGGTGCCCAGCGAACGCGTCAGCGTTCTGACGGAGTGGGATCGTCCCGATCCCTCCCGCACATGTTCAAACATGCCCCATCAGTCGGCAGACAGACCTGCTCTCAACGGAGCATGGGGCTTTAGGCATCCAATTCAACCTGCGTAGGACAATCTGCCGCCGTATGAAGGGACTGCTTCCAACGCTCCACTGAAAGAGTGCCTTGATGCCCGCCCAGGTTCGTTTTCCAAGTTCCAATAATCTCAAACAGCAGGCACACTATTGCTTGCCACCGCGGCCACCAGGATTGGGATCCATGTCCAGGTCGAAATTGAATTTGGGGAAGTCCTTGAGCGTGAAGGAAAGCAGAAGGCCGAAATCAGAGATGCCATTGCCATTGTTGCGCGACATCAAACCAAAGGAGGCAATCCAGCTGCTCAAGTCCTTAGAAAAGCTGTAGCTCTGGAACTGGAGAATGCCGTTCGTCGCTTCGTAGATGTGGTAGGTGTTGAAGCCGTAGTTTTCGTTCAATCGGGCGTAGAAGCGTGTGTAAACCAGACTGCTGTTACGGAAGAAGGGATGGTCGTAGATATATTGATGCCCCAGCTCGATCGAGGTGTTTTTGCTCAGCATCCAAGTCACGCTGTTGTTGGCCTCAGTAAAGGCACCAACTCCGCTGGTGATGGGCAACTGCAGATCTGACTTCACAGTAGCCCAGGGCACCGGAGACCAGAAAAGCTCATTGTACACATTGGAAAGGCTGCGACCGTATTCCGGGTCCTGTCCAAAAATGTTCACATAGGTGTTCATCCCCGCCCAAGTGTAGGTCTGGTTGTCGCCACCATCGGGCGTCTCCCAGAAACTGCCGTACCCGTTGCTCGACATGTAGTCGCGCTTCGTTTGGAAAAGATTGCGGAATCCGACACGCGCCACATTCCATGAGCGAAGACTGTCCACGGCCGTAAACAACGGAACGTCAATGGAGCGCGGCCGGGTGGTCGTGGAAAGTCGGTCAATGGCAGGAACCCCCGCATTCTGACTGGCATCCAGATACGAATAGTTCAGGTACGGCTGGAACACATGACGTATTCCATTGATTCCCAAGGATGGCACCTGCACATCGCTCCAGTTTTTGGAAAGTTTGAAGGAGACGTCCAGCCCAGCGCTGAAGATGCCCCGTGCGTAATTTTTCAGGCCCGTGGTGCTGCCCACAATGCCATTGTAGCTCGTGATGCCGACACCAATTCTGGGCGTCACATTCAGCCAGCCCATGTAGGTCTTCGGATAAAGCAGCTCGTGATACGTATGAAAACGGGCATATCCAGGTTGTGCAAGCCTGCTGGTAATAGCCCCAAGCCCCTGGGTGATATCAACGGGCGTCAGTACGGCAGTTCGCGGAGCTCCCACGAGGCCGAGGAAGGATTCAGGAGCGGTTCCAAGTGGATCACCCAGCACGTTCGGCAGTCCTCCAACTCCAAGGGCCTGCAAACGGATCAACTCCGCTCTTTCCTGCTGCCCAACCATTTCACCAATGATGCCTGCGGTGATGGTACCTTGATGAAACACCCCGGAATTCCACAGAGGCCTGCGGGTAAAGTCGATGGAGAGCTCAGGAAGACGTGTTGTCGTCCGGTAGAAATTGTTCAGCTTGAACTTCGCCATCAAGGTGGCGACATAGGCCTCATTCGTGTGAATGAGCGAGATCTGATTGTCAGGCTCGCGATTGGTGCGGTAATCGTTGAAGAAGAAATCTTCGTAGAAGTGGATGTCGCTGATCTTGTTGATGTCGAAATCAAGATACCAGGTGCTTACATCCGGACCCGGAAGGTAGATGCGGTGCTGAAAATTGACCCGGTATCTGTTCTGCGGCACAGGGTAACGAATGGCACTGGTGGCGTTCGTTGTGGGGTCGGTGTCACGGACACCATACAGCTTCAGAGTGCCAAAATTCTGCCGGTTGGCACTATGACGTGCCGAAAAGAAATCCACGCCAGCACCCACACCACGCTTGCTGCGCAGATCAAATTTGTATTTCGCGAAGGTATGATCCCCATATACAACCGCCATCTGGGTCAACAAGAACGCACCCCAGCGGCTTTGAAAGCCGGGGCCAAAGCGCATGCTGCTGTCTTCATCCAGTGATTTGGTGATTTGAGGCAGCCAGAGAAACGGTGTTTTCCCAGCGTACATTTTCACATCCTTGAGGATGGCCTTGTCCTCTGGATAAACCGTCAATTCTTTGACTCGAAGATGGTAGTTCGGGTCCTGCACATCGTGCGATGTGAACGTCACCCCCTTGGCATCGATCCGGTTTTCAAGCTTGCTCCCCGAGTGGAAATCCTCGGCCTTGAAGAAAAACATGCCTGATGTCCTTCTGAACCCGCCACCCGTGGGACCACCACCTGCTGTGATGCCTGTTCCAGCAATGCTCTGCTGATTACCTGCACCAATGCCCGTGATCACATTGCGGCCTGACATCTCACCCGTAATGGAGTTGTAGGTGATCGAATCCCCATGGTAAAGCATTCCATCCCGCCAGATCGTCACTCCATCCTTGGCGACTACTTCGCCCGTGGACTGATTATACTGCGCACTGCCGCAGCGCATTTCGACATCACCGTAATGAATATGCACATCACCAGTCACTGTCGCGACACCCGTTTCAGGATCCATCGTAGTGGTTAGACCACGAATGTTCAGATCGCTCGTGAGACTGTCGAGAAGGGATTGCCCGTTCGCCGCCCCGGCCAAGGCCAAGGCGCAAACGAGAACCGTCACGCAAAATTTTGAAAAAATCATAACACGAGAGGACATCGCCCTACACGAACAGGCAATGAGAGCGACCTAAATAGGCTACCGGGATCACGGTGACAAGAAAAAGCCGGACTTTTTTCGCTTCAGTCGTCCTCCCGTCCGGGACGCACGGGGCATACACCCTTTTTACTCGGCGCTTGGACAAACTCCAGCAGTCGCCGCGCTTTGTCAGGCCACTCTTGGGTCAGCGCCTGCTCCACCGCCTGTGTCAGGTTCAATCCCCCGCAAAAAAGCTGCTGAAACAGATCTTTAATCGCTCCGCGCTCCTCCGTGGTGAAGCCCTGCCGCCGCAAACCGATCACGTTCAGCCCGGTGATGCGATTGATGCGCTGTGCCGCACAGTAGTGGGGGATGTCCTTGCTGAAGCTGCCGTTCCCTTGGATCACGCAAAAATCGCCGATTCTCAGGAACTGGTGAAACACCGCCCCACCGCCGATGAAGGTGTTGTTGCCCACGTGAATGTGCCCGCCCAGCAGGACCGCGTTGGCCAGGATATTCCGGTCCCCCAGCACCACATCATGCGCCAGATGGCTGCCCACCATGAGATAGTTGCCATCGCCAATCCGCGTCGCCGTTCCCGCCTTGCTGCCGCGGTGAATCGTCACGTGCTCACGAATCACATTCTTTTTTCCCAAAATCACGCTGCTCTGGGTGGCGGGATCAAATCCGAGATCCTGCGGCTCCCCGCCGATCACCGCCCCGCGCCCGATCCGCGTCCCCTCCCCCACGATCACGTGTCCCACCAGCTGGGCATGAGCCTCAATCCGGCACCCAGCCTCCACCACACTCGGCCCTTCGATCACCACATAGGGGCCGATCTCGGCTGCGGGGTCGATTTGGGCGCTCGAATCAATCAGTGCGGTCTTGTGGATCATGCGCAATGACCATGGATGCCCCCTCGCCGTGGATCAATCCTGACTTGCAGCTCATGCAAACTTCCTCTTGGCAGATTGCCTCGCATTGCCTACTGTTCGCGTTCCGCAACGCAGCACCAGGAGAGGTGGTCGAGTGGTTTATGGCTCCAGTCTTGAAAACTGGCGTGGGTTTATCCCCACCGTGGGTTCGAATCCCACCCTCTCCGCCATTTTACCGACCCAAGGAGGCGCAAAATGCCCTCAGTAGCTCGAAGAGCGAAGGACGCGGCATCTCATCCTTCCGGCTGCCAATACCCCGACCCACTCCGCCATGGGGCAAAGTGCCGCTGGCCGGACTCGAACCGGCAAGGGAGTTACCTCCCAGCAGATTTTAAGTCTGCTGTGTTTACCATTTCACCACAGCGGCGTGGGGGAATGCCTGCGCCGCGCAGTGTAGCGGCAATGCGCGTCGTCTCAATAGCTGAAAATCTCGCCGTCCTTGAAAAAGCGCTTCAGTTCGACTGCGGCGGCTTCTGGGGAGTCGGAGGCGTGGACGACGTTGGTCATCTTGTCCGTGCCGAAGTCACCACGAATGGTGCCCTTGGGGGCGATTTTGGAATCCGTCGGGCCCAGGAGGTCGCGCACGTGGGAGATGATGTTCTCCCCGCTGATGGCCACGGCAATGACGGGCTTGCTCTTCATGAAGCTGGCCACGTCCGGGAAGAAAGGCTTGTCCGCGATGTGCGAGTAGTGCTCCTTGAGCAGTTCATCGGTGAGCTGGATCATCTTGCAGCCACGGACGCGGAAACCTTCGTCTTCGAGACGCTTGAGGACTTCGCCATTGATGCCGCGTGCGACGCAGTCAGGTTTGAGCAGGATGAGGGTGGTTTCTTGAGCCATGAGGGTTTTGGGGGAAAAAGGGTTTGTACACTGCCGTCCGCCGCTGCATCCGTCAAGGCTGGGAATGTTTTGCCAGATGGAAACGTGGCGCTAGGCTCTGCGCCGCCTCCCCCTCCGCGTCATGCCTGCACGCTCCTACGCTTTCTTTGATCTCGATCACACGCTGCTGCCGTTCGACACGCAGGCGCTCTTCTGCAATTTCGTGCTGCACCGCGAGCCCTGGCGCGTGCTGCTGCACGGTCTGTTTGTGCCAGTCGCACTGGCTCGCGCCTGCGGTCTTGCCAGCACCGCCACAGCCAAGCGCGCTTTTTTGAGCTACCTGCGCGGCATGCCTCGCGAGCGCCTGGCCAGGTACGCACGGGAGTTCGCCGAAGTCTGTGTTCCCAAGTGGGCCTACCCATCCCTGCGTGCTGAAATCCTCCGCCACAAGCACCAGCACCGCGTGCTGGTGCTGAACACCGCCAGCCCCGACTTCTACGCGCACGAAATCGCCCACGCCCTCGGGTTTGATCACTGCATCGCCACGCGTTTTGAGGTCGGCGCCAAATTTCCCGGCATGCCCCGGCTCGTGACTGGCAACAACAAGCACGCGGCCAAGATCGCCGCCATGGAGGAGGTCGTGCCCGGCCTGACCGAACTCACCGACCAAGAGCGCGCCCACAGCTGGAGCTACTCCGACAGCGCCGCCGACCTGCCCCTGCTCGAATACGCCGGCTACGGCGTGCTCGTCCACCCCTCCCGCAGGCTCGCCGCCATCGGCAGGCAGCGCGGCTGGGCCATCCTGCACCCCGAGCGCCCCTACGACAACAAGCTCGGAGACATGCTCCGTGTGGTGCTGCAGATGTTCGGTTTGCATCCCGAATGAAGCGCGCCCTTGCTCAAGCCGCAGATAGACTTATGATCGCGCCGGTTTGGCGAGGCACCCGTAGCTCAGTGGATAGAGCAGCCGATTTCTAATCGGCTGGTCGCAGGTTCGATCCCTGCCGGGTGCACCATGCTGGAAGAGGCCGCATGAACGAGGGTGGGTTTACACCCCATGGCGGAAGCGGGCCAAGCCGTCGAGGATGAGGCTGCGAACAACGGTATCTATCCAGCAACCCACCCGCAGCCAGGTGTGGCGGCGGTCTCGGCGCCTTCATCCCCTACCCGTCATCGCTTTTTAAAACTCCTCCTCTATGCCCGCAGAAGACTTCACTCAAACCCCTGCGGCATCCCCAGAGCAAATCGCCATGCCGCCTGTCTCAGTGGAAGCTGAATCTCAGCGCTTGGAGCTGCACATTCCATGGGTCACCTTCATCAAGGTGTTTGCTGCAGCGCTGACCGCCTATGCCATCTATGTGCTGTGGCCCCTGCTGCTGCTGGTGTTCCTCGCGCTGTTCCTGGCCGTGACACTGCATGCATTCGTGGACTGGCTGGACAGCAAAGGCATGCAGCACTGGGCCAGTCTGCTGCTGGTCATCGGCGGCTTGTTGACGTTAATCGTCTTCAGCCTGGCGCTCATTGTTCCCACACTGCTCGACAGGGCCACAACCTTCAGCCACACCCTTCCGCAGTTGTACGATGATGCCTTCAAGCAGCTGCCCCTCAGCACTGCCATGCGTCTCAACATCACTCACCTCGTGGGCAGCGCGAACTGGTCCGAGGCCTACACCTGGCTGGGCAGTTTCTGGTCCGCAGGAGGCATCGCTCTCAGCGGTATTTCAGAAGTGGTGCTGATCCTGGTGATCGCTCTGTATCTGGTGGTGGATGGCAGCAAGACCTATGAATGGCTGCTGGCCTTCTTCTCTCCCCTGAAGCGTGCCAAGCTGCGCCTCACATCGGGAGAAATCTCCGAGGTCATCTTTGGTTATGTCACCGGGCAGTTCATCACCTCCTTGCTCGTCACGGTGTATGCATTCATCGTGCTGGCAGTGCTCAAGGTGCCAGGGGCCCTGATGCTGGCGCTGCTGGCCGGCTTGCTGGATGTCCTGCCCATCCTGGGCTTCATTATCGCCACGGTGCCGGCGTTTCTGCTGGCTCTGAGCGTGTCCCCCAGGACGTCATTGATCGTCGTGGGCTTGTATCTTCTGTTTCATGCGCTCGAGACTTATTACATCGTGCCCAAAGTCTATGGAAAGCATCTCCGGGTGTCCACACTCACGGTGCTGCTGGGTCTCCTTGCAGGTGTTCTTCTGGCAGGCATCCCCGGCGCTCTCGCAGCACTGCCCATCCTGGCCTCCTACGCGGCGATCGAACGCATCTGGCTGAAACCCTTCCTGCGGGACGGCGTTTCAGAAAAACATGAACAGCAGAAAGACCAGGCGTTTGGTGACAAAGTGTGAACAGCCCATGAAAACGGCTCTTGCCATGCTGCGTGAGACGTTCCGTCAGTGGGACGCCCACCGCGTGCCCAAAATGGGCGCAGCCCTTTCTTTCTACACCGTCTTCTCACTGGCGCCTCTCTCCATCATCGTGCTGTCCTTGCTCAGTCTCGTAGTGGAGCGCAATTCAGCGCGCGCCGAAATTGTCAGCCAGTTCAGGAACTTCGTCGGCAATGAAGGCGCGGAGATGATGGAGCTGATTCTGCGCGAGACAGCAGCGACCAGCACCGGCATTTTTGAAACTCTGACAGGCTTTGTGATTCTGCTCGTCGGTGCCTCGGGTGTGTTTGGAGAACTGCAGGATTCGCTAAATCAGATATGGGGCGTGTCCTCAAAACGCCATCCCGTTTTCACGCTGGTAAAGGAGCGCATTTTTTCCTTCGGCATGGTGTTTGTCATGGGCTTTCTCATGCTGGTGTCGCTGCTCTCTTCCGCAGCTGTCGCGGTGGCAGGCGGCCGCCTGCATGCGCGGTTTCCGGCTTTGGACGGCCCTTGGGCCTGGGGCAATGATGTGATCTCGCTGCTGGTCGTCGCCCTGCTCTTTGCGTTGATCTTTCGTCTGGTGCCCGATGTGTCCATCACCTGGAAGGATGTCTGGATCGGCGCCTTAATAGCCGCAGTGCTGTTTGAACTCGGGAGATTCCTCCTCGGCTTCTACTTTGGGCGCAGCGCGTTTGCCTCCAGATACGGAGCGGCCGGCTCTCTCATCATCATTCTGGTCTGGGTGTACTACTCGGCGCAGATCCTGTTCTTTGGGGCGGCATTCACACGTGTCTATGCGCTGAGCCATGGCTCGCATCAGAATGATGACAAACTGACCGCCGCCATCTGATTTTCCATTTTGACCCGCATACGGGTTATACCCCATGGCAGGCACACGCCCGCGCGGACTAGTGTGTCTCCTCGACCAACGAGGAAACGAACCGGCTCATCTGCATCAAGATGCCAGCCGGGGTTAGAAAGAGACACTTATGAAATTCGACTCCATTTTTATCATCATCGCACTGCTTTTGTCCTGCGGAAGCCTGCAGGCGCTGGACATGCCATCAACGCCTCGCCCACAAAATCTTCACCCTCAACAAAGCTTCACCGAACTCGCAGGCCGCCAGGTCTGGAACTACCAGAATGAAATGCTGGGCAGGATCAAGTTCATCACCGCAGATTTGGAAAATGCCCGCCTCGTTGAGGTGGTCATCGCCTCAGGCGGCTTCTTCGGTCTCGGTGGAAAACTCACCTCTGCACCGCCCCGCGCGTTCAAGCTGGATGAAACCCAGCAGGTGATGCGGCTGGATATGAGCAAGGAACGATTTGAGGCTACACCCGCGTTTAAAACTTCCAATACCGCCGCCTACTCCGACAAGACACGTGTGGCCGCCGTCATCCGCCACCATGGCATGCAACCCTGGTTTTATCTGGACGGGCAGACGGGCGGCAAAAACGCCGAGATCCTTCATCTGGGCCATGTCGAAAGAACCGACCGCATTCTTGGCATGCCCATCAAAAGCCCCCAAGGGCAGTATCTGGGCCAGGTGGGTGGTCTGCAGCTGGACCTGCCCAAAGGACAGATCGTCCACGTCGTGGATGACACGCAGGCCATGGGTGACAATGGCAGCTACATCCTGCAGGCCAGAGCACTGCGGTACAATGCCAGGCACAACGGTCTGATCTTGAATGAGAACCTCAAAACACTCAAAGGCGAGCCTCATTTGCAGTGGGTCGGCAGCAGCCGCCAGTCCTTCCGGAAGGAGTCGTTCGTCAATCGCGAGGTGCAGGCTGACCATTCACCCCGCTCCAGACAGAATGCCCAGGCGAGCACTGACAGCAAAGCCACCGCGATGAATCAGGGGGCCAATTTTCGTGACGTGCAAAAAACCAGCCTGATCAATCAGCGCATCCAGGCTGACCCACGCCTCTCAACCAATGCCAAAAACGTGGAGGTCATCACGCTCAATGCACAGACCACGCTGCGGGGCCATGTGAATTCTGACGCGGACCGACGTAGAATCGGTGAGATCGCCATGAAGGCAGGCAGACCGGAGAATGTGAGCAATCAGCTCGAAGTCAGGCCCGTCCGCGCTGAGCGATAAGCAGCCACTGACATCTCATCTCTGATATCTTGCCGGTGTTCTCTGGGGGAACACCGGTTTTGTTTTTCGGCTCAGTGCCCGGTGTCCACCTTGGCCAGGTGCACTTGGAAAAATCTCGACACTTCAGCAAACTGCTCGTTGTTCAGACGAAACCAATGCCCTTTGTCAGGCACCACGATGAGCTGGGCTTCGACCCCGGCTTCCTCAAGGGTGCGGAAGAACCACTCGCTATGCTCCACAGGAATGATCCTGTCGCGTTGACCATGAATGATAAGGAACGGCGGTAGAGCGCGACTGATGTGGTAGACTGGACTCGCATCAGCAGCCAGATCGATTTTTTTCTCAATCGACCCTCCGAGCAGTTTCTCAATGAGGCTCCGCCCGACGCTGTGTTTTTCATACAGGCTCCCCAGTTCAATCAGATCGGTCACCGGATACAGCGTGCACACCCCCTGTATGCGCGACTTCCCCTCGGTGGCGGCGAGCAGGGCTGCCAGCTGCCCGCCCGATGACTCCCCGCTCGCTCCCATGCGCTTGGCGTCGATTCCATAACGTGCGCCGTTATCCCGCAGCCATTGCGTAGCGGCGCGGCAGTCCTCCAGCTGTGCTGGATACACTGCGCGGTTGCTCATGCGGTATTGAATGGAAGCCACCGCGATGCCTGCACTGGTAAGATCCCGCATGATGACGTGATAGCCCTTGCTGCCGAACCTCCAGCATCCGCCAAACATCCACAGGACCACCGGGGCGGGCTTGGCCGTTTGGGGCACATACAGGTCCATGCGCAGCTTGTTCCCACCCGGCGTCGCGAACACAACATCGCGGTAAACTTTTTCACCCGGACGCGTCGGCCTGTACGTGGAGCAGCTTGCTAAAAGAAGGACGGCGCTGAGACAGCAAAGCCAGCCGATACCTGCGGCTGTTTTTCCGATGGCTGAAACCTGCAGAAGATCAGGAGCGCGTGTGAGCATGGCATGACATATACGCATGCCGCAACTTGTCAGCCATGTCTGTATTGCGGTGTCTGCCAGATCATCCTGAAACTAGACTGCAGCACAATGACAGCACCTTTCACAAGAAGAACTCAAGCATGAATGGCATGCTGCTCGCCGCCAGCTGCGGCAGGATTCCGCCGCTCCATGCACTGGTGCAGATGCCGCACGTCCATCTCACGCGGCAGCGCCCGCGATTTGAGCGCCGCTTTGGCAATGGCCTCGTTTTCCGCTTCGCGCAAATCGTGGCCTTCCACCAGACATTCCATGAGGAATCGTCCGGTGGTGAGATGATGGATGCTGGCGTGGTAGCTCATGAGGGTGAGGCGGCGAAGGTGGACAGCTTAGTAGTAGCGACGATCACGGCGGCCACCGATGTAGTTCCCAGCAAGTGCGCCGACACCGGCACCAACAGCGGCTCCGCCGATGCTACGGGTGGCAATCCCACCGACCGCAGCACCACCAAGGGCGCCGATGGCAGTGCCATTGCGGGCGTTCGGTCCGTTGGTGCAGGAGACCAGGGAAGCGGACGAGAGTAGAATGGCGATGTAGAGTGTTTTCATGTATAATGCTAATTGTGCATTCCTCACTTCGCCATGGGGTGAAACCCGACTTCAAAACAGAACAAAAAAATCCCGCGCCGGACAGGGCGCGGGATCATGGGCGTGAGTCGATTTTGCGCGGCGGCCTTATTTCGTGCGCACCACCAGCACGCGGCGGTCCTGCTGCATTTGTTCCTCATTGCCCTGGGGAAACATGGGGAACATTTCGCCATAACCATGGGCGCTGAGAGAGGTGGCAGGGATGCCGTAGACTTGGGTGAGCACATCATACACGCTCTTGGCACGGGCGGCTGAAAGCGCCATGTTGTCTTCGTTCGTGCCATCGGTGCTTGTATGACCTTCTATGTCATAGACGGAGCCGGGCTCCGTCTTGCTGACGGCCAGGATCACATCCGCGACCTGCTGGAGCGCGACTTTCGATTCTTCATCCAGCAGCTTGGCCGTGGCCTTCTCAAAGAGCACAGGGAGCGTCACAAAGGGCATTTCGCGGCTTTGTCCCTGCTCTTCCACGATCACCACATTGCGTTCTGAATTGTACACTCGGCGTGGCTGGCCTGGTGTTTCAACGACGGTTGTCGTCTTGGTGGTCTGCACACTGGGCTGCGGTGTCTGCGTCACGATCACCACCTTCGGTGCCGTGGACAGTTGGCGGCTGATGATGGTGGCGTCCAGAGGGCGCACCAGAACAGTGGAAGGGGCAACCACCACGACACCAGCCGGTGTGGCAGGTGGGGAGACAACGGTGACCTGGGCATGCAGAGGAAATTGCACGAGGCAAAGAGCGGACATTAGGAACAATGAATTCTTCATAAGATTTTGGATGTGTGTTTGGTTTCGATTGACGATTCCATGTCTCGTCGGACGCACGCTCTTTCACCATGGGGTGAAACCCGACTCGCTGCAGCATGGTGGGGTTACACCCCATGGTGGCAGAAGAGAGGACAATCTACTCTGCGCCCATGAACCACGAACAACCCTTCCAGCCCGCTGAGTCCTGCCTCCGGCGCTCACTGGCTGACCTCAAGAACTTTGCACAGCGAGAACCCGGCCAGGCCGTGGCCGCCGCCGTCGGTGCGGGACTGCTCATCAACCTGCTCCCCACCCGCTGGGTCGCTGGCACAGCAGCCGTCGTCGGGGCCATGCTCGTCCGGCCCGTGTTGCTGTCACTGGGTGTCACCAAAGCCATGGAACTCTGCTGCAAGAACACTTCCCCTAAAGACCACTCATGAACACACCCACTGATATTCCTGCCGACATTCACATCCCGTCTGCAATGGCCAAGTCCGCCACCCGGCTTGAAAACTGCGCACGCCAGCACCCGGGCAGCACCATTCTGCTGGCCGCGGGCCTCGGCATTGCCGCCGTCCTCATCGCACGCGCGCTGACTCCCCCTCCGCCGCCGAGAAGTCGTGCGGTGCACTTGCTGGAGGACATCCAGCAGCGCCTTTCCAGCCTGGCTCAGCAAGGCACACAGGCTGTAGGCAGAGGAGTGGACAGCATTGATGACCTCCATCTCGACCGCTCATTCGGCAAGCTCAGCAGCAAGTTCAAAAATCTGTTCCATTAAATCCTTTCGCGCACACCCCATGAAAACAACTTCCATGAATTTCAAACCCATTCTCGGAGTCGCCGCGCTCGCGGCCTTCGGCCTGCTTTCACTTGCACCCGCCACCTACGCCAAAGACAAAGGCGGCAAAGGGAACAACGGCAAAGGCCAGCAACATGGCAACAGCAACCATGGTGAGCACGGTCGTGAGCAGTCCCACGGCAATCCTCACCACGATCATGACCAGCAGGCATATCACGCGCATCCAAGCACGAAGTTCAAACTGAACAAGGGCAACGGACATGCAGGCCCGGGTTACTACTACGGCCCGCCAAACATGCCGTATTACTTTGCGCGCCCCGGCGTCAGCTACTATCCCAGCTATGGCGCCATTCCACCGCAGTTCCGCAATCAGGACGCCTATCGCATGAACTCCGATGACTATCGGGTTCAGCAGGCGCTCGCCCGCCTGGGGTACTATCAAGGCTCCCTTGATGGTCGCATGGGGCCGCAGTCGATGCGCGCCATCAGCAACTACCAGCAGTCGCAAGGCCAGCAAACCACCGGACTCATCAACGCCGTTCTGCTGCGCGCGCTGGGTCTGCAATAACACGCCGCGCTGAACCGCGCACTGCACATGCATTCACGCAGGCGGCCTGACGCAAGTCAGGCCGCTTTGTTTTTGCCTCGATGCCTTGCAGTAGGGTTACACCCCATGGCTGCCGCAACCCCGGCGCCGTAGGTTCACTCCTATGACAACACTCGAAATCAAAGGCGACTGGAACATCATCAAAGGCAGCCTCAAACAGAAATGGGCGACGCTCACCGATGACGACCTCCAGTTCGTTGAAGGTAAGCAGGATGAACTGCTGGGCCGCATTCAGAAACGCACCGGCCAGAGCCGTGAGGCAGTGGAAGCAGCCATCAAGGAATACCGCGCCGCTCTTTCCGCTTAATTTTCCCCATCAGCCTGAACCAGTGGCGTTGCTGCCAGACCAGACCGGTCGGCAGCAACGCTTTTTTATGACTGAAATGACGAACGGTGCTCGATGACGGTGACCTGCATGTTCTGCATCGTGAAATTGCCAAACATCGTGGCCAGGGCCACATCGGCGGCATCGCGGCCGTAGGCGACGACGATGCGGTTGCCACGCGTCATGCTTTCCGTGGCGTCAAACGTAAACCAGCGGCCACCGATGTAGGCCTCGAACCAGGCATGCAGATCCATCGGAGAAAGCTGGTGCAAAAAACCCACCACCATGCGCGCAGGCACATTGATGGCACGGCACAAAGCGATGCCCAGATGCGCGAAGTCACGGCAGACGCCCCGCCGTGTGTTCAAGGTTTCCAGCGCCGTGGTGAAGCTGTTGCTGGACCCGTATTCATAGTGGATGTTCTGGTGCACCCAGGTGCGGATCGCGGCAACGCATTGGTAATTCGGCGGCAGATTGCCAATGATGGACGTGGCCTGCGCCGGCAGCTCATCAGACTGGCAATAACGGCTGGGCAGCAGGTAGTGCAGAATGTCCGGCGGGAGGTTTTGCACCAGCATCAGCGGCGCATAAATATCTTCATCCACCCGGTCCGCGACCTGGACGCGATACTGCACGGAGACATGGAAATCCCCCGGAGGCATGACGGTTCTCTGGCAGAGATTGCCATACACATCCGTGAACTCGACCACCGGCACTTGTGGGGAGATTTGAAACTCCTCGCGCATGATCCACTGCGCCCAGCCGCTGCGCGGACGCAGCATGAAAATGGCCGGCACCTCTGCCATGAGCTGGTAGTCTAGCTTGCAGGTGGCATCGAGAATCATGCTGCCACTTCGTTCGGCATGGCCAATGAGCAACCTGAATCGCAGCCTGGGTAGGGTTATACCCCATCGCGCTCATGCAGCATATGCCTTAACACTCATTCTATGAAACCTTTCGTTCCTCGTGCGTTGGCACTTTGCTTTGCGCTGTTTGCTTGTGCACCACTGACCGCGTCCGAGATGGACTCCCAGATTGAAGCCGCCGCCAAAAACTCCTACGTCTTCAAAAACTTTCTCAAGGATGACGCGATCAAGACGGAGTCCAAAGAGGGTGTGGTGACCTTGACCGGCATCGTCCATGACGATTCGCACAAGCAGCTCGCCCAGGAAACCGTGACAGGTCTGCCGGGCGTCAAGAGCGTGGCCAACCAGATTGAAATCAAAGAAAGCCCGCCGGCCAGTTCCGACACCTGGCTCTACTTGAAAGTGAAAAGCGCACTCGCCTTTCATCGCAGCGTCAGCTCCTACAACACGAAGGTGGAGTTGAAAGAGGGGGTGGTGACACTCACTGGCGACGCCGCCAGCCAGGCGCAGAAAGACCTGACCACCGAATACGCCCAGGATGTGGAAGGCGTCAAAGAAGTGAAAAATGAGATGACTGTAACTGGCAAGCCTGCGGGCCCCACTCTTGCCGAGATTATTGATGACGCCTCCATCAACGCCCAGGTGCGCATGGCCCTGCTCACGCACCGTTCCACCAGCGCCTTCAGAACCCTCGTCGCCACCACAGATGGCGTTGTCATGGTGGGCGGATTCGCCAAAAACACCGCTGAAATAGATCTCGTTACCAAGCTCGTCACCGACATCCACGGCGTGAAAAGCGTCGTCAACAACATGGTCGTCGAAGCTGGTGCCGCAAAAAACTAAACCCACGCTGAATCGCGGTCGGACAGCACGCAAACGCTCTGCCCGGCAGATTCTCCATCCACAAGGAAAGACACCCATCTCATGCTTACAACCCTCGCCATCATTCTCATCGTCCTCTGGCTGCTCGGTCTCGTGACCAGCACCACCATCGGCGGCTTCATTCACATTCTGCTCGTGATCGCCGTCATCTTCATCCTCCTGCGCCTCATCCAAGGCCGCCGCGTCCTCTAAGTCACTGTCCATTTTATGAAAACACCCGCCATCTTCGGCATTCTGCTCATCATTCTCGGCGTTGCTGCCTTCGCTTACCAAAGCTTCACCTACACCACCACGGAGAAGGCCATCGACCTCGGCCCCATTCAGGTGACGGCGGAAAAGCAGCACACCATTCCTCTGCCTCCCATCGTCGGAGCCGTCGCCCTCATTGGTGGCGTCGTGCTGCTGATGCAAGGCCGCAAAAGCTGAACCCCCAACGACCATGACCATCACTAAAAGCTACGGCATGCTCGCGCTTGCCATCTATCTCCTCCTTGTCGGACTCAGCGGTGCCTTCGGCATCAACCTCGGACAGCTCAACGTTCTGGTGCCCATCACGGCACTCGTTGCAGGTGTCTTGATTCTGATCGGCCGGTGATACCCAGCCTAATTTATACAAAGCCGGGTTGCTTATCAGCAGCCCAGGCTGTCTGCTGCAGAATGACGCAGCCATTGAGAGGTTTATCCTGAGCACTTCCATTTCGCCGCAGCGCATCGCCTTTCTCGGCGATTACCTCCCGCGGCTCTGCGGCATCGCGACCTTCACCCATGATCTGAGTGAAGCCGTCGCGTCTGCTTCGCCCTCCACAGATTGCTTTGTCGGAGCCGTCAATGACCGGGTTGAGGGTTATGATTACCCGCAGCGTGTGCGCTTCGAGCTGCTGGAGAAGGATCTCGACTCCTACCGGCGTGCAGCAGACTTTTTGAACTTCAGCAACGCAGACGTTCTGTGCGTACAGCATGAGTTCGGCATCTACGGTGGCCAGGCGGGCAGTCATCTCCTCACGCTGCTCAAGGAAGTGCGCATGCCGGTGGTCACCACGCTGCATACCGTGCTGCGCGAGCCGAACGCCTCACAGCGCAAGGTGATGGATGAACTCGTGCGTCACAGCGACCGCGTGGTGGTCATGGCGCACAAAGGCGCGGAAATTCTGCGTGAGACCTATCACGTCCCGGACTCAAAAATAGACATCATTGCACATGGCATCCCGGACATGCCGTTGATGGACTCAAGCTGCTACAAGGAGCAGTTCGGCGTCGAAGGCCGCAAGGTGCTGCTCACCTTTGGCCTGCTCGGGCCGGGCAAAGGCATCGAGCATGTGATCGAAGCACTCCCGGAGATCGTGCGGCAGCATCCAAACGTCGTGTACCTCATTCTTGGGGCCACCCATCCGCAGCTCATCGCGCATGAGGGCGAACGCTACCGCCTGAGCCTCGAACGCCTCGCTGAAGAGCGCGGCGTGAAGGAGCACGTCATCTTTTACAATCGCTTCGTCTCACTGGATGATCTCAAGGAGTTCATCGGCGCCACGGACATCTATCTCACACCGTATCTGAATGAAGCGCAGGTGACTTCCGGCACGCTGGCCTATGTGTTTGGCGCCGGGAAAGCCGTCGTCTCCACGCCCTACTGGCACGCGCAGGAACTGCTGGCGGATGGACGAGGCGTTCTTGTGCCGTTCCGGAATCCGGCGGCCATCACCGCAGGTGTCTGCGGACTGCTCGATGATCCCGCACGCATGGAAAAAATCCGCCATGAAGCCCACGCCTTGGGCCGCGCAATGATCTGGCCTGCCGTGGCGCAGCGTTATCTGGAATCCTTTCAGCATGCGCGGGCAGACCGCAAAACGGCACCACGCACAGCCTTCGCCGGCTGGACCTTGGGCAACAGGCCCTACGAGCTGCCACCTCTGCGCCTGGACCACGTCGTGCGCATGAGCGACGGCACCGGCATCTTTCAGCACGCCATTTTCAACGTGCCAAACTTCCATGAAGGCTATTGCACGGACGACAATGCGCGCGCCTTCATCCTCTGCACCATGCTGGATGAACTGGGCGGCCAGCCGCCCGCAGAGAACCTCGGCAGGCTCGCCACCAGCTACCTCGCCTTTCTTGCGGCGGCGCTGGACTACGAGAGCGGACGCTTTCGCAATTTCATGAGCCATGGCCGCCAGTGGCTCGAAGCCGCCGGCAGCGAAGACAGCCACGCGCGTGCGCTGTGGGCCGCAGGCAACGGAGCCGGGCGCTCACGCAATGAGGGCCACAGCCGGCTCTCCGCCCAGTTGTTTGAGCGCGGTCTCACTGCGGTGGTGGATTTCACCTCGCCTCGGGCCTGGAGTTTCACCCTTCTGGGCATTCACGAATACCTGCGCCGCTTCCCCAGCAATGCGGCGATCAACGCCATGCGTGTGACCCTCACCGGTCGCCTCGTCGCGCTGTGGAACGCCTGCGCCACGGAGCACTGGCCTTGGTTTGAAGACAGCGTGACGTATGAAAATGCACGCTTCTGCCAGGCGCTCATCCTCAGCGGTCAGTGGATGCCAGACCCGGTCGCACTGGAGATCGGCCTCAAGTCCCTGCGCTGGCTCGTCTCCATCCAAAAGACGCAGTCAGGCTGCTTCCGCCCCATCGGCAGCAATGGCTTTTACCACCGCGATGGCGCCCGCGCCGATTTTGACCAGCAGCCTCTCGAAGCCCAGGCGATGATCGCCGCGTGCAATGAAGCCTCCCGCGCCACCCAGGATGCCTCCTGGTCACGCGAAGCCAAACGCGCCTTCGAATGGTTCCTCGGTCGCAATGACCTCGGCCTGCCTCTTTACGATTCCACCACTGGTGGCTGCGGCGATGGCCTGCACCACGACCGCGTGAATGAAAACCAGGGCGCCGAGTCCACCCTCGCCTTCCACCTTGCTCTCGCGGAGATGAACTGCGCAGAACACTTGATCACTTCGCCACCCGCCTCATGATTTCAGTCACCATTCGCCGTCACGACATCACCTTGCAGCCTGAATGTGGTCGCGTCATCATTCGCCCCTTCATCCCGGGCAAGCCCCAGATCAGGGCAAACATCCTGACGCGTGCGCTTGCACTGAGCGAAGCGGAGGCAGACCTGCAGTTGCAGGCGATCCTCGCCGAGTTTGCTTCACGTCACTTCGATATCGAGTCTCTTCTGCTCACGCATTATGAAAAGGTGCGTCCGCAGATCGCTGCGCAGCCCACGCTCTCACGCGTCCGCCAGCTTCTCATCGGTGCCCTGTTCTCCGGCGAGTACGCGCTGGAGTCCGCCGCGCTGTTCAATCCCTCCATGGTGCCTCATCCTGATCAGAGCGGAGTGATCGAGGGCGGACTGCGCTTCATCATGAGCCTGCGCGCCACGGGTGAGGGTCACATCTCCTCCATCGAGTTTCGCGCCGGCATCATCGCGCCAGACGGTTCCCTCAGTGTGGAGCCGGTCTCAAATTTTGTCTCTCTGCCGGAGGTGGTGCCCAATCCCACGTATAAAAAATCCCGCTTCATCACAAAACTCCAGGAAATGGGTTTCGTGGACGGCTATGCCACCGCCGTGATGGATCCGCTGGCTGAAGCGTTTACCCTTCATGAGCTCGACGAAAGCGTGCAGCGTGTGCGTCGTGAATCCAAATCCGTCAGCCGCGATCTCCGCCGCGCCCTGGAGTGTTTCCGCTGGCTTGCTGACTCGAACTACGAGCTGAACTTCTCCTCCAAGCTCGCCCTGAGTGAACGCATCATCTTTCCTGTCTCGCCCAACGAGACCAACGGTATAGAGGATGCCCGCTTTGTCCGCTTCATCGAAGACGACGGCTCGGTGATGTACTACGCCACCTACACCGCCTACAATGGCAGGGCCATCCTGCCCCAGCTCATCGAGACACAGGACTTTCTGCACTTCCGTGTGCTCACGCTCAACGGCACGGCAGTTCAAAACAAAGGAATGGCTCTGTTCCCCCGGCGCATCGGCGGTCGTTATGCCATGCTCTCGCGTCAGGATGATGAGAACCTCTTCATCATGTTCTCTGACAGCCCGCACCACTGGAGCGATCCCCAGATCATCCTGCGGCCCTTGGAGATGTGGGAGTCCGTGAAGATTGGCAACTGCGGATCACCCATCGAAACAGCGGCGGGCTGGATCGTCATCACCCACGGCGTCGGCCCCATGCGCAAATACTGCATCGGCGCGGCATTGTTGGATCTTGATGATCCCACGAAAGTCATCGGCCGCCTGCGCGAGCCGCTGCTGTCACCCGAAGGGCATGAACGTGAAGGCTACGTCCCGAATGTCGTCTACAGCTGCGGCTCCATGCTGCATGGCCGCGAGTTGATCTTGCCCTACGCCATGAGTGACAAGGCATCCGCGATCGCCACCATGCAGGTGGACGAACTTCTGGCAGCTCTGCTGGCCAGCGGAAGCTGAGCCCGCCAGACCATTCCACGCCCAGCAGTTGCTCAGCGTGCCTTGGGGCCTGCGGTTGACTGCCCTTGCGACTCACCTTGTTGCCTGCTTTGCCCGGCCCTTGCCATGCCCAGGGCGGCACCGACGCTCTGCTTGGCAGCCACCGTGCGGTCGGTGGCGTCGATGTCGTTGTCCGCGTCAATGTCCAGTTCCTCACGGTCATCACTCTCGATTCGGCCATCGTGGTCCAGATCGCGTGAAGGATCGTCTGCCAGATCGATGTCGCCATCTCCGTCGAGATCGCGTCTGCCATCGGTCTTTTTCGGGGCGGGCATGATTTACTTGATGCCGTGCCCCTGCTTGCCAGCCGTTTGTTTGGGGCCAAGGTCCACCCCCTGTGCGGCCAGTGTGTCACGGACGCTTGTGACACCCGAGCCGGCTTTTTTGCCCAGCTCCTTGCCTTTGGCCGCTCCTTCTTCGCCAGCAATGGCTCCGCCAATGGCACTGCCAATGTTTCCGCCGATGCCGCGCGCGTGATCGATGGCCATATTGGCCGCCTGTCCGGCCGCATTGCCCACGACTTTGCCGAGCATCTGGCCCACAGACTTGCCTTTTTCACCAAGGACGGCTGAACCGAGCATGCCGCCAACTTTTTTGCCAAGACTGCCGCCCACATCGAGACCGCCGGCTTCCTGACTTTCCTGTTTGGCACCCTGCTCGCGATGACCGCCGATGATGGGCCCGCCCGCTTGAGCGGCCTCGGTGGCATTGGGACCGAGTCGTCCCGGCCCAACCTGAGTGCCTCCAGCTCCGTCTTTTTTGCCCTGTCCAAAGAGGTTTTTGATGCCCTGGCCGACGGCTTCTCCAATCATCTGCCCTTCCTTGGAGCCACCCGCGCCAGAAAGGATGCCCTGCATACCGGCTTGAAATTTCTCAGCGGCAGTCATGGGCTTTTGACCGACGACTTCCGTCGTGCTCCCAAGATACGTACTCTGGGTGCCCGGGCCCTGGACAGCAGGGGCGGGGGCGCCTTGCGCTTGCTCCGCGGGTGCCTCCGGCGTCTGCTGATCCGAAGCTAGGGGCTTTTTAGAAGGCTGGGCCGGTACCCAAGCCTGCTGAGCAGGCTGCTTCGGTTCCTGTTGTGGTGCGGGTGCCGCGGTCGCGCGTTGCGCGCCAATCACAGGTCCGCCTTTTTTGTCGGTGTCTTCAGGCATGGGCTAAGGAGAAAAGGTTAATCTGATTAGCCGGGCCGGGATCAGGTGTGCCGAGAATTACGCAGAATAATGGGGGCACCGCCAAAAAATCACATCTTCATGCCTTTGCCCATGCCGAGTCCCTGCCCCATGCCGCCGCCGATCTTATAGCCCTCCTCCTCCAGGCTCATGCGCACGGTTTTAATGCCGTCGTCCACGCCTTTGCCCACGGCACCGCCCACTTCGGAGCCCACCTGCTGACCGACCTGTCCGCCGATCTGACCTCCAACCTGCTGACCGATGGCAGTGCCTACCACTGGAATGGCGGAACCAATGGCACCGCCGACAGCCTTGCCGCCTGCTGTGCCCACGGCTTTGCCAGCAGCCCCGCCGATGCCGGAGCCAAGGCCTTCGGCCATGCCCGGCTCCTCACCCTCGCCACCGATGCCGCCGCCCAGGCCGCCCATGACACTGGCGACTCCACCTCCTCCGCCGCCGCCTCCGGCCAGGCTCGTCACACTGCTGAGCATGCCGCCGGCACTGCCGCCGCCCCCACCGAGACCACCTGCCAGACTGGCGATGCCACCACCGGCACCACCGCCCCCACCAGCTAAACTGGTGACGCTGCCAAGAAGATCACCGCCGCCACCACCGCCGAGGCCCCCAGCGAGGCTGGCGATACCACCGCCTGCCCCACCGCCACCACCTGCCAAGCTGGTGACGCTGCCTAGAAGATCCCCACCGCCGCCGCCACCAAGACCGCCCGCAAGGCTGGCCAGGCCACCGCCTGCGCCATCACCGCCCATGCCGCCCACGCTGCTAAGGATATTGCCCGGACCGCCTGAGTCTCCACCGGCTCCACCAATGCTGCTGACCGCACCGTCCACCGCCGTGTCAGCCGCGCCGCCCACGGCTCCGCCCACCTGACCACCGACTTCTGAACCCACCTGGTTGCCGATCTGGCCGCCAATCTGACCTCCGACCTGCTGTCCCACAGCGGAGCCAACGGCATTGCCAATGACAGGCACGACGGTACCGATGGCACCACCGACAGCACTGCCCGCCGCCTTGCCGCCCGCCGTACCCACGGCTTTTCCAGCAGCACCACCCACTTGTGATCCGACGCCCTGGCCCAGGGACTCTCCGATTCCAGCTTCTTCTTGTTCTTCAGGCATATGGTTAAAGATTGAGTTTTTTAAGGAGCAACGTTGCGCGGCTGCTTGCCAAAGGAGTGCACGTGCGAAACGAGGACCGGCCCCAGCGAGTGCCCTTCGGGCAGATCTGCCATGACGTAGTAGTGAGTCCAGAGCTTGCCGGCGTCGCGTTTGCCCACGCCTTCGGCCCAGAGGCGCACCTCTTTGCCGGTCATCTCACGCGGCAGCCGCGTGATGTGGATGTTGGACTTCACCCATCCTTTCTTGTCGTGATAGACCCAGAAGTGGACGCTGGTGGCCACAGGGAGCACATCGTCATCATTGAGGTAGGCAGGCGGTGGGGTGGCGCAGCCGGCCAGCATCAGGGCGCAAAAAATCGTGAGGAGGTGCTTCATTGTCTGGACTTGGATTTCATCATTTCTTCGCCGCGCTTGCGCCAGGGCTCGCCCCACCGGTTGTAGGCATACAGCACCGGAAGGGCCAGGAACCCGGCCACCGCCGCCGCATTGCGCCCGGTGTACAACGCGCCGGCCATGAACAGCAGGGTGAAGGCATAGCGCCGCACCTCCGCCCTGTGGCTGTGGTAGTGATCAAGTATCGATGACCAGGTGACCATTTTGGGCGACAAGGGTTCCGTTGGTTTGCTGACCGCCGAGAAGTGCGTTGCGCAGCGCAGCGCGGCAAAAAGTTTCCACCGTGCTGCGCATCCGGCGCACGCCGAGTCGGGGCTCCACACCATTCGCCACCATGATCTCAAGCACGCCTTTGCCCGCCGTGAGATTGTAGCCTTTCGATTTCAGGAGCTTGAGCTCCTTGTTCAGCATGATCGTGGCGATTCGCTTCTGGGAATCGTAGCCGAGCTTTTGAAACACGCAGCGCACATTGAAACGCGCCAGCACTTCAGGCCGAAGTTCCGCCGCAGCAAGATCTTCGATGAAGCGCTCCACGGTGGCGATGGGGCTGTTCTTCAGCTCCATCAGTGCTTCCGCTCCGATGTTGGAAGTCGCCACGATGTAGAAGTTGCAGAGATTCAGCGTCTCCCCATTGGCGACGGTGATGCGTCCTGCATCCAGAACCTGCAGGAAGATGTCGAGCACACGCGGGTGTGCCTTTTCGATTTCGTCAAAGAGGATGAAGCCCCGCCCTTCAGCACGGTCATAGAAGCGGCCGATGTTGCCCCGGCTGGTTTCATTCTGGCCCAGCAGGAGCTGGAGAGACTCCTGGTTCTGATACTCGGACATGTCGAGGCGGATGCAGTGCTTCTGCACATCACCAAAGATGTGTTCACACAGCAGCAGGGTGGTTTCGGTTTTGCCGACACCGGTGGGGCCCAGGAAAAGAAAGGTGCCCTTGGGGCGTCCGGGATCACTCAGGCCGAGCTCACCGTTCTGCACGATGGGCACCACCTTGGGAATGACGTGCCCCTGCCCGATGATGCGTTCTTCGAGAAAGCCAGGAAGTGCCTGGATATGGGCTAGATCAACAGGGGGCGTCATGGCACTATTTCTTTTGGAATAGCCCCTGGCTGGAGCTGCGGATGCGCAGGCGCTCGGCCTGCTCCAGTTCATCGATGCGAGTCTGCGCCTGCTTGAGTTGCTCACTGAGAGCGGTGCGTTCCTGAAGAGTTTTTTCGAGGAAGTCCTTGATGTCGGCCACGCCCTTTTCCGCCTGCTCAAAATCGCTCTTCTTCTTCATCAACTGGGAGCGCAGTTGGTCGAGATCAGACATGGATTTGCGCAGGCTGACGGACTTGGCCGCCAACGCCTCACGCTCTTGCTTGATCAGGGTGTCATCCGGCATGTCCTTGCGTGCAGGATCAACAATGCCCAGCACGACGCCGCGCGAATCCATCGGCGTGGCAGGCAGCCGCGTGTCCCAGCGGGAAGGCTGCTCCAGCCGGTAAACGGTATGCGCTTCGTGCATTTCGCGGCGGTCCTTGCTGGGCAGCCGGCCGAGGTGGTAGGCATGCACCTGCTCTCCGAGGCGGACGCGCGAAACATCATGCGGATCCAGTGAGCGCCCCTTCGGCCAGTCGGACAGCACGTTTCTGCTGTAGGTGGGGATGTAGGCCAGCTCAGGATCATCGGCCGGGCGCACCAGAGGATCTTCGGAGAGTTTGACGCTGCGCGATTTGCACGCTGTGAGAAGAGCGCACAGGATCAAGGCGGCACAGGGCAGGCTGGCTTCGAGAAGCTTGCGGTTCATGGTTTGCTGCTGCTGGGAGTGGGAGTTGTGGAAACGGGGGTGGCACCTGATGCAGTGTCCGAAGGCTTGGAGATGAGTGAGCGCATCTCCTGGATCTGATCAGCCGCCGCCTGCTGCTGGCGGTTTTTCTCGGCTTCAGCGTTCGCCACGGCGCTCTGCTGGCTCTGCGCGGCATTCTCCGCCTGGGCCTTGGCGTACATCTCCTCGTCGAGCTGCCAGCTGTTGAGCGGCTGGTTCTTTTGTTTCAGGCCGGCGATGCTGGCCATCTCCGGCTCGAAGACGTCCGTGGTGTAGATGTAAAACTGGGTGCCGGCTGCGACCCGGACAAAATCAAGGTCCTGGGAGAGCTGCGTGGTCAGGAGCTTGGAGTACGCAGATGCCGCCTGCGCACCACCGCCAAGCGCGGCATTGGTCGTGTTGTTCTGCGGCACCAGTCCATAGATGCTTTGGAACTGCTGCCGGTTGTTGTTCATGATGCCCTGCAGCGCTTCAGCGATGAGGATCTTCACCTGCGCGTACTGATCGTTTTGAACGATGACACCTTTAATGCCGGCAGATCCGTCAGTGATGGCATAGGTGTCATCACTGAGACGTTCGTGATCAAGGGCCACGCCGCCGATGCTGTACTCCCGGCCATCCTCCCAGATGAATGTGAAACCGCCTGCGACCTCAATGCGATCACGGATGCGTCCTTTGCTGGCCTTGGCATGCACCTGCGTTCCAGCAGGAAGAACGAGCTGACGGTTCCAGTAAATGTCTTCCGTGACCAGGCCGAGCACCGGAGTCTGCAAGGAAGAGGAGTCCACGGTGATGACCAGCGCCGCTTTGATGAGGATGCCTCGCGGCGCAAAGAGCTTCGGAGTCGTCGGCACAAAGGGCTCCGTCACGGCATTGCTGACGTGCACCAGTTTGGGAAAAGGCGGCGGCTTGTCCGCTTTCTTTTTCTGGTCGGAGGAATTGGACAAAAGCAGGCTGGGCGGCGCGGGCTTCTTGGGAGGAACCACGAAGCGCTCCACCTGCTGGTCACTGCCAATCATGGCCGTGCGCTTGTCTCCGAGATTCACCGTTTTTGATTCGGCGACCAGCGTGAGCTCGGCTGGTGGCTTGCCGTCCTTGGTGGGCTTGGCCACCGGCGGGGCGTTGATAGACGCCGCCGGCTGCTTGCTTACATAAAAGGCCACCCCGGCGATGGCGACCACCACAACGAGCAGCATCATCTGCACGGCCGGTTTCTGGAATTGTTGCATCATGGCAGTGGGAGAAGTTCCGGGTTATTTGCCGTCAGCTGCGGCATCGAGTTCGGCGGCATCCGCGCTGGAAAGCGGCGGCAGCAGCACTGGCTGACGCCCGGGTTCCGGCAGTTCGATGCGGAAATCCTGATTGATGGAAAGCCCTTCACGGCTCCCGCCGGGGCCGCCCTGCAGCACCACATCCATGGCGACGCGCTGACCAGATGCGACAGTGTTCGCGCAGTCTACCAACTGGCAGTCATAGCTGCGGCTGCCGACGCGAATTTTGGTGCCCGCGGGATCGAAATCAAACTCCTTGGCGCCGTTGTTGGTAAGCCAGCAGCGGAAGACGGTGAGGTCTTTGGCCGGGCTGCGCTGGATCTCATAAATGGTCGTGACGAGGTCCTTCGCGGTGGAGGTCATCATCAGTCCGTTGCGCTCCTGCCAGCCAGTAAAGAGGCCGGGATTGAGCGGCTCCAGCGCCTTGCGGTTGCGCACCTTGCTGAGCATGCCCACAAGTTCCTCCGCGTTGTATTGAATGCGGGACTCCACCACTTTGTCCTGCGTCACCTCCACTGCGCTGCTGGTCGGTGCCGGAGGGGAGACGATGACGGCAAGGTTGGCCTCATCCGCTGGCGTGAAGCGGAGGAGGTAGATGTTGCGCGTGGTGCGCACCGTGGCGTGGCAGGGTTCTCCGGGCTTGATGAGGCGGACGACGAGCGTGTCCCCGATCACATTCTCATAATGAACGATCCCCACCTTGGTGCTGGTCATCTGGTTGACCTGCGCAGGATCGGTGACGAGGCCATAGCCAGTGAGCAGACTGATCTTCTCCGGAAAGGTGATCGTCGTGGCGACATTGCTGTTGATGGCGATGTCATGGACGAGGTTCTTGGGGTCCAGGCGCACAAGTTCCCGACCGGGCTGCACCTGCGCGGACACCTTGAGCGCCACCGGGAAGACGCAAACGAGAAGAAGCCGAAGCCAGCTGGAAGTGCGTGAGTTCATGATTCGCTGATGGGCTCCAGGCTAAGTTTGCCCAAGGTCTCCACCTGCGAGGGGAAGCCTTTGTTGTCGTTGATGTTCGTGTTCTGATGCCAGAGAACGGTGAGCGTGAATCGATAGGTTTCCTGCTTTTCCTTGCCGCTGAAAATGCTGCGTCGGTGGATGAGGCCCGTGGTGACGGTCTTCACGCGGGTGTTGGTCGCCGCTTTGATCTCCGTCTTCTCCACAAGGGAGGTCTGGTCCACCTTCTGGCTCTGGAAGTACTTTTGCTCTTTCTGCACCTCCTTGCGGATCTCCGTCAGTCCCGGGGTCTCCTGCTTCTCATTTTCCCAGCACAGCTTGGTGAGGCGGTCCTCGTGGATCAGCCCCTGCGCATTGCGTTCCAGCAGGGTCTCCGCCAGTATGCTGCTCATCTGGATGTGCATGGGCGTCATCTCCATGTACACATTTCCCGGCGGCACGTAGTAGGCACCAGCGGTGTCCATGACCACAAATGGCGGGCGCTTCCTCAGCGTCTCGGACATGAGCATGACATAGCCCGCACAGGACGCCCCCACCATGCAGGCCACGAGAAACCAAAACACGGCGGTGCGATCCCTGATGATCAGGGTATCAATGGCGCTGCGCTTTTTCTCTTGCGGTGCTGACATGGGTCTGGGGATTACTCGATGTTGGAGGTTGCAGTGATGGAGTACTCGATGTTCGTGCAGACGAAGGGAAAGCGCCGGCTGTCCCGGAGGTTTTGATTCCTCTCCCACGTCTGCCGTGCCGTGACTGCGAAGGATTGATTGACCGCCTCATTGGTCGTGGGATCCAGACTCACCCGCACAAGCTGGCCCTGCGCCACGGTTTCAGCTTCTCCATTGGGAAAGTGCTGCACACGCACCTGGCCCACTTCCATCACCTGATGAATGTGCCGGGTGTGAAAATCATAATACGATTCCTGCAGTTCTTTCTCCACCTGGTCCATGCCAGCGCCGGCATAAAGCAATCTAAGCCGCTCTCCTGTCAGAGCCCCCTTGGGGCCTCGGTTGAGGAACGTTTCCAGCGCGAGCCGCGCATGATAGTCCACTAACTCGTCCAGATCCTGCTGCTGCAGGGAACGATCCAGATAAACGTGCGATTTTTCGATCGGCACGTAGAGCATGCTGCCACGGCTGGACACCGCGACGTCATACACATACCAGCCGGTGATCGCGAGGCAGCCGCAGGCCACCATGAACCAGAAAAGCGCCAGCTTTTCCTTGGAGATAAAGATGTCAGCCACGCCTTTCATGTCATTCCCCTCCTGCCAGGCCTCCTATTTGATTGCCCACTCCAGTGACCGCGCCCGTGGCACCGCTGATGGCCGAAGATGCGGTGCTGCCGCCAGGAACCATCCCGACCACCGAACTCGCCACCGCTCCGCCCGCGCTCACACCGCCCATCGCTGCACTGACCGCCTGGCCGGCAAAGGCCGTGCCGATCTGCGCTCCCGAAAGGATTGCCTTCTGAATCAGACCCGGTGCCTTGAAGATCACAAACATGATCCAGATGGCCACCGCAATCACGAGCACAAAGATGGCGATGACCTCCACCCCAATGCCAAACCCGGCGAGGTTCAGCGTGGCACAGATCAACGTGATGATGTCAATGCCGATGGTCAGCAGTGCGTCCGAAAGCATGAGGCCGATCCCCCAGCCCAGCGGCCAGAAACAGATCCCAAGAAGCCCCATGAAATAGGTCTGCGCCGTCCCCTTGGTGTCTTCATACAAAAGCATGCCAAAAAAGATCGGCGATGCTGCCGCACCGATGTACAAGGCCATGATCTGCACCTGGTAGGCAAAGAAGAAAATCACGTAGCAGATCAGACCGATGACGATCATGCAGAACGCGGCAATGATGTTGGCGATGTAGTCGATGATCGCCAGCGGATCGACAATGAGCGCCGTGAGCGCACTGGCATCAGTGTCGATGTCCATGTCACTAAAACTGTCCCCAAAATTTTCAAACAACCCGATGGGGTCCACTCCCAGGTTGGCCAGCAGGTCATCTGAAAGCGCTGTTCGCACATCCACCACCAGGAACTCAGGAAAGAATGGCATGATGGAGCACACCAGACCCATGGTCAGGATCTGTCCGAAGGCCCCGTCGAAGCTGCCGCCCATGATCCCTTTATAGGCGATCATCAGCAGTCCCAGAAAGGCGAGTGTGAAAGCGAAGATCTGCAGAGCATCAAAGATGTCCGCACACGTGTTCTGCAAATCGGTGTAAAACGTTTCCATGAGACCGAACGCACCGGCAAATCCCTGGCCGGCGGCCAGGATGGGCATGCTGTTCAGTAGGTTCATGGCGGCGTGTAAGGTGAAAAATCTGAAGGACCGTTGTTACTTTTTACCCCAGCCCAGATTGCTGAAGGGGCTGGTCGTCGAACCAGAGGAGGAAGATGACCCGCTGCCGGAGCCGGAGCTGCTTTTGGCCTTGTCGGCAGTGTGCTTGCGCTCCAGATCGCGCTCTTCACCTTTCGCCTTGGCTTCCACCTGCGACTGCAGCTTCAGCTTTTCCATCAGCACGTCGTAGTCCAGTTTGCTCTTCGCCACATCGGCCTTGGCGCTGGCAATCAGCGCATCAGTGGTGCTGATCGCGGTCTGCAGTTTCAAGATGCTGGCCAGATCGGAGGCGGAGTTCAGCTGATCAAACAGCGCGGGGCGCTGCTCTTCGAGCGCAGTGATGCGCTCATCCGCCTCGCGGGATTTTTGCGCCAGCGCCTCCAGGTCACCACTGAGCGCACCTTGGAGTTTGTACAGCGAGGGATCACGGTTGGCGGTCTCGCCATCTTTGAAGGTAACCGTCGGGTTGACGGCGGCCACGAGTCCGTAGGCGTTGTCGCCAAAGGCTTCCGCTCCCGTCGTGGCACGGATGCGGTCTTCACGTGCTACGCCATTGGCGGCCGCCTGTGCAGATTTGGCGATGTCCTGCTTGATGAGATCCAGCAATGGCAGACTGACCGTGGCCGGATCTCCCATGCGTGTTAGCTGATCGGTCAGCGACTGCGACTGCTTCTGCGCTTCATCAAGCTGCTGTTGCAGCATGCTCATGATGCTCTGCGTGTTGGTGTTTGTCTGCTGGATGAGCGCGTTGTCGATAACTTCCTGCACCGGCGACTGGGCACCGGCGCTGTGGCTGAACAGAAACAGCCCGAAGGCAAAACAAGCGGATGTTTTCATGGTGTTGCTGGGGTGGGTGGATGGATGGACAAATGGGTTACTCAACGACCTCGATGACGACCTTGCGCGGCTCGACCAGCACGCCGTCCGTGGTCACATGCTCTGGCACGGGCACTTCGTAATAGCGGCGCTGCACACCGTCACCGCTGCTCGGGCGCTCGGCATCGCGCTTGAGCCAGTAGAGATCCTTGATGGCGTCACTGCGGCCCTTGTTGTACCCGTCGAGATACTTCTGCCTCACCTCGTTCTGCGCCATGGAGTCGGAGATGGCACCAGCGGCATATCCAGCGACAGCCCCGGAGATAAGACCAGCATGGCTGCTGAGACCGCCCCCGCTCCCGCCGCTGGAACTGCTCGTCGTCGTGGTGCCGCCAGTCGTGGAGGACGAACTGCTGCTGCCGTTGTTGTTGCTCTTGAGAAGGCGATCGCCCACGATGGATCCGAGGATGCCACCGGTGGCGGCACCGACGAGCCCCTTGTTCACGCCGCCGCTCGCATTGGAGCACGCGGTGAGCAGCGAGGACATGCTCACGAGAAGGATGAGGATGGTCGTTTTCATTTCTTCGATTTGGCTTGGCTGAGAATCATCTTGTAGGCGTCGCCGCCGTAGTTTTTGAGCTCGGCGTTCTGGCGTTCAAAGGCCTCCCCGGAGGTGGCGGAGGCCAGGATCATCTCCTTGGACGCCTGATGTCGGCCGATGGCAATGCGCGGCCGCCCGGTGGCCTCGTGGTAGTACACAAAGGAGCCGTAGGGGTCGGACTTCATCTCCGAGGGATCAGGGAAACTCGTCACCTGCTTCTTGGTGATGGAGGGAATGCGGAAGCCTTCGCTCATGCTTTCCACATCACGCTGATCGGGCTGCTTGAGCATGAACATGATGCGTGAGTTGCCCACGACGGAGGAGCGCACCGGGTGGTCCTTGATGCGTTGGAACTGCTGAATGATCGAGAACACCCAGCAGGAATACTTGCGCATACGCTCATAGTACTCACGCGTGATGCGATCCCCGTCCGGCATCGCGAGGAAGGCGGAAAGCTCCTCCAGGATGACGCGCTTGCGGGTGGAACGCGGGCGGCTCATGATCTCTTTGCGCAGGTCATTCGTGATGAGGAACGCGGCAACCGTGCGCAGCTCCTTGGCAGACTCGGGAATGTACGACAGCTCGAAGTGGACCACTTTGCCGCTCAGACTGACATTGTTCACACCATCCAAAATGGCCCCGTAGCGGCCCGTGCGGCTCCACGGCTCCAGCAGCATGCGCAGCAGGCCGATGTCCGGGTGGGCGCGCCGCTGCCGGCTTTCCAGATTCAGCAGCTCCACAAACTGGCTGTGCGTCGGCATGTCCTCCGCCTTCATCAGCGTGTAGGCCATGCTCATCAGGTCCCATTGGTTGCCGGGATTGTTCAGGAAATCCTCCAGCAGCCCGTGGTCCACCGCCATACGGTCAAATTCAGTGGCCATGGTGTCCCCCTCCATGAGGCTGGAGCGGAAATCCATCCACGCATCCGCCAGCACTGTGCCGCTGGGCATGCGTTTTTTGCGCCATTCGTCGGCCACCGCCACACGGCGTGCGGCCTCGGCACGGCCTTCGGCATTGTGGCTCGCCCAGGTTTCAAACTGGTCGATGTAGAGGCGTTCGATCTGCTTGGACAGCAGCGCCTGGCGGATTCGGTCCTTGTCGATGTCCGGCGGAGGGCCGGCCATGAGATGCGCCACCGCTGTGGCACCGCCAAGCTGGTCGGAGCTCAGCGGCAGTCCGCGCGTGTCGAAGTAGTTGAAAGTCAGATTCCCGTTCGGCTGCACGATGATCGGCTCGCAGCCATAGAGCCGGGTGAAAAGGTTGTAGGAAAGCCCTTCCTCCACGATCGCCGTGAAGTCGTAATACGGCGCCGTCTGCGTGAGAAGATCGATGGTGAACACCGATTTCCCTGCGCCTGACGCCCCGAACATGATGCCGTGCTCCGGGCGCATCGCACCTTCCTTGCCCACGAAGGTCGTCGTGCCTACCAGTGCTCCACGCGGGCCGTCGTAGATCGCCTCGGCTTCATCGAGGTCACCGGTCGGTGTGCTGGAAATGGGCAGCATGTCCGCGAGATTCACGTCCTCGACGTACAGCTTGAAGTCGTTGTAGTTGGCCCAGCTCCAGCCGGGCATGCAGAGTTGCCAGTAGTTGCGCACACTCGTCGGCAGCGTGGGCTCATAGGACTGCGCGCCCCCCAGTTTCAAAATGGAATTCCGAATCGCGGAGAGTTTGCTGGAGCACACATCCGCGTCCTTGTCCCATACCCGCACGATGAGGTGCATGCGGTAGGGCACCACTTCATTCGTGCTCAGGCGCCGGATACGGGTGCGCAGTTTCAGCAGCGTGGCTTCGAGGGAGGGCGTGATCTTGCCGCGCTCCAGTCGCGCGACCTTGCCTTCCGTGGCGATGCGGTCCTTCTCCACATCCCCGGCCTCAATGTTGGTGATGATCTGGTAGTCCAGGATGTCCAGCTGCGTGAGTGTGCGCATCATCCCGATGTAAGTGAACTTCGGCATGCTCTTCACCACGCAGATGCCCTGGTAGAAGCCGTCCATCTTGAAAGTGGAGGAACCCATGCGCACCGGGGCCGCCTCGCTGTTGAAGCACATGTCGCAGACGGTCTTGCTCGGATCGTAGAGGTCTTCGAGCTTGAGTGCCTCGTTTTCAAACGCGCTCGGATTGAAGTAGCGATAGAAAGCCTCGAAGTGCTCCATGTCATTCATGGGCATCACCCGGCCGCCAAGGCTGCCAAACTGCTGGCGCAGGGCCTCCTCCAGCTCTCCCTGCTCGCGCTTCGCGGCCTGCAGCAGCTCTTCATAATACTGCCGCCCGCCGCCCATGGACTTGCCCTGGATGCGTGAGGTAAAATAAAACTGCAGATGCTCGCGGCGCAGCTTGTGCTCGCGGATTTTTTTATCGTAGCGCTGGTAGCGCTCCTCACGCTGCCGGGTGGACCACCGGTCCTGCGGCAGTTCCTCCGTCTTCTGGCGGTATCGTTCCAGCTCCTTGCGGTAGTCGCTGTCCACGCTCCATGAGACTTGCAGCCGCAGTTCCGGACGCACCATGCGCAGCAGCACGCGCAGGTTGTCCTCCAGAGACATGAGCCAGCTGGCGTCCGTGTTCTCTGTATCCGGCATTTCGATGTTATACCCCTTGCCGATGGCACCGCCACGCTGGAGGCCCCGATAGATGATGAGATCCTCGTCGAGGTAGGAATTGATGAACTTCGCCATCCGGGGAGGATTAAATAGGTGGGTCTTTGGTGGGATCATCGACCCATGGCAGGGCGATGGGCTCCACCTTGTTGGGGGCGAAGTAGGGTGCTTTGGCGGCCTTGATAATGAGCCATTCAAACAGTTCCACGTCGTAGGAGGGTGGCTTCCCCTGCTTCAATCCGAAGCAGTAGAGAGAGACCAGCACCAGCGGCACTGATGCCATCAACATGGCCATGGGTATGCTCGCGTCCGGCGCATTGGCCATCTTTTGAAAGATCATCAGCGCCATGCCGAAGGCGAGAATAAACCACAGCGCGTTGGCCCCCTCGAAACCGGCGATGCCCTGCTGGGAATCGCGGCCTTCGTTGGTTTCGTGCAGTTTGACGCCTTGCTGTTCCATGGTCGGATCGCCGAAAAGTGACAACGGCCTCCCAGCCCTGATGTGCCCATGCCGGGCACATCAGGGAGAGAGCTCCATTGCCAGGGAACTAGTTGCCCATGTCGATGGAATCCACGTCGCTGGAACCGCCCGCGGTGGAGAACATGACCTTGGTGATGATGAAGGCGAGACCACCGATGCCGGCGCCCACCAGCCCGTAAAGCACGCGCTCAGTGTTGCCCATCATGAACATGACCGCCGAGAAAAGCAGGCCGCCGAAGGCCAGCACCAGGCCGACGAGGTTGAGGATGTTGATGATGCCGCTGAACTTGCTGGTCAGGTCGCTGGAGGAGGCGGCGAGTGGCATCGTGAAGCGCAGGATGTTGGTGCCAAGAGTGGTGATGGCAATGGAGTTCATTTCTGTGGGTGATGAATAGTTTGATGTTTTGGAGTTCAGCTCGCGGCGCGTGAACACCGTCTGCTGGCCGTGTAGTAACCAAACCGCCGTCTGCTGTGACAGGATTTATTCGCCACCCATGTTCCCGGGGCCTATTCCCGGCTCACCAACGCATTGCGCAGAGCCGTCAGCTCCTCCTGCACCATCTCATCGGTCGGTGCGGCCAGCGTGCCAGCCACCAGATCTCGCATAATTTCCCGAAAACGTTTTCTCAAACGTGAGATGGACTGGCGCACGGCGTCATGGGTCATGCCCAGCCGCGCAGCGAGCTCGGCATCGTTCCCCGACCCCGCCAGGGTCGGATCCAGCCTGGGGCGCAGAAGTTGAAACTGATCCTTCTTGCCCGCCGCTTCCTGCTCCTGAGCCAGTTGCTCCACCGTTGCCTCAATAATGCGCAAAGCACACATGCGCTGGTAGATCATCTCAGGAGTACGATGGTCCGGTGGCTGAATGGAAAGTTCATCCTCCGCCTGCGAAGCTTCAATGGACAAGATCTCTTTGCCCCCGCCGCGTTTCAGCGCCGAGGCCTGCCGCTGCCAGTGCTTGATATGCCGGCTGAAAGCCGTGAGCAGATAGTTCCTCATCTTGCCCAGCGCCGCGTCTGCCGTGGTAAATAAAGCTTTTTCTAATACAAAGCTAAAGAAACTCTGTGTCAGATCTTCTGCATCCGCCGGAGACAGCCCTTGAAAGCGCGCATACGAGTAGATCGGACGCCAGTAGATCTTGCACAATTCGTCCAGCGCCAGCCTGCCTTTGCCTACGTCTCCTCCTTCGCGCAGGGCCAGCACCATGCTCCAGCGTGTGACGGGGAAAGCACCATGATGGGTTGGAGGAGTCTTGGCCATGCACTGTTATCTGAGAGCACTTTTTTACGCTCTTGAAACTCTGGAAGTCGAAAAAAATCAGTCACACGAAGACGGCTGTTCGGATAACTCAGGCATGTCACTGCCTCAACTTCTCTTGCACGCCCGAGCGCGGTCTCAAACTCTGCAAATATTCTCCTGCGAAATCCCTGACTGATGAGTGCCACTTCACCCGGACCGGATGCCGGTGACAACTCCCGCACTCAGGCAAGATCTTCCGTATTGCAGGGTCTCAATCCCGTCGGCCTCATGGAAGGCGTGCTTGGCGGTCAGGCCACTGACTGGGAGCCGCCGCTCGCGGAAGAACTCGAGTCTTGCTTCCCCGGCTACACCGATTTCCGCTTCATTGATCGCGGTGGCATGGGTGCCGTTTACTCCGCCATGCAAAATTCTCTTGAGCGCCGTGTGGCGGTGAAGATCCTGCCACCAGACCTCGGCAAGGATGCGCTCTTTGTGGACGGATTTCATCGTGAGGCACGCCTGCTGGCCCGGCTGCAGCATCCAAACATCGTCGCGGTGTATGATTTTGGCCGCAATGCCCTCGGGCACCTGTTCATCGTGATGGAGTACGTGCATGGCACCTCGCTCTTTGAAATCCTGAAACAGGAGCAGCTGCCCCTTCCCCGCGTGCTGGAGATCATCGCCCAGGTGTGTGAAGGACTGCAGTTCGCCCATGACCATGGCGTCATTCATCGCGACATCAAGCCCACAAACATCCTCATCGACGGACGCAACAGCGTGCGCGTGGCGGACTTCGGCCTGGCCAAGCTGGTGAAGGCGGAATCCACCACCACGGCACAGACCCGCAGTTCCCTCATCATGGGCACCCCTGTCTATGCCGCGCCAGAACAGCGCCGGCCGAACGCATCGGTCGATCACCGTGTGGATATCTTCAGCGTAGGTGTCACGCTCTATGAAATGATCACCGGCCACTTTCCGGTCGGCGTCTTTGAGCCCCCCTCCAAAAAAGCCGGCAGCCCTCCCGCACTGGATAAAATCATCACCAAAGCGCTGCGCGAAAGTCCGGCTGACCGCTACCAAAACGCTGCAGAGCTCAAGAAGGCCATCAAACAGGCCTCCGACCGCATCACCCAGCCTGCCATCCAGCGCACCATCGTCAAGCGGCCGATCATTTCCATGATGACCACCGTCATCGTCACCACCGGGTTCATCTATTTGTTCGACGAAGTGAACAAGCAGGTGCTGCAAAAAATGCGCCCGGAGGGAGCGCCGCTGCTGCAAAGCGTCGCTGTGGTCCCGCTGAACAGCACCTTCTCCCTCCTCAATGGCCGCATGACATGGCTTCAGGCACAGGCCAAGGTGAAGAACATGCCCGATGTCGAACTGGCCAGCGTACACTCCGCATCAGAACTGGCAGAGCTGAGCCAGTTGTTCGATGAGCACGGCATCCACTCCGACGTCTGGACCGGCGGCATGCAGGCGGAAACGGGCGCTCCCTTTTCATGGTCGGATCGCAGCCCCTGGGACTTCGAAGCCTGGATGCCTGCCGCCGCTGAACCACCCGTGGTCGTCACCGAAGTCCAGCCGAAAAACAGCGGCACCCTGCGCACCGCTCTTGGCGACACCCCGGACTGGATCGAAGTTCACAACCCGGGCTCTCAGCCTGTGGATCTGACGGGCTGGAAACTCATCCACTACAAAGACCGTCAGCTTTATGAGGACCGTCTCGGTGCCAACATGATGCCCGGAGCCGCTGCTCTGGTGCTGGCCCCCGGCGAATACCGTGTCATCTTTTGCAGCGCCATTTCAGAAGACGAAGCGGGCCTCCCTCAGTTCCACTTTCGGCTGGAAGCCGAGCACGGACGCATCGGCTGGGCCGATCCACGGGGTCGCGTGATCCAGATGTTCAACGCCGCCTGGAACAACTTCCCGACCAACACTTCCATCACCTCCGACCCCGGCGGGCAGACTTGGGGTGTAAGCACCAAACCCAGCCCCGGCCAGCCCAATCCCCCGCCTGCACGCCCGCTCAAACTCAGCTCAACGCCAAAACCCGAACGGATGGCAGTCATGCTCCTCCCCCAGTTCGGCGGCCGCTGGACCACCAGCCCTTTGGACCGCATGGCTCTGCCGCTCATCCGGCACAAGAAAAAGTAGGCCCCTCAACCCCACACTCTTCGCATGGGGGAGGGTTTCCCGTGAGGTTGCAGAGCCTCAGCTTCAGCGGTTGGCCAGATCCACCAGCTTGTCATTCATGTCCCTCATGCGCTTGGAAAGACAGGTGGTGATGCGGGTCAGGAGTCGGTAGGCCACCTTCGGATTGGCCGTGTGCAGGCGCTCCAGGCTGTCACGTGTGATGAGCCAGACTTCAGCCTCGGATCCCGCACGCACCGTCGCGCTGGCCGGACCGGGGTCGAAGATGCTGACCTCGCCCAGTGAATCACCGGCCTCAAGCACTGCCACGACCTGATCAGCGCCATCCACTTCCTGCAGCACTTCCAGCTTCCCTTTCAGCACCAGATAAAGATGGTCATTTTCATCCCCCTGACGGATGACGACGTCGCCCGGCTGGTAAGATCGCGAGTCTCCAAAACTGGAGAGCAGCGAGAGTTCGTTGGCATTGAAGTTGGCTAGAAGCGGAGTGAGGGACGGCATGGTTGGTTGTTTTTACTACGGTCAGAGAGTTGTTGGAGACGAGTGGTTATCGGGCTGGATCACTTCCACCAGTCAGGAATCTTCCCGGCGCCATCCATGGCGGGAATGCGCATGCGGACTTTCTTTTTGGACGGGTGGATGATCCAGGCGGTGGCGTCCGGCATCTTCATGAGCTCGCCGGGCTGCACTTCGTAGTCCCATTCTTTGTTCACGGTCTTGCTGCTGTCTTTGCCCAGGAAGCCGGAGGACTTGGAAACTTTCTTCGTCTCCACCTTCGCAATGAATTCCGCCACTGCCTGCGCCCCTTCAGGGTCCGGCTGACGGAACGCGATTCGCGAGCGGCAGTTCAAAGTGAGCACCTGCGCAGTTTCTTTGCCGAGCACGGGGAACAATGAGGCATCACTCTGCATGCCCAGGATGAGGCAGCAGTTAGCCGCACGCAGACGGTCGATCACGTTGTGATCGGAGATGCCGTCCTCGCTCGCAGTCGCCAGCGCCTGAAACTCATCCATGAGCGCGATGAGCAGGTTCTCCGTCTTGCGCTCCTTTTTGGGCTTGTCGAAACGCATCATCGCATGCGTGTAGAACAGCAGCTTGATGTAGGTGTTGATGTAGCGGCGTTCGGTCTGGAAGGTCTGCGGCATGGCCGTGCAGAACACGCGCCCTTTGTCCACATCGGTGATGTCGATCGTGTTCGGCAGGTCGGAGCAGAAGATCTCCGCGATGTCCGGATGCGTGAAGAAGCCCAGCATGACCTTCAGTGTGCCCACGAGGCCTTCTTTCTGCTCCGCCGCCTGCGCGTTGAGGAAGGTCTGATCGAAATACTTCGCCAGCTTGATGCGCTCCGGCGTGCTCTCCGCATCCAGCAGTTCGTTGAAGAGCGCCTCCATGTTCGACTTGTCCGTGAGGAACTCGTAAGCCCGCAGCACGTTCACCGGCTTGCCCAGAGTTTCTAGCAGCTCAAAGGCGCAGGTCAGCGCCTGCTGCGCCGCCGGTTTAAAGAAGGAAGACTGCTCCCCCTCCGTCAGCGAGGCTCCCGTATCGACGAGGTTTTTCGCATGCGTGGTGTAAGGCAGCCGCAGGTCTGAGACGAGATTGTAGCGCTCCTTCGGCTGCCATTTGCGGTCCAGCCGGTCCGGGCGCACCATCAGCACGCACACCGCCTCCGGCCGGCCATGACCGGTGAAGTGCTCCAGCGCAAAGAAATGCTCGTCCCCCTTCGCACCGAGGATGAGGCCGCCCCAGTTCGGGCGCGAAACGGAGATCTGGTGCAGCAGCGGATTGAAGCCCGAGGTCGTCTTGCCCACCCCCGTGTCTCCGGTTATCAACCAATGTCGCGTGAACTCCCCCGGCAGCCACTTGAGGTTTTTGTACTTCACGATGTAGTCCTTCTTCGAGAAATCCGGCTGCCATTTCAGCAGCACCATGGCCCCCAGCACGCACAGAAAGGCCACTCCGCCAGTCACTTCATTGATGCTGTCATACTGAAACACATACCAGATACCAAAAGTGGCGATGCCGACGGCGACGAGGAATTTGAGGAAGGAAAACATGCTGGGAGAGGCGCTGCGTGGTGCTAGCCCGTCAGCAGTGATTTGTGACGTCGTTTTCGCCCGTGTGTCACAGTTTGAAATGCGGCGGCTAATTTCAGGCTGATCCCCCCCCACCTACGCCATGCCCATTCCGAAGCCGCCCACCCCTCTTAACTTCGACACTTTTCACATGGCTTCGAATCCCGACGCCATCGCAGGAGTACAGGCCAACGAAACATTCATGCTCACGGGTCTCGCTGGAGGGGCGCTGGGGAAAGGCGGAGAGACCGTGGGGTTCGCCAAGTACCAGTTTGATGGGCAGAAACTTGTGACATCCACGGCTGAAAGCCTGCGGTTGCCCGGAGTCATCGCCGGCATCAACCAAGCCAGCGGTGAACTGACGAGCGCCCTCGCCCAGGCGGCAGGGGGAAATGACAACGCTGCGGAACTGCAGACCAAGATGTCGGCTGCCGTGAAAGCACTCAAAGGCGGTCTCCCTGCAGCAGAGCGCGATGGCGTGGATGCCATGAATCCCCAGCAGGTGCTCGCAGCCATGCAGGCTGCGCTGCCTGGTCTGGAACAGCGAAGCCAGGAAGCCGCTGCAGCCTCCGCAGCCCTCGGCAAAGTGGAAGGAGCCGCCGTCGATTTGTTCGATCCTGGACTTCCGACTCCCGCAGACCGGGGCCTGCTTGCACGCAGCGTGGCCTCCAGCCAGGTGGACCAACTTCTCGGCACGAACATCCTGGCTGAAGAAACGTTCGGAGTGACCAGGGAGGGCGATGTCGTCGGCGTGAGCATTCAAGGCGACGGAGCAGGCATCACCGGCACCTACCGCTTCAACGAAGGCGGGGAGAAAAAGGATTACAGCCTCAAGGTGGATTTGAAAAATCCCGCACTTCAACGCGGCCTCGCCGACTTGGAGGCCGTGGACTATCTCACCGGCCAGATTGACCGCCATTGCGGCAACATGTTTGTGGACCAGAACAACAAGGTCACCGGCATCGACAACGACCTGGCCTTCCCTGAGCGCAGCCTCGAAGAAACCACCCAGGGCATGCCCAAGGGCATGCGCGCGAAAGTCGTGGGAAAGATGCCGCAGCAGATGCATCAGGAGACCGCTCAAAAAATCCTGGCTCTGGACCCGGACACGCTGCGCCAGACGCTCAAAAACATGCCCGCACCGGACAAGATCAGCAAGCTCAGCGATGCCGCCATCGAGAGCGCATGCGGCCGCCTGGTGCAGATGCAAAACGAACTCAAGCAGCCAGGGGGAGCCATCAAGGTGGTGGCTGAGTTCAACGATGACACCTACAACGCGGCCATGGCTGCCCAGCAGGCCGAGGTGCAGGCAAAATTGGGCGGCAACATTGAGGACACGGACGTCGACAACGCCGCCAATCTCTCCGATGTGCCGAAAACCTCCTATCTCGGTGCCGTGGCGATCCAGACCAAACGCTACGAACTCAACGCCCAGCAGGTCCCGGGGAACTTCCTCGTGCGTGACCAGAACACCGCGCCCCAAGCCCCGCGTAATGCCGAGGCGGCCATCTATGCCAAGCAGCTTGAGGTCGCCAAGCAGGCCATGACAAGCAATCCCGCCTTCATCTCTCATCTCGGCGCGGATGCACAGCAGGCGCAGGCCATCACCCGGGAGCTCAAGGAACTGAAGGACAAGGTGGCCCATTACGAAAAGGAGCAGGCAGGCCTGCAGAAGAACAAGCTAGGCTCTCTCGTCCGCAGTCTCGCCAGCGGAGGAACGGCCAAGCGCCAGGAATTTTATGCCGAAAAGAAATTCGAGGCCATGCAGCGCATCGGCCAGTTGCAAAAGCAGCTGGACACCATCGCCGAAAATGCCTTGAGCAACGAGCTCAAGACGGACGCACGCGCCTACGCTCGTGAGGCGGTGGCCAGTCATGCCGCGAAGGATCAGCCTGTCGCGGCGCAGAACAACGCCGTGCAGAATCAGCCCGTCGCGGTCCAGCCAAATCCTGCCCTCGCAGGCATGGTCCCGAACCACCCCGCTCCACCTCCCCCCGGCCAGTTCAATCATCCTCCGCCCTCAGACATGGCGCCCGCAGTCCCCAATCAGGACAATCTGGCCCAGGGCAACGACCAGCCCAAGGCGGCCAAGGCCAGGATCGCCGCCAAGAGCAAGGAAGGAGATCTCACCGTCAAGGCTGCCGACGACGAGTTGGTAGTCTCTGATCTGGAGGAGCTCGACGCCGACGTGGAGGTGGAGGTGGAAGTCGAAGTAAAAAAAGAAGGTCTGGCCAAAGCCCCCAGCGTGGCTGAGATGCTCAAACGCACCAACAGCGCTCCCCAGCTGGGCGGTCACAAAGCGGCCCAGGGAGTCGGCGGGGAAGAACCCAAACCGGCCGGCAACAGCCTCCGTGCCAGCGGCAGCTGGCAGGCAGCCAAGCCTTCCGGGCCAAAGCCCGGAGGAAATTCTCTCACCAGCTCCCATCTTTGATTCCGCTCCCGGTCTTGGGGCGCACCTTGTCAGGCAGCAGCCACCGCATGCATGCGGTGACAGGGGAGCCGTCATGGGGTATGGCACGGCCTTTCCAAAGGGCTCAAATTTCTTCTGCTCCTTGTCACATGGCATGGGGCAGTCGGCTACTTCGGTCCATGGAAAACACCCCCCAACCCGCCCACCCCTCAGGCAAGCGTCCCCTGCTTGCATTCATGACCACCCTCTTCGGCGCAGGCTGCCTCTTCCTGCTCTACCTCTGGTGGACACCACCACTGAAAATGAGCCGCAGCAGGCAGAACACGACCAGCGAACCCAGGCCGCCCGAGCATTCACGCTCTGACTATTCAGAGACTTCGGTGATGCGTGACCAATGCCGCAAGCTCATCAGCGCACTGCGAGGCTTCCACCAGCACCACCACGGCTATCCCTTGCCTGCAGGGATTGCGTTCGACGAAAAGACCGCCTGTCCCATCAATCAGGCCATGGTGGCCGCCATCAGCGGCGTTGATGCCACCCTGAATCCTTCGCAGGTCAACTACTTCAAACCCTGGGAGCTTTCCGCCACAACACTGAGCGAGCTCAAAGCCGGCCATTTCTTTGCCTCCTTTGATTTCAACGGTGACGGCCACGTTCCCAACCCTGCGTCACCTGACAAGAGCATCCACCAGGATGTCCTCGTCTGGCATGCCGGCAAAGACGGCAATCCCGCCACCTGGGATGACAACGTTTTCGCCTGGCTCGCCGAGTAGCTCGCACAAATCCTCCAACAAAACCGCCCACCAAGCGGTCAAACCACCTCCCGCTACAGTAAAAGTTAAATGACACTCCTGTTCACCGGCATAAATTAGAGCCTCGCTCAATACTCGTTTCATGGACACTCCCCCCTCAAGCAGTCCGGCAGCAGGCGCGGCAGAAGATTTTGATCAAACGATCAGGGTCCGCACTCCGGCATCAGGCGCTGTCTATTTCAATCGCTACCGCCTGAACCGCGTTCTCGGTCGTGGCGGCATGGGCGTCGTTTGGCTCGCAGACGACCTAAAGCTTGAGCGCCCGGTGGCTTTGAAATTTCTCCCAAGCCTGATTGGTCTCGATCCCACCGCGGTCAAAGAACTCAAAACCGAGACCCGCCGTGGCCTTGAGCTTTCTCATCCAAACATCGTGCGCATCTACGATTTCGTGGACGATGAGGATGAGGCCGCCATCTCGATGGAATTTGTGGATGGCAAAACGCTTTCCGAACTGCGTGCCACCACCGACCATGGAGTCTTCACCACCGAGCAGGTGGCCAAATGGCTCCCCGGCGTCTGCGAGGCGCTCGATTACGCCCACTTTCAGCGCAAGGTCGTCCACCGCGACCTCAAGCCCTCGAACATCATGGCCATGAGCATGGATGACACGGCCAAGATCGCCGACTTCGGCATCGCCCGCAGCATCTCGGACACCATGCAGAGGCTCTCCATTTCTCAGCTCGGCGTCAGCGGCACCCTGCCCTACATGAGTCCGCAGCAGGCCATGGGAGAGCGCCCCTCCCCTACCGATGACGTGTACTCTCTCGGGGCCACCATCTATGAGCTGCTCTCCGGCAAGCCGCCCTTTTATCGCGGAGACATCCCTTCCCAGCTCACCTCCAAAATTCCCTCCTCCATGGGTGAAAGGCGTGAAGAGCTGGAGATCAAGGCCAGCGATCGCATCCCCAAAGAGTGGGAGGCTGTCATCGCCGCCTGCCTTCACAAAGATCCAAATCTGCGCCCTCCCAGCGCTGGAAAGCTACTCGAACTGCTCGGCTTAAAATCCAATACCAACGTCACCACCCAGCCCTTCATCCAGCCGAAGGTCGAGCACAAAAGCCGCACCCCGGTCTATGCCGCCGCTGCGGTGGCGGTGCTGGCAGCCGGTGCCGCGTTTTATTTTAAATCCACCACTCCCCAGGCCGTTCCTGCAGTGACGACAGCACCTGCCGCTCCAACGCCGGAGATCGCGCCAAAAGCCCCGGCTGCGGCTGTGCCAATGCTGGCGGCTGCACCAGCCGCGCCAGCGGTCGTCGCTCCAGTCATACCTCCAGCAACTCCTGTGGCACCACCCTCTTCCGTTCCTGTGCCGGGTCCAGCACTGCCCACCTCTCCGGCGCAGCCAGTGGCGCAAGGCATGCCGGTCGCAACTCCACCCGTGATCGCCGCTGCACAGCCTCCCGCTGCGATGATCCAGCCCCCCGTTTCCGAGCCCCCGGAAGGATTCTGGTCCATCGACCGCATTTTCCCCACTCCGCCGCAGACCACCTACTCTGAGCCTGGTCGCCGTCACCTGCTCTATGAAGTGCAGCGCATTCTGAAAGAGAAGTCCCTCTACAGTTCCACCCAGGATGGCAAGGAAGGCAAAGGCACGCACAACGCCATCATTCTCTACCAGGCCAAAAACGGACTCCTCCCCAATGGCCTGCTCGATGGCCCCACCCTTGCTTCACTGGCATTGATGGACAAGCCCGATGAGCCTGAATGGAAGTCGCCTTCGTCATCGGTGGCCGGTTCGTCCTATCGCAGAAAGTCCACCCCCAAGGAAGAGCCCAATTTGTTTCAGCGTGCCGGCAAATCCATCGGGCGCTTCTTCAATCGGGACTGAGCCGCTCTCTGCGGCAGCACTTCGTCACCGCCGCGCAGATGCGGCGGTTGGCCTTGCAGCTTCCCACTCCTGCAGCCTGCGTTCCCACTCTGCCAGTTTGTGTTCATCAGCCACGGGCGAATTCGCCTCGGCGGCCCGTTTCCAAAAGCAGATGAAGCTCACAAAAATGAGCCGTTCCTTCTCTGGTGCCCGTCCCGAGGAAGGTTTGTCAAACCACCCATGGGCGGCCGTTTCATACTCGGCCAGCGCTGCGGCAAAATCACTGCGGGCCGTGAGCAGATCTCCCAGACGCCTGTGAAGTTCCAGCAAACGCCAGTTCTCGGCTTTGGTCTTGCTGACTTCAGCAATCGCATCGCGCAAGACCGCCGCAGACTCACGAAACTGGCGCTTGATCCTCAGCGTTTCGCTCAGCGCGATCCAGGCGTCCGCCAGCCGCGATTCATGCCCTGCAGACTGCGCCATGGCCAGCACTCGCCGCGCAGCTTCCTCACCGCCGGGGCACCCGGAAACCTTGCAGGCCAGCGTGGCATGTAAAATCAGGGCGTTAAGCAGTCGCGAGTACTCGCCGCCGGCTTGCTCTTCACAAACTCGAATTCGTTCGGTGGATGCCACCAGCGTCTGCTCGTAATGCTCAGGTTTGCCCGTCAGGTCGGCCATCATGGACAACAGATAAACCCGCTTGTCCACAGTGCTGTCGTCAGCAGGCAGGATCTCGAGGGCACGTTGCAGGACTGTCACGGCCTCACTCTCGCGGCCTGCGAACTTCAAAATTTCCGCATGATCCCGCATCCACACGGCTTTCTCCGCAAGGTCGGAGTCATCCTTTGCAGCCACCACTTCGGCCATCAGCGCCGCCGCATCCTGCCGCTGGCCACAGCGCGAGAGCGCCCGTGCCAGTTCCTTGCGCACGCGCAGGATTTGATCGCGCACCTGCCCTTGGTTTGCCGGCAGCGTCTGGTAACCGGCCAGCGCCTCACGCAGGGCCTGCACCGCCTTTTCCGGCTCCCCCTCTCCAAGATACCTCCATCCCAGGGTGTACAGGGCATGCAGTGCGGCCTCTGAATTCTCACCCTCAGTCTGTTTCAGCAGTTCCCACTGGCGCTGCAGCCAGGGCTGGGCGCGCGCGGATTCCTCCAGCGCCACATAGAGATGGGCCAGTTGCTCCGCGAGCTGCGCTTCAGCACGGGGCTGGTTGGCAAACCGCGCCATGCCCGCAGCATATTCGTCTGCGAGCTTGCGCAGCATCTGCGTGTTCATGCCTGCGCTCACATGCTTGCGCGCGTTGTTGATCAGGTCTTTAAGCTGTGCGCTGACCTGCAGCGCCAGGTCGGCCTTGCTCCGCGCTTCCATCATCTGGCGCTGCACCTCCTGCCGCTGCACCTCCTCCCGCTCCAGCGCCCACCAGGTGGCCACCATGCCTCCGGCCAGTGACACCGCCACCGCTGCCGCCGTGCTCACCGCACCGCGGTTTCTCACCAGCCACTTTTGAAGCTGATATGCAATGCCGGGCGGCCCGGCGGACACGGGCTCATTGCGCAGGTAATGCTGCACATCCTCCGCCAGATTCAGCACCGTCGGGTAGCGCAGCTCGCGGTTCTTCTGCAACGCCCGCAGCGTGATCCAGTCCAGTTCGCCGCGCAGCTCCCGTGAGAGTGCTCTGGCATTGGAACAAAGCGGCTTCGGCAGCCGCAGCACACGCTGGCTGGGCATCTCGGTTTCGTTGTGGCGCACCTGCTCCAGAAGTTCGGGCAGCGGCGGTTCATTGCCTTCATCAGCGGGAATCGGCGTTGTTCCCGTCAGCAGCTCATACAGCAGCACCCCCAGCGCATACACGTCCGTGCGGATGTCCACATCCTCGCTGTTCAGCCTGGCCTGCTCCGGACTCATGTAGCGCGGAGTTCCCAGCACCATGCCGCACAGGGTCGCATCCGCTCTTCCTGCCAGATCCCCTTCCAGCGCCTTCGCGATCCCAAAATCGATCACCTTCACCAGCGGCCGGCCATCCACTTCCACCACCATCACATTTGAGGGTTTCAGATCCCGGTGCAGAATGCCGCGCTGATGCGCATGCTGCACCGCCATGCACGCCTGCACAAAAATTTCCAGCCGTTCGCGCACCGGCAGCTTCCGCTTCTGGCACCACAGCGTGACGGCGGAGCCTGACACCACCTCCATCACAAAATACGTTCTGCCATCCGGCAGTTCCCCCGCATCAAATATGGCGGCGATGTTCGGATGCTCCATCCGTGCCAGCACCTGATGCTCCCGCTCAAACCGTGCCGCAACCGGCTGCGTCAGCAGTCCAGGGCGGACAATCTTGATCGCCACCTCCCGCTTCACCGGTTCCGTCTGCTCGGCACGCCACACCTGTCCCGTTCCACCTTCACCAAGAACAGAGCGCAGAATGTAGCGCCCCCCGATGATCTCCCCGGCCTGCTCAGGACTCTGCAGACACTTCGGGTCCATGGAGTCCATGGTCGTCACGTCGGCCATGGCCAGATCAAACAACCCGGCTTCAGACTTGCGGTTGGGAGGTGTTTCGCTCGTGGTGGCCATGCGGTTCCGGTTCAAAGAGTGCGTTGCGGTAGCTCAAATGTCATCAACATCATACGCAATGAATGCCGATATTCACCAGTTGTGCTCTAGGTGGGATTCGAGCCCGCACCAAGGGTTTGTGAGTTGACACTTCTTGCATTAACGAGACTTGACCACACCGCACTTAATTTCTCCAGAATGCTTGGTTCAATAGCAATTCCACGGGCGGCTCTTTATCGAGGTGCACGTCACCGACCATTTCCTGCCGAAGTCCAAGGCAGCCCCTGATGGGGCATACACATGATCGCCACTGGGCATCAAAAGAGCAGCCAGGCTTCCACGTCTTAACACGCTTCCGCCTCGATGGCATGTCGTCGAGATCAGATCGCAACCACACCAATGCATCAGCGTTGTGCCGCCTTGTCTTGAGATCAAGTATCCACTCACCAACAAATTACGGGCGGTACGAATGCCCGCGCCCGGTCACAGGGTCAATCTGCACCGTGTAGTAATCGGGAGGAGCCGTGGAGAGATCTGCTTTGTAGCTCTTGGTGGAAATCAGAGTGAGATAAGCGGTGCGCAGCGGCACCCGCAGACTCGTGGAACCATTCGGATAAAAAATGACCCGATAATACGTCGCGTTAAGCGACTTAAAGGGATTCTGCGTGGCCTGACCGGTGCTGATCGGTGTCTGATTGATGCTGAACATCGGAGAGAGCGCGCCTTCAACAATCACCACGCTCTGCTTGTTCCAGTAAACGGGAGGCTCCAGCTGCGTGACCTGATTGGTTGCAGGATTGTAGGATATCATCTGGATGGCATGGCAGCCTTGGACGTTGTCCTCGGTGTAATAGTAGAAATCCAGGCCGACCGGGCGGTTCTCTGTCAGAGATCGCTGCTGGGCCATGGCGAGCTTTTGCATCAGGGTGTCTCCTGCAGACGTGAGATTGGCGGACTGCAAGGCACCCAGAGTGTAAGGCGTGGCCACGGCAATCAGCATGACCATGATGGCAACAACGATGACCAATTCCACCAGGCTGAAGCCGGCAGGATGAGAATGCCTGCCCAAGCGGGAGGACGAATGTTGAACTGGAAAGATTGTTTTCATCGGAGAAGGCCCCATTTCGAATTACGCATGCTGATGGTTGTGGAAAAAACCTGGTAGTTGAGTTGCTCGGCGCGGAGCTTGATCGCCAGGTTCTTGAGATCCTGCTGCTTGTTGTCGGCCAGAGTAAAGGCCCCGGGGGGAATCAGCTGCGGCATGGTGTCAGGATACTTCAGCGCCAGCTTGCGGGCGGAGGCTTCATCAATGGCCACCAGGGTGACCGCCACTCTTGGAGGCAGCATATGCTGCGTCCCCTGCGGACTGTCGGTGGTCACATTGAGAAGCTGGGTGGAGTCATAGGCGTATTTCGGCGCGATCCACCACGGGGTGGTCTTTTTTAGAGCCGCGTCATCGGCGGTCACCTGGGGGGAAATGATCAAGGCGAGGATGTTTTCGGCGATGGGCCGGGTGTCCGCAGGTGTGGTGAGAGTCTCAGCGGCGGTGATGACGCTGGCGGGCGCCTTAAGGAACCACTGGCCCGGTTGGACCGAATAAACCGTGTTCTCCTCCGCCGTCGGACGGTATTCCCAGAGCCTGAAGCGCATGCTTTGGGTGGTTACATGCTGGGGACGAAAGGCATCATTGCCTGTGTACATGATGAAGTAACCCCGTCCGCACAGAAGCCGGTTGAGCCCTTCGTATCCCAACCGGTCACTCAGCCCCAGACGCGCCTGAAAAAACATCGCCTGAGTCACGAGCTGTGTTGCCTGCGCACCGGGAAGCAAGGTCTGAGCCTGCCCAGTCACAAACTGGAGTTCCGACTGGCGGATGTATTTTGTGGGAGACTGGCTCTGCGATGTGGGAATCGTGGGCTTGTCCCCGGTGTTGTATTGATAGGCCTGGTAGGTGTTTAAGATGGCCTGCCGGAGATTTTCCGTGATGCTGTCAAAAGCCATGCGAGCCTCGCGAAACTGCTCGACGCGTGCCACACCGCGCTTCCACGCACGCTGAGTCAGGCCAAGCACCTGCACCGAGACCAGCAGGATGATCGAAAGAATCACCATGGAGAGAGACACTTCGATCAGGGTGAATCCATGCCGCCGTTGTTTGAGATGGAGAGGTTTCATAAGTCAGAATGTGGGTTGCAACTGGCTGCGGCCTCAGTCCCCCATCTTGGCGATGAGGGCGTAGGAGGAAGTGATGCGCAGCGGGGACGCTGAATTGAAATCAAAGGAAGGATCGGCCGACGTCGCGATGCAGATTTTCACCCGTCGCAGGTAGGACTCCGCCGTGCTGTTTCCGCTGCCGCTGGCGCCTGCGGGAAGATAAACATCCAGCGGCTTTTGCGGCACATAAATCGAGGCCACAAAAGCGAGCGAAGAGGCAAGGTCTTCCTGACTCGTGTTGGCCACAGTCAATTCCCGTCCCTCATTGGTGAAGTAGCGCAGCGGCCCGAAGCCCGTCCACGTGATCCTGTTCCAGGCCATGGACTGCATCTCGCCACTGAGCTTCAGCATGATTTTGGATCCCACGGACATCTCCGCCGAATTGCGGGCCATGTTGATTCCCTGCGGCAGCAACCCCAGCAAGGTGAGGAAGCCCAGCGCGGCGATGGCGACCGCGATGGTCACCTCCACCAGCGAAAAGGCGGCTGACAGGCGGCTGAAGCGCCGGATACAGTGCTTGCTTTTGGCCATTGTTTTCATGAGTTCGATGTGGCGGAGGGTTCAAGGATCAAAACGTTTTTGCGAAAGCACGCGGAAACGGTGCAGATCATCCAGGGACGGTTTGGAAAGCGGATTGCCGGTGGCGTAATCAAGATTTTTGGACTTGTCCAAAGCCGGGTCATTGAAGTCGAGATAGCGCTCAATCAGCGCCGAGCCACGGTACTCGGAGCCGATGGTGTCAACGCCGGTGACAAACTGCGCGGGATCCGCCGAGCGCGCTTTTCGGATGGTCTGAATGCGCATGTGGATCTGGAAGGTGTTGGAGCGCGTGGTGAGACGCGGATACATGTTGGTGTAGGGGCGCTCCTTGAGATTGTCGGCGGTGAGAGCGTGATTTTGCCAGAAGGTATCGATGCTGCTTTTCAGAGTCTTGTTCGTTGTGGGCCAAGTGCTCGGCACCAGGGTGTCGGAGCTGTTGGTCTGCTTGGGCAGGAGGAACATTTCACAGATCTGTGCGGGGGAGATGAAGGCGAAGCCGGAGCTGAAGCGTTCATCAAACAACTTCAACGTCGCATCCGTGTTGATCTGACGGTGCCAGAATTTGTTGCCTCGGGAGCTGCCATCCTCCTGCCAGAACCAGGTGTACGCCTCACTAGACGGCGCACTGGGGGGCTGACGCAGATAGTAGTTGGCGTCGTTGACCGGCACGGCGGTCAGCAGTTCGCTTTTCATCACAGCGGCCAGTGCGGTGGCGCGGCGGATGTGGCGGAAAGGCACCATCTGGTAGTTGAGGTTGATCTTGCCGGCCGTGGAACCCGGCTGGCTGATGGCATACGGTTCGACCACCGGCATCCAGAAGAAGTCCATGAAGAGGTAGTCGGGCGGGTCGATGCCCTGGTTCGGCAGGCCGTTTTTGCCGTAGCCTTTGAGCACCTTGGGTGCGCCAATGTGGGCCTGCTGCCCCATGGCTGTGCTCCAGGTCTGCGGCCGGAACATCAGCGTCCGCCATGGCACACGGCTCTCGCCACCTGTGCCAGTAGTGCCCTGAACGCCGGTGGGCAATGACCCAAACATGCCCGGCGACGACACCTGGCGGTTCGGTGAGAAGTAAGTGGAGCCCCCCATCCAGGCACTCCAAGGTTGGGAGAAGTAGGGCACCAGTTGCTGACCGTTATTAGTGGAGATCTCACTGTAGGTGTTCCCCTCATCGGGCTTGTTGATGTAGGCGCCGTCAGTCTGGTTGGAGATGCCACGGTCAAAGTCGCCATACCTCTGCAATCCCGCCCCGGTGGCTGGTGTGTAGGGGTGGTCGGGGAGGAAGCCGGGGGAGTAGTTGGCCCCCTTGACCAACCGAGAGCTTTTCTTGTCTTCGCCACGATCAAGACCGGGGCCAACGCTCCAGCCCGACAGGACAATGTTGTGCGCCAGAGCCTTGCTGCCGTAATACCTGTGCTGCTGGAACTCGGTGGCCGGCACCTCATACTGCCCCATGGTCAGGCGCGGATCCCCGTGCCTCAGCACCAAAGATTGCAGGGTGTCGTCAGGAATCGCCAGATTTCCGCGGAAGTAAATGCCTGTGCCTGGGGTGTCGCCATAATTGCCGATTTCATTGCCGACGTAGCGGAACCTGCCTCCAATCATTTCCCAGGGATTGGCGCTCCCTCCCGTGCCTTTTGGGTTCGTTACCACGTCCCCGTTAACGTTGCGCCCCAAGGCACCGTCGACATTAAATGACCACCAGTAAGGGGCGGCCACCGCATGATGCACCCATACGGTGCCATTGGCATTGGTCCCCGTTTGCGTTTGCTCGCTTTTCGTCGCCAGAGTAGGCGTGGGAAACTGCGCGGGAGGAAAGCTGAAGTTTAAGGTCTGCAGCAGCTTGGGTGTGCTGTCGTTGGTAGAGATCGTCACGACCAGGTCGCCGCCTTGGAAAGGGATGGCACCTCCCGCAGGAACATCGAAGAAATCACTGACCAGGTTGTACTGGTTGCAGTTCTGCAGCGCACCCGCCTGGCTGGCGTAGGATGTGTAGCCGATGTCAGGTTTGATGTTGCCCGTGAAGCTGCCGGGCAGCTTGCGCCCCTGCAGAAATGCACGGTATGAAGTCGTGCCGCCACGCTGGTAGATTCCATTGCCAGCGCTCATGTGCTGGAAGGGGCGAATGATGACGGGGCTCGCGGCTGTGGGAAACATGGGCTTGCCGTTGCACGTCAGGCTGGATTTCACCGTAATGCACAAGTCCGGATTGATGAGCGTCCAGCCCACGGAAGGGCTGAACCATTCCAGCAGGAGGATGGCTTGCACACGTTTCACGCCGTCTTGCAGCGGCGTGTCCGTGTCCAGCGTCCAGTTCCAGTTCATCGGGTTGTAGCCCGGATAGCCGGTCTTGTTCCCATCATAGCCTTCGAGCTGATGGCCGGTGGGATACAAGGATTTGTAGAATCCATTCGTGGGATTCCTGTTTTTTTCACTCAGGGGGGGGAAGTTGGAATACCAGTTCGCTGAGTTGTCCCAGTTCGGCGCGGTGTTGTAGGCGCCATCCCCTTTCCAGGTCGGCGCATTGTAGGTGGGGGCACTGTTGGCCTGGAGTTTCGGGGCGCTGAACCCGCCGGCCTTGGCGGTGCCCTGGGCGCAGGCGATGAAATGCAGCCCCGCTTCGCTGATGGTGAAGAAGCGGCCCATGCCGCGGTACTCCTGGCCCTTGCTCTTCGGCAGCGCGGTTGGAATGACCTGGCCATGCCCCGGCAAACTGTTCCCGGTCGAATTGCGCATCGGTGTGAAGGCTCCATATTGCACGCGCTGGCTGGCCGACATCGTCCGTGCATTCGGCAGGCCAGCGTTGAATGACGGGTTGTTGGAGCCGGCGTTCCGCTCGACGAGGTTTTCATCGTACAAATTGGTGCAGCGGATGTAGTCGAAGATTTCGACCAGAATCTGCGGGAGGTTGTCGCCGTATTTGGTGAGAAAGGAGGCGTCGGAGACGCCAAAACCGGGAATGGGCTGGCTCATCAGCGTCTTGAGGTAGTTAAAGAGCTGCATGTTGCGGGTGATGCCGATCAGTTCGTCCTGGCTGGTGCAGTCCTGCCGGACAAAAAAATAATCCTTCCCTGCAAGTTGCGAGCAGTTCACGATGGTGTTGTCAAACGCCGTGCGGTAGCGTGTAGAATTCGTGCGATTAACCGGCCACATGCTGATCTTCGGATAGCCAAACGGATTGGCCTCGGACGCACGGCTGCGCGTGGTCAAAAACGGGCGCAGACGCTCCACCACCTCGTAGTTTTGCAATCCCGCCCACATCTGGTTCGTGCCGAGATTGATCTCATTGCGCTGGCCGTTGCCTTGCGGAGTGGCGCGCAGCAAAAATTCGTCCACGCTGGGAAACAGGCGCTCGCCAAGGGCGGTCTGGACCGCCTGAAAGTTGGTCGGGGAGAAATTCTGGCCCACCGGCACGAGCACCGAACCGGCCTTGGAACCGCCCGGCAGAATTTTGGGCATAAGATCATAGATCGCCTCCTTGTAGGTGAGCGCCTTTTCGAAGTTGGTCTTGTCCGTTTTCAGCGGGCTCATGTTTTGGCCGGGAAACAGCACGGTGCTCATGCACACCGAGGCAGGGTGGCCGGGGTAACGCTGATATTCATACGACATCGGCTGGTACTGCGCCCATTCGAGGTCACGCTCATGATACAGCCGCGGCGTGTCCCATGGCGTGCCTTCGCCGGCGGTATTGATGTTGATCTTGCAGGATTCGTCATCCGTCCAGAAGGCCACGCGGGCGATCATAGGATTATCCCGTGTGGCGGTCTGCCCGCCGCCACTGCTGCTCACAAATTTTCCGTCAACATCGAGATGTCCCAGTGTGCCATCTTTGAGCATGTAGAGCCACTCCACCGGCATCGGCACACGCTGCTGGGATTCATCGCCACCGCCGGTCGGAGCCACCACGCCGTCCAGAGTCTGGCCTGAAGCACCATTGGCAAAGGTGGAGTAGCTGAAGCCTTCCACCGATCGGCTCGCAGTCTGCGAATAGGCGCGTGGATCAATGATCGGGAAAAACATCCGGGGCGGGCCTGCGGGGGCGTTCGGGTTCAGGCGGGCGACAGGCTCGTTGAGATCCACGTATTGCGCAGGCTTCTTGTCCCAGTCTGTCGGCGGTGTGTCTGCGGCGATCTCCGCCTCGGTCGTCGCCACCATTTTGCTGTCCGAATAGAGCTTGAGCCCGCGCAGGAGAGTGCCGTCTTGTTTGTATTGACGGATCATTCCCGGCTGGGAAGACCAGATTTCGACCCCCGTAGCGGCAGTGTCCTGATGCACCCCCTGCTGGATCTGACTGATGGCCAGATTGATGACGGAGTCGGCATGCAACTGCCCTTTGGCGATCTCCACCTGCGCCACGGTGGAGTTGTAATCAACGCGCGTGGCACTGAGCAGCGCGGTGAGAAGCACCATGGCCAATGCCAGCACGCTGAGCACTGTGATGAGAGCCACCGCACGACGACGGCGCAGCTTGCTGCCAGAGGCCGCAACACCTCCTTGCGATGATATACTTTGTATGGATGATGTATTCATGATCTGGACGGATTAGCTGCGAGTGATTTCACAGCAGTTCTTTTGTTTGAATGCATTTTGTCCGATTGGGTTATTTTTGCCTATGGGGCCGTGGTTGAGGCATGCGTGCATCCTGAGCGTGCAAACTCGCCAAGCTTCATTTTATTTTTGAATACAGCTTTTGCTTACCTTCACGTTTTTACTCGACCCGGCCGATGTTTCCGCCTTCGTACGGGCTCATTGTGGTGCAGGTGCCGGCATCTCAGCGCCTTCCTCTTTCAGAACTTTCTTAGCAGGATGCTCAGTCGGAAAATAAAATATCCGCAGCCTGCAGCGATATCCCTCTGGCTTTACCATGTATCATCATCCCCCTGCGACTTTATACCAGCGCGCCCACCCCTGAATGTACAAGAAAAAAGCCTGCGGGCGCATGATCACTCATGTGCCCGCAGGCTTGTCCAACGCTGCCTCAACAACCAGCTGCAACCCCAAGATTAAGATCAACGACGGCGGCGATGACCGCAGAACAGGGCGGTCAGGCCGAAAAGCAGCAGCAGCATCCGCCCGGGCTCAGGAACCACCACGATAATGCCATAGCTGGAGAAGAGGCTCGTGTCATAAAACAGCCCGGAGAGACTTAGATCAGGCAGCTCCAGATCTCCCAACAGACCGCCACCGCGATGATTGAAACCATCACTCCCCAAACTAAAGCCGTTGTTCGTCAGGCTGGACCAGTCGATCAGATTGAACACATCCCCCATCACCGGCTGGTAATCCGTGCCGCTGCTGGTAAAGGCGACTTGACCTCCTGCATTCAGGGTGAAGGAACCGGTGACTACGAGGCGGTCATGATTGCCGCTGGTCTGCGTGTCATAGAAGCTGCCCTGCGAATTGAGATAGGTGTTTAAATCCCCCGCTCCCAGGTGCATCGAGATGTTGGCGGCGTCATTGTAGTCAGCCCCGTTGGCGGCACCCATCTGCAGGGTCAGACGATCCACACCGCTGGTGCTGCCCGTGAGCACGACGTTGCCATCCACGGTCAGCACACCGATGAGGTCTCCCGCAATGCCGATGCTCGATGGAGTCGAAGACATCCCGGGTCGCAGCACTCCGGCCCCGCCATTGGTGCCGACGATCAGGCTGCCGACACCAGTCACCACAGTGCCTGACCCACTGACGGGCCCGTCGAAAGTCATGTCCACCGCATTGGTGTTGGAGAAGTCAAAGGTGGCTCCATTGTTGACCTCGATCCAGCTGGTGCCAGACACCGCCCCGTCTCCCGCCAGCGCCAGTGTACCTTCGGTGACGGTGGTCTTGCCGGTGTAGGTGTTGTCACTGGTGAAGGTCACCGTGCCGGAGCCCCGCTTGTTCACGCTCAGCACATCCCCAGGTGAAGCTTCAGAGATGACGCCGGAGATCACCACACCCTTTTCACCGCCCCCTGCATCATCATTGGAGGAGGAAACGAGTGTCAGCTCGCGGATGTTGTCCACGCCCGGAAGGGTGGAATGCTGCAGCGTCACATTGCCGCTGAAGTAAGTGGTGCCGCTGATGAAGGTGCCGCCAAGGGTCGTGCTGCCGCTGCCGTTGGTGTCGTTGATGTCGATGTCATTGATGATGTTCATGCCACCATTGGCGGCCAGCAGGGCCAGGTTGGCGTCTGTAATGTCCTGCAGCCAGTGCACCGGATCTGTCGTGGCGGTGTTCACGCTGGCCACATCCGAAGAGGCCTGGAAGAACTGCAGCCCCGCCTGCGTCAGACCACCGGTGATGGCGATGCTGGAGCCATAGCGCATTTCACTCGTGGTATCAAAGTCAGCCACGCGCACCAGGTTCATCTGGCCGCAGCTGCCATCCACGCTCACGACCTGATAGACACCATTATACTCGGGGTGGTCGCTCTCGTTCTTCACCAGAATGCGCTTGCCCACATCCGCAGCCGTGATCGTCACCCCATCCACCACGGCATTGACATTGAGGAAGGCTCCGCTGCCCGCTCCGCTGGCGCCATTGCCGACGGGATCAAAACTGCCGGTGGTCTTGGTGATGAGCGAACTCGTTGTTGCCAGATAGGCGCTGTTCAGGTCATACCTTGTGTCTCCCAGTTCCACCACGGTGGAGGAGAGAGAATTGTTGTCGAATATGCTGATGGTGCCATGACGGATCACCGTGCCACCGTCGATCACACTGCCGGCGGTGCCGGCGATGCCATAGCTGTTCAAGGCGTGAAGCTCCACCGTGCCAGAACCGATCTTCACAACATTGGTCACGGCAGAGGAGCCCGCATCGCCCACGGCGTCCCCAAACTTGAAGATGGAAGTTCCATCCGCTTCAAAGAACACATTGGTCGAGATGTCCTGAAAGAGATCCACCGTGCCCCCCGTGCCAAAGCCGAAGGTGCCGCTTGTCTCACGCGTGCCGATCACCGTGATGCCGTAGTCGTTGCCATCATACCAGTTCATCGTGACCGGATTGACCACGGCATCCGCCGTGCCAGAAAGCAGCAGTTCCACCTTGGCATCCAGGAGACCGTTGCCGAGACCAATGAAGCCCCCCAGATTGATGCTATTGGTGACATCCCCAAAAGCGCTGTTATTGCTGCCAATCAGCGCGCCCTGAATCACCGCCATATTTCCTGTGAAGGTGTTCACCCCCGAGAGCGTCTGCGTCCCGCCTCCAACTTTGTAGAGATTTCCGCCGCCGCTGATGACACCCGCAAAATCCGCATCGTTGGTGTTGTCCCCCCCGATTTTGAGGGAGGCCCCGCCGTCAATGTTCACAGCCGCTGCCGCTCCGCCCATAAGCGAGCCAATGGTGACATCAAAGCCCAGACCCGCATTATCCCAGTAGGGACTGAGGGTCGCGCCGTCGCTGACGATGAACCGTGAGTAAGGCGAGAAGGAGTTGTTGGACCCCGCAATCAAGGTGCCCTCCTGCACCAAAGTATCCCCCGTGTAATTGCTGAAAGAGTCTGGCACGGCACCGCCGCCTGTGCTGTAGCCAAAAACCGTGTCTCCCGCACCCACCTTCACCACCGTCAACCCTGCTGTGCCGCCACCAAAGACCGACGCCGCCGCGCCATCGCGCAGGCCGATGCCGATGTCCTGATATGTCACTCCCGCCTGCGTGCCCGAATCAAAAGTGATCGTCGCGGCAGTGTCAGAGGCGTTTTCGATTCCCGCCGTTGTCTCCAGTCCGATCCCTCCGGTGAACAGGAAATTTTTGGTGAAGGTCATGCTGTTTCCAGCAAGCTGCAGGGTGCCGTAGTTGCGGAAACCGATCGAGCCGCCGGTTCCAAATACCGTCACTTCGCTCAGTCCGGCCTGGTCGCCGACACGCAGAGTGGCATTACGCCCCGGATTGAACGTGATGCCGTTGTCATTGCCGATGGTGATCACCCCGCTGTAACCAGAATTGTCTCCGCGCATCCAGACCGTGAAAGTCGCGTTGTTGGCCAGGGCTCCAGCATTGTTACCATCAAGGTAGAGGGCGTTGGATCCGATGATATTCCCTGTTATGTCAAAGACCGTCTGCTGCACATGGCCTGTGAGGCTGGCATCCAGGTTGCTGGTGTCCTCATAATAGAATCGGACATAGCTTGATGAACCGCTGCCCACGTTGATTTCATTGGTGAAATGAATCATGCCGCCGGTGGGCAGATAGCCTGCAGCAATGCTGACCAGCTGCTTGATGTTATCCCGCACAATGATGTCACGGTTGACGGTCAGGTCCATGTTAGGTGCATCGATGCCAATGGTGTTGTTGCCGTAGAAGCGGTTTTCGATGCGCATCTGAATCGAGGAAGTCTGGACCCCTGTCGAATCACCAAAGTAAATCTTTCCGGTCGGGTTGAACATCGCGCCGGAGTTCATCTGCAGGCCGAGAAAGCCATCCTGGATGTCGAGATCCCCCGTCCATTCATGCAGCGGCGTGTAGAAGCGGAGGTTGCCGTCGCCCAGCTTGATGATGTTGCCGGTGCCCATGATGCCGCCCTCATTGGGATTGATGAGAAATTCGGAGTTGCCGGTGCTGCCGGCATCGCCATAGCGGTTGCCCTGGGTCTGGAAGGTCAGATCACCGATGATGTTGAGAATGCCGTCAAACGTGGGCTGACGCTGGGTGCTGCCGTCGAACAGAATCTGATCACCCGCCTGCTCCCCGATCTGGAACCACTCGCGGAAGCGCAGCTGCCCGGTGCGCGAAGCATCGCGAACCATGGAGAACTCAACCGTCACGTTGTTCTTGATGATGGTGCCATCCGCCCAGGACTGGGTGGTGCCGAATGGAACATACTGGGCATTGCTGTTGCCCTTGCCCTGGATGTCCACGCGCAGGGCGTTGACCCCGTCTCCGAGAATCGTCAGGCCGGTGTAATTATTCACCAACCCCAGCAAATCTTCCGTGGTGCTGTTGAAGAATCCACTGCGGTCGCCGAACTGAACGGTGCCTGAGCCCACGATCTGCAGACCACCGGCGTTGGGATTGTTCGTGCCGTAGGCGGCGATGATGTTGTTGACCTCCGAGGAGATCTGATTCGCCGCCCCACGGATGACCAGCGTGCTGCCTGCATCCGAGACGCTGATGATGCCGTTGTTGCCGCCGAGCGTGATGTTCTGCGTGAGCGCCGCGCTGGTGGCGCCGGTCTCCGAGTAATTCAGCGTGCCGCCGTTGAGCAGGAAGCCGGAGGTGGAACCAAACGCCCCGACATTGTTGATCGAAACAACAGCCGATCCGGTGATGTGGGTGGCTCCGGTGTAGGTGTTTGCTGGGGTGTAGGATGTGGAGGAATAGGTCAGATCGTTGGTGCCGGCTCCGGTCACCAGTTTGGTGAGCACAAGAGTCGTTCCATTGGTGATGCTCAGAATCTTGGTGCCTGCGGCTATGTTCACCCCGCTCACATCCATTCCCGCCGTCAGTCCGGCCGTGCTGCCCACGGTGACGGTGTAGGAATTGTTCACCGTGGTGCTGCTGACCACAGAGCTGCTGACGCTGCTCGGTGAAGTGAAGGCCAGCTCGCCGGTGCCGGTGAACACGACGTTCTGCGCGCCCGTGATGCTGCCGTCAAAGTTGACCACGCCGGTGGCGTAGTTGTGGATCAGCAAGTCGATCCCGCTGCCGACGGTGGTCAGTCCCACGCCTGCGGCGATGGGGGTGCCCGTGGTGTAGTTGCTGGTGATGAGCAGGCCGCCTTCATTCAGAACGAGCGTGCCGCTGGTGATCGTGCCCGCCGCCGTGTTGAAGCGGATCGAGTTCGTGGTGGCAGCGGTGAGCCCGGCGCTCTGGACGTCAGTCTGCAAACCGGTGCCGAAGCTGTCGGCCGAGTAGCCGGTGTAGGCGATGACGTTGCCCGCGGCATCCGTCGCCGCCCAGTCGGTGGCGAAGGCGGTGTTGGATGCATTGGCGCCATAGGTCGCGTAGGAGCCGATACGCGTTTTGCTCTTCATGGCCGCATTGGAGAAATTAATGATGCCACCAGCGATGGACTGGAAGTGGATGGTGCCGGCCGCTGCACGGGTGATGGACGTGCCCGCGATGCTGAGGGTGCCAAAATTGCTGACGCCATTGCCGATGACGGCGATCGCGTTGCCGCCCTGGTTGAGCTTGAGGCTGCCAAAGTTTTCCGTGAACGAGGCGGTGCTGCCATCCATGGCGAGGGTGCCGCCCGCGAGGGTGAGGTAGGCACCATTGCCCACACGACGGTTCAAGTTCGTGTCATAACCGGCCAGGGCGAGAATTCCGCCCATGACATTCACGCCTTCCACCGTGCTGTCTCCTGCACTGGAGCCGAGCAGATTGACCTGACCGCCGCCGAGCTTGGTGATGGAGGAACTCACAAGGCTGCCACCGTCCACCAGATTCACATTGAGGTTCACTGTGCCACCCGTGGCGGCAAACAAGCCGAGGTCACGGGTGTAAGCCGTGGTCGCCTGGGTGAAGAGGATGCTGCCGTCTCCGGTGCCGAAGGTCACCGTGCCGGTGGAGTTGACGCCGCCGAGGGTGGTGTTGCCGGTGGTGTTGCCTTCACCGTAAACGTAGTTGCCGGCAAGGTTGTCGGGATCACTGGTGTCCACACCGACCTGCCAGGACATCAGGTTGAAATTCGCACCCGCATTGAGCAGAAAGAAGGCCAGGTTTGCCGCGCCGCGGCCGCTGTCAGACGTGAGCGATCTGCCGCCCATCTGCAGGCCGATCATCGGATTCAAGGGTGCGGAGTTCACTGTGGAGGCGGCAGCAGCGGTGTAGAAATTGCCGTTGCCGGAAAAATAAAGAGAACCACGATTAATGTTGATGCGGCCTGCGGCGTTGTACTGCTGGCCGATCTGCACCGCTGATTCATCGTTGTTGGCGGTGACTTCCATGCGCAGAACCTGGGACTGGTTGAAGATGTCGATCGGGCCGGTGAGCGCACCTGCCGCATTGTCCTGCACCACGCCATTAAGATAAAGCAGGCCCCAGGCGCCGGTGTAGGTGCTGAAGATGCGGGAGTCAGTGCGGGCGCCGGAGCCAATGGCGGTGGAACCGCCGTAGATGTTTCCGTCGATGCTGGCAAGGCCTGTGGTGTTGCTGAAAATACGCGGGAGGAAGCTGCGTGCGTAGGCGGTGGCACCACCGGAGTCCACATTGTCAATGATGACATTGCCGGCCCAGACGGAATTGTTTTCAATCTGGAGGGCGGTGTTGATGCCGGCGAGCGCGCCGACGTAGAGGTCCACCCCGGTGATGCGCGAGCCGAGTCCTAGCACAAAGGTACCGTAGCCTGTCACGTTTACCTGCGAGCTGCTGCCGAGAGATTTGTCGTGCCGGGCGTAGATAGCGCCATAACTCACGGTGGTGAGTCCCGTGTAGTAATTGGGTCCGTTCAGGAACAGCGAAGCACCGCCGGACTTTACCAGGCCGGTGGCGTTCACGATGCTGGAGTTCATGTAGAAGTAGTTGTTGTCGAAGTCTGTCGCCCTGTAGGCGTTGATGGCGTCCGTGGTGTTGTAGTGCGCCCAGATGCTGCCGATGTTGAACTGAGCCTCCATGCCGTTGAAGTCCGTGGAACCACCGTTGAGGGAACTGCGGATGTCCATGTTGTTGTTCGCGTTGTAGGCGGCACCGTGCATATTCTGCGCGCCGGTGTTGTACATCTGTATCATGCCGGAATTGATCCTGAGCGTGCCGCCGTCTGCGATGATCAAAGAGGTCCAGTTCCCGTTGCCATTGATTCCGCTGCCGAAGGATTCAGAAGCAAAAGTCAGGGAGTTGATGACCATGTTGATGCCGCTGGGCAGCGCACAATCCGCAGCCACCGAGCCCAGCGTGAGGAGGGAGTTTTGGCGACTGGTAAATTCATTGACCCCGAGGCTGTCACTGGTCACACCGACGATCTTGAGGTTCTGATCAGCGCTGATGCCCTGGTCCTCCAGCTTGATGGAGGTCGTCTGCGTGGTGTCCGGATTTCCCACGACCTTGTATTCTGAATCAAGCAGCGGACGCAGGAAGTGGTCTCCCGCGCTGTTGGTGTCCACTGTCACCAGACGATTGGCAATGTAGTCTTCATTGAAGATGCTGCCCGTCCCCGCCAGATTGAACCAGTTCGGGCGCACACCGCCAAAGAAGCCGACGGCGACGGCGGCGTTGCCATTGCTGCCATCCCCCGTGCCACTGAGCGTGGGCAGCACGTCCACCTGAACCACGGCGATGTTCCCATTGGCATTGGACGGCACGGCGGCGTTGAAATTCTTGTCGGCAAAGGAGGTGCCGGGATCAAGCAGACGCAACTGGACGCTGGTGCCGGGATTTCGCACGATCTCCGTGTAGTGGAAGCCCACGTATTCTCCTTTCAACACCGGCACACCGCCAGCGAGCGTCGCGCCCATGTCAAACTCGATGCCCAGTTGGCCGGCCATCACATTGGCCGTGCCCAGTTTTTCAATGCCGGAGAACACGCCTGCGGATCCTTCAATGCGCATGCGGACGTAGCCGTTGGTGTAGATGGGCATGTCGTCTCCGAGACGGCTGCGGGTTTCATCCGAGCTGGTGTTGTCATTGTTCAAGCCAAGGAAGCTGTTTCGCTCCAGGGTCATGCTGGCCATGCTCATGATGCGGCCTGCATCATACACGCGGACGGTCCCGGAGGCGTTGATGTAGCTGCCGGTGAAATTCGATTCGTTCGAATAAAAGCGGAATTCACCCTGGCCGATCTTGATGATGTTGGCGGAGCCGTAGGTTTCGCCGCCGCCGTTGTTGAGGTAGATGTTGCTGCCGTTGCGCAGGTTGAAGACCGCATCACTGAGCACATTGATCTGACCGCGCAGATAATAGGCACGCGTGGTGCCGGTGTTGCCGGTGACGCTTTGGAAAGTGCCGCCGCCCTGGTAGCCCTGGCCGTCCAGCGTGAGCCATTCGTAGAGGCCCACATCCGTGTTGGTCACATTCATCAACAGCGTGCCATTTGGCCCGATGTAAGTGCTGTCCGCCCAGCCGCCGTAGGTGCCCAGCGCATTAGAGGCCGAGGAGGCCAGACCGGCGATTTTGATGGTGCCGTTGTTGATCGAGGTCAGGGCGTTGTAGCCATTGTACATGTTTTCACGCGCCGTGTTGTCCGGCGCCCCCGTGAGCACTAGAGTGCCGCCACCTTCGACAGCCAGACCACCAACGAGAGGACGGGTGAGTTCGATCGGATTGTCATCTCCGGGGATCAAATCGGTCACATCACTCGTGATGTAGCCGTTGATGGTCAGCGATTTGCCGGCGGTGATGTCAAAGGTCCCCGCACTCGCTCCAAGGAAGATGGTGCGCGCGCCATTCAGGGTGATGTCGTCAGTCACAGCCAGCGTACCGCCATCGATGTGGAGATTGCCGCTGTCGAGAATGGCCCAGATGCCTGCATTCCCGGTTCCACCCGAGAGCGTGTTGACGTATACGCCGCTGGTGTAGCCGCTGCCCCCCGAATTGAGCGTCGTCGTTGTCACGTTCTGACTGCTGTTGGTGGTATATACACCGGCTGCTCCTGAACCGCTGCCACCGCCGAGGAAGAAGAGTGCCGAATTCGTCTTGCTGGCACCATTGTTGGAGCCGTTGTTCTCACGCACCAGCCGGGCGATGGAGCCGCTGATGCTCCCCAGAGCCGACTCGCTGGAAATCTGCAACGTGCCTCCATTGATGTAGGTGTCACCGGTGTAGGTGTTGTTGCCGCTGAGCACGGTCGTGCCGACTCCGCCTGTCACAAGATTCACCACACCAGCCCCGCTGTTGGTGATGTTTGCCGAGATGGTGGTGATGTCGGCACCATAGTTGTGCAGCAGAATGTCGCCCGCCCCGTTCCGGGTGAGCGTGCCGTTGGAGATGTTCACCGCCCCTGCCACTGCGTAGCTCACGAGCATGCCTCCGTTTTCCACGGTCAGGGTGTTCCCGCCGAGATTCAAATTCGCGGCCGCACCAAACTTGATCGAATTGGTGGCGGTGGCGGCGGCAAAGTTCGCCGAGGTTGTCACCTCGGTGTTGTTGCCGCTGGCAAACGCGTTGACGTCATAGGCACTGAAGGCCTTCACACCTGTGGTGCCTTCGCGTGCGGCCCAGTCGGTGATCTGTCCGAGCACATTGCCGTAGACCGCCCAGTAGCCGAAGCGTTCACCGTCCGTGGTGGTGAGTCCGGGGGCGGAGATGTTGATGACGCCGCCGCTGTTTTCCACGAATGCCATGGTGACGCCTGAAGCAGGATTCAGCGTGATGGAGGAGTTGATGTTCACCGTGGCATTGCCTCGCACAGCAAGGCGCGAGCCGCCAGAATTCAGCGTGAGATCGCTGAAATCCTCCTGGGCCGTTCCTGCCGTGGCATCCACAATGAGATAGCCGCCACTGAGCGTGAGCGCAGCACCATTGCCGACACGACGGCTCGCATTCACATCATAGCCGGTCAGCACCAGAGTACCACCGAGCATCTTGAGCGCCTCCACCGTGCTGTCCCCGGCGCTGGAGCCGAGAAGACGCACCGTGCCCGCTCCAACCTTGGTGATGGAGGAGTTTACGAAGCTGCCGCCGTCAAGGAAGTTGACCTTCATGTCCACCGTGCCGCCGCGGGCGGCATAGAGGTTCAGATTGCGGTTGTAGAGAGTATCCGCCTGAGTGAAGCGGATGCTGCCGGTGCCGGTGCCGAAAGTGATGGTGCCGCTGATGTTTTCACCGCCGAGGCTGGTGTTGCCGGTGGTGTTGCCAAAGCCGTAGTTGCTGTTGCCCAGGCTGTTGTCAGGATCCGTGGTGTCCACGCCCACATTCCAGCTGGAAAGGTTGAACGTGGTGCCGTCATTGTGCAGGAAGAACGAAACGTCCGCAGCACCAATGCCCACGTTGCTGTCGATCAGGGAACGTCCGCCCATCTGGAAGCCCGAGAGTTCGCTGTTCGGGTCCATCGCCAGTGCAGCCGCGTCGGTGTAGAAATTGCCGTCGCCCATGTAGCGCAGCACCCCGCGCACGATGCTGATCCGCCCTGCGGCGTCATACTGCTGGTAGAGATGCACGTTGGCAGTGTCGGTGGTCGCCGCCACTTCCATGCGCAGCGCATCATTGAGCGTGTCCCCGCCGCTGAGGTTCACCGCCCCGGTGGATTTGTCCCGGATCTGCCCCATGAAGTCCAATGTGCTGTAGGAGGCACCGGTGTAGGTGGTGAACACACGGGAGGTGGCCTGCGCGCCTGGCATCACCACCGTGTCTCCGCCATAAAGATTGCCATTGATGTGGAAGACCGTGTTCGAGGAGGCGGCCTCAATGCGCGGCACAAAATTACGAGTGATGCCGCCGGCGCTGCCCGTCGAGTCCACGTTGTCGATGATCACGTTCCCACCCCACTCGGCGCCATCACCTTCCGCATAGAGGGCAAGATTGTTGCCGTAGAGCTGTCCGATGTAGAGGTCCACGCCCATGATGCGCGCATTGTTGCCCAGAATGAAGTTGCCGCCGCCGGTGACGTTCATCCGGGTGCTCAACCCCAGCGCCTGGTCATGGCGGGCATAGAGGTTGCCATAGTTCACGGTGGTGTCGCCGGTGTAGTAGTTGGCGGCTTCCAGAGTCACGCTTGAGGCGCCCGTCTTCGTCAAGCCGTTGCCACCCGTGTTGTAGATGCTGGTGCGGATGATCGCGGTCGTGTTGTCGCCATCCGTGTTGTTGTAGGCGGTGTTGCCCGAGACGTTGTACTGCGCCCACTCGCTGCCGGCATAGATGATCGCCTCCTTGCCATTGAAGTCGAGGTTCCCGCCGATGATGTAGTTGTTGATGTCGAGATTGATGCCCGTGTTTGAACTGTTGCCCAGCCTGTCCATCGTGCCCATGTTGGCGAACATCAGAACCCCGGAGTTGATCCTCAAGGTGCCGCCCTGAGTCATGAACAGATTCACCTGATTGCCGGCGCCGTTGACGTTGGTGGCGGTCGCATCGGTGGCAAAAGTCACCGAATTGGCCTCCACCACCGAATCCAGCGTGAGGATGGAGTTGACGCGGGACGTGAAGCCGTTGCCGATGGCGTCATCCGTGATGCCGACAAAACGCACGTTCTGATCCGCGCTGATGCCTGCCGTGGTGAGATCCAGCGGCCCGGCGGATGCAGCGGCGGTGCCTGCATCGTTGACGATTTTGTAGTCGGTGGATCCCGGCGCGTCCGAGAGCGGACGCAGATAGTACACCGGCGCACCTGTGATCGGATTGGTGCTCAAGACCGAAGTCATCAGGTAGCGTGAAGTGCGGTCCTCATCCCATGCGATGCCCGTGGTCGTGTTGAGCAGCGTCGGCCGGGTGCCGCCGAAGAAACCCGCGATGATCGCCGTGTTCCCGTTGGTGCCATCACCAGTGCCGCTGAGTGTGGGTGCATTGTCCACCAGCACAAGCGCACGGTTTGCCAGATCCGTGACTCCGGAGGAGATGTCCATGCCGGGGTCAAAGTTGCGCACCATGATGGTGGCGCCCGGATTGCGCACGATGTCGGTGAAATGCCAGGCCGCATAGTCACCTTGCAGACGCACCCCACCATTGATGACGTCACCGCCCAGGGCAAATTCAATGCCAAAGACGCCCCCGGTCACATTGACGACGCCAACCTTTTCCTCACCGGAGAACACGCCCGCTGCGTTTTCAATGCGCATGCGTGTGTAGCCGTTGCTGGTGATCACCAGATTGTCATTCAAGCGATCACGGAATTCATCGACGCTGGTGCTGCCGCCGCTGTACAAGAAGAACGAATTCCTGTCCAGCTCCATGCCCATCATGCCTTGGAGACTCCCCACCCCGGAGACACGGCTGGTGCCGCTGCCGCTGAGGAAGCGCCCAGTCCAGTCCGGGGCATTGAGATAGAAGCCAAATTCATTGGCCCCGGTGCGGAGGATGTCCCCGCTGCCGTAAAGCGCCCCGCCAAATTCCCCCAGACGGATGTAGCCATAGGTGTTGCTGGCGAGGTTGAAGAGGGTCGGGCTGTTCACCTGCATCTGGCCGTTGAGCCTCACCACGCGGCCGGTGCCGGTGGTCAGTACAGCGCCGCGGCCCTCATAGCCGGTGCCACCAAAAGTGAGCCACTCATAGAGGGAGGGATCAGATGTGGTGGAGAATTCCAGCGTGCCGCCCCCCCCAATGATCGTGCCGTCGATGAACGAACGATTGGTGCCCAGCGCCCCAAAGGCGGAGCTTCCAGCACCGGCAATCTTCAGCGTGCCATTGTTGATCCAGGTGGTGCCGCCGTAGCTGTTGAACATGTTGGCGCGGATGGTGTTGTCAGGCGCACCCGTGAGCACCACCGTGCCCCCGCCCTGGATGATCAGATCGCCAATGTCGGGATTCCCATTGCTGGCAGGATCATCCGCGCCCCCAAGCTGATTGGCCGTGTAGCCGTTTGCCGCACTGATCTGGCTGATCTCGCTGGTGATGTAGCCATTGATGGTCAGGGTCCTGCCCGCTGCCACATCGAGGGAGGCGCCGTTGGCACCCAGGAACAAAGTGCGTGCACCATTCAGCGTGACATCCTGTGTCACCGCCAGGGTCCCGCCGTTAAAGTGGAGGTTTCCACTGTCAAGGATCGCCCAGACTCCCGCCGAATTTTCCGTCGTCCTGTTCGGGTCATCCAAGTTCGCCCAAACTCCGGTGGTGTAGCCCGCGCCACCGCTGGTCAAGGATGTGGCGGTGACCACCGTGGTGCTGGAGTTGAAGGTGCCCACGGCAGCGGTCGTAGGAGCATTTGCCGTGGTGAAAACGATGGATGCATTCGTGTTGGCGGAATAAGCGGCCGTGCTGGAGGAGCTTCCGTTGCCGCCGTTGCTCACTCGGGTGAGGTCAACAATGCTGCCATTGATGGCGCCCAGATTGCTTTCGCTCGAAATGCTCAGCACACCATTGTTGAGGTAGATTTCACCGGTGTTCGTATTGGCCGCAGTGAGGATGGTGGTGCCCGTGCCGCCCAGGACAAGGTTTACCTTGCCTGCACCGCTGTCGGCGATGGTCGCGCCAATGGTGAGTGAACCTGTGCCGAAATGGTGGATCATCAGGTCGCTGACAGTGCCTGCGCCCCCAAGATTGCCATCGAAGGTGCTCGTGAGCACGCCGCCGCTGATGCTGCTGGCTCCGCTGTTGTTGGAAGTGATCAGGATCGCCCCGCCGCCAAGCGTCATCGTCTGGCCGTCCAGCGTCAGATCCACGGGCGCATTGATGCGCAGGTTGTCCGGGGCCGCTGCCGTGCTGAAACTGACGTCACTGGTGACGTCCACCGTGTTGCCGCTGACGAAATCACTTTCGGCAGTTCCGGTCACATAGCCGTCGAATGCACCGATGGCACCTGCAGCCCCGTTGCTCGCGAAATCGGTCACCACACCAGGAGTGGTGCCATAAGTGGCATAGGACATGATGCCTGTGTTGGTGAGTCCCGTGCCCTGCAGCGTGATGACGCCGGTGCCCGAACCGCTCTCGGTGAAGCGCAGCGTCGCTCCCTGGTTTTTGGTGAAGACAGCCGCAGCCGCACCTAGGTTCAGCGTGTCGGTGCGCCCCGCACCGGCGATCACGCTGATGCCGGATTCACCATTGAGCAGGCGGAAGTTGCCCGTGAGGTTCTCCGTACGATTGGCCACTGTATCTCCGATGTAGGTCAACCCCCCCCCCCCAAACAAGACCTGTGCGGTGGTGACGCCAAAACGGTTGTCTCCCAACAGGCTCCCGCTGCTTGGGTTCGCCTGCCAGACTGCCTCACCTCCCATGAAGTTCCAGCGCTCCACGGTGGAGGCGCCGACGGCGTTTGCATTGAAGATCACCGTGCCTGGGCCGATGACGGATGCGCTGGAGTTTACACTCGTGCCATTGTCAAACAGACGCGCGTTGACCACCGTACTGCCACCGCGTGACTGCAGGAAACGCAGGTCACGGTCTCCTCCCTGGTTTTCAAAATAGAGGGTGTAGTTGGACGCCCCGTCCTGGGAACCGATGTAAACCGTGCCGCTGGTGTTTTCACCGCCGATGCTGATCGTGCCGTCGCGGTTGTTGTTGTACACATAAATCTGGTTCGACCAGTTCAGCACCTGACCGTCCTTCGTGAGCAGCAGATGCGTGTGGTAGGTGTTGGTTCCGGCACCATCCGCACCCAGCGCCAGACGAGTCCAATAGTCATTGCCCTGAATGAGCGCATCCGCCCCGTCGGTGAGGAATCCGGTGCCGTCATTGCCCGCGGCGTTCGGATCATACAGAATGCGGAAGTAGCCCCGGTTGAGATCCATGCGCCCAGTGGCATCCCATTGCTGAAAGACATTCACATTCCCCTCATCATGCCCCGTCATCTGAAAGCGCAGTGAGTGGTTCGCATCCAGCCGGGTGGAGGAGTCCCCGGTGCGGAAGATGGAGGTGATGGCGGCGTTTGCAGGGTCCGTGCTCAGATTGCCTGTGGCAACGTCACGGAACTGTCCGCGCAGATTGAAAGTGTAGGCCTCGCCGAAATTGGTGGTGACAATGGGAGGATCAGCGTAGGCGTCACTGTCCGTCAGGTTGGCGTTGTTGTCGGTGTAGATGTTCCCATAGACCGACAGCGTCCCGTTGTTGCGGGCGGTGATGGTGTAGGACTGAAATTCTGAACTGCCCGCAGCGTCCGCCACATCCAAAATCACATCCCCGCCCCAGGTGCTGTGGGTCGCCCCTTCAGCCCGCAATACGGCGGCAGATCCTTGAAACGTGTTGGTCGCACGCAGATTGATGCCGCTGATGTTGGTGCCGTACTCAAGAATCAATGCCGAGTTTCCACCCAGCTGCACTTCGCGGCCGATGCCCCCCGCTCCCAATGCCCCTGTATGCCGCACATCCAGCGCTCCCTGGTCGCTGCTGTAGATGTTGCCTGTGAAGGTGTTCCAGGTGTCCAGATACAGCGTGTTGCGCCCCGTCCTCACAAAATCAGTCACATTCACAATGTGAGAACGAATGTACGAGCTGTTCCCCGTCATGAATTCATACCAGTTCACCGAATCACGATCGAGGTCATGCCAGAGAGCATTGGAATTGATCAACGCCACACCGCCGTTCATGTCGAGGAACCCTCCTCGGATCACTCCTTCCATGTTCGCATTGTTGGACTCGATGAAGCTGGTGAAGTTGATGACACCCGAGTTGATCTTGAGCGTTTTTCCCTGCTCAATGATGATGTAATCCTTGGTGGACGTCCCCACCACCTGTGAGGATGCCACGGCATCAAAGCTCACCGTCAGCGAGTTGATGGCGGTGTCCGTTGTCACATTGCGGCCCGAGTAATTGTTCACGTCGCCGTAGTTTTCCACCCCGGTGACAGGAGCGATGTAGCGATTGACGAGCCAGTTGGTGCCAGCGGTCGGATTCAGCCCGGTGTCATATTCCGCAGCGGTGAGCGGACGCAGAAAACCCCCGTCGAGTGTCATGAGTCCCGTGCCGCCACCGCTGTACATGTAGCTGCCCTGCACGGATTCCAGCGGCCGGGTGTAGCTGCCGATGGTGGGCGTCTGCAGGGTGGGAACCACGCCGCCAAACAATCCGACCACGATGTTCTGGGAGGTGGTGCCCGGCGCATTAGCGCCGACAGTGACGAGGCCGGTGGTGTCATTGATCGCAATGCGATCATCGCCACCTCCGATGCCCCAGGTGTGGGACGGGTTCGTGTCGTAGATTTTGAGCACCCCCCCGTTGTTGCGCGTGAAGGTTTGGAACGAACCGTCAAAGCTGCCACCCGCACGGGTGTCCAGGTAGAGCACGCTGGTGCCGAAATCCGCCACCACGTGGCCGAAGTTTTCATGATTGGTGACGGTGGTGTCCGTTTCCAGCAGCAGGTAGCCATTGCGCAGATTGGTGAAGCCCGCATCATTGAGGCGGTCGTCGTTGTTCACGCTGGCATAGACCGCGTTGTCGGAGTTGTTCAGCAAGGCCAGCGATCCCCATCGCGTGAGCGTGATGGAGTTTGCATGGTTGAGGCTGCCACCCGCACCCGCCAGAGACATGTTGAAATAAACCGATCCAGCCTGACCACCGTTGCCGCGATCAAAGGAATTACTGATCCAGCGGCCCGTCGGCTGCTTGATGAGAACGTCTCCGTTAAAATTCGTGCTGTTGCCCGTGACACGCAGTTCACGGGAGCCTCGGACAGTGAACCCCGTGCCGGCGTTGCTTCCGGTCATGTTATCAAACACACCGTCAAACTCCGTCACACCCGGGTGGTCAAAGAAGCCGGCGGTGCTGTTGTAGCTGCCGGAGCCGCCACTGAGGTCAAACAGGTTGCCATTGCCTGTTGCATTTCGGCCAATGCCGCCGCCGACGAGGTTGATCGTGACGTTCGTGAAGATGTGGTCAAACGTCCGTCCCACCTCCCCGTTCCCCTCACGCTGAAACACCCCGTTGTTAAAATTGAAGATCATGCTGTCAAAGCTCAGCGTCTCCTTCGTCTGCTCTGCCAGGGCGCCTGTCCCGGTGACACTCTCACCCCAATAGGAACCGACTGAAAAACGCGCATCAATCACCGCATTGCCTTGGAGGGCGGTCTGGAAGATGTTATTGCCAAAGAGATCACCCGTCGTGCGGCTGCCATTGGCCAGGTCAAGGTTGTCATAAGGATTCCGGTTGTAGGCCAGGTTCACCGTCAAGCCGTTCAGATTGATCCCTGCCGATGTGCCTGTCCCACTGATCAATCCACGGGATTCGAAGCGAACCTCCCCTTCATTCACCGTCAGTGATGCACCGTTCGCATTCAACACGTCCACCCCGCGAATGATGAAATCACCGGCGCCGATCTTCGTCAGATTCTTGCCGCCAAAATCCAGAATGGGCGCGATCCCTGCCGTGCCCGCAGTATTGAGACGCCGCTCCAGCACGATCGTTCCCTGCGAATCCAGCACCGCATCATCCGTGACCACAAGGTGGGACAGGAATGCTGTGCCCGCCGTATTGCGCAACGCGCCAAGACCGTTGGGCCCACGGCCGGCGATCATGAATATTTCCGTGTCGTCGGACTGATAGTTGAAATCCTGGTCGCGCAAATCAATGCCGCCCTCGCCCATGGCGATGGTCTCATTGCCCACCCCTCGGGCACCGGCTGCACGCGGGTTCGCCTCATAACGCAGCAGCCCCGAATCCACCACCAGCTGCCCTGCAAAAGAATTGCTTCCATTGTTGAGATACAGATAGTTCAAAGATCCATCCGCACCAGGCGCGGACACATCACTGAATTTGATCGTCACCTGACCTGCGGTGCCACCGGAGATGACGCCGGTGAGGAGCAGTCCCTGGCCGTTGGAGATGTCGAAATTCGTGATGTCGAGCTCATTGTTGAGCACGATGGCGGAGGAGATCGTGTCATTGCCACCGCCGTCGGTTTTGGTGATCGTCGAAATCCCGCCCGAAGAATTAAATGTCAGCGTGCCGCTTTGAATGGTGTAACTCTGCCCGCCTGAACTGTCGCCGATGCTCAAATCCCCCAGTGTCACCGGCACATCCAGCGTGATTGTGCGATTGGCGGAAATGTTGATGGTGCTGAAGTTCGCAAATGCGTCCTGGCCGCTTGGGTAATCAGTGCCGCCGTCGAGGTTGCCCCAGTTGGTGGTCAGGCTCCAGTTGCCATTGTTGTTCAAGGTCCAGTTGCCGATGGAGCTGTGAGTCTGTGCGTTGACGCGCCCGAGCAGCGACAACACCAAAATCCCGATCAGCAACGCCAGAAGCGAGCGCCCGACCCGCGGTGCCTGCACTCCAGCGCCGGAGTGGAAATTAATGCCGTGAAAACGGTTGTCATGGGGTATCATTGCTTTCATGAATGGGGGGTGGGTTGGAAGGGCTGCCGGGCACAGCTCCGTTATTACCCGCTCATTCTGACTGAATGATTTTTTCTGCCTATTGGGGTCGTGGCTTGTGCATCAATGCAGTTTGTCCGTGCCCTGAAATACACCATCGGAATACATTCATCTGAAGCATTTGCTTATGCTTCTAAGACCGGATGGTTTTGCCTCTTAAACCCGGTTGAATTGAAGATTATCTAACGTTGGATTCATGCGAGTTTCTTTGGCTCAGCCAATGAGATTGAGGCACCTGTCATCAAAACCCACTGCTCCATATCCGCGCCCCGCATGCATTCATTTTCACCGCCTGCATTTGTCTTTCTTCCCTGCCGAAACAATCAGTTCCCGCATCTCGCTCATGCCATTGCCAGGCTTTCCTCCGTCTTTCTGCTGCTGGTTTTCTTTGCCAGCATGAGTGCTGGCGCTGAAGACCGCTCTGCTCTTCCTCAGAATGAGCTTTACTCCTGTGCCAGCGGCCCCTGGGGACGAGTCAGCTACTATTACTTCTATCTCGAAGCACCCGACTATGTGGTGGAGAAGTTCCCGCTTCCCAGCACGACCACGAAGTGGGTTTTTGACATCACCGAGTTCGATCAAATCGAGACTCTGCTCAAAAGCGCCGGAATGCCTCAGGAGAGGCTTGATCAGATTCTGTCACCAAGGCGCGTAGTCAAAGACTCGCAGCATGCCTATGTCTTTCCCTCCGCCACCGACTTGGAAAATCTGACCCCGGAAAACAGAGCGATCATTTACACCCACCTTGCACGCAGTCCGGCCAATGCATTCCAGTATTCACCGGTGTTCTTTTTGACAGATTCGGTGGAGGAATGGGCCCGCGAATCCGGACTCTCCGCCTCAATCATCAGCAAGATTTCAAGCCTGTCCTACAAGGCAGGCAACGCGCTGGTCTTCTCTGACATACCACTGCTGCTCAGTCAGGCTGAAAACGTGGCTGAAGCGCGCTTTATCATGCGCAAGCTCACACGCGTGCGCACGCTCATGGCCCAGCTGGAGCTCTCACAGGATGACTCCATCCCAGACCTTCTGAACTATTGGTCCACCGGTCTTGGCCTGCGTCAGAAAGAGCTGGAGCCGCTGATGCGCGCCATCCTTCAAACCAAGGGTCTCTCGCATCTCGACATCCTTCATCTGATGCCGCCGCTGCCACGCAAACTCCTCTACACCTATCCGGACATCAGCTACACCGCCGAAGGGCGCCTGCCCGACTGTCATTGGACGAGCTTGAATTTTTTCAACCTCAATCCCCAGCCTTTCCTGCTGGACACACGCCTCGCCACCAGCCTGTTGAAACAGGATTTCGACAAGGTGGAGCCCCCCTACCGCTACGGTGACGTTCTCATGTTCATCACCCCGGACGGCCGCGCCGTGCATTCAGCCACCTATCTGGCAGACGACATCCTGTTCACCAAAAACGGCTCCAACCTGCTCACCCCATGGCTGCTGATGCGTCTGCAGGATCTTTGCAAGCTCTACGACGTTGCGCCCGGCAAGGTGCGCATCGTCGGCTTTCGGCACAAAAAATAGCCGCAGCTCAGCCTTGTCCGAGCTTGCGCGACTCCACCCAGCGGATGGCAAAGCGCGTCACCGCAGCACCATCCTCCAGCTTCATTTTGGTGCGGATGTTCATCCGGTGCACATCCACTGTTTTGGGGCTGATGCGCAATGACTCGGCAATTTCATGCGTGCCGCGGCCATCCCCCATCATTTGGAATATTTCGAACTCTCGGTCGGTCAGTGCATCCAGCCCGCCCTCCATGCGGGGCTTGGTGCCGCTGGTGTACGCTTTGAGGATCTGCTCTGAGACCACGTCACTCAGCCAGCTTCCACCGGAGGCCACTTTCCGCAGGGCCGCTTCATAGAGATCATAGCCCATGTTTTTCATCATGTACCCTTTGGCACCTGCCTTGAGGGCTCGGTGGGCATAGTAGGCCTCGTCATGCATCGAAACGACCAGCATGATCAAGTCTGGATGCACTGAATGCACGTCCTTGATGAACTCCAGCCCGTTGCGGTCCGGCAGGGTGATGTCCACCAGCAGGATGTCCGGCATGTCAGACTCCACCTTTTCCAGCGCCGTCTTGCAGTCCGCCGCCTCCCAGCAGCATTCGAAATCCGGCAGGCTGTCGATGAACACCTTCATGCCATTTCTCATCATCGTGTGGTCGTCCAGAAGCGCCACACGTTTGCGCGCTGCGCCATGGGTTTCTGGAGTTTTGGGTTGGGAAGTGCTCATGTTGGTTTGAAACTTGATATGTCAGCGGCTTGCAAGTGGCATTTCACAAATTGCCAGCGTCCCGCCCTCCGCTACTTCACGCGGTTGAAAGGTCAGAACGGCACCCAAGGCATCCACCCGCTGGCGCAGCATGTACAATCCCATGCCCTTGCTCCGCGCGCCTTCCTCCGGTTTGAAGCTCACCCCGTCGTTGGAGACTTCCAGACGCAGACAGCCCATGGCAATCGCCAGCCTGATGTCCACCCAGGTTGATCGCCCATGCTTCGCCGCATTCGTGGCCAGCTCCTGCGCGATGCGATAGATGAGCGCCGCTTCCTCTGTCTTCAAAACATCTGAAACCTCTTCGCACTCAATGTGGCAGCGGATGCTAAAAGCACGCTCCAGGAATTTGCGCAGGTCGTCCAGTGCGTCCGGGAGCTCCTGCGGCCTGACCGCCACGGGAGCCAGCCCGCGCGCATAGCCGCGCGTGAGTTCAGAGGCCTCTGCCAGCTCGCGCGCCACGTCAGCCGCCAGCGTGGACTGCAAATGCCCCTCACGCTTCAGAATGCCGCCCAGCACTCCGCTTTTCAGCTGAGCGGCAGCCAGACGCTGGCAGACATCATCATGCAAATCCTGCCCAATGCGCCGGCGCTCGTTTTCCGCCGTCTCGATCAGATACTTTTCCATTTCCTTCTGCTCCGTGATGATGCTCGCAATGCCGGCCACCTGAAGCTTTCCAGATTCTTCCCCATGCCTCATAGTCGAAAAACCACGGCAGCGCAGCCATTCGGTTCTGCCACTGACATTCACACGAATTTCGATTTCAGCCTCACCGGCGGCACTACGCAGGCGGCGCAGCATTCTCAGGGCCACGCTGCGGTCTCTGCGCGCCACCGTTCTCAGCCAGTCCCAGTGATGGTTCATCAAAGCGGACACCGGCCGGGCGAAAAGCTCCGCATAGGCATTGTTCACATAGACCGGCGTTTTGGGATCCGGCGGTGCCACCCAAAACACATCCTGCATGTTTGAGGCGATCTGCCTGAAGCGCCATTCCGAATCCTGCAGTTTGATCGTGGCATCGGCAATGCTCCTCGAAATCGTCTCCAGTTCATCGCCCCCATCAATGGGTTTGAGTATCATCTCATCTGGACCGATGTGCTTCGTCTGTTCTACGATCAGTTTCACACGCTCTGTGACCATCAGCCTCAGCAGCGACCACAGCAGCAGGCATCCCCCGGCAAGCAGGCATGCCTGGACCAATGACTCATGCATGGCGTGGCTCACCGCCGCCGCAAAGACCGCGCTCAAATCATACTCCAGAATCACGAGCCCCTGGCTCATTTCCCCTATGACATCCCGAAATGGGAAAATCGCGGTCAGTCTTCCGTTCTCCAAATCTTCATCGAGCACCCCTTCCGGCCTCTCTTTGGATTGCTTGATCACAGCCGGCGAAACACCCAGCGGGCAGGACCACAGGGAGACTCCGCGCCACTGTTTCCGCGTGGCGTTACGAATGATGTCCTTCCCGTCCACCACCACTCCAAGTCTGAGGTCCGGCTGGACCGAGGCATAGCTGATCGCCAGATCAGCGGATTGAGGAAGCCGCCTTCTGAAGAAATGCTGTGACAAGCCGGCCAGCCGCGTCCCTTCCTGGTAGGCGTCCAGACGCACCTGCTGCACATGAGACTTCACATCCCGGTCATATTGCCTCAGAATGGAAATGCCGATCAGCAGCAGGCCAAAAGCGAAGACCAGCGCTGAGAGTCGGAACTGCAGGGATTGAAATATCATGGCCTGCTTCTTTCGACAAAGGTTGGGTTGAGCAGCGGTTCCATTTTAAATCGATGCGTTATCAAGTTCTCCCGCCGCATGTCTGCTGCCATTGTTTTCAGGCACTTCGCAAGCTCTCCGCTCGCTGGATTCATCAGCCGCAGGTTCTCCTCCGCATCCGGCGCATGAATCAATTTTACAGCCCTGTCCCACTGCCCCGGCGTCAGGTTCTCACGACGCAGTATGACATCCAGTCCTTCTGCACCCGCATCTATTTCCCCTGATTTTAAGACATGTTTGAGATGAGATGACACCAGGGTTTGAACCTCCTTTGAATAGGTTTTAAGAGCATCTTCACTGACCACCAGCACCCGGCTGAGCTCCAGTCCCACCTCTCGTGAATCATACAGCACCACGGCCCCCTTGTCTCTCAGCCGGAGGCTCCATGGGTCCGCTGTCACCACCGCATCCAGATCTGTGTCATCATACGCCGTTTCAGTTTCCGCCTGGTTCAGTGGCACCACCTGAATGTCCTTCATCGACATGCCGTTCTTTTTCAATGCATGCAGCAGCAGGTGCTCGCCTGAAGATTTCAGCTCCACGCCCACTCTTTTTCCCCGAAGGTCAGAAATGCTTTTCTGGCCTGGGTGCCCCAGAATGGTGTCAGAGCCGGCGGAAATCCCCAGCACTAAAACCGCACGCGGCCTGGCACCGTCATCCTCCAGTCGCAGCAGTTCATCCAACGTCACGATCGCCGCATCCGCCACGCGCAGGCGAAAGGCCCCGGTGGCTGCGGACGACCAGGACATTTCCACAAAATTAATCTTCTCATTCTGCAGTTTTCTCGACTGCGTCGCCATCAACATCGCCTCCATGCCCGGCCAGATATTAACCGCCACAGTGAAGGATTTTTTATCTCCGAACGAAGGCCAGAACACTCCGGCAATGCACAACACCCCCCCCAGAATGAAGGTCGGAAGCAGTTGATATATCGCGTTTTTCTTCATTTCCTTCATGATCTTACAAATTTGAAAGGCAAACAAGAACCGGATGAATTTCCTTTTTCCGTACCACCCAGAGGGTCCTTCTCAATCCCGCTCATGGCGGCCCGAGACTTGGTAGCATCAAAAAATCCCCCTTTGCCATACCAGCCTTGAGACAGGAGCAGGTGCATCACAGTAACACAGTCACCACATGACAAGTCGGACAAGGCAGAACGAAAAAAGTGCTCCCGGTGGGATTCGAACCCGCAACCAAGGGATTATGAGTCCCCTGCTCTAACCGTTGAGCTACAGGAGCGTGCGCACGGAGCATGTGATTATGCATCGCACAGAACACGCGGCAACTAATGATCTCGCTGCCTCCATTGTAGGCCGCCATGCCCCTCCTGCCGCCCTTCGTCAAAACGCCTCGCCTCACAGGGTCTGAAAGACCCACGGACTCAGCCCCGGGCGCAGAAGTGGAGAGACAAGCCTTGAGTCCCCTAAGCCACCGCACCTCGTTGCCTCAATGACGACGATTGTAATAGCAGAACCCCATGTTTTCCAAAAGTGGGGACCGCACTGAAGTTGTGCTTTTCCCAACTCATAGTTCTGGGACGACGTAGCCGTCTGCAACAGCAAGGCGTGATTCTGCGTTTCACCTCGCATGAGAAGCCTCCTGGCATGTTCAATGATCGTCACGTTTTGGCCTGGCACTCTCGCCCGGGCCGACACCGAAGTTTCCTCCGCCGCCGCCGAAATTGACGCGCTTCTGGCTCGGGACTGGGCGGCTGACAACTTGACGCCCAACGCCCCGGCGGATGACAATGTTTTCGTGCGCCGCATCTATCTGGATGTGGTGGGCCGGATTCCCACCGCGCGTGAGGCTGAGGATTTTCTGGCTTCCAGAGAAGAGGGAAGGCGGGCGGCACTGATCGACAAGCTCCTCGATTCCGAGGGCTATGTGCAGAACTACTTCCATTACTGGGCGGATGTGCTGCGTGTTCAATCCAAGGCCCAGCGAACAGGCCCCGCGTATGTTCATTTCGTCAAGGATGCCCTGCGCAGCAACAAGCCGTACGACATGTTCGTGCGGGAGATGATCGCCGGAGAGGGCAAGGCCTGGTCCGATGGTGCGATTGGCTACTACAAACGTGATCGTGGCATGCCCTTCGACAACACGGCAAGCACGGTGCGCGTCTTCCTGGGCACCCGCATCGAATGCGCCCAGTGCCACAACCACCCCTTTGACAAATGGACACAGAAGCAGTTCTATGAGATGGCGGCCTTCACCTATGGCGCGGAGATCAGAGACTACGGCGGCGGTGTCGCGGGCGGCATCAGCGACCTTGTGCGTGATCAAGGCATGGCCATTCATACCATGTTCAAACAGCCTGAATGGCCCAAAAACACGGCTGCTGAGGCCGAACGCCTCGCTTACTGGGCGGAGGTGGAGAAAGTGAGGCGGGCACGCCAGGAGGCTGAGGAGGCCTTGCACCAGGCTGAGCGTTTATACAATCAGGCCCTGTATCGTGGCAACCCGCACTATCCCAAGGTGGCCTTTGACGAGAGGCGCAAGGTCACTCTGCCAAAGGATTACAGGTATGATGATGCGAAGCCCAAATCCGTCGTCGAAGCGGCTGCCATGATGGGCCATGCATGCACACCTCTGCCAGGTGAAACACGGGTCCAGGCCTACGCACGCTGGCTGGCGAATCCCGACAACGACCGCTTCAACAAGGTCGTGGTCAATCGCCTGTGGAAAAAGGCCTTCGGCCTCGCCCTCATCGAGCCGCTCGACGATCTCACGGACAATACCGTGGCGGTGAATCCCGAATTGTTGAGCCATCTTGAAAAGCTCATGGTGAGCCTGAATTACGACATGAAGGCGTATCTGCGCATCCTTTTCAACACGAGCACCTACCAGCGCCAGGCCTCCCAAGAAGAGCTGGCGCCCGGGACTGCCTGCCACTTCACCGGCCCGCTGCTGCGCCGCATGACCGCCGAGCAACTGTGGGACAGCTTTGTGACGCTGATCAACCCGAATCCCGACATGCTAAACATGACCGCCCGCGAATACTTGGAGCAGCGCAGGCTGGCGGTGGGAAAAATCGCCGATCCGGCCGAGACGCTCAAGAGCATTCAAGCGGCCGCCAAGAAGTACCAGGAGCAGCCGGAAGGTGTGGAGGCCATGAAGAAGCTGATGGCGGAGGCCCGCGATGAGGCCAAAAAATACCAATCCATCGCCGCCAAAGTCACCGGACCTGAAAAAAAGGCTGCCATCACCCGCGCTGCTGAGTGCAATGCGAAAGTTAAATCCATCAACCGTGAGATCACGGCCCTTTATAACAAGGCCCGCCGTACTGTCATGACGGACGTGATCATTCCCGGCCAAAAAAGCTGTTCGAGAAGGTCACCGGCAAGCCCTTCGAGACCATTGCTTATGAACCCAATCGGGAGGTTCCGATTCAAGCCGCCCCCAGTGCCAGCATGCAGGCGGCCGGCGCTGCCAGCGACGAGCGCGCGATGGCCGCTGCTGGAGATGATGGCAAGATCAAGATGACCAAGACGGAGGTCGCCGAAGCTGAGATAAAGGTCTGGAGCGAAGAGGCCATGTACTATGACATCCCCCGGAAGCAGTGGCGGGACTACTTCCGTTTGCGGGCCAGGAAGTCCCAGCAGTGGCTGCGCGCTGCGGAAATCGAAAGCCCCGCCCCGCGCGGTCATTTCCTGCGCGAATTTGGCCAGAGCGACCGGGAATTCATTGAGAACAGCAACAGTGAAGCCTCCGTCCCCCAGGCTCTGGCATTGATGAATGGAGAGCTCCTGCCGCAGATCGTTGACCGCTACAGCCAGCTCATGCTCACCGTGGGCAGGGCCCGGTCTGCCGACGAAAGAATTGATGCCGTTTATATGGCCGTGCTTTCCCGCATGCCCACCGCCAGGGAAAAGGACCTTTGCCTTCAGGCCCAGGTCAAGAGCCTCAGCACCGTGGAGGATCTGATCTACGCACTGATCAACACCCGGCAGTTCATCTTCAATCAGTAAGTAACTGCCGTCGGCGTTCTCCCATCGAGCCAACCCTGCCAAGACTCAGCAGGCAAGATCGCCGGCGTTCGGTTGTAAACCTGGCGACTTGATCGTTCCGGGTGTTGATCAAAATCGAATACCTTCTTTGCACATCGTCGTCACAGCATCAATGCCGCGTCCTGTAGCTGGCCACGCCCCTATATGGACTGCGGTCGCGCAGTGAGGAACGAACGCAGCTGCCGCTTTCGAGGGACTGCATGACGCTCGAGTGCCAGAAAATGCTCGAAAGCGGCAGCCGATGATTCTTCGCATGCCGGTCACCTTACGCACACCACAAGACGCCCGAAAGCAGCAGCCAGTGCCGAACACCCTGCAGAATGCAACTCCTCCCTCAAGCACCGCTCCGCACCGGGTCTGAAAGACCCATGGAGTCAGCTCAGGGCGCAGGAGCGGAGCGACAAGCCCTGGGTCTCATGAACCACCGCGCATCGTTCCTTCAGGAAGCGTCCTGAAGGGGCGCTGGAGCACGTTCTTCCGCTCCACCATACCGCCGTCCATGCCGAACATGGACGGTCTGCATTAGGCGACTTTCTCCGCCTCAATATCAAACAAGAAGTCGAAGTCTTCCTTCTCCAGCAGGTTGGTGAAGCCACCTTCGCCCAGCACATTGTTGACCATGAGGTTCTTCTTGTGCTGCAGGGTCATGATCTTCTCCTCGATCGTGCTCTTCGTCAGCATGCGGTAGGCCATGACGGGCTGCGTCTGGCCGATACGATGCGCTCGGTCAATCGCCTGGTTCTCCACCGCAGGGTTCCACCATGGATCGTACAGGATGACGTAGGACGCGGCGGTCAGATTCAGACCGCTGCCGCCTGCTTTAAGAGACAGCAGGAACACACTGGCGTTTTCATCTTCCTGGAAGGCTCTGACAATGCCCGCACGGTCCGTGCTCGCTCCGGTGAGCCAGTGGTAAGGCAGCTTCATTTCCTCCAGCTTGGTGCGGATGATCTTCAGCATGGATACAAACTGGCTGAAAAGCAGCACCTTGTGGCCCTCATCATGCAGTCCCTGAATCACTTCCAAGGTCGAGGTGAGCTTGGCGCTCTCTTCATTCTCCGCAGTTTTGTCCACAAGGCCCGGATGGCAGCAGATCTGCCGCAGGCGCGTCAGGGCCTGCAGAATGGCAAAGCGGCGGCGGTTCACCATGTCAAAGCCGGAGCTGTTCAGCACCATGTGCTGCGCACGGGCCAGCTCCTCTTTGTAGAGCTCTGCCTGACGGCCGCTCATCTCGCTGAGCAGGTTTTCTTCACTGCGTGAAGGCAGATCGCGGGCCACCTGGGATTTCGTCCGGCGCAGCAGGAACGGACGCAGACGCGCAGCAAGGCGCTCTGAGGCACGCGGATCTTTGCGACGGTCAAAGTGGCGGTGGAAGTAGGCGCGCTCACCCAGGGCTCCGGGTGTCGCAAAGGTCATCAGACTCCAAAGATCGAGCAGGCGGTTTTCCAACGGTGTACCCGTCAGCACCAGACGGTTGTCGGCGCGAATCTGGCGCGCTGCCTTGGCTGCCTTCGAGTCCGGGTTCTTGATGTGCTGACCTTCGTCGAGAATCGCTGCAAGCCAGCGGACGGCGGCGAGCTCACCATCAAAACCACGCATCTGCGCGTAGTTCATCACCACCACGTCGATCTGCGTCATCACCAGGTTCAGATCAAACAGATCACGGTCATGCAGCACGAGCACCCGCAGATCCGGGGAGCCCTTCTTGAACTCCAGCGCCCAGACGTCGAGGACAGACTTCGGACAGACAACAAGCACGGGCAGGTGCGGGCCGTCGGCTTTTTTGCGTGAGCGCAGCCACAGCACCCACGTGATCGCCTGCAGGGTTTTACCCAGACCCATGTCATCCGCCAGGATGCCGCCGAATCGATTCGAGGTGAGGTAGGTCAGGAAATGGAAACCATCGACCTGATAAGGACGCAGCGTGACGTTCAGCCCCTCGGGGACGTCAGGGCGCGCATCGAGCTTCGCCTCCTCCATGCGTTCCACGATCTTGCTCCAGGCCTTCGGATTGACGATCTCCGCCGCATTCTCCTGCGCGAGCTGCCGCCAGTGCAGGCGATGGGACTCGTCGCTGTTCTCATTGAGGTCGATGCCCAGACGGTCAAGCATCTCCTGCTGCTCATCGCTGAGCTCCAGCTTTACACGGCGCCAGCTGCCATCAGCCAGACGCACGAACTCGCCCTTCGCGGCGATGAGGCGCCGGATGTCGGCGGGTTTGAGGTCCATCCCTTCGATGTCAAAAACCAGACGCAGGTCCAGCCAGTCAATGCTGCCGGCCTGGGTGGCCTCGATGCGCACGCGGGCAATCAGCGGATCCGCAAGAATGGTCTGCAGGCTTTCATCCGTCTTCAGACTGACGTTCTCAGGGAGCTGCCCGGCCCAGGCATGAAACACATCCGGGAAGTCTTTCGCCATGCGCACGCGCCAGGCGTCATTCTCCATGTCCCAGGTGCGGCGCAGCTGGTTCATCAGCTCTTCGGCGTCGCGCAGGGCTCGGCGGTCGCGGCAGACGATGGTGTCGTCGTTTTCAGCCGTTTTTTTTTCATCCACCGGCTGCCAGCCGGAAAAGCGCAGCATCTCACGCACGCGCCCTTCACCATCGACCGCCTCGGCCTTGAGGGTGACAAACTCAGCTCCGCCGGAGTGCGAGGTCTTGGCCAGACAGGCGGCGGTGATGTTCACGTGCAAATCCTCGTGGCGCACACGGCTCTTGATCGCGTCGGGCACCGGGATATCGATCTCACGCATGAAGGAGATGCCCTCTGCGGTGGCCAGCGCCTCCAGCGGCATGGTCACACTGGCATCAATGCGGGACTCATCATGCAGCCACACGGGGCCGCTGAACAAAGTGTCGGAACTCAGGTACAACGTCTGCACCCCGCGCAGAATGCGCAGCGGCAGTGGAGCGGGAGTACCGTCCGCTGTTTCAAGCTGCAGGGTCAGATTCAGCCCGTTCTCGCTCAGGCGCGCCACCCAGCTCAGAGGCTCGGCCGCACGCTGGAAAGGCACTTCATCCAGGGTGATCATGCGCTCCTGCAGCGCCGGCTGTTGAAACAGCGTCGCGAGCCATAGCGCATGGTGTTTGGATTCCAATCGGAAGGAGTCGTTCCAGTTCTCATCACTCTGCGACAGACAGGAGACCAGCAGCAGTTCCGAGCCGCCCGAAGTCACAATGCGCCCATCACGATGTTCCCGGCGCAGATTGTCGAGCAGCGCGGCATCCACCGTGGTGTACGGGGACGGCGTTTCACCTTCAAGGCGCATCTGCAGGCGAGCATCATTCACCGTGATGAGCAGACGGAAGTCGCACACACGCGGCGGCTGACGGTGGGCCTGCCGGTCATCCTGACGTGAATCGATGAATTCACGAATGCGCTTCTGCCAGGTCGGCACCGTACTGGCGTGCCGCCATTCGCGCAGGGCTTCACGGGTGCCGTCGATGTCGGACATGCCGCGCAGGAAGGCCGGCACAGCGAGTCCTTTGTCAGCAAGCGCGAGCGCGATGTAGTTCCAGAACTCACGCAGGGTTTTGGGCGCTTCAGGCCACAGCGCCACGGGTTCCAGGCTCTGGATCGCCCACTTCGGATGCAGACGCACCATGTCTTGGTCAAAGATCTTGCCGGTGAGGCGCACGCGTTCGTAGCGCTTCTCCATCTTGCTCAGATAATTCTCCTCATCAGGCGTGAGCGGCCGCTCGAGCTTTGCAGTGAGCAGGTGCTCAAAGTCCTCTTCCTCCACCGGGATCATCGGCAGCGTGCCACGGGCCTCACGGCGCTGCACGGCCACCAGCGTGGTGCACAGGGCCAGATTTTCCAGTTCCTGATCGTCATCCACGTCCGTCTCGCCGTGCCAGCCATGCTCGCCGCGCAGCCAGCGCACTTGGGCAGGCCGATCATCCAGCCGCACCTCGGCCATCATTTCATCTTCCAGCAGTTCAAGTCCCCTCACCGCATCATCGTCCGCAAGGCGTTCCGCCTCCTGACGGGTGCGTGCGTCGAACGGTCGGAGCAGAATGGGAAGGTCGGTGATGAGGCTGGACATGCGAGGAATGAGGCCCACGCCGGTCAGCGGCGGGGGAACCGGAGCGATAGCATGGACAGTGGCCTTTGGGAAACGAGGATTGCTGAATTTCCACATTCCAACTCCTTGTTTGACAACGCTTCCTCGTCCACACACAGCCCATGCTCGCCCCCGTCCTCACCCCCACAGGTTTTCTTTCCCACGAAGGAGTGGCGGAATCGGCGGCGGACAGGAAAATCGCCGCCGCCGGCTCTCCCAGCGCCATTTTTCGCGTTTTGAGCACGGATTTGCTCACCGCCGAACTGGAGCCCCCCTGGAAATGGCTCCGGGAGTTTGCCCAGCAGTTCTTCACCCGCCTCTGCCAGACCAAGGATGCCCTGAGTATTCCCGCCCCCTCCCTGACCGACTTCATGGCCGCGGCACCACCCTTCGCTGGCGCGGAATACCTCACTCTGGAAGTCCTCGAACGCTGGTGGCACGATCTCGCCCAGCACATCAATCAATTGGCCACCAACGGCGTGGAGTCCTGGCTTCGCGAGGAATGCCCCGCCTGGCATGTCGTCGGCCGCGTGACCTTCCACCTCGCCGAAAACAAGACCGACACCCAGCGCCCCTTCGCCTTCTTGGCCACCTTCACCGAAAAACTCAGCGCCACCGGCCAGCCACAGCACCTGCCATTGGCCCGTGCGCTCCAGCTTTACTCCGGCCAGAAAGATCAAACCGCCCTCAATGCCCTCCTGGCACCAGTCCGCACCGCCGCCGAGAAATCCAAACTCCTCCGAGAGTGGCTGGAAACAAAGCGCCTCTTTCAACCCATGGCCATGTCGCCTCAGGAGGCCTTTCGCGTATTGCGTGAGACCACAGTCTTTCAAGAGAGCGGCATCGTCATGAAACTCCCCGACTGGTGGCGCAGCGGCAAAGGCCCCCGCCCCGCCGTCTCCGTGACGATCGATGCCCCAAAAAAATCCTCCCTCCATGCCGGAGCCCTGCTCAACTTCAAAATCGCCGCCAGCCTCGAAGGCGAGCCCCTGACCGCCGCCGAATGGGAAAAACTCCTCAGCGCCGACACCGGCCTCGTCTCACTCCGCGGCCGCTGGATCGAGGTCGATGGCGCCCAACTCCAGGAGGTGATGTCGCATTGGGAAAGGGTTCAGCATGCCACCGGCGAAGGCGGCATCGGTTTCCTCGACGGAATGCGCATGCTCGCGGGCTTTGATCCGCGTTTGGCGGCCGTGGAGGAAGCGGGCACGGAGTTGGTGCATGACTGGAGCGACATCGTGGCGGGCAAAAATCTCGCACACCTGCTCGATCAGATGCGTGATCCTGCCGAAGCACAACCTCCACCAAATCTCTGCGCCACCCTGCGTCCCTATCAGCTCAAAGGCTTCGCGTGGCTTCAGTTAATGACTCGCCTGGGCCTCGGGGCCTGCCTGGCCGATGACATGGGTCTCGGCAAAACACTGCAAGTCATCGCGCTGCTGCTCGCTCGGCAAAAGGAGAAAAAAACACCCGCCCTGCTCATTGTCCCCGCCTCCCTCGTCGGCAACTGGAAGGCCGAAGTCGCCAGGTTCGCCCCCGATTTAAAACTCTTCATCGCCCATCCCTCCCAAACCTCCCGCGAAGCGCTCGACCACGCCGTGCAGCACCCTGCCGCAGCCCTGCGCGGCTGCGATGCCATGCTCACCACCTACCAGTTCCTCCAACGCACCGAGTCATGGCAGCAGCACCCCTGGAGCGTCGTCATCCTCGATGAAGCCCAGGCCATCAAGAATCCCGGCAGCGCCAGCACGAAGGCCGTGAAGCGCCTGGTTGCCCCCACGCGCATTGCGTTGACTGGCACACCGGTGGAGAACCGTCCCGGCGATCTCTGGAGCCTTTTCGACTTTCTCAATCCCGGCCTGCTCGGCGGTTCCGCCGCCTTTGCCGATGCGGTGAAACGCTGTGCCAAAAGCAGCGCAGGTTTTGCACCGCTGCGCAAACTGGTGCAGCCCTACATCCTGCGCCGCATGAAAACGGACCGCAGCATCATCAGCGACCTGCCCGACAAAATCGAAACCAAGGCCTTCTGCGGCCTCACGAAACGTCAGGCCACCATCTACGCAAAACTCGTCGATCAACTCGCCAAGATGCTCGCCGACAAGGAGATGGAACCCATCAAGCGTCAGGGCCTTGTGCTCGGCTTCCTGCTCAAGTTCAAACAAATCTGCAATCATCCAAGTCATTGGAACGGCGACGGTGCCTGGAACCCCGAAGACAGCGGCAAATTCACGCGGCTCGCGGAAATTTGCAGCGAACTCGCCGAGCGCCGCGAACGCGCGCTCATCTTCACACAGTTTCAAGAGACCTGCGATCCACTCGCCCGATTCCTCGCCACCGTCTTTGGCCGTGAGGGCCTCATCCTCCATGGCGGCACTGCCGTGAAGAAGCGCCCGCAGTTAGTGGAGTCCTTCCAGCAGCCCGATGGTCCGCCCTTCATGGTTATCAGCGTCAAAGCCGGTGGCACAGGACTCAATCTCACCGCTGCCAGCCACGTCATCCACTTTGACCGCTGGTGGAACCCCGCCGTCGAAAACCAGGCCACCGACCGCGCCTTCCGCATCGGGCAGAAAAAGAACGTCATGGTTCACAAATTTGTCTGCCAGGGGACCATTGAAGAACGCATCGACGCCCTGATCGAAGAAAAGATGAGCCTCGCCCACGACCTGATCACCGGCGACGGCGGCGCCGAAAAACTGCTCACCGACATGGGTGCGGAGGAATTGCTGAGCTTGGTCGCTCTTGATGTGAACTCCGCTGTCGTGTAAAAAACTCCATGTGGTGGTCCTACCAAGATGTCGAAGAACAAAAAAAACAGGTGCAGCGCGAGATCGCGAAGCGAAAGAAGCGTGGGGAAAAATTTGAAGTACTGCCGGCTCCAGCGGGACAGAAAAAACTGAGCACGACATTCTGGGGGCAGTCCTGGTGCCGCAATCTGGAGTCGTATCAGGACTATGAGTCGCGGCTTCCGCGTGGACGCAGCTACCTGCGACAGGGTAAGGTGTACGACCTGCAGATCGAATCAGGCAAGCTCAGCGCGGTGGTGGCAGGATCAGAACTTTATGACACGAGCATCACCATCCAACCGCTGCCAAAGAAGCAGTGGCAGCAGATCGTGAAATCGAGCGCTGGGCAGATCGGCTCCATGCTGGATTTGCTCGCGGGAAAACTCGGAGATGGCCTGATGAAGGTGCTCACCGATCCCGACGAAGGCTTGTTTCCGAAGCCAAAAGAGATTCGCTTCATCTGCTCCTGTCCCGACCATGCGGACATGTGCAAGCATGTCTCCGCTGTGCTCTACGGAGTCGGGGTGCTGCTCGACACGAGACCGGAGCTGCTCTTCACCCTGCGTGGCGTGGATCAAGCCGAGTTGCTCTCCAATGCCAGCAGCGCCGCTATCACCGATCTATCCGCCTCTGAAGGTGATCTAGCCGGTGTCGATCTCTCTGCGATCTTTGGAATCGACCTGAGCACAGATATCGCGATTGAAGCGCCTCCACCTGCCCAAAAGAAATCCACGAAGAAAAAGGCAGTTAAGAAAGCCGCAAAAAAGGCGCAGAAAAGCTGACGACAGAAGAGCCCCCCCCTTCACTTCACATGCATGACTCCGCGCATGATCACCCAGTGGCCGGGGAAGGTGCAGAGGTAAGGGTAGTCTCCGGGTGATTTTGGTGCGGTGAAGCGCAGGGTTTCAGTGGTGTTGGGATTGAGCAGCTTGGTGTGGTGCAGAATTTTGTCCGTCGGTGGGATGAAATCCTTTTTGATGCCCTCGGGGTCTTTGGCCATCTCGTTGCCGGCAAGTCCGATTTCCTCAACGCTGCCGGGCTGGCAGATGGCAAGGTTGTGGGCGGTGGCGTCGGGATTATTGAAGACGAGGCTCACCGGCTGGCCGGGCTTCACGCTGAATTCGGTTTTGTCGAAGAGCATGCGCTCGCGCACGCAGTTGATGGTGATTTTGGCGACACCGGGCTGCTTGTCGAAAGCGGTTTCTTCGACGGTCTTTTTCTTCTCGAAAGGACCGCGTTTGTAGGTGGCAGCAAAGGCGTCCATGAATGCGGTGAGCTTCTCGTTCTCCTTATCTTTCCAAAGCCGCGAGAGCGCTTCGCTGCCAAGTGCGGTGCGCACGGCGTAGGTCAGGTGTTCGCCCATGGGCCGGTCAAGCACACCGAGCACGGCATCCAGCGCGTCCTGCGTACCGATGTAGCTTGCGGCGATGACGGCTTCCATGCGCACGAGCCCATTGTCGTCATTGGCGCGGGCCTGCAGTTGCGCGATGCGATCCGGCAGATCGACGTAACGCAGTTGAGTTGTCGCGGCAGCGCGTGCGTGATGTTCGTCGCAGTTGAGCAGTTCTTTGAGCAAGGCTGTGTTTTCTGTGCTGAGGGTGCGGTAGGTCCACAGGGCTTCGAGTTGATGGTGGCGGAAGCGGGCGTCTTTGGGGTCTAGCTTTGCCACCCAGGCATCCAACGCGGTTTTGACCTCAGCGGCGTAGCGTTCATGCAACTCGCGCTTGGCCTGATAGCGCCAGCGGTAGTGCGGGCTCTTTAGAAGATCCAGCAGTGCGGGAATCGGTGCACCGGCCACTGTGGGTGGTTCGGCGAGCTTTGCTCCCTTCGGTACGATGCGCCAGATGCGTCCGCTGGTGCGGAGACGGCGCGGATCACGCAACGAGTACTGGGCGTGGCCTTTGATGGGGTTGTACCAGTCGCAGATGTAGAAGTCGCCGCGCGGCCCGACCTTCACATCGGTGGGGATGAAGCTAAGGTTGGTGGAGAAGATGAGATCACCGAGTTTTTTTTCCTCATAGTGATCGTCCATTTCAATCCACTGATGCATCTCGATGTTGTTCGTGGGTTTGTAGCGCGCCTTGATGAAGCCGCCCTGCAACTCCTGCGGCCAGAAATCGAAATCCACAAACTCCTGACCGCAGGTGCCGGAATACGCGGGCATTTTGCCAGCGCCGGGATGCTGCTCAGGATAGGGCGGATTCGTGGCGTGGAATGCGCTGGCGAAGATGGGATGGCTGGCCATGTGATGGCCCCAGTCGTCGAAGGTCACGCCCCAGGGATTGGTGCTCGGATAGCTGCCGAAGGTGCTGAGCTTTTGCGTGTCGGTGCGCAGACGGAACCAGCCGGAGTTTTCGAGGCGCACGGGGCCGTAGGCGGTTTCAATTTGGGAGTGCAGGAAGATCGAGTCGCGGATGATCAGATCGCCATCGGGGCTCCAGACAAAATCGTGCAGCGCATGGTGGGAGTCCTCCGTGCCAAAGCCGGTGAAGATCTGGCGGCTGAAGTCCGCCTTGCCATCGCCATCCGTGTCTTTGAGGAAGGTGAGGTGTGGCTCATCGGAAACATACACACCGCCGTCGCCAAACTCAAAGGCCAGCGGGATATGTAGGTTGCTCGCCCACACCGTTGATTTATCGGCACGGCCATCGTTGTCCGTGTCTTCGAGAATGATCAGGCGGTCCTTGGGCTCCTGACCGGGGTAGAGATGCGGGTAGGCCTGCGAAGTGCTCACCCACATGCGGCCCTGCGTGTCCCAGCGAATTTGAATGGGGTTCGCGATTTCGGGGAACTGCTCTTCGCTGGCAAACAGGTTCACTTCGAAGCGCGGATCGATCTTGAAGGCGGCGAGTTCGTTTGCGGGTGTCATCCATTCGTTCGCCCCCTTGCTCTCCTTCGTCGCTGGCATCTCGGGGACATTGGAGTCATCGACTTTTTTGCCAGTGAAGCTCTTTCCCTGTGCGATGGCCCAGATGCGCTGGTCGCGATTCGCCACCATGACATCAAAGCTCCGCATCGCTGGCAGGAAGTCGAGATAGCCGTAATCCTTGTTGCGGTCGCCTGTGTAGTAGAAGCCGTTCAGCGGCCGGTAGCGTTGAAAAAACTGCCGGTTCTTGTCTGCGATGGCCGCACGCAGTTCGGGCGTGGTTTCTGGGGCGCTGACATCGAAGGTAGCGCGGTAAAGCGCGTCGCCAAACACCGCGTACCCCTTATCCTCCAGATGAACGCCGTTGAAGGTGAGGCCCTTCATCGCTGGCAGCATGGGGTCAAACACGTTGGCGAACCCCACTTTCTCCTCTGCAGCCACTTCACCCATCGCCTTGGTGTAGGCGGCAAGCCGTGCGTTGTTCATGTCCGCCGCCGGGACGCCGGTCACGTTCTCATTGGCAATGGGCGACACCAGCACCACATGCGGCGCCGTCTTGCCGTTGTAGGCATGCGTCTTCAGCTCCTGCACCAACGCCGTGAGCCGCAGTTTGAAATCCGGCAGCTTCTCCAGCCCGCCGAACGATTCATTAAATCCAAACGCCGCGAAGATCACATCCGCCTTCTGCGCAAACAGGTGCTGGTTCAGCGTGCCGAAGTTTGTCGGACGCGGCATCAGATCCACCTCATCAGCCGACCACGCCAGCGTACGCACCACGAGCTGCTTGTCTGAGTGCCCCTTCAGCAGCATTGCCTCGAAATGCGGGAACTGAGCGCCGCGATCAAACAGGGTGTTGCCGATGAACACGACGTGATCGCCCTTCGCCAGAGCAAGCGGTAGCGCTGTATCCACGGCCGCTGTCACCGGTGGCAGCGGTGCGGTTTTTTCCTCCATGTAATACTTCGCCAGCGCCGGGTCTTCAGGTGGTGCAGGTTTGCCCGTGTCTGTGTTCTTTGCATCCAGCGGGTTGATCGCCATGGCTGGTTTGCGAGCCGGCGTTTCCGGCGCGTCCGCAGCGTAAGCGAGGATCGCCAGAGTGAGAAAGAGAACGGCGGGCTTGATCATAAAGTGGATGACTTGGATGAACGCATGGATTCACCTCACATTGCGGTACAAAACCGGACAACGAAGGATGCTGACTGCAAGGCTCTCGAGAGGAGAACCTGATGTGGATATTCTCAAATGGGTTACTTCACATGCATCACACCACGCATGATGAGGTAGTGGCCGGGGAAGGAGCAGACGTAGGGGTAGTCGCCGGGCTTGGCGGGGGCAGTGAACTCGATGACTTGTTCTTTGCCGTGGTCGAGCAGCTTGCTGTGCCAGAGGATGTCAGGGCTGTCGGGGATGAAGCCGGTGTCGAAGCCTTTGGCACCGAGAGCCATTGCTTTGGTGGCGATTTCCTCGGCTTTGCCGGGATTCACCAGAAGGATGTTGTGCGGCATGAAGTCGGGATTGGCAAAGGTGAGCTTCACCTTCTTGCCGGCCTTCACGCTGAGTTCCTTCACATCATACATCATGCGCTCAGGAATGGTGGCGACGCGGATAGTGGTGAGTTCAGCGGTGTCGCTGAGGATGCCGGACTTCTGCGCCTTTTCCTCGGCTTCAGCAGCGATGACGCCGCCGTGCATGGAGGCTTCAACGTTGAACCAGAGGTGTTGGACCACATTGGCGGCATTACGTGCGTGCAACTCAGGCGACTTCTGCAATCGACCGAGAAGCTCGACATTGCGGACGTTGTGCTGTTGATGAATCCACAGTGCTTCGAGGAGGTTGTGAGCGTCTTCCTTCTTGGTGGGATCAAACTGCTTCATCCAAGACTGTGTGGCGGCGATGACTTCCTTGGTGTCGCGTTCGCTGAGCTCAATGTGAGTGCGGTGGCGCACTCCATCGGCGGGGTGTTTGAGATTTTCGAGCAGAGCGGGGATCGGCTGGCCGTCCACAGGAACGACCTTCTGCAAGGGGCGGCCAGTGGCGGTGACGCGATAGACACGGCCATGCTTGTGGTCGCGGTTGGGATCGCGCACGTTGTGCTGCATGTGGCCGATGATGACGTTGTGCCAGTCGCTCAGGTAGAGCGAGCCATCGGGTGCAAAAACGGCATCGCTGGGGCGGAAGTTTTTGTCGCCACTCATGAGGAAACCTCTTGAGGTCTCCTCGGTGACAGTGCCGTCGGCCTGAGTGACTTTCACGGTGAGTTCGTCGCCTGCGGGTTCGCCCCAGACGGTGCCGTTGTCGGCGTCGCGTTCGAGGTGGTAATGCTTCACGCCGAGGAAGCCGATGACGTTGCAGATGAGGAAGTCTCCCTGCATTTCATCGGGAAAGTGCGTGCTGCTGACGACCTCGCTGGCGGTCACGGGGCGTACTTCTTTCTTCAGCAGTTCATACATTTTGAAACCGTTGCCTTCGGGACGCACCTGATAGGCGCGGCCGCCGGTGCCGTCTGTGGCATACTGGTAGCCCCAGGAGTCAAATGAGGTGCCATGCGGGTTCGGCGAATTGTCCGCATGCTTGGCGATGGTGAAGCGGCGCGGATCGAAGCGATACATGGCGGAGGCTCCGGTGTTCAGCGAAGGGCCCCAGGGATGTTCGTGGTTGTGCTGCATGAACACACCGCTCTGCCAATAGAGACCACCGTCGGGGCCGTAGATGAGATTGTTTGCGCCGTGGTGTGAGTCTGAGCTGTCGAGGCCCATGAGCATGATGGTCTGCACGTCCGCTTTGTCGTCGCCATCGGTGTCCTTGAGGAAGAGTATCTCCGACTGGCGGGTGACGAGCACACCGCCGTTCCAGAACTCAAAGCCGAGGGGATTTTGCACACGGGCAAATTCCGTGGCGCGATCAGCGCTGCCGTCGTTGTTGTCGTCGTGCAGGATGACCAGAGCGTCGTTCATTTCCTTCAGCGGTTCCCACTTCGGATAGGTCGGCCATGCGGCAACCCAGAGACGGCCTTTTGAATCAAACTGCATCTGCACGGGATTGGCGATCTGCGGGAAGCGCGACTCGTCGGCGAACAGATGAACCTCGAAGCCTTTTTTCACCGCCATGTGTTTGATGGCCTCTTCACCGCTGATGTATTTCAGGGTGCCTTCCTTCTGCGCGCTGCTGCTCTTGCTGCCACCTCCCACGTTGGAGATGACGGGCACGGGTTTCGGCACGTTGCTGTCGTCGATTTTTTTGTCGCCTCCGGTGATGCGAGCCCACACGCGCTCGTCGCGGTTCGCGGTCATGACGTCGAGCATGGAAAGCTCATGCTGCAGCACGACGGCATTGGTCTGGCCATTGGTAAAGCTCAGCGTGGAGCGGCTGCCCCAGACGTCGTTGCCGTCGGAGGCGTGGTAGCGGTTGTACCAGTGAAGGTCTTTGTCCATCACGGCTTCGCGCAGCGGTTCCATGGAGGGCGATGCGCTCACCTGCTTGCCGATCAGCGCCTTTGCGATGACTTCTGCGAGCTGACGATCTCCCTCGATGGAAAGATGCACGCCGTTGATGGTGAGAGGCTCCTTCGCGGCTTTGAACAGCTCCAGTGAGGGATGATACAGGTCCACAAACGCCACACCCGCTTCCTTTGCCGCTGCCTCAGTGGCCTTCGCGTAGGCTTCGAGCTGCGCATTGTGCGCCTTGCCATCCGGCACGTTCACGTTGTGCGTGTCTTCATGGGCGATGGGACTGAAGAGAACGATGCGCGGGAAGGATTTACCATTTGCCTTGCTGCCGCGGGTCTTCTTCACGAACTCGACGAGCTGCTTTTGAAACTCCTCTGGCTTGTTGTCGTAGGATTCGTTGTAGCCAAAGAAGCCGAACACGACGTCCGCCTTCACATGGCGCAGGTAGTCCGTCATGTGCGTGGCACCGCTGCTGCGCGGGTAGTTGTTCGGGCGGTCGCCGCTGGTGCTCATGTTGCGGAAGCGCACCTGCAGATCAGGAAGCTGGCTTTGCAGCAGCGTTTCCATCCACCCATCATGCTGCATGCGGTCAGGGAGGCCATTGCCGAGGATGGCGACGACATCCCCTTTGCCAAAGGCGAAAGGTGCAGGGTCTTTATAGTCGGCAGGCACTTCGGCCAGTTCAGGTTCCTTCACAGGAGCAGCGCCGCCGCCGGAGTTCTTCTGCGCAGGCTTGCCCGGCTTTCCATCAAAGGTCAGGTAGGTCAGCTTGCCCCCGCCTTTCACATCGATGGTCATCGAATCCGGACCGGCGACGCTTTTGATCTCAAACACCGGTTTGCGAGCTTCATCGAGCAACTGGAGTGTGAAGTCGCCCAAACGGTCCGAAAAGCCTCGGCGGCTCCACAGTCCGATTGTGTCGATGGCATGGCTGGAGCCCAGATCGACTTCCCACCATGGATTCGGCTGGTTCTCTTTCGTATGCGTCTGGCCACCCTTGCCCCATTCCGGGTCCTTGTTGCCATCAAAGGCCCGTTCAGGTACGCCGCCGTTGGTTGTGGTTGATTGTGAAGCCTTGCCGCCCTTCACCACGTTCTTGCCACCGCTCATCACTTCGATCTCTGCGATTTGCAGGCAGCGTTTGTCACCGGGTAGCTCAATTCGCACATAGCGTGCAGGCTTGCCTGAGGCGATGGTCACCTTGGATGCTGCATCAGCTTTTGCCGCCGGCTTCTCGTCCGGCTTTGATTTTTTGGCGGTGCTCTTCGTGTTGTTGTTCGCTGGAATCTGCGAGGCGAAGCCCGCATACATCTCGGGTTTGACGCCGTGTGCATAGGCACCACCGCCGAAGGTGTTCGGTTTGAAGGGGCCAACGAAGGAAACATCGAGGTCAGGCTTGATCGAGTCTTCCAGGCCCAAGGCCCAGAAAATGCTGTTCACGATCATGCGGCGATAGCCTTCATTCGTAATGTCTTCCGAGGTGCCGTACAGCGTGGTGAAAACGCGGCCCGTTTTGCCGGAGGCAGATTTGTAGGTGCGTGTCCACTCGCTGGGCATCGGCGGCTTGGTGGCATCCGCAGGAGAATCTTGAGTCATGCCATTGAGCGGCTGGGCCATCGTCAAAACTTCGCCATCCGTCGGCTTGCCCACATAGCCGCCCGCCTGCACCCAGATGTCTTTCACACCACGGAGGATCGGGTGCGTGGCCTTGTCCGGCACGATGGCAATGCGCGTGCTCTGCTTGTGATTGGTGCCGTAGTGGCCCACCCAGGTCTGACCAAGCACCTGATGGCCAAAGCCCAGCTCATATCCGGCAACTTTGCTGTCATAAGAATACTTCGCGAAGGGATCATCCTTCGTCGTCTTGAAACCATGCGTCGCGGTGCGCAGTCCGATCACTGGGCCACCTCGTGAGAGGTAGGCATCAAAGTGCTTCATCTGCTCCGCCGGGAACTGCTGAAAGCGCAGGAAGACCACTGCGAGATCCGCTGTGTCCAGTGCTTCCATTCCCGGCATGTTCGCGACTTCGCCCGCCACGATGTCGCCTTCCTTGTCGATGTCGAACAGCACGGTGCACTTGAATCCCTGATGTTTGGCCAGCAGACGTGCGATGGCCGGCATCGACTCTTCGGAGCGGTATTCATGGTCTCCAGCCAGGAAGACGATGTGTTTTCCTTTGCCAGGCCCATCGGTGCCTTCAAAGACGAGTGGCGCGGCACTCGCGAAGGTCGCGAAGGAAAACAGGGTGAGCAGTAGGGTGGCTGGGTTGGTCATGACAGGTTGGAACAAACGTGGAGTTGCGGTGTGGTATCTCGCGGTGGGCAGCGAAACCGGACAATAAATTTTGAAGACGAGCAAAATCCCTACTTGCGATAGTCCGCGCCGGTGAGGCTGTGCAGCACGGAATGCTGCCAGTCGTGCAGTTCGGACTGCAGCTTTTTGGCGATGTCGGGTTGTTGATCAAAGACGCTGGTCTTTTCAGCAGGATCTGTGGCGAGATCGAAAAGCTCTTGTTTCACTGCCCCGCCCTTCTTCTGCTCATGCACCACCAGCTTGTAGTGGCCGTCAATGATGGCACGTGGGCCGAGATAATCGGCGTCTGCAATGGTGGCATGGCGAAAGTTGCTGAAGTCACGTGTGGCTTTGCCTCCTGCCTTTTTGGCAAGCGGCGTGGTGCCTTGCTGCAGCTGGGGATCGATGTAGGGCTCGGTCTTGCTGAGATGAGCGGCGTCAAACTGCCAAACCCAAAGCGGCTTGGAGCGCTCGGTTATTTTTCCATCAATCACAGGCAGGAGGTCGGCACCATCGATGGGGCGATCTGGAAGCGGCTGACCGGTGAGGGCGCATAGAGTGGGCAGGAGGTCGCTGGTAGTGGCGCGGGCTTTCGTGCTGCGTGGCTGGGAAATGCGGGCTGGCCATTCAATGAGCCCGGGGACAAGCACGCCGCCTTCATAGACCTGGCCCTTGACGCCGCGATGCGGCAGGACGAGCGAAGCATCCGGAGAGGTCCCGTTGTCGCCGCAGTAAAAGAGCAGCGTGTTGTCGCGCAGGCCGCTGGCAGCCAGGTGCTTTCTCAGCGTGCCGATGGAGCGGTCCATCGCGGTGATTTCGGCATAGCGTTCGCGCAGCACTTCACCCTGCGGGCGTGTGGTCGGTCCGCCGGTTTCGTTGGAGGTGAGTTTGACCTTCTTGTCTTTGTATTTGGCCGGCAGATCATCGTAGAGCGCGAGATCCTCCGGCAGGCCGCTGTAGGGCTCATGCGGGGAGCCAAACCACACGACGGTAAAGAAGGGTTTCTTCTCCTTGCTGGCGCGGTCGATGAACTTGATGGCCTCGTCGATGACGATTTCGGAACTCTCGCCCTTGATGACCTCCGGCGGGCCGCCGTTGCGCGAGAGGGACGGATTCAGCTCAAAGAAATTATCGTGCGAGACCCACTCATGAAATCCCATGGCACCAGGGCTCGTTGGTGAAGAAGCTTTGACCGGACCGAGATGCCATTTGCCGAAGTGGCCGCAGTGGTAGCCGGCTTTGGCGAGGATCTGCGCGATGGTGATCTCCTCCGGGCGGATGGAAAAGCCGGGATTGAAGGTGCCCATGCGGTTCGGATGTCGGCCCGTCATAAAGCTGGCTCGTGTGGGCGAGCAGCTCGGATGTGCGGCGTAGAAGTTTTCGAAGCGAAAACACGTCGCGGCCATGTCATCGAGCACCGGCGTTTTTACATGGGGATGGCCGTTGTATCCTGTCTCCTCCCAGCCGTGATCGTCCCCCATCATCAGGATGATATTCGGACGTGACTCAGCGGCGAATGATACCTGCGGCACGCAACATGCGACGAGGAGGGAAAAAAGGAGACGTTTCATCAGAGCAGAAGAGATTCACTTCTTTGACGGCGGCACCACAGGTCCGGTGCCTTGCGGGCTCTTCGTGCGCGGCTTCTCGATCTTCACAGCCCCGGCAGGAAGTTTTGCGGGATCAAAGGTCGAAGGTTCTGTGACTTCGAGCACTTTGAGGCGCAGGTCTTTGATGTGCACGCTGTTCGGATTGCCACGATGCAGCTGAATGGCCAGCAGACCTGACAGGGCGCGCTTCTTCTCATCGTAGTCGGTGAGCTCAGAGGTGGTCTTGCCGTTGATCTTGTGCACCAAGTGGTTTCCGCGTGCGATGATGGTGTACTCGTTCCACTGCGAGACATCGACCTTCACCGGTTCGTGCGTGGAGAGCTTCCACAGCGCGCCGGCGGGATCGAGCATGACGTTGGTGCCATTGAGGCCGAAGATGCCACGTCCCTTTTCTTCATAAGTCATGCCGGTGTGTTCGGTGGCGGGATGGATGTCGATCTGATACCCGGTGATGACCCACGGAGCGACCTCCGGCAGCTCGCGGCTGCGGTATTGAATGCCGGAGTTGTTGTCGCCCTCGACGCGCACGATGGCGTGCAGTTCGAAGTCTTTCACCTGGCCGCCGCGCCAGATGAGGAAGGAGTTGTTTGGCATGGCATCTGGCCCGGTGCAGGTGCCGATGACCTCGCCGTTTTCCACCTTCCAGAGCTTGGGGTCGCCATCCCAGCCGGTGAGGTCTTTGCCATTGAACAGGGAGGTGAAGCCGTCCTCAGCGGAAGCAGCGGCGGCGAAAATGAACAGGGATAGAAGTGCTGCAGGTCTCATGAGTCGTGGGTGGGAAATTGGATCGGGCGGGGCAGGAAGAACGGGCGTGGCACTGTGATTTCTCGTCTCGCTTGCAACTTTTTCACTTCATTCCCTGTTGGTTTGCTTCCATGCGATCCCTTGCCCTCCTCTCTTTTTTCGTGCTGACAGCTTCGTTGTCTGCGCAGCAGCCGCCCTATGATGTGTTTCCTGCGGCTGATCCGCCCTACTACCGCGTGCGCTATGAGGCCTCCACCCAGCCCGGGGAATTGATCTTTCCGGTGAATTACACCGTGTGGGTTCCGCCCGGCGTGAAGTCCTTGCGTGGGGTGATCGTGCACCAACACGGCTGCGGTGAAGGCTCGTGCAAATCCGGTCTCACAGGTGCCTATGACCTGCACTGGCAGGCGCTGGCTAGAAAGCATGACTGCGCCTTGCTGGCACCGTCTTATGAGCAGCCGGAGAAGGCTGATTGCCAAATGTGGTGTGATCCCCGCAATGGATCGGATGCGGCGTTTCAAAAGGCGTTGACGGATCTCGGTGCTAAGTCCGGCCATCCCGAACTCGCCAAGGTGCCGTGGGCGCTGTGGGGGCACAGTGGCGGCGGTCATTGGGCGGGTGGCATGACACTGCTGCATCCGGATCGTGTCGCAGCAGCGTGCTTGCGCTCAGGCGTGCCGATGCTGGAGGCCAATCCGGCCCGGCCCACGATCAAGATTTACACTCTGTCTGATGCGGTCGCTGGGGTGCCGATCATGTGCAACCTAGGCACCAAGGAAGGTGTGACGGTCAAGGAAGGGCGCTTTGCCGGAGCCTGGGCTTCGAACGAAACGTTCTTCACCGCCGTGCGTGCGAAGGGTGGTCTCATCGGCGTGTCAGTGGACCCACTGACCACGCATGAGTGCGGCAATCAGCGCTATTTCACCATCCGCTGGCTGGATGCCTGCCTCACCGCAAGACTGCCGGAAAAGAGCGGAGGTGCGCTGAAGCCGATGCCGACGAAAAATGCCTGGCTTGCAGCGTTGCTGAGCACTGAAGCCGTGCCTGCTGCCAAGTTTACGGGCGAAAAAGACAAGTCCGTGTGGCTGCCGAATGAGGCGGTCGCCAAGGACTGGGAGGTCTATGTCAAAGACACCACCGTCCCCGACACCACCCCGCCGCCTGCGCCAACTGGGCTGCAGGTGAAAGACAACGTGCTTACCTGGAAGGCAAAAGCCGATCTCGAAAGCGGTCTGGCCCATTTCATCATCGAGCGCGATGGCAAAGAGATCGGCACCGTGCCGGAGCAGCCGAAGAACCCCTTTGGCCGTCCGGTTTTCCAAGGTCTGCAATACAGCGACACGCCCACCAACCCGCTGGTCGAGATGATTTTCACCGATAAAGCGCCTGAAGCCGGTAAAAAGCACACTTATCGCGTGATCGCGGTCAACACGGTGGGGCTGAAATCCGAGTAAAAGGGCGTGTTTCCTGCTGCAACTCGGGGTGTTCTGGCTACGTAGTAGTCAGACCCCCAAATCATGAACAGACGCCGTTTCATTCTCCAATCTCTGGGCACCTCCCTCGCCCTGCCGGGACTACCCTCACTCATGGCTGGCACTGTGGGCGGTAATTCCGCCGTTAAGACCGCCAAAGGAGCAGGCGCAGGAGCGCGTCGATTTGTGGCCATTGGCAATCTGCTGGGCTATCAGACGAAGCAGCTCTTTCCGACCACCAAGGGCCGCGACTATGAGAAGACCACGCTGCTGGAGCCGCTGTGGGAAAATCGCAGCCAGATGACGGTCTTTCGTGGCCTGGACCATGGCGTGAAAGGCGGGCACTTCGCGGTGCACTCGTTTCTTTCCGGCGTGCTGAACTCCGAGGCGCAAAACCGCCCGGATGGCAATGTGACCATCGACCAGTATCTCGCGGACGAGATCGGCTTCGAGACGCGGTTTCCTTCGCTGACCGTCGGCTCGGAAGGCGGCATTCACGGCGGCTGCCAGATCGCCTGGACGAAGTCGGGCGTGCGCGTGCCTCCCGTCACGAATCCGTCGCAGTTGTTTGAGAAGCTTTTCGTCAGTGACTCCACGGAGCGTCAGGCACGCCGGGTGCAGGAAAACCGGGTGCAGTCATCTATTCTCGATTCGGTGATGGACGAGGCCAACCGCCTCTCCAAACGCGTGAACAAAGAGGACAAGGACAAGCTGGATGAGTATCTCACTTCCGTGCGCGATGTGGAAAAGCGCCTGGAATTGCGCCAGCGCTGGGTTGCCCAGCCGAAGCCCAAGGCTCCTTTTGACAAGCCCGCGAACCATAACGCCGTGGAAGACCTGCCGATTCTCTATGAGCTGATAGCGCTGGCCCTGCAGACGGACAGTACACGCATCGCCACGCTGGAAATCGGCGGCGACTTCATGCCGCAGCATCTTGGCATCAAGAAAGACTGGCACGGCCTTTCACACCACGGCAATGACCCGGAGGCCATAGCGAGCCTCATCACGCTGGAGAAGTATCAGATCGAACACTTTGGCAAATTCGTCACACGTCTCTCGAAGATGAACGATGGTGACCGCAGCCTGCTGGACTCCACCGCGGTGCTCTTCGGCAGCGGCATGGGCGATGGCAATTCGCACAAGAACTCCGACCTGCCCGTCATCCTCGCGGGTGGCGGCTACAAGCATGGCGAATTCCGCGAAGTGCCGCGTGAGGGCATCAACAAAGTGCCGCTCTGCAATCTCTTCGTGGACATCGCGCAGAAGATGGGCGTGGAAACGGATTCCTTTGGCAACAGCACCGGGCGTTTCGCGTGATGAGCATGATGGCTCCGACCACGCGTCTGAGCGCGCTGCTTTGCTTCGCGCTCCTTACTAAGGCTCATTCGGCTGACGAGGCACCCAAGCTTGCCCAGCAGTTCCTTGGGAAGTACTGCCTGGAGTGCCATGACGCGGATGTACAAAAGGGCGATCGTGCCTTTGAGAAGTTCGCGCTGCCGCTGAAATCCGTCCCTGATCTCATTGATGCGCGTGACATCATCGACCAGCTAACCTTGAAGGAGATGCCGCCGAAAAAGGCGGATCAGCCCACGGATGACGAGCGCCTCGCCATGATCCGCGCCCTGCGCGAAGGCACGGTGGCCGCCTATGGCAAATTTCAGAGCACGGGCAGCCGCACGGTCATGCGCCGCCTCTCCAGCCGGGAGTATGAAAACACCCTCGCTGTTTTGTTTGGCCGCCGGGTGGATACACTGGGCCTCACAGCCGATTTCCCGAAGGAGAAGACGAGCCAGCACATGGACAACATCGGCAAGTCGCTGGTGACATCGGGCTTTCTCGTGGATCAATACTTTCAGTCCGCGAACCGCCTCGTCGAGACGCGACTCGGCAAACCGGCGACCGAGCCGAAGAGCTGGCGCTTCAACAGCCACTTCGTGCAATACGAAGAGCTGACCGGCTCGCACAAGTCAGCCTTCAACTTCCGCTACCTCTGTCTTTACGAGCAGCCGAACACCGACACCCGCCAGGGCGGCTACGGCCATATCGAAGACTTCAAGCAGGGCGTGCCCGTCTCCGGTCTTTATGATATCGAGGTGGAGGCTGCTGCGATGCACCGGGACACGCACTACGACCCCACCATCTTTGGCATCGATTTTTCTGAACCCTTCATCCTCGGGGTCGTTCCGGGAGATGTCACCAAAGGACACATCCACTACCCACAGGCCATTGAGCCGCTGCTCGCCAGCACCGTGGTGCCGGACAACACGCCCACCTGGTTCAAATTCCGCGTGTGGCTGGAAGCCGGGCAGACACCGCGCTTCATCTTCCCGAACGGTCCGTATGAATCACGGGCATCGGTGGTGACGATCAACAAACGCTACAAGGACGAGTTCAAGGCGGATACGGGATCCTCCGGCGTCGGCCGCGCCCACATCCTGCTGGAAGGCAAGCTGCCGCACATCCGCATCAGCGAAATCAAGATCAACGGCCCGGTGCCTGAGAAGAATGGTGGCGCCGAGGAAGTCGCCGTGTTTGGCAAAGCCGGATTCCAGGCTGAGCATGCGCTGGACCAGCTCCAGGCTTTTGCCGAAAAAGCGTATCGCCGTCCGCTCACCGATGCAGACCGCAAGCCCATCCGCGCTCTTTACGACAAACAGCTGGCCGAAAAAGCCACGCCGCGCCAGGCTGCTCTGGATGCACTGAAGCTGATCCTCTGCTCCCCCTCCTTTCTCTACCTGAGCGAAATCACCGAAGAGTCCGCGAAAGCGCTGAACCCCTACGACCTTGCTTCGCGCCTCTCTTATGCCCTCTGGGCCGCTCCGCCCGATGAAGCGCTGCTCGCCGCTGCGAAGTCAGGCAAGCTGACACAGGATGCCGAGCTGAAAAAGCAGATCCAGCGCATGCTGGCCGATGAACGCATCAGCGGCTTTGTGAACGGCTTTCTGGACAGCTGGCTGAACCTCCGTGAACTCGGCGGCATGCCGCCGCCGCGCGAGGTGGTGCGCTCCTACTATGCTGAGGATCTTCCCACTTCGATGAAAGCCGAGGCCAACCTCTTCTTCCGCGATCTGCTGAAGACCAACGGCTCCGTCATTCAGTTCATCGACAGCGACCACAGCTTTGTGGACAAGAAGCTGGCCAAACTTTACGAACTGCCCGAGCAGAAGACCCTGCGCCTGGCCGATGGCTTCCAAAAGGTGAGCCTTAAAGGCAATGCGCATCGTGGCGGCCTCATGGGCATGGCCGCTGTGCTTACCGTGAGCGCGAACGGTGTTGAGACTTCGCCCGTCACGCGGGGAGTGTGGGTCACAGAAAACATTCTGGGCGTGCCGCCACCACCACCACCGGATGTCGTGCCCGCCATTGATCCGGATGTCAGCGGAGCCACCACCATTCGCGACCGCCTTGCCAAACACCGTGCCGACGCCGCCTGCGCCGAGTGCCACCGCAAGATTGATCCGCTCGGTTTCAGCCTCGAATCCTTCGATCCCATTGGCCGCTGGCGCAGCACTTACCCGAAGACCAATAAAAAAGCCCCCGCCCCCAGCATTGATACCACTGGCGAATTCCCTTCTGGCGAGACCTACACCGACTTCGCCAGCTTCAAGAAGCTCATCCAGGACACCCGTGCCGATCTTTTCAGCCGGCACCTCATCCGCCAGATCCTCACCTACACCACCGGTCGCACCATGGAACTCAACGATGACTTCATCATCGACAAGCTCCACGACAAAGTGAAAAAGCAGGGACTTGGCCTGAACACTCTTCTCACCGAGTGCCTGATGAGCGAGGTGTTTCGCTCGCGGTAACCTTGATAGTAAAACTAAAACGAACGTCCGTGTTTGTTCTCCCGCCTGCGGGCATTCAATCAACGCGTCAGCGTCTTGGAGTGCGGTGGCAGAGATGCACGGCGCAAGCCTGCATCATCGACACCGCTTTCGCGGGGTATTGAACATTCACAGTTCCCATCCCGCCGTCCGGCCTGCGAAAGGCGGCGTCGCGCCCAGGCTTGCCGCACGCACTCCAAGACGCTTCGCACTCGCGTGAGCGCTGGAGTAGCCGGATCTTGGCTTCCTACTTCACCGCTGGCGTCGCAGCCGCCTCAGCCTTCACCTTCTTCGGCGGCGCCACACGAGGCGTCAGAAAAGAATCAATCAGCGCCTTGTCCGCCTCGCACTTGGCACCTGCTGCCGGAATCTCCACACCCGCAGACCAAAGCACCCCATTAATCACCAACTGGCACATGCCCGACTGCTCCCATGCTGAGTGCGCATCCAGTCCGCTAAAGCTGAAGGAACGCCCGCCGCTTGGGCGGTCGTAAGTCCATGCCACCACATCCTTGTCGCCACCTTCGGGCGAGCCCAGCTTCTCTTTGCCGGACCAGACCAGCGGCGTGATGCCCTTCATCTCCGCTGGAAATTGAAAATGGTTCAGCCAGCCGTCATTGATCTTCCACGGAATGACACCGCTGGTGATGGCGTGCTTGGGAAAGGTGTCATGCACACTGTCCCAGTGGCCGCGGCTTGAGAGCGCATTGTAAACACCACCAATCCAGCTCATCGACTGCTGCGCAAACGCCGGTGTGAACTCCACCGCCTGATGAATGTTCACCAGGCCCGTTTTGCCATCCGCCATTTTCTGCACGAGCGCGACATGCTCTGGCGTGGCCAGGTAGGCCTGCTTGCCACCGCCATCGGTGTAAAACACTACCGCAGCCGCGCCATCGAAAACCTTCTCATCCGCAGGCCACTCCTCATTCACCAGCACCGCATCCACTCCCGGTGTCTGCTTGAGCAGCGCCTGCATCAGGCGGCAGCCGCCGAGGTAATCATGATGCCCGACCTTGTCCACCTCCTTCACCTTGCCGGCGACGAGGACAATTTTGACGCTGTCAGCAGCCCAAGACGAAGAAATGCACAGGCCTGCAGCAGCGAGAGAAAGAAGAAAACGTGAGCGGGAAATCATGGCGGGTAAGTGGAAGGCAGTCTAAACGAACGCACTCACCGGGAAATGTCTCCCAATCTTCACGGCCGGGTGATCTGGCCATCGCGCTGAAACATCTGCCAGTCAGCAGCATAGTCGGCATTGATGAGCCAGGAGGCGGTGGCTTTATCCCCAGAGAATGTGGCGAAGGGTGCCGTGGCCAGGGTTTGATAGCCGCCCTGCGTGACATCCCAGTTTTTGCCGAGAGATCCGCTCTCAACTGCTAGAGCAGTGAGCTTCACCGGACCTTGGAGTGGGTCCACATCCGCAGGAACTCGGGCAGCGAAAGTGTGCCGCAAGAAGGAGAACACCAGCGGCCAGGTTTTGTCACCGGGGCCGTGGCCTGTCTTCGGTTCGACGGCATAGTTCCACAGCGCGTTGTGCTTCTTCCTCATGGCTTCCACGACACCCATGTTCTCAGCTTTGGAGGGGCGGGCGAAGAAGTCATCGACCTCGCCGAAGATCACCAATCCGGGGATTTGAGCCGCACCGGGTTGATAGACTTGATACGTGGTCCCCGGCCGCATGGAAACCCAGCCCCAGATGCGGCTGCTTTCAGCGGAAAAAATGGCAGAGAAGCCGGTGCCGTTTGAGTGGCCGTAGAGAAAAAGCGGCGCATTTTCGAGCTCAGGGTGCTGGGCTCTTTGCCCGAAGGTCTTCAGCCGCTCATAGAGCAGGCTCCGTGGCCAGAAGCCGCGCTGCATGGGATTGCCCACGAATTTGAAAATCGCGAGATGCAGCTGGCGGGCGATCTTGCGCAGCTCTGGATGTTTGTAGAGCGCCTCGCCGCTGCCATGACCGGACATGACGACGATCCCCTTGGCAACGGTGGTCTGCTCTGGCACCCAGAGGTCAAACTTCACATCCTCCTTTTTGCCTTCGCCTTTTTCCTTAACGGCCTGCTGCCATTGCTCATCGGTGAGCTTCCAGTCCCAGCTTCTTTCAACAGCCTGCTGCGGCGAGGGCGTGCCCCATTTGGCTTCATCGAGCACACCATCCCAGTTCTTCTGGCCCTTCACCTGAGTGTTGGCCCGCACCCAGCCAATGCTGTGGCACTCGGGCAGTTGCAGAGTTTCAGTGAGCTCAATATCTGCGGCGTGGAGAGTTGCCAGCAGCAGTGCGGCGAGGAGAAGGAACGGCTTCATGAAATGGCTGAGTGAGACTAGGCGATGAGCTCTTTCAGCACGCCGGAGCTGTCTCCATGGCGCTCGACGTTCACGCCCATACCATGGAGGAGCGTCAGCCACGCATTGCACAGCGGCGTGTCTTTCGGCGCGACGATGTTGTGCCCCAGCTTGATGCCGGCGCCACCACCCGTAAGGAGCGTGGGGCAGTTGTCGAGGCTGTGCTCGGTGCGGATATTGCTGCCGTAGGCGAGGGCGATGTTGTCAAAGAGACGGCTGCCATCGGCTTCCTTGGTGGCTTTGAGTTTGTCGATGAATCCCGCGAGCAGATCGCTCTGCGTGAGGTCGCGCTGCTTGGAAGCTTCCAACTTTTCACCCATGGTCGAATGATAATGGCTCATGTCATGCGGGGCCACCTTGATGCCGATGCTGGTGAGCAGCGTGCTGACCGGCTGGCGATAGGTGAGCACACGGGTGCTGTCAGTCTGCATTGCCGCGAGCATGATGTCATACATGATCTTGATCTCCTCTTTTCCAGCAAGACCGGGGGCTGGTTCGGGAATCGGTGCCTTGGGCTGCGGAACACCAATCCACTGCTCGTCCTTGCTCAGGCGTGTTTCGATGTCGCGGATGCCCTGGAAGTATTCATCGAGCTTGCCCTTGTCCGTTTTGCCGAGGCCGCGCTGCATCACACGCGCATTCTCCATCACGGTGTCGAGCACGCTGCGCTTCTGAGCAAGCATAGCCTTCTGCTGCTCGATGGGCGTGGTATCTTTGGAAAAGAGCCTGTGGTAGGCTTCCACGGGGCCCTTGTGACCGCCGATAGGTTTGCCGCTGACATCCCATGCCATCGAGAGCCCGGGGCCATGCCCAGATGCTTCAGCATTTTCACTGCCGTTGAGCTGCAGGGAGGCAAAGCGCGTGTCGAGGCCGAGCTTCGCTGCCGCCACCTGATCCGCGGAGATGCTGTTGTGAAAGTTCTGTCCCGGCTCGCCAAAGCGGTTCGCGCCGGTAAGCCACATGGTGCTGCCCCAGTGGCCGTCGTTGCTGTACTTGTTCCAAAGCCCCTGCACGACGCTGAAGTCTGCCTTGTGCCGTGCGAGTGGTTTAAGTCCTTCAGGCAGGGTGTAATCCGCACCCGGTTGTTTGATGTCCGGAAACCAGCTCTCTGTCGTGATCCCCCAGCCAAAGCCGAGAAAGACCAGCCGCTTCGGCGGAGCTGCAGCCGCCGCCGCTGAGGCAAAGCGGCGGAAGCCAAGAGATTCGAGTGCCGGCAAGGCAATGAGCGCGGTGCTGGATTGAAGGAAGTGGCGGCGCCGGATGGGTGAGGTGCTCATGATGCTTTTTCGTTGAGAGATTACTTCGTGTGGAACTCCTGACTTGCGACCAATGCATGAATGAACTCGCGAATGGCGAGGTCTTTTTTGCCAGCTTGCTGAATCATGCCCGCAATAAGTGGTTGATCGCGGAAGCCCGGTGGGCGGCCCAGCGCGAATTCGATGAGGGCCTCGCTGAAGCTGCGGGCAAAGGCGTCTGATTTGGATGCGATGATGTCGCGCAGCCCAAAGAAGTCTTTGAACGCCGGGCCTTTGTAGAGCGCCGCTGCGGCTTCGATGGTCCACGTTTTCTTGGACTTCGGATCGGGTTTGCCGTTTGCGTCGATAGCCATGTAGCTGTCTTCGGTGCGCCACTGTCCGGCGGCATCGAAGTTCTCCAAGCCAAAGCCGACGGGGTCGATCTTGCGGTGGCAACTAGCGCATTGCGGGTCTTCCTGATGCGCGAGCAATCGCTCATGCGTGGTGAGCACTTTGCCTGCGAGCCGCGTGATCGCGGGGACATTGGCAGGCGCGGGCGGAGGCGGGTCATGCAGCAGCTTGCGCAGCACCCAGGCACCGCGTTCGACGGGGCTGGTGCGTTCGCCATTGCCACCCATGAAGTGAATGGCCGCCATGCCGAGCAAGCCACCACGTGGCGAGTCCTTGGGTAGCGACACTTTTTCATAACCATCTCCCTTTACTCCCGGGATGCCGTAGTAGTGGGCGAGCACGCGATTGATCATCACGTAGTCAGACTTCAGAAGGTCGCGCAGGCTTGCGTTGTTTCGCATGATGTACGCCATGGTTTCATGGATCTCCCCTTTGGCGGCGACCTTCGTGCCGGTGTCAAAGCGCGGATAGAGTGAACGATTGACCTCAAAAAAGTCGATCCGATCCAGCCCAAGCCACTGATGCGTGAACGCTTCGAGAAAATCTGCGGAACGCGGATCATTGAGCATGCGCTCCGTCTGCGCGGAGAGCACCTCCGGCTTGTGCAAATCACCGTTTCGCCCCAGATCAAGCAGCTGCTTATCCGGCGGTGCGCTCCAAAGGAAATAGGACATGCGGGTGGCGAGTTCCATTCCCGTCAACTGCCGACGCTTCTCGTCTGGTGTGGGTTCCGCTAGGTAGAGATACATGGGGGAGGACAGCACCACGGCCAGCGTCTCCTTCAGCGCAGCGCTGTGTTTGTCTCCCGCCTTGCGGCGCACGTCATAGAGACTTAGAAGACGGTCGATGTAGTCCTTCGGCGGTGTTGTGCCACGGAATGCCTCCGTGGCAAACCGCTCCAACGCCGTGCGCAGTTCCGGTGCGGCAGGCGCAGGCGATTTATCATCTAGCGGAATGCCCAGCGCCGCAATGCCGGGCGGCTTGGGTTTGTCGACTTTAGGCACGCGTTCGACTTCGATCCAATCCACCCACAGCGTGAGTTCTGGGCCAATGCCGTTGAGCTTCACCGCCTCGGCACGTTTGCGACCGCCTTCTTCATTGGTGTCCCAGCTGCCCTTTTCTCGGACAAACAGCAGGCGGTTCTCCCTCGTCATGTTGCTGCGCGTCAGAGTCAGCGGAATCTCGATCACCTGCGGCTTTTCGATCGTGCCCGTGATTTCATGGGTGGCCATGACACGGCCCGTCCGCGCATAGATGCCGAAATCGAGAAAGCGCCGCTCCGGCGGTGCATCCTTCGTCGCTGCGGCCTTCACGCGCACGATGTAATCGCCCACCGGCCAGTCAAACGGCACCAGCAGTTCGATGTAGTTCACGTTCAGCTCCGCCGGATGCCGTGTCTGCGTGCCGAGGTAAGCACCCGTGTCCACAGCTGGCTGCGCCATGTAATACTGGTGATACTTCAGCCAGCCTGCGCCCAGTGAATCGTTGGCCAGATCGGCGTCGTTCTCGCCCTTCTTGTCAAAGCCAAAGGTTCGTGGATTGGGTGCGCCGGGAATCCGTGCCCACTCGCGCCGGAAAATGCTGTCGTTCTTCGATTCCTTGCGGATCTTGGCCACGATGTCCTTGTTCTCAGGCTTGGCCGCCGCTTCCTCCACCGCTTTGACCCAGCGCTCAGCCCGCGCCTTCGCATCGATTTGATACTCCACAAACTTCTTCACGATGGGTGTCGTCGTTTCGGCTTCGTAGTGCAGCTTTTTCTCCACACCCGCTGCCGCCTGCCAAGCAAACGCCTCCTCCACCGCCTCGCGTCCCAAAAGCTGATACTGCTCAAACTGGTTCGCCGACATGAAGAGGTTTGCCCCCACTGTATCGAATCCACCCGCACCGCTGTCTGCGGGCAGATCGGACACATTGACGTCCACGCCGAGCAGTTCCCGCAGCGTGTTCTTGTATTCACGACGGTTCAGCCGCCGCATGGTGATGACACCATTTTGATCTCCCAAAGTGCGCCGAGCCGCGACCATCACATTCGCCAGATCATCGAGAAAATCAGCCTTCGCGGCATTGGCCGGCTGCTTCTCGTCCTCTGGAGGCATGTCGCCCGAGTTCATCTGATTGAGCACCTTCTGCCACTTCTCCGCCGTTTCGATGTCCTTGATCTCAAACGGAAGATCGTCCACGCGGAACTTTCCCTTCTGTTTTTCCGGGCCATGGCAGGAAACGCAAGTCTCCTGAAACAAAGCCTTGTGACGTTGATCCATCAAGGCGCGGCTCTGGGCCTCTGCGGCGAGAGAGGGTGAAGAGGTAGACAGCAGGGCGGCGAGAAGCAGAAACAGACGATTCATCAGGGGAAGAAACAAACGCAGTGGGACGATCAATGTATCTCGCCTTAGGCATCAAAACCGGACGAAAAAAATGCAGCTTGCCTCCAGTCCAGAAGTAGATTCCTCACGGTTGCACCACCCACAGTCGAGCGATGCCTGTGGGCTGAAACTTTTCACCGCCGGCGGTCAGTTCGAGAATGACCTGGGTTTGGCGGCCGTTTTTCCCGAGCGTGGTGACTTTACCGGTGATGGGAGCGGCAGTGGGCTTGCGATCCACACCTGCAGGAGCAACCTGGACGGTGATGCCTTGCTTGAGGCGTTTGATCTGCTCCTCTCCTTCGTTGAAAAGTGTCAGCGTGAGTTGGGTGCCACTGGAGGCATCGACGTAGCCGGGAGCGCCTTCTTCGATGATGCGCTTGGCGTGCACTGCCTTCTGCTCTGCCTGAAATTTGAGCAGGCTCTCGTCATCGAGAAAGACTTCCCAAGCCATGCGGGTTTTGCCTTTGCCGATGCCGTGAGTCTTGGTGCGAAGTTTGTCACCGGCCTTGATGTCGCTGAATTTCGCAGGCTGCCCGGCTTTCCAGAAGCGAGTGTCTTTGTCGGTTTCGATGACGACGTTCTTTTCACGCACAAAGCTTTGGTCAGCGTCTGCCCAGGCGCAGGTAAGCTTGCCGGATGCGGCATCGATCTTATCCACGAAGAAGTACTCTTTGTGGCCGTTCATCATGTTCATCTCGTCCTGGATGTAGGTGAGCCAGACCCACTGCTCTTTGTCATTCACATGCAGGCGGAAGATGGCGCGCTCGCCCAATTTAAAATCCTGCAGGTCTCCGAGCGTGGCATGGTGCAGCAGCTCGGCATATGGCATGACGGTGAAGGCCATTACTTCATCGTTGCTCTCGTTGCGGAATTTTCCTGTTCGTGTGGCGAGATCCAAGCTGATGAGCTCGCCCCAGATGCGGCGCATTTTTTCAAACGGGATGATCACCTGGCCCGGTGTGATCACGGGGATGGGCTTGGCAGGAGGCGTGTCCGCAGCAAGGGCGGAGAGGGACAGAGCGACGAGGCATGGGAGCAGAGCGCGGTTGGGCATTGGCCAGTCATACGACGCTGCATGGAACTTCCTGCACCACCCCCGAACAATCGGGGATCCGGGTGACTGCCCAGTCAGAATCAAGGGAATAAAATTCAATTTTTGGCTCAAGATTCCCCGCGCACGGGATGACCGGTCGATTACTCTCAGTCACCAATTTATAGATATATGTCCGACTCCTCCGGTTCATGGGTTGCGCGCTTGATGCGTACTTTGTTTGGGCAATTTCACTACCAGCCGCCTAGCTGGGTGCCTCGTCTTGCCTATGCAGCGGATGATCAGGTACGCAAACATCCGGGCTGCTATGCTCTCGCCATCGTGATCACCGGGCTGATGTTTCTGATCGTGCCGCAAGTGCGCCATTATAGAGAAGCGCATCGGCCTCGCCCTCAGGTGCGCACTGAAGTGCGTGAGGCAAAGGGGCTGCTCCTGATGCCGGCGCTCACACCGATCATCAAAAACAAACCGCAGCCACAGCCGATGGCGGTGCAGTTTAATGTCTCGGTGGCCAAATTGGAGGTTGTGGGCAAAGCGGCTGCCGGCGTCACACTCACGCCTGCGCATTCTGGCGTGTGGACATGGAGCACCGACAAGCTGCTGGTCTTCACTCCAGCCAAGGACTGGCCAGCTAGTCAGGAGTACACTGTGCGGCTTGATCCGGCACAGCTGCCCAAGGAAGTGGTGGTGAAAGAACCCGTCTGGAAGGGGAAGACACAGCCGCTGGTGCTCTCAGTGACCAGTTCAGAATTTGAGATCGATCCACGCGATCCTTCGATGCAAAACGTCGTGGTGGGTCTCAGCTCAACGCATCCGCTCGACAAGGCGCAGATCGAGCAGTTGGTCTCACTGGAGGTGGTGGGTGGCGCGAAGATCTTCGACTGGAAAGGGCAGAAGCCGGATGCGCTGTTCTCGGTCACGGAAGGAAAGCTCCAGCGCGAGTTCTGGATTCGCACCGCGCGGATCCAGGTGCCGGCGAAGGAGGACTTCGTGAAGATCACCCTGCACAAGGAACTCATCAGCACGGTCGGCGGCAACTCGCTGGCGGCCGACATCATCTCCAAGGTGCGCGTCCCGGACGTGGACAGCGGCTTCAAGATCACGGATGCGAACACGGAGATTTTGAAGGCTGATGATGGCGAGCCGGAGCAGTTTCTGTTCATCAACACCGAGGGCTATGTCACGACGGAGAATCTGCTCAAGCATCTCAGCGTCTGGCAGGAACCGCCGAATTTTCGGATCACGGATGTGAATGGCCGTCGCGTGCCTCCCAGGGAATATGATGTGACGGAGGATGTGCTGCGGCAGTATGCGCCCGTGTCATTGAAACCGGTCGAGCTGGAGCTGAGCGATGATCACCCGGCGACGACGCGGCATGCATTCAAATTTCTCACGGAGAAGCAGGGGCGGCTGTTTGTGCGCATCACGCAGGGAGTGGAGGCGCTGGGCGGCTTCCGGCTCAGCCGGGAGTTTCGCACCTTTAAATCAGCACCACGCTTCCCGAAGGAAGTGCAGTTGCTGGGCAAGGGCGGCATCCTGGCTCTCAATGGCGAACGCAAGCTGTCGCTGCAGTCACGCGGCGTGCCGTTTCTGCGGGTAAAAATGGCGCGGGTGCCTGCGCGGCAGGTCAACCACCTGGTGGTGATGACGGAGGGCGACTTCGCCAATCCCTACTTCACGATGAACGACAGCTTTGATGAATCCAACATCGCCCACTTCCTGCGCCGTGTTCAGCCGGTGGCCATGAAAAACGAGTTTCAGGCCTGCTACTCGGTGATCGATTTCGCCAGCGCGCTGCAGGCGCCGGATCCCGCCGATGCGGATGCTTCGCGCGGATTGTTTTTCCTCACCGCGGAAGGCGTGCAACCTACCCCGGAAAGCAAGAAGACCATGGAAGGCGATGCCGTGGAGGACGACTGGCGGGTCATGGGCCAGGCAACGACAAACCGCTTTGTGCTCGTCACCGATCTGGGCCTGATGGTGAAGACGAACGCGAACGGCTCGCGCGATGTGTTTGTGCAGAGCATCCAGAGCGGCGAACCGGTGAACGGGGCCGTGATCACGGTGATGGCGAAAAACGGTGAGTATCTGCTGCAGCAAACCACCGCCGACGGTCATGTACTGCTGCCGGACGTCAGCAATTTTCAGCGGGAGAAGCGCCCTGTGGCCATCGTCGCCACGCTGGGCAATGATTTGTCCTTCCTGCCGTTCGAGCGCCCCGACCGCCTGCTGGATTTTTCGCGTTTCGACATCGGCGGCGTGCAGGCATCGGAACAGGAGGCGCTGGAGGCTTTCGTGTTCACGGAACGCGGTGTGTATCGTCCCGGAGATGACATCCATGTGAGTGCGGTGCTCAAGCGCCGTGACTGGGCCTCAGGCCTCGTGGGGCTGCCGCTGGAGATGGATCTGGTCAACGCCAAGGACGAAGTGATCGACACCCAGAAGATCGTGCTGTCCGCAGACGGTTTCATGGATGTGAAGATGAAGACCGATGAGTCTGATCCCACGGGCCGCTACATTGCGCGGCTGTATCTGGTCAAAGGCAATGATGAGCGCATCCGCCTAGGGCAGAGCTTGTTCAAGGTGGAGGATTTCCAGCCGGACCGCATGAAGATCGATGTGACGCTCACCGGCAACGAACTCGCCGGATGGCTGCAGCCAAGTAACATCAAGGCGGACGTTTCTTTGCAAACCCTGTTTGGCTTTCCGGCGGCGAAGCGTCTGCTCAAAGCACGCATGGAATTGAGCCCCGGAGCTTTCGCCTTTGCCCAGTTCCCCGATTTCATCTTCCATAACCGGCTGCCGGAAGCGGAAGACACCGAGGAGACTGAGGCCGGGCAGAAGATCAATCTCGGCGAGCAGAAGACGGATGACACCGGCGCGGCGCAGTTTGATCTGGCACTGGAGCGTTTCGACAAGAGCTGCTTCCAGGTGAGCCTGCTGATCGAAGGCTTTGAAGCTGATGGCGGACGCAGCGTGCGCAGCGGGAAAAACTTCCTCGTGGCTGCACTGCCGTATGTGGTCGGCTACAAGCCGGATGCCAAGCTCGACTACCTCGGCAAGGACACGGCGGCCAATGTGCGCTTCATGGCGGTGGGACCGGATTTGAAACCCTATGTGCCGAAGGATCTCATGGCGCGCCTGATTCAGATCAAACACGTGTCCGTGCTCACCAAGCTGGAAAGCGGCAGCTACGCCTACGTCTCGACGCAGCGTGAATCCATGATTTCTGAGACGCGTTTTGCTTTGCCGGCGGAAGGTGCCAGTTACGCGCTGCCAACGAATGCCGCGGGTGAATTCCGCCTCGAATTGCGCGACCCAGAAAACAACGTCGTCTGCGCCACGGCATTCACGGTGGTGGGCAAGGGCGACCTTGACCGCAGCATGGAGCGTGACGCGGAGCTGGGTATCAAACTGGCGCGCGGCACCTGGAACAGCGGTGAAGCTTTGGAAGCGAGCCTGAGCGCGACTTACACCGGCGCGGGCCTCATCACCATCGAGCGCGAGCGCGTCCTCGGCTGGCAATGGTTCAAGGCGGGCACGACGTCCAGCGTGCAGCACATCACAGTGCCGAATGATATCGAGGGCTCCGCGTATGTGAACGCCTCCTTTGTGCGGGCACTCGATTCGAAGGAGATCTTCACCTCGCCGCTGAGCTATGCGGTGGAGCATTTCGTGGCGAATCCCGACAAGCGGCGCATCGAGGTGAAGATTGATGCACCGGAAAAAGTGAAGCCGGGGGATGTCATGAAGATCGGCTTCCAAACTGCGAAGCCGTGCCGCATCGTGATCTATGCCGTGGACGCGGGCATCCACCAGATCACGGACTACAAGCTGCCAGACCCGCTCGCCTACTTGAACCGCAAACGCGCGCTCGAAGTCGAGACGGAGCAGCTCATGGATCTAATATTGCCGGAGTTCTCGCTCATCGCGCAGAACAAGGCCTTTGGGGGCGATGCCGACAAGCCGCTGCGCTTGAACCTGAATCCTTTCAAGCGCCGCAAGGAGCCGCCGGTGGTGTTCTGGTCGGGCTTGATTGCCGCAGGCCCCGAACGCCAGGAGGTCAGCTACACGGTTCCAGATTACTTCGCCGGCAAACTCAACGTCATGGCCGTGGCCGTCGCTGAGGATGCAGTGGGCCGTGCTGAAACGAGCAGCATCGTGCGCGGCCCGCTGGTGCTGACGCCCAATGTGCCGTTCTTCGTGGCGCCGGGAGATGAATTCACCGCCTCGCTCACCGTGGCGAACAATCTCGAAGGTGCAGAGGCGAATGCGCCGATCAGCATCGTGGCGCAGGTCACGCCGCATCTGGAAGTGATCGCCACACCGCAGGGCGCGGTCAATGTGGCTGCTGGCAAGGAAGACACGGTACGCTTCCGCATCCGGGTGAAAGAGGAACTCGGCGGGGCGGAGATCACCTTCAAAGCGGAAGCCGCCGGTCAGGTGGTGCTGCGGCGTGCCACACTGAGCGTGCGGCCTGCTGCGCCCTTCATCACCAACGTGCAGAGCGGTTACTTCCGTGAGAAGACGCATGAGGTGAAGATCACACGCGAGATGTTCCCGCAATATCGCAAACTGAACGCGAACGTGTCCGCCCTGCCGCTGGGTCTTGCGCGTGGTTTGGAGTCCTACCTGCACGAGTATCCCTATGGCTGCTCCGAGCAGATCACCAGCCGTGCTGTCTCACGCCTGCTGCTGGCGAAGGAAGTGGACTTTGGTTTTGATGCAGCCGAGTCCGCACGGCAGCTGGATGATGCCTTTGCCCTGCTGCGCAGCCGCCAGAATTCCAGCGGCGGCTTTGGCTACTGGGATTCAGATGCCGATACCGGCATGGACTACCTTTCGGTCTATGTGACCCGCTTCCTCACAGAAGCGCGCGATGCAGGGCATGCGGTACCCTCCGCACTGCTCGAAGGCGCACGCAATCGCATGCGGCAGATGGCACGCAGCCACGTGGACAGCCTCGATGACGCAGCCATCCAAGCGGCGGCGATTTACCTGCTCACACGGCAGGGTGAAAACACCTCCACCTTTGTGCTGAATCTGCGCGACAACCTGCGCCAGAAATTTCAAGAGTCATGGCGCGGCCATCTCACCGCCGCGTATCTCGCAGGCACGTATGCACTGCTGCAGAAGCGCCCGGAAGCCGTGGTGCTGATGCAGGACTACTGGGCCGCAGTGCGCAAAGGAAAGGCGCTGGGCGCATGGAACGGCTGGTACTATCTCGATCCGCAGGTGAGCCAGGCCGAGGGCTTCGCCGTGGCCTGCAAGCACTTCCCGGAACTGGCGGGAAACTTTGGCTACGATGATCTCGCCATTGTCACCGAGCCGCTGGCACGCAATCGTTTCAACACCATCAGCGCTGCCACCACGATTCTCGCGCTCAAGGCCTACTCGGATCTCGCCAAGCAATCGGGCGTGCGAGTCTCACTGACTGAACTGTCCCGCGCAGGCGGCACACCCATCCCGCTGGTGCCGGAAACCACCGGACTGATCCAGAGCAGCTTCAGTGCTCAAGCGGGTGGCCTGCGCTTCGGACTCGCGCAAGGCGGCGGTCGCGATCTGGGTGCGTTTTATCAGGTGACGGAAGCGGGGTTTGACACTGGCCTGCCGACTCAGCGCATCGCCGATGGCCTGGAAGTGTTCCGCGAAATCATCGGAGCAGACGGCAAGGCGGTGGCGAAGCTCAAGGTTGGTGAAGGTGCGCTCGTGCGCCTGACCGTGCGCAACGTTTCTCCCAACGCGCTGAGCAACATCGCCGTGCTGGATCTGATGCCTGGCAGCTTTGAGTTGGAGCCCAACGGCCTCAAACCCGGACGTGGCACGATGCCGGGCGCGGACTACGTGGATGTGCGCGAAGACCGCAACGTGTTCTTCTGCAGCCTGGGCAAGGGTGAAGTGAAGACCTTCAGCTATCGCATCAAACCCATCGCCGCAGGCATTTACGTGATCCCGCCGGTGTTTGCCGAGAGCATGTATGATCGCGGCACCAAAGGACGCGACGGCGGTGGGAAGGTGAATGTGGAGTAACGGTCATGCATACGCTTCACCGTCTGCTGCGAATGCGTTTCCTGCGCTGGTCGGGCGCAGCGTTGCTGCTGCTGGTGGCGGTGGTCTGGCTGCTGCTGCCGCAGCCGGAGCTGTACCCGCCTGAGTTTCGTTTCTCGCGCACGCTGGAAGATCGCCATGGGAGACTGCTGCATCTCGCCCTGACGCCGGATGGCAAGTATCGCCGCTACACGCCGCTGGCAGAGATCAGCCCTGCCTTGATCGAGGCGACATTGACGCTGGAGGACCGGCATTTTTACGATCATCCGGGAGTGAATCCGCTCTCCATGCTGCGCGCGGCTTGGGGTGTGGTTTCAGGTTCGGCACGCGGCGGCGGCTCCACCATCACCATGCAGCTGGCGCGTCTGCGTTACGATCTACATACACGCACTCCCTGGGGCAAGGCGTGGCAGATGCTGCGTGCAGTGCAGATCGAAAAACACCATTCGAAAAATGATATCCTGGAGGCTTATCTCAATCAGGCACCGTATGGCGGGAATGTGGAAGGCGTGGGCGCGGCAGGCCTGCTATGGTGTGGCAAACCGGCAAAGGAACTCACCCTGCGCGAGGCCGTGGCACTCTCCGTGCTACCCCAAAGTCCAACGACTCGGCGGCCACGCACGACGGGTGACAATGCGAGCCTGGCTGCCGCTCAGCACCGGCTTTGGGATCGTTTGCGCGAAGAACGCGGCCAGCCGGCCGACCCATTGGATGCGGCGTTCACGCTACGGCAGCTGATGCCGGTGCCCCGCGAGGCTCCCCATCTGGCACGGCGATTGTTTGCCGGAAAGCCGGTGGAAGATCGCGCCAGCTCCGGGGTGCCGCTGCGCTGCACGCTGGATGTAAACCGACAGCTAGGCGTGGAGCAGGCGGTGAATGATTACGTGCAGCGCAAGCGCGAGGTGGGCATCACCAATGCATGCGCGCTGCTGGTGCATGCGCCTTCGCGCGAGGTGCTGGCCTATGTGGGTTCCAGCCGCTTTCTCGATAGTAAAATTCAAGGCCAGGTGGATGGGGTGCTGGCGCGGCGCTCGCCGGGATCGGCACTGAAGCCCTTCATCTATGCACTGGCCATGCAGCAGGGGCTGATCCATCCGCACACGCTCCTGCGCGACGGGCGAATGTCCTTTGGCAGCTACAACCCGGAAAATTTTGACCGCAATTTTGCGGGGCCCATTTCCGCCGGAGATGCACTGTATCACAGCCGCAATATTCCAGCCGTCGCTCTGGCACAACAGCTGGATGCCCCCGGCCTGTACGGCTTTCTCAAAGAGGCGGGCGTGGCGCTGCCGCAGCCTGCGGAGTTTTATGGCCTTTCACTGCCGCTCGGCGGTGGTGAGGTTTCAATGGAGGAACTGGCCGAACTCTATGCTTTGCTGGCGAGCGATGGCAGCGCTCGGCGGCTCAACTATTTCAAAGCGGATCAGCCCATGGAAGCCAAGCCGCTGCTCACCGATGAGGCGCGTTATCTCACCCGCGAGATGCTGCGCACGCGTGAAGGCGAGCCCGTGATGGATGACCCGGCAGTCACATGGAAGACGGGCACCTCGCATGGATTCCGCGATGCCTGGGCCGCTGGCATGCGTGGTGAGTATGTGCTCGTGGTATGGATCGGCAATTTCAATGGCAAGGCCAATCCGGCCTTTATCGCCCGCGAGTGCGCGGCACCGCTGCTGTTTGAAACGTTTCGTCACCTGCGCCTGCCGATGAAGCGTGAGAAGCCGCCTGCGGGTGTCTCGCAGGTGGAACTGTGCGCGGTCTCTGGGCAGCTGCCCACACCCCACTGCCAGCATCGTGTGCAGGGTGGATTTATTCCCGGCATGTCCCCCATCACGCCTTGCGACATCCATCGCGAAGTACTGATCGATGCCGCCAGTGGCCTGCGTGTGGCGCGTGATGATGGCAAGCGTGCGCTGAAACACGAGGTCTTCGAATTCTGGCCGCCGGACCTGCTGGAGATGTTCAAGCTGGCCGGTGTGCCGCGCAAAACACCGCCACCATTGGAAGCGAACGCAGAATCACTCATCGCGGCCGATGCAGGTGCTGTGCCGAAGATTGTCTCACCACGTGCCGCTCTTGTTTACACCCTGCAAGCCTCCGATGCAGCACGGCAGAAGATCCCGCTGCGTGCAGATACCGCGCCCGGCGTGAACCGCGTCTTCTGGTTTGCCGGGCCACGCTTTCTCGGTGCCAGCGATCCCGCCACACCTGTCATGTGGGCCGCAGCCGCCGGCAAATGGCGCGTGCATGTACTGGATGATCAGGGACGCAGCGCTGCGGTGGAGGTGCGCGTGGAGATGGTGCCGTGAGGTTCGCAGCTATTGCAGGACAAAATCTTTCGTCTCCAGCTTCAGCAAAAACGCCTTTGCTTCCATGCCCCCCGCAAACCCAGTCAGCTTGCCATTGGAGCCGATCACCCGATGGCAGGGCGCGATGATCGAGATGGGGTTCTTGCCATTGGCTGCGCCCACGGCGCGCACAGCACTGGCGTTGCCGATCTGTTCCGCGATCTGCGCATAACTGCGTGTCTCTCCAAAGGGAATGGTCAGCAGTGCCTCCCAGACCTTCTTTTGAAACTCAGTGCCGTTGAAATCGAGCTTCAGTGAAAATGTCTCACGCTTGCCTGCGAAGTAATCCTGCAATTGCCGCTCCGCTTCCAGCAGCACCGGATGCTCGTTGTCTTCATGCAGCGGACTGAGGCGCACACGTTTCGGATCATCATTCTCCCATAGCACCGCCGCCAGTCCGTGATCATTCGCCACAAGCGTGAGCAGGCCCACCGGAGAGGGCATGGTTTTATAAAAATAGCTGTGGGATGTCATGTCAGTGCGGTTTTCGTTCGGGCAGATCATGGCGCGCACTGGCAACGGCTGCTGGCCATTTTCGGACATGAAGATAAAATAACCCCATGTCCGAAAACGGCCAGTCCAGAAGTGCTGCATGGACTAGCCTGCAGAACTCCATGAACCTGATCGATGACAATGCCGCTTACACTGCGCTGAAATCCCGTGACCCACGCTTTGACGGTGTCTTTTTCGTGGGTGTCACCTCCACGGGCATCTACTGCCGTCCCATCTGCCCGGTGAAGGTGCCGAAGCGGGAGAACTGCCGATTCTTTGAAAATGCCGGAGCTGCAGAAAAGGCCGCCTTCCGCCCCTGCCTGCGCTGCCGGCCAGAACTGGCCCCCGGGCATGCTCCGGTGGACCACGCACATCGGCTGGCAGATTTGATCATGCTCCGCATGGACGAGGGAGTCGCGGATGAAGGTGCAGGTTTGGAAGAGATCGCTACAGAGTTTGACCTCAGCTCGCGCCAGTTGCGTCGCATCGTACAGCAGGAACTCGGCGTTTCACCCATTGAACTGATCCAGACCCGCCGTCTGCTTTTGGCCAAACAGCTTCTGACCGACACCCAGCTGCCGGTGATCGAGATCGCGTTCGCCAGCGGCTTCTCCAGCCTGCGCCGGTTCAATGACGCTTTCAGCCGCCATTACCGCATGCCGCCCACACGCCTGCGCAAAGAAGCCGCTGAACATCCGGAGCGTGTACATGCCGCCGACACTTCCACGCTCCAGCTCGGCTACCGCCCGCCTTATGACTGGCAGAGCATGCTCAAATTTCTCGCCGCACGCACGATCCGCGAGGTGGAGTTCGTCGCCGACGGCACCTATTCACGCACCGTGCGTCTCGGCAACCACACCGGCTGGATCAAAGTGTCGAACACGCCGGAAAAGAATGCCCTGCAGGTGGAGTTCACCCACTCACTGACGCCAGTCCTTCCCGCGCTGCTGGGCCGGCTGCGCCACATGTTTGATCTCGCCGCCCGTCCCGACATCATCGCCACGCATTTGATGCAGGATGCCACGCTGAGAAAAAGCGTTTCGAAAAATCCCGGACTGCGCGTGCCGGGTGCGTTCGATGGTTTTGAACTGGCCGTGCGCGCCATCCTGGGCCAGCAGATCACCGTACAGGCAGCGACGAAGATCGCCTGCCGTTATGCCGAAGCCTTCGGTGAGAAAATCGAGACTCCGTTTCCTGAGCTTACTCGCCTGACACCCCAGGCTCACCATGTCTCCCGTGCGAGCCTCGATGACATCGCCCGCCTCGGCATCATCCGCACCCGCTCCGCCTGCATCCTCACTCTGGCCAAAGGTTTCCACTCCGGCTGCCTCAAGCTCGCCCCCGGCTCCCATCCCGAAACCGCCATTGCTCAACTGGTAGCCCTTCCCGGCATCGGCCCCTGGACCGCGCATTACATCGCCATGCGTGCCCTGCGCTGGCCGGATGCTTTTCCCAAAGAAGACATCGCCGTGCGCAACAACCTGGGAGGCGTCACCGCAAAGCAGGCTGAGGAACTGTCCCAGCCCTGGCGTCCGTGGCGGAGCTATGCCGTGATGCATGTGTGGAACAACCCAGCAGCAAAATGAACTTCAGCTTCATTGGCGCTCATACTTTGCACGCTCTCTGCTATGTTCATCTCTGCCTAGCGTGGCCCGAATAGCACGCTTGGCGAGCTCCGATGGAAGAACTCATTTTTAAAACCGATCCCGCTTTCTTGGAAATACTATGGGCAACACCTCAAGAAACGCTGCGCCTGCTCTGCCCCGTGTGCGGTGGGGACGTATTGTTTGCGCCAGACTGGAAGCGTGCCCGTGAGCTCACCATTCATCCGGGGGCGTATTGCACGGTGGACCGTCGGCACCTGACGGTGATGTTTGACATGGCACCTGAGCAGCGCCGAAGACCATCGGGCTCACCTGCCTGATGCCGGGCGTGAATGGAATGGCGTTCAGCCAGCAAACCTTGGCCTCAGGGTTCCGGTCGCATAGGGTCATAACGGATTGAACCACACAGCAATATCCACGCACCCGGCACAAGGAACAGTCAGTACTACTGGAAACCACTATGCCAAAATTGCGGTCGTACACGACGGCACGTACCGTATCGGACGACAATATCGCAAATTCTGCGGGAGGGCATCATAGCAGCCGTGAACACAAACCACGAACGCGCTATGAACACCACCTCAACTGCCCACACCTCCCCCCGCCAACGTTTCATCCAAAACCTCGCGGAGAGCGAACTGTTCCAGCATTATCAAAAAGCCTTCCACACGCTGACCAGCCTGCCCCTGAGTCTGGAAGCCACCAAGGATGACTCTCCCATCGACAGCATCATCACACGAAAGGGCGTGGCCGGTGTGGTGGAAACGCAGGTTCCGGTGCGCGTGGGAAAAAACACCATCGCCATCATGCTCACTGGCGCCGTGCGCCTCCAGCCTGCCAATGCCGAAAACTTCGCCCCCGTGGCCAAGGCTCTCTTGGATGACAACCGCACCGCTGCAGAAATCCGTGGTGCCAAGATACACTTTGAACACGCCCCCGTCATGGAGCCCGCACGCTATGAGGCCGCCGTGGCCATCCTGCAGTCCTTTGCTCTTCAGCTGGGAGACAGCGCGCACCGCATGCTGTTTGCCACCGCCACGCATGAGCCCGAAGCCGTGCGCAATGCCAAGACCTTCATCCACGCCCATCTGGCCGAGCCGATGTCCCTTGAAGCCGTGGCCAGCGCGGTGAACGTGAGCCCCTTCCACTTCTGCAAGCTCTTCAAGCGCGCCACCGGCCTGACCTTCACGGACTTCGTGAACCGCGCCCGTGTGGAAAAGGCCAAGCGCATGCTCATGAAGCCCGCCGCCCGCATCACCGAAGTGGCCTACGACGTCGGCTTCCAGAGCCTCTCCCACTTCAACCGCAGCTTCCGCCGCATCGCCGATGAATCCCCCACGGAATTCCGCAGCCGCATGAAGCACGGCGGCCCGGCCCTGATGGCCGCATAAAACTTTGTCGCCATGCGCACCGCACTGCGGTGTTTCGACGACATTGCCCCGGAGAGGTCGCCTGAGCGCGTTGGGCCACCCTCTCCGGGGTTTTTTGTGCCTTGGCGGTGCCAGGTTCAAAAATCAGCAATCAGCAATCGCCACTCATCAATCGTCAATCGCTCCCACCCAGCGCAGCCGCTGCGACATCACGCCCGCCCCGTGGATTGACGATTGCCAAGCATTCGATTGTTGATTTTCGAGGTTTTCCAGCCCCACCCTCCCGGCGCAGATGCACTTGACCCCCCGCCCCCTCTGCGCACACTCGTTTCCCACTCTTCCCAACCCTGAACCGAGAACCTAGAACCCCGAAAATTTGTTTATGAGCCGGAAAATTCGTTATGGCATGATCGGCGGCGGACGCGGCGCCTTCATTGGCGGCGTTCATCGCATTGCAGCATCGATCGATCAGCAGATTGAACTCGTCTGCGGCGCTTTTTCCTCGGACCCACAGCGCTCCAAGGACAGCGGTGCCGATTTCTTCCTGCCCGCCGAGCGCTGCTACGCCAACTACGAGGAGATGATCCGCACCGAGGCCGCGCTGCCTGCTGACAAGCGCATGGACTTCGTCTCCATCGTCACGCCAAACCACCTGCACTTCCCCGCCGCCAAAGCCGCTCTGGAGGCCGGCTTCCACGTGCTCTCAGACAAGCCCGCCACCTTCAACCTCGCCCAAGCCAAGGAACTGGCGGAGATCGTGAAGGCCACCGGCAAGCTCTACGGCGTGACCTACAACTACACCGGCTACCCGCTCATGCGCCAGGCCCGGCAGATGATCGAAGAAGGCAAGCTCGGCGAGATCCGCAAAGTGGTGGTGGAATACCCGCAGGGCTGGCTGGCCACCATGCTGGAAAACACCGGCCAGAAGCAGGCCTCCTGGCGTGTGGACCCCGCCATCTGTGGTGCAGCCGGTTGCATGGGAGACATCGGCACGCATGCGATCAACCTCGCGGAATACGTCACCGGTTTGCACATTAAGGAACTTGCCGCCGACCTCACCATCTTTCTTGCCAAGGAAGGCCGCCGTCTGGAAGACGATGGCAACGTGCTGCTGCGCTTCACCAACGGTGCCAAGGGCGTGCTGCACTCCAGCCAGATCAGCATCGGCTGTGAGAACAACCTCAGCCTGCGCGTCTACGGCTCCCTCGGTGGCATCGAGTGGTCCCAGCTCGATCCGAACACGATGATCGTCACCTCCCTGGACAAGCCCAAGCAGATCTACCGCACCGGCCTGGGCTACCTCGGCAGCGCCGCCGCCGCCGCCACCCGCACCCCCTCCGGCCACCCCGAAGGCTACTTGGAAGGCTTTGCGAACATCTACCGCAACTTTGCGAACCACGTGCGCGCCGTCATCAACGGCACCACCCCCAACCCGCTGGACATGGACTACCCGACCATCGAAGAAGGCGTGGCCGGCATGGCCTTCATCGAAGCCGTCGTCGCCTCTTCCGCGAACAACGCCGCCTGGACCCCGCTGGACTACACCCCGACCACACGCGGGAAATACGGCGATGCCACGCTGAGCAGCGACCGCGGCGGGCTCTCGTAAGAGCAGGTCTGAAAGCTGAAATCAACAGGCGATGCCGGTGCGAGCTGGCATCGCTTTTTTTCGCCCATGCCTCACTCATCCGTTTCCGCCGGCACCGCGACTGGTGCAGGCCTGGGCAGCACGCTCACCCCGTTGCTGGTGCGTTCGAGGTCGGGATCGAAGGCGAATTCAAAGATGGCATCGTCAAGAGTGTTGAGCACCCATTCCTGCATGAGCTCTTCATCCTCCGAAACCGCAGCCTCCAGCCAGGCGCGGCTTTTGGCATCATCGAGCAGGTTGAAATTCATGGTCACCATGCCGCGCGCTCCCTTGGCGGGCAGAGCCGCTATACGCTCTTCAAAGCGCGACTGAAAGTCCGGCGCACTCAGCACGGCGATGAAACGATCCATGAGCTGATTGAGCTCCTTGCTCTTCTTCAACTGCTCTGCTGACATGCCGGCGTGGCGTTTCAAGATGGCGTCCACCGTTTGCCTTGTCTTTGCGGACACCGGTGCAGGCCGGTAATGGCGTGGGACTGCAGCAGGCTGCGTCGGGCCCACCGCAGCCTGCTGGACCTGCACCGGCGGTTTTGCGGGAGCCATCTGCGGTCGCGGATTCTTCACTGGCCATTGCTGAATTGCCAGGGGCACGGTGAGGACCGCGGCAGCCGTGGCGGCTAGCAGGATTTTGGTGGTGGTGCTCATGGTGATAAGGGCGGTGGAAGTGATGGCCGAGGTCGAAGCCGTGCTGCCAGCACCGGCACCACTGAGGGCAAGTTTGCCGAGGGAATGAAGAAGCGATGCGGGCGATGCCTGTGCGCTGTGAGTGCCTAGCAGCACAGCCAGGCCCGCGCCGCAGATCACGCCCTGGCTGCGCAAGCGCACACGCAGTTCGCTAACTCCCGCTTCAAGCTGGCGCGACACGGTGGACTGGCTCACTCCCATGTGCAGGGCCAGTTCCTGCTGTGCGCGGCCTTCAAGGAAATGCGCCACCAGCAGTTCCCGCAGCGCAGCTGGGAGATCATTCAGCGCGGCATCGATCTGCGGCTCCAGATCTTCCCATGCTGGTTCGAAATTGTCCGACTGCAGTTCCGCGGCTGCCTGCTGCTCATTCCGCCTGCGGCGCGATTCCCCCCTGGTCATGTTGCACGCCTTGCGCCAGGCCACGCGGTGCAGCCACGCCGCCACAGACTGCACCGTGCCTTGGCCGCTGCGCGCCAGTTCGAGAAACGTTTCCTGCGCCACGTCCTCAGCCAGCACCGCGTCTCCCGTCACCCGCTTCGCCGTGGCAAAGACCATGCCCGCATGCTCCCGCACCAGCACTCCGAACGCAGCCGCATCGCCATGGCGATGGTAGCGTGAGAGCAGATGCAGATGCGAGTCCATGATGCTGTGTGCAGAGAAGACACCTCCGATGTGTGACTTATGCAGCCAATTGGATTTTTTCTGGGAGAATTCGCGCCCAAAGGGTCACGAAGATGGCAGAGCCACCGGTTTCATCTTCGTGAGCTGATAGCCGGAAAAGTCCAGGGGATCGGGATGATCCGAGGAAGACATCTGCACCGTGAATCTCGTTCCAGTTTCATTCGCTCCGATGATCACTCCTTCCTTTCCTGCATGAGGTCCCATGCTCACGCGAACCTGATCACCTATCCTGCAGCGGCCCCTTCGGTCTGTGTACTGTATCCAGAAGAAAAGCCCGGCCAACGGTGCCATCATTGCCGTCGCGAAGATCCAGTTTCCCAAGGCCAAATTTAAGACAGCCGCCACGATGTAGGCCAGGAGCAGCATCTCAATAAGCCCCGACGGGGCAAAGCCCGCAGGCCTTCGATGACTTGGAAGAAGAGACGTCAGCTTTTTCATGACTCAGATCATCTCAAAACAAAACGGGGAGAACAAGCCTGCGCTCATTCTCCCCGCTTTGACAAATCACTCAGATTGCCACGGGCTTGCCGTTCTTGGCGGAGGCGTAAATCGCGTCGATCACCTGCATCAGGCGCAGGGCCTGCTCGGGGGTGTTCAGGGCGGGCGCCTTGCCTTCGATGGCCTCGATGAAGTTTGCGGCGGAACCGATGCGGCCCATGTCTTCACAGGCTGGCACGGTGATGCTGCGGTTCACGCTGTTGCCGTTTTCCTGCACATAGAGCTCGCAGGTGTCGATGGCCGTGTTGTCCAGACCATCGATGCCAAAGAGACGCTCCACCTTGCCACCGGCCTTGGTGCCCTGAAAGACCACGGAGACTTCCTCGCGCTTGATCATCTCCGCCCAGGAGACCTGGAGGCTGAGCACCTGCCCGGTCTTGAAGGTCACGAAACCGTGCGCAGCGTTTTCCACATCGGTGGTGCCGCCCACGCGGTCAGGGATGCCCCAGGGGCCTTTAAACTGCTTGTCCTGAATGAAGTCCGTAAAGACCTGTCCCATCACGTGGGCAGGCTCAGGGTAGCCCATGAAATACATGGCCAGATCCACCATGTGAAGCAGGTCGATGAGCGCTCCACCACCGGCCAGTTCCTTGGTGGTGAACCAGCCGCCAAAGCCGGGAATGCCCGTGCGGCGAATCCACTTGGCCTGCGCGGAGTTGATCTTGCCCACCACGCCGTCCTTGATGTACTTCATCATCGCCTGGGACTCAGGACGCGCGCGGTTGTTGAAGTTGAAGAGCACCTTCTTGCCGGCCTTCTCCGCAGCAGCGATGATTTCCTTCACTTCTTTCGCATTCAGCGCCGGCGGCTTTTCAGAGAAGACGTGCTTTCCAGCCTTGAGGCACTGGATGGCGAGCGGCTTGTGAAATTTATTCGGGACGATGACGCTCACCGCCTTGATCTCCGGGCTGCCCTTCAGCATGGCTTCCACAGATTCATACGATGTGGGGATGCCATACTTCTCGGCCGCCCTGGCTGCTGCTCCGGGAGCCGCATCGGCCACGGCCACGATTTCCGCGCCTGCCTGGCGGAACCCCGCCGCGTGATACTGCAACATGCCGCCTGCTCCGATGACTCCGACTTTGATGGCCATAAATAAATGTGTTCGTTAAGTGATTGGTGAATTCTGACTGAGGGTCGCGAGAATGGAGATTCCCCGCCACCGAGTCAAGATTTGAAAACAGAGCGGGCAGATCGCCACCGCACCAACCCAGCAAGCCGGAGGCTTGCGCTACGCCGCCGCACCTGCCATTCGTCCTGCACCTAACGCCCTCAGCCTCATGTCCGCCACCCTCCGCCCCGCCACCGTTGAAGACCTCCCGGCCATCAACGCCATTTACAACCACTACGTGGAGCACAGCACCTGCACCTATCAAACCGTGCCGAGCACTGCCCAGGAACGGCAGGACTGGTTTGACGCGCACGGCCCGGAGCATCCCGTGATCGTGGCCGAGGAAGATGGAATCGTCATCGGCTGGGGTTCGCTCAGCCGGTTTCACCCACGTCAGGCCTACTGCCACAGCGTGGAGGATTCCGTGTATCTGCACCACGAGCACCAGGGCAAAGGCCTCGGCTCCCTGCTGCTCGGCGAACTCATTGAGCTCGCCAAAAAAATTGGTCATCACACCGTTCTCGGCGGCATTGATGCGGATCAAGCGGGCAGCATCGCCCTGCATGCCAAATTCGGTTTCGTCAAAGTCTCCCATCTCAAGGAAGTAGGCCACAAGCACGGCCGCTGGCTGGATGTGCTGTGGATGCAGAAGATGCTGTAGCTGCTCACGAAGCCGTACGCATTCCGTAGTCTTGACGTTTCCAAGCAACCCGCTAGAACGGGCCCACTGCCAACGTCTTCACGCCATGTCCAGCGCCCTCGCTCCTCTGTCCCGCCGCCGCTTCCTCGGCAGCACGGCCATGGGCTTGTCCAGCGTGGCGCTGTCGGACCTGATGGCAGATTCGCGCCCGCACTTCCCAGCGAAGGCCAGGCGCGTGATCTGGCTCTTCATGCACGGCGGGCCGAGCCATGTGGACCTCTTTGATCCAAAGCCCGAACTCATCCGCCACGCCGGCAAGCCTTTGCCAGACAGCTACGGCGCCGTCGAGACGCGGCGCAAGGTCGCGCAGAATCCGCTGCTCGCGCCGGTCAAACCTTTCCGCAAGTACGGCCAGAGCGGCATCGAGGTCAGCGACTTCCTGCCGCACATGGCGGAGCTGGCAGACGAGATGTGCGTCATCCGCAGCTGCCATGGCGACAGCGTGAATCATCCGCAGTCCGTCTATCAGATGAACACCGGCTCCATTCAGATGGGCAGGCCCAGCATGGGCAGTTGGGTGTCCTACGGCCTCGGCACTGAAAACGCCGACATGCCCGCCTTCGTCGTCATGCCAGATCCCGGCGGTGGCTTGAAGGGCGGACCACCCGCCTGGGGCAGCGGCTTCCTGCCCATCACCTATCAGGGCACCACCATGCGCGCAGGCGGCAGCCCCATCCTGGATCTGCAAGCGCCGCACAGCACCGCACGCCAGCGCGCCACGCTCGATCTCATCCAGCAGATGAATGCGCAGCATCTCGCGCAGCACGCGGCAGACAGCGATCTGGACGCGCGCATCCGCAGCTACGAGCTCGCCTTCCGCATGCAGAGCGCCGCACCTGAAGCGGTGGACATCTCCAGCGAGACCGAGGCCACGAAAAAACTTTACGGCATCGACGACGCCACCACGAAAGAGTTTGGCACCCGCTGCCTGCTGGCACGGCGCATGATCGAGCGCGGCGTACGCTTTGTGCAGCTCTACTCCGGCGATACGAATGGCTGGGACGCGCACGAGAACGTGCTCAAAAACCACACCGACTACTGCGCCCGCACCGACAAGCCCGTGGCCGGTCTGCTGCGCGATCTCAAGCAGCGCGGCCTTCTTGAGGACACCCTCGTCATCTGGGGCGGCGAATTTGGCCGCATGCCCATGAGCGAAAAAGGCGTGGGGCGCGATCACAATCCCTGGGGCTTCACCACGGTGCTCATGGGTGCGGGCGTGAAGCACGGCCACATCCACGGTGCCACGGATGAATTCGGCCTGCGCGCCGCTCAGGACAAAGTCCACATCCACGATCTCCACGCCACCATCCTGCACCTCCTCGGCCTCGATCACGAGCGCCTCACCTTCCGCCTCAACGGCCTGGATCAACGCCTCACCGGCGTGGAAGGCAGCGGTGTCGTGAAGGGAATACTGGCGTGAAGTTGAAGTTCTTGAGTTTAAGTTATCCGCCTTGTAATCCTTCTTTTCGCATAGAGGCTCAGCCCTTGACTGCGGAGGATGTGTTTCGCAAACTCAGCGTTCCAACTTATGCCCACAAAAAAAGCTTCATCGAAAGCCAGCAAGCCCCATCCGGACAAACTGACTGCAGAGCAGATTGTGATATTGCAAGCCCGGATGCAGCTGCTGGCTGAACGTAATCCAAGCTGGAAGATCCCCGCCGACGACTACGAGAGGCTATACGAGTATATCGCCGCTCAGAAGATAACCTACCTGTACGATGACGAGCTTTTCGAGAGATTTGTCTGCGTGGACTCCCACCGAACAGGAAAAGAGGAGGAGTTGCTCGACGCATACCTGATCCAGGAGCAGGGTGATGAACTGCACCTGCATCTCTTCCAGTTCAAATTTTCAAAGGCATATGAGGGAGGAATTTCGACGAAGGAGCTGTACAGCTTTGTGGACAGGATGCACCGGGTGTTTCTACGCGGCGATCTCGAAGATGAGAGAACCCTCGCCGCTTATGCGGAGGTGAGAAAGGCCTTCGATGAGGCTCGAAGCGCCAATAAAAGGCTCAAATCCCGGATTCGCTGCCACTTTGTCACCAACGGCCAACGTCTGGCACCGACCGACCGCCCCAAAGTGGACGAAATGCGGGATGTCTATAGATTCGACCGACAGACGAACGGATTCACGTTCGAAGCATACGCCGGCATGGACATTTACGACTTGTGCGAGCATGGCCGGATTCCCATCCAGGATGAAGTCCTGGAAATGAATTACGAATTCAAGGACACCTCGGTGCTTCACCACCCGATCGGAATTAATCCGAACGGCATACCTCTAAAGGCAATTGTTGGTTTTGTGAACGTCAACCAACTGACAAGGCTGGTTGACCGCTACAGTAACAACGAACTGTTTGAAAAAAACGTCCGTTTCTTTCTCGGCGTGGGCAAGGATGTCAACAAGCGCATCATCGCCACCGTGACCAGCGACCAGAGCAGCTGGTTTGGCTTCATGAACAATGGTGTCAGCATCATCGCCGACAGGGTGCATCTCAATCTGCCGCCTTCGGGAAAGAAGGTGCCGGTACAGTTGAGCAACATGCAGATCATCAACGGCTGCCAGACGGTGAATGCGCTCTACCATGCAAAACACGATCCTGAGCTGAGGGACAAGTTTCAGGGCAACTCCAATGTATTGGTGCGCATCTATGAGATCGACCCGGCAAACAAAGCGTTTACGGACGCGCTCATTCTTGCCACCAACTCACAAAATGCCATCCGCCCCGAGGACCAGGTGGCCAATGACCCGGTCCAACGGGCGATTCAGGAGCTTCTGCGGGGCTACAATATCGGTTACGAGAGGAAGGAAGGCGAAAAGCTCTCGTCGAAGGGAGTGCTGCTGGTTTTGACCAAGGAAGATGCGGCGCTGTCCTATTTGGGTGTTTTTTCAAAGCAAGCTTCAAAGTTGCGCAACAGCCTGAGCCGACGCGAATTTTTTCGTCGCAATGATGAAGATAGCGAATATGCAAAAGTTTTCGCCCTGTCGCTCGATACAGATGGCTCACTTGCGCTCTCCACGGAGCAACAATCTCGTGAGCGCGCTCTGGGGTTTGTCGCTGCGCATGTTCTCGTCCAGAGCTGCCGGGAAAAAGTCGCTTTAATTTCCGCTAGCAACAGAAAGGGGGCGCTACGAAAAGCCGGCTTTTACCTGGCGGGGATCGTTCACTCCCGCAACGAAGTCGTTCTTCAAACAGCAATCCAAGAGGCGGCGGCCCAAACACCCTCTGTCAAGGTGGCGCAAAATCTGGTTTCAGCGTTTCAGAAATGCGTAGATGCGGGTTTTGCGCAAGCTGTGCAAACCTTCGAGAGAGAATTGAGGGACTTCGTGAACGCGAATGGCAAGGATGAGGACGCCGCCTTGAAGAACAGTGATTTCGCTAAGCGTGTGTTTGAGTCCGCCAGGATTGCACCATTGGATACGGAACTGGCGCTCTCGTCTCCCTGATTCCAAAATTGTGATGGATGATGATGGCGGGGCACGTTTGAGCCGGATGCCCCTGCTAGCTCGAGTCATCATCCTGTGCCTCATTTTTCAGGCAACCGCATCTCAAGCGGCGGTGATCCGGGCTTCGAGTGACCCCGTGAAGGACGAGCGCCCCATCAAGCCGCAGGACAAAGAACACTGGGCCTTCAAGCCACTCCAAATCACCCCCGGCAAACAAGGCATCGACGCTCTCGCCCAGCCAACATCTCCCCCCGCAGATCCCGCCACGCTCATCCGCCGCATCACGTTTGATCTTACCGGCCTGCCGCCCACGTCCGAAGAAGTCGCAGCCTTTTCGAAAGCTTGCATCCAGCATCAAGAATCAAGCATCGAGCAACTAGCCGACCGCCTGCTGGCTTCCCCCCGCTACGGCGAGCACTGGGCGCAGTGGTGGCTGGACCTCGCACGCTACGCGGACACGGATGGCTTTGAGTACGACGCCGAACGCAACCGCGCCTGGCAGTATCGCGACTGGGTCGTCGAAGCGCTCAATCGCGACATGCCGTTTGATGCCTTCATTCAGCATCAGATCGCGGGAGATTTGATGGGAGATGAAACCGCCACCGGCTTTCTCTTCTCCTGCCCGGACATGCCGGACCTCAACAATCAAAACGAGCGCCGCCACGTCCTGCTCAATGACATTGCCACCACCGTGAGCGCCGTGGGTCTCGGTCTCACCGTCGGCTGCGCGCAGTGCCACGATCATCCCTACGATCCCATCAGCCAGGCCGACTTCTACCGCCTGCGCGCCTACTTCGACAACACGGTGCTGACCAAAAACAGCAAGCCTCTCAGCCCTGCCGTCCGCGTCTTTACGGAGGGCATTCCCCCCAGCACCGTCTTCGTGCGTGGTGACTTCAAGCGCCCCGGCCCCGAGATTCAGCCCGCCATCCCCCGCGTCTTTGGTGTTTCACCACCCAAGGCCGACCGAGCCGCACTCGCGCAATGGCTCGCCAGCAAAGACAATCCCCTTTTTCTCCGCACCATGGCGAACCGCCTGTGGCAGCAGCACTTTGGCAAACCGCTGGCCGCCATTCCCGGGGATCTCGGTCATCAGGGTGAAGCCCCCACGAATCCTGCCCTGCTCGACTGGCTGGCCGCTGAACTGCCGCGCCAAAACTGGAGTCTCAAACGCCTGCACAAGGCCATCGTGATGTCACGAACCTATCGGCAGAAGACCTCCGCTCCAACGCGTCTCACCGGAGAAATGCTGCGCGATGCCATGCTCAGCGTCAGCGGTCAGCTCAATCTCAAAACCGGCGGCCCCGGCGTGAAACTGCCCCTGCCCAAGGAGATCGGCAGCACCCTGATCAAGAGCCAGGCTGAAGCCACCAAGGACGTGACCGAGCACACCCGCCGCAGCATCTACACCTTCGCCCGGCGCAATCTGCGCCACCCGCTCTTCGAGCTTTTTGACCGCCCGGATGCCCAGATCTCCTGCGCCCGCCGCAGTGACTCCACCACCGCGCCTCAGGCCCTCATGCTGCTCAATTCCGAGTTCGCCCACAGCATCGCTTCAAAGATCGCCGCACAGTTGAATGAGCAGCACGGCTCCGATCCCACCGCCCTCATCACCGCTGCCACACTGCACTGCCTCTCACGCCAGCCCACGCCGCAGGAGATCAAAATCGGCCACCAGTTCCTGCAAAAGCAAACCGCCCTCACTCCCAGCTTTCGCGAGGCTTTGGCAGACTACTGCCTCGCCCTGCTGAACTCGAACGAGTTCGTGTACGTGGACTGAGCAATGCAGAAACCACCCCACGGCAAAGCGGCGCGTTCATAATCAGGAGTTTCCGCCAGCCGCCCAAAGCCTGCGCCAAGGATAGTTCCCGCAGAGGATTCCCAGTTACGCAATTGCGTGTAGCGCATAACGCGACAGCTGCCATAAATACCGTATTGAATCAAGCCACTTGAATGACAGGTCTACTGGTGGATCTTAGCAATTCCCAGCGAACCTCATGCCAAAACTCGACATCAGCCCCTACCCCGACACCCCCACGGCACGGTCGGAGCTGGTCGAATTTCTGAACCGGCAGCTACCCCCGCAAAACGGCCACAGCTGGGAGCAGCGCCTGCGCCACTGGTGGGATGAAAACCCCGCCGCAGCAATCAACCCTGAACGCGGGCGCTGGGCACATGCGGAAGGGCGCTTGGTGGCCTACGGCGGATCCATCCCCGCCCTGCATGTCTGGCAGGAGCGGATCTGTCAGACCGTGTACGCCACCACCTTCTGCGTAGACGAGCACTTCCCCAAAGCAGCGGCACTCGTCTTCCTGCAGCAGCGCGAGGTCGCGGAGCAGCAGATGATCACCCACACCACCCCCAGCCCCCGTGTTCAGGAGGCTCTGTTCAAGATGGGCGCACGCGCGGAGCAGACTGTGACACGTCGCTTCTTCCCTGCTGGACTCGCTTCACATGTGTATGGACACTCTTGGTGGCCCTCCCTGCCTTCGGACAAACGCGTGGTGACAGATCCCGCCCTAGTCACTGCCATCGCACGCCCCTACCAGCGCACGGATCGCATTGAAAAATGGATCACCCCCGATTACCTGCGGTGGTTTTGCAGCGCCCCCACGCGCAAGCATCATTTCCTCGGCCTTGTCGATGCTGCGGGTGTGCTCAGCTCCTACCTCCTCGTCACCCCCCGGCCTGTACGTGGCATGCGAAGTTGGGATGTGCTGGAAAGTTTCACCACCCAAGGGGACAAATCTGAACTTTACGCCCTGATAGGCCTCCTCGTCAAAGAGCCCGGCCTGCTCCCCGGCGGTGCCGTCCTCGTCACCGCCGCCGCCTTCCCAGACGACCTCACCTGGGATCCGCCCCCCGCCATCCTCTCCCGCAACCAGCACGTCTGTCACTTCTTCCTTTTACCCGAACCCCTCCGTCAGGCCCCCAAGCATACCATCATGGCTGAGGGTGATCTGGGCTTGTGAGCGGTCTTTAAATTAATCTGCCTCTCCCACCACCGGCACCAGCAACCGTGACGGATGCTCCACATCGCAATAAATGCGGTTTGTCTGCTTCATCTTCTCCCCGTCATCGCTCCAGGGCTTTCCAGTGCCGGGATTCACATCGAAGCGGGGGAAGTTGCTGGAGGTGATCATCACACGGACACGGTGGCCGGTGTTGACGATGAGGCTGGTGGACCAGCAATCGACGGTGACTTCCTCGATCTGCCCGGGCGCCAGCGGCTCGGGCTTCTCGCGGGATTTGCGGTAGCGCAGGCGCTGGATGCCTTCGGCCATGAGCATGCTGCGGCCGTCGGGATACACATCGCAAATGCGCACGGAGAGGTCCGTGTCCGCCGCGCTGGAGGAGACGAAAATCTTTGCCCACAGACGACCGGTGATTTCCACCGGCTTGTCGAACGCCTCACTGGTGAACACCAAAGCGTCCTCGCGGCTCTCGACCTTGCGTTGATCCATCGGCCCACGCTCGATGGTAAGGTTGTTGCCGCCGATGGTGGGGCATGGGTGGGCGGGATCAAAGGTGTACTCGTGGTGGGCGGCTCCTGAGGCGGGTGCTTCCAGTGCCAGCTTCTTATCCACCATGAAATACACAGGCGTCTCCTTCGCCGGGATGGGCCAGTCATTGGCATAGCGCCATTCATTGCCCGGAGCGCCGGGCGTGCTGGTGTCTCCCATCACGTAATAGGCCACGGCAGGTTCTTTCTCGATGCCGTTCTGGATGCCCTTCAGGTAATGGTCAAACCAGCGGCCCGAGTTGTACTGCTGCGGCGGCTTCGCATTCGGAAAGGTAAGCTGCCCGGCAGGCATCTGCCCAATGCCATGATGCCAGGGTCCCATGATGAGCTTCTGCGTGCCTTTGGAGCCCGGCGCACCGCGTTGCTGCCGTCCCACAAATTGATCAAGTGTCCCCTGCGCAAACATGTCAAACCAACCGCCGATGTTCACTGCGGGCACATTCATCACCTCAAACTTCGTGTTCGTGTCGTTCCCGCGCCAGTAGGCATCGTAGCTCGGGTGCTCGTGCATGATCGAGAGCGCCCTCGGATCAAACTTGTTCCCTTGCGTCCAGTTCTCCACGTCAGCCTTGCGAAACGCGCTGCCGATGTAGCTCACGTCCGTGTACATGTCCGCCGGCGCCACCGTGATATACTGCGCCTTCAAGGCACCGGGTGCCGCGCCTGCCAGCAGGTTTTGCGTGATGCCGCCTGCCGAGCCACCGATGGTGGCGATGCTGCCATTGCACCACGGCTGTTTTTTGATCCACTCCACCGTGTCCAGGCCATCCTGATGCTCACCCCAGCCGCAGCCGACGAAGGGGATGTTTTCCCCTTCGGAATCAAAGCGTCCGCGCATGTCCTGAATGATGAAAGCATAACCGGCAGCGGTGAAGCCAGCTCCGCTTCCGCTGCCCTTCACCCGGCTGTAAGGCGTGCGTGCGAGAATGACCGGAAAGGGCCCCTCCCCACGCGGCAGGAAAATGTCCGTCGCCAGCTTGATGCCATCACGCATCGCGAGCTTCTCGCTCTTTTTGTCCACCGGCTTCGTGTGTTCCCCGACCTGCTTCAGCCAGCTCTCAGACGTCACCACTTTGTCTGCCGCAGCACGTTTCAGCATCCCTTCGATCTGCAGCGCCCACTGCTCGCCATAGGTCTTCTTCACAAACTCAACCGCCCGCGCCTGCTCCTCGGTGGATAGCGCACGGTTGTGATCCACATCCGCCATTGTAAACAAGGCCCGCATCTTCCCCGCCAGCGCCTCATCCGCCGAAGCATCGCACGAAAGAAAAGACACCGAGGCAGCTAGCAGCAGGAACGAATTTTTCATAGATAACGTGTAGGCTGCTGAGTGATCCCACACACGCGTTCATATGACAAGCTGGGCGCATTCTCAGTAGCGCAGGCATTGCATCACCCCACCATCCGCCACGTCAGCTCCATGCCCATCCCCACCGGCAGCGGCGTCACCGGCCCCGCAGGTGTCTCCAGCAGCGTCATTGGCTGCGCCTCCTTCTCCATCTGGAAGTTCTTCTCCGATGGCGGAAAGCCATAAAACGCCGGGCCATTGAGGCAGAGAAAACGCTCCAGCAGCCCCCGCCCCTCCGACGTGCCGAGATCCACGCCCGCCTCTTCAAACGCCATCGCGTAGAGCTGCGGCGCACAGCCTCCTGTGAAGCAGCCCGCCGCGCAGCCGCAGGCCGTCGCCTTCGTCGTGTGCGGCGCGCTGTCCGTGCCCGCGAAATACTTCGTCTGCCCCGCAGTCGTAACCGCCTGCCGCAAGGCTGCGCGGTCATCCCGAAACTTCACAATGGGCAGACAGTAGAGATGGTACTTCAGCCCCTGGATCAGGTGCCCCAACGTGTACAGCAGATGCTGTGGGGTGATCGTCGCGCCCACATGCTCCGGCGCGCGCGCCACAAACTCCGCCGCCGTGCGCGTGGTGATGTGCTCACAGACAATCCGCAGCTTCGGATGCGCCGCGATGAGGCGCGGCATTCGCTCCGTGTAGAACCGCGTCTCCGCATTCTGCTGCGCATCGATGTAGTCCGGCCCGCTCAGTGCGTGCTGTTCCCCGTGAATGCACAGCACAATGCCGTGCTCCTCCATCGCCCGCAGCACCTCGCCGCCGATCAGGTCATCCATCGGCATTCCGTGCTCAGCGTTAGTCGTCCCATGCGGCGGGTAATATTTGCAGGCCCGCAGCAGCCCCGACGACGCACCTTCCTCAATCATCCCCGCCGTCGTCTGCCGCGTCAGATACAGCGGCACAATCAACTGCTCAACCCCCGCCGCACGCAATTCCGCCGAGTAGCTCTCAATCGACCAGCCGTCGCTCTGCGCCGTTCCTGAAATGCGCGACACCGGCGGCTGCGTGTTCGGCATCGCCAGCGCCCCTGCACAGCCCATGTCCAGATGCGCTTGGACATACGAACCCATCGCGGGGCCTTGACGGAAATGCGTGTGAAGATCGAACCACTTGGGAAGCGTGAGGGTCATGCTCTTCCGTTAGCTCGGGGCGCCGTTGGATCAATCGCGAGATGCAAAGTCTTCGCCATGAATCCACCCAACTGAGGGATGCACCCCGCGAGCATCAGCGCTTTCTACGCCGTGCCAGAAGCAGGAGGCCCGCTGCCAGCAGCATCATGCGCGAAGGCTCAGGCACGACGTAAATGATGCCATTGGAAAGGAACTGATCCGTCGCGAAAAACCATCCGTTGCCCAGGGTGGGAAGGACCAGATCTGCTGTGGTGAAAGCTCCGCTGGTGCTGTCAGCGTTGAGATTCAGGGTGGCCCAATCTACGATGTTGAAGACATCGCCCCAGCCAGGATTGTATCCGCCAGCCAGTTCCACTTTGATCGTGCTGCCTGCATTCAGCCCGAGTGCGCCTGTGACCTTGATGGAGTCATACAATCCTCCGGCGGCCGAGTCTTTGAACGCGCTGACTTGGGCGGCCACGGTGGGATCGGCGGCATGACTGCTCGTCCCACCCAGGGTGAGGAGCACACGCGGACTGCCACTGCTTGCGCCCGTGGCCAGCGTGAGATTGGTAAAAGTCAGGGTCCCGAGGCCGTCCCCTGCACTGGCAACCGCGCTGAGTGAACCATCCGTGGAGCCGCCCGGTTTCAAAATCGACCCCGCACCAATGACCACCGTGCCAGTCACGCTGCCGGTGCCGCTGAGCACCTGATTGCTCAGGGTCTGGGTGCCACCCGTGACAGCGGTGACATTGAGCGTGGCGCCGCTCTTGACTTCGATCCATGGGCTTGAGGCCACGGCACCCGCACCGCTGAGCGTCAGGGTTCCAGCAGCCACTGTCGTCTTGCCCGTGAAGGTGTTGGCCACAGTCAGAGTCAGGGTGCCGAGGCCGTTCTTGGTCAGGCCCCCATCGGCCGCAACACCCAATGCGGTGTCGTGCTCCAAATTGTCGGCGATGGTGATGTTGAATCCATTGGTGTCGATGACCGCACCCCCGGCCTGCACTTTGGAGGTGAGATTGGCCGAGTCAGGGATGAAATTGCCGGCACCGTTGTTGTCAGTCGCCTTCAGCGTGCCGCCATTGAATCGCAGTTCGGCCAGCCGGTTGGTCGAATTCGCCCCGGTGTTCATCGCGAAGCCACGCGTGAAGAGAATGCCTGCATTCAGCGAGATGGTGCTCACGATGCTGGACAAATTGACCCCTGGCTGGTTGCCGCCGTTGAGATAAAAATAACTGGAACCTGAGCTCGTCATGTTGAGCGTGCCGCCGTTCATGATCACGTTGCCCGCACCGTTTTCAGAGAGTCCATAGCTGCCATTGGCCCACGTCACCGCCCCTGTGCCGCTCACGGTCAGGGTCGCGGTTCCATTGTTGGCAAAGCGTACATTGCTTCCCAGCGTCAGGGTGCCGCCTGAGACATTCACATTCGAAACGGTGCCCGTGCCCTGCGCAAAGAGCGCGTTGTTAAGGGTCAGTGCCCCGCCAGACACATTGATGGTGCTGGTCTGGATGAAAGCGCGGTTGCTGTTGTTGAAGACAACGGTGCCGGCGGAGACATTCATGGTGGCTCCGCTATCAAGCTGAAGACCGTTGTTTCCATTCCCATCCCCCGTGCCGCTGTGGGTGGCGTTGGCACCTTCAAAACTCAGGATGCTTCCAGCACCGCTGACGACCAGCCCCTTCACAAACGATTGTGTGCCTGATTGAAAACGCAGCACGCCGCCGCTGTTCACCGTGACGGCGGCTGCATTGAAAACCCCATCGCTGTTGACCCTCACATCACTGCCCGTCGCCGTGAGGGTGCTGGCCGCATTGGTCATCGAGATGCCGCCTGTGAAATTCAGCGTGTTGACACCGCTGAGCGTCAGGGTGCCACCCAGACCGCTGATCAGTCCGCTGTAGGTGACCGTGCCACCCGTGTTGTTGGCGATGGCCAGAGCACCTGCATTCACCGTGGTGGTGCCGGTGTAGGTGTTCGCTCCGCTGAGCGTCAGGGTGCCGAGGCCGTTCTTGGTCAGGCCGCCGTCGGCCGTGGCACCCAGCGCGCTGTCGTGCTCCAGATTGTCGGCGATGTTGATGCTGAATCCGTTGGTGTCGATGACCGCCCCGCCCGCCTGCACCTTGGAGGTGAGGTTGGCGGAATTGGGGATGAAGTTGGTGGCGCTGTTGTTGTCCGTGGCCTTCAGCGTGCCGCCATTGAAGCGCAGTTCGGCAAGCCGGTTGGTCGAGTTCACCCCGGTGTTCATGGCGAAGCCACGCGTGGAAAAGACACCGGCATTGAAGGCGATGCTGCTGGTCACCGCCGTGTTGAAGGCCGCACCATTGCCGCCGTTCAGCAACAGATAAGTGGTGCCAGAGCTGGTCATGTTCAGCGTGCCTCCATCCATGATGATGCTTCCCGTTCCGTTCTCGGACAACCCGTAGCTCGCGACTGCCCAGGTGACCGCACCGCTGCCACTGACCGTTAAAATCGCCGTGCCGTTGTTGGCGAAACGATTACCGCCTCCCAAGCTCAGAGCCCCACCGGAAACATTGATGCGAGCAATGACACTGCTGCTCTGGGCGATGAGCGTGTTGTTCATGTTGATCGTGCCGCCGGTAATGTTGAGCGTACCTGCCTGCATCCAGAACCGGCTTGGCGTCAGATCCACCGTTCCGGCACTCACATTGAGCGTGCCTCCATTGAGAATCTCCAGGCTGTCCTGCTCGCCCGAACCTCCGCCGCCAATACCGTTCACGGTGACGGTTGCCCCAGTGAAATTGAGCACGCTGCTCGCGCCGTCCACCTTCAGGCCATTGTTGAAGATCTGGGCGCCCGACTGCATCTTCATGATGCCGCTGCTGATCAACACATCGGCGGCGATGGTGCTGTCCCCCACGAAACGCACATCCGCCCCCGTGGACGTGATCTTGTTCGCCGTGGAGGAAAAGCTCAGCCCGCTGAAAGTGATCGCCCCTGAGCCCGTGATGGACAGGTCACTCGCTGCGCTGCTGATAGCCGCACTGAAGGTGATGGCTCCGCCAGTGGCATTGATGGAGCTCGACGCCCCCAGAGAAACCGCCATGCCCAGTGTCTGCAAGCTGGATGAATTGTTCGTGAGGCTGCCGTTCAAGGTAAGAGCATTGCCACCCAGCGTAAACGCAGCAGCACCTGCATTGAAGGTCAGGCCAGCGATCGAAAGGCTGGTGATGTCGTTGTTCAAGTTCGTCCCGCTCGTTCCGGCACTGCCGAAAGTAAGCGTGTCACCACTGGCGGCCGGCAGCGCATCTGTGGACCAGTTGGTATTGCCGACGCTGCTTGTGTTCCAAGCAGCATCCACATCCCCCACCCATAACAGGGTGGCGGCGCGAAGAGGAGCAGGCGCTCCAAACATGAGGGCACAAGCAAGAGCTGCGAGGACCCGAAGGGGGCCCTGACGATGGCATAACATTCTGATTATTTTTTTTGGGGGGGGACAGGACGTTGACCCAAACTCGGCCTTCTGCAACGCCTTCATGTCGAGCCAATGCATAGATGCACCCTCGATTCTATAGAGACTGTCACATCCAGATCAAAAACCGCAGTGAAATTAAAGATATGCCGCGCCACCGAATCGCCTCATCTTTATTCAAAGTTCTTGCCGATTTTTCCACGGGCAGCAAGGATGCGTCACTGGACTCGGCAGTCGGCCAGCCCCGCTCTGCCACACTCCACTCCCCGCCTCCATCCAACCTTCCCATGAAATCAAACCCGCTTTCCCGCCGCATCTTTCTTGGCACCGCATTCGCAGCCGCGACCGGCTTCACGCTTCCCCGTCATGCTTCTGCCGCAGACAAGCCCAGCTCCGTCTTCAACGGCGTGCGCATCGGCTGCATCACCTACAGCTACCGCAGCATGGCAAAGACCGCCGAGGAGACGCTCAAGGCGCTGCTCGATGACGGCCTCAGCGAGACCGAGCTCATGGGCGGGCCGACCCAGCTTTACGCGGGCATCAAAGGCGGCAAGATCACCGACTCGGAGCGTGAGCAGCAGCTCTCCAAGTGCGCCGAAATGCGGAAGATGTACAACGACGCCGGCGTAAACATCCACATCCACAAGATGGGTTTCGGCCAGTCGGATGAAGAAATCGAGTTTAACTTCCTTGTGGCGAAGGCCCTGGGCTGCACGGCCGTGACCACCGAGCGCAATGCCATCCTCGCCGCGCGCGTCGCCCCGTTTGCGGACAAGCACCAGATCTGGGTCGGGTTCCACAACCACACCAACAACTTGCCAGAGATGGACAAGTTCGATTCCATCCTGGATCTCGGCAAGTTCATCGGTTTCAACCTCGACATCGGCCACTACGTCGCCGGCACGAAGGGCAAGTCACCCATCCCCGTGCTGGAGAAGTATCACGACCGTATCACGAACCTCCACCTCAAGGACCGCACCGCCGACGGCGGCAACGTCCCCTGGGGACAGGGTCAGACCCCGATCAAGGAAGTGCTGCAGCTGATGAAAAAGGAAAAGTGGACCTTCCCCGCCGAGATCGAGCTGGAATACAAGATCCCTGAGGGCTCTGACGCCATCGCTGAGGTGAAGAAGTGCGTGCAGTATTGCAAAGAGGCGCTGGCGTGAGTGAGCCTTGCTCCTTTCAGCAAGGCACGGTCTCGGAGCCGCTTGATGCGGCTCCGAGGCCTGTTGTTTTGGAGAACGCCGAAAGGTGCAGGGCGGCGAGACTCTCGGTCACGGAATCTTGAGCAGCTCCTGTTCCGTCCAGGAATCGGTGCGTGGCGCTTCCTTTTCGCGGACTGCTTTGAGAAAGTCCGGTGAGATGGGCTCCTCACCATGCTCCCACTCACGCCGGAGATAAGTGAGAATGGCCGCCAGAGGTTCATCGCCCAAAGCGCCCAGCGGAGGCATGTCGAGCTGGTAACGCCTCTTTTTGACCGTGATGTAGCCGCGCACGCCGTGGAGGACGATGCGACTGAGCCGGTCGGGCGAGCCATTGACCCATTCGGAATCAATCAGCGGTGGGGCGATGCCATCGAGGCCTGAACCACTTGGCTGATGGCAGCCGGCGCAGATGCCGGAGTACAGCGCCTTGCCCATCTCAAAACGACTCTGCTCATCAGCCGTCAGCGGGCGCGGCTGCTTGAACCCTGCGGGCGCAGGCTTGCCCGGCCAGGTCAGCATGTCCGCCACCTTTTCGGTGCCGGGAGTGTCGAGAAAAGCAGGTTTCGCTTCGAGCTTCACCTTCCGGCGTGTGAAGTCCGCCGAATTGGCGGTGAAGCCAGCGAGCAGCGTCTTGCGAGGCGTGGCCCCGGCCTTTTCCGCGAGTGCCAGGAACCGTGAGACACGGGCGGGATTGCGTTCGCTGGCCACACAGCCCGCCAGGCTTGGGATCAGAGTCTTGCCGCTTCCAGTGGCAAGGCAATGCTCCAGCAGTTCCAGCTCGCGGCCTTTGACCCCGCTGAGGATGGCTTCGGCCAGATAGGGGTGATCGGGCACGCGGCTGGCCATCGCAGCCATGGCCAGATCGGCCGCCGAATCTTGGCACTCGCCAAGCGTGAGGGCGATTTGAGTCTGCACCTGCGAATCCGGTTCGGTGGCGGAGAGGGCGATGAGCCTGGTCACCACAGCGGCACGCCTTTCCCCTGCCAGAAAAACTTCAGCGATGCGCACGGCACTGTTGCGCACTCGGGCATCGACGTCAGCGAGCGCTGCCTCGATCACCGGCCAGGTGCTCTTGCCCATGCCATCGAGCGTCCACAAGGCATGCATGCGGCCGAGCGCGACATCGCTGCGGGTGAGAGCTTCCAGTGCGGGGACAACCCCTGCATCCGCACGCTCGACAAGCAGGCGCTGGGCGGTTTCCCTGTGCCAGGAATTGGTGTGAGTGAGGATGGGGACAAGCTCTGCATGGTCAAGCTTCGCCAGATTGGGTGCAGGACGTGTCCTGGCATTTTCAGGAACGATGCGCCAGATCCTTCCCAGGCCGCGTGGATTCACCAGATCGTGCTCCTGGATATACTTTTCCAGATAGGGACTGAGGGAGATGCGGTGCTGGATGATGCCCCGGTAGAAATCGACGACGTAAAGCGCTCCATCGGGTCCCGTGGTCATGCTTACAGGGCGGAAGCGCTCATCCGTGGACGCGAGAAACTCACGCTGATTGTAGGCTTCACGCGCCACGAGCCTGCCTTTTTCGAGGGTGACAATGTCTCGCTTCACGAGATGCAGAGCTGGCTCGCAGGCGAAGGCATTGCCAAGAGCATCCGTCGGGAAGAGATCGCCCCGGTAAATCCAGGGTGAGCACGCGGCGGTAAAGTTCTTCAGTTTGTAACCCGCCATGTTCTCAGGAATGTAGGCGCGGTTCGTGCCGGGGGTCACACGGATGGGCCACACGGCCTGGTTCACCGGCGGGTTGATGCGGCCTCCTGACTTCTCATAGTGCGGATTGCGCAGACGGTAATGGGAGGGCCACATGTCGCCCTGCAAGTGGCCGGAGTTGAAGTTGTAAAAGAGACGGCCAAAGTCATCCTGACTGAGCCCATACTGTCCGCGCATGGATGAGAGGCTGCGTTCGAAAGCGCCCGCGCCACGCCAGCGAAAACGCGCCGCGTATTCCGCAAAGTAGATCCAGTTGTCCAGCGCCCAAAGCGGCGAGTTCGCGCCATGTTCCGGGTTCGCCAGTTCGGGGCGGCCAGGGATGGTTTGTGCGCCAGCATCCTTCGCCACCTCGATCTTCTCATCCGCCTTGTCATCGCCATTCTTGTCCGGGCAATACCACAGCATCGGCGGTGCGCCCACCAGCGCGCCTTCGCCAATCGGCAGGACCGTGCGGGGCATGATGAGCTGATCGAGGAAGACCTTGCTTTGATCGAAGCGCCCGTCGCCATCGGTGTCCTTGAGAATCACGATCCGGCCCACCGGCTCATCCTCACGATTGCCCTGAATGTCCGGCATGTACCCGAGCATCTCCACCACCCAGAGCCGCCCATCCGGACCAAACTGCGCAAAGATCGGATCCCCCACCAGCGGCTCACTGGCTGCCAGTTCCACCCGGTAGCCCGGTGCCACCTGGAAGGTTTTCAATTCCTCATCCGCAGACAAAGCCCGCGTGTCCGGAACAAGCTCCGCCGGCACCAGCGAGGGCGGCACCTTCGCCATTGCATCCCCATTTTGGGCGCAGACCGTTGAGACAAAAAACAAGACAGACAGAGCGAGGATCGGGGAGAGAGGGATGCGTGTGAAATTCATGGGTGACTGCGAACGGGGCTTCCATTGCTATACGACCATGCACCCTGTGATCTTTAGCACCATAAGCCAATCGCAGTGCATCTGGAGGGTTAACGATGTCTTTGCCTGGATTGAAGAACTGCATGTTTCAGCAGATGAAAGAAGCGTGGCAGAGCTGATCGAGGGGAGCGCGGACAAAGAGCCGAGCTTGCGAGACAGGCGAAGCCAATCCGAGTTCCCTTCATCCGCCGTATGGCATGAGCCTGACTATCCCAAACTCTTGCTGATCTCCGCATGCGCCGCAGCCACCGCCGCCTCATGCTCTCTGGCCTTGGCATAGCGCACCGCAAAACTCCCCGGCTCATCCGAGCCCATGAGCAAATGCTTCGCCTCCGCCACCAGCACATCCTTCCGCTCCTTCGTAATCGACGGCTTCTCCTCCATCGCCTCATCCATCATCACCACCAGCTGCGAAAGCTGCCTCAGCCACGCAAACCGCTCATGCTCCATCAGCAGTTGCAAAAACTGCATCGGCGACTCGATGACATTCCCCTCCTTCTCATACGCCGCCCGCTCCGCATTCATGAGCAGTTTGTGCAGACTGAGGAGCTGGTTGCGAAGGGCTGGAAGAGGATGGTCGTTCATGTCTGTCCCATAATGCAGGTTCACTCCGTCATCTATCCATTGTTAAACAGAGCCGCTCCAAAAAAAATCCAGCCCCACAGGCTGCAACAAATTGAGCCAGCCTCACGGAGCAACGGAAGAAGACAAGCCCCTCCACTCCCGGCTCCTGTAGTCATAGCTCAATGAAGGAATGCCTTCGCTGGGAGCAGCATTGATGACAGGGTGTGCCTGACCAGGATGGTCCATGGCAAAAGGCTGGCTGATATAATGGGTCAGGATCCAAGGCTGGCCATGGAGACGCAACGTCGCAGGAGAAATCTTTGCGGGGTCCACAAGTTTGCTGGCATAGACTTGATGATAAGTTGGATTCGCAGCCAGAAAATCCGACAACAGACGCGTCGCCCGGGCCTCGGCTCTCCACAAGCCGGCATGCAGCCAGCACACCAGCATCAGAGCTGTTGCCAACAAGCTTATGGCAGCCCTTTTCTGCCAATGCAGCCAACGAAGAATAACTCCCCGCCCCCAGGTCAAAATGGCCATCCCTCCGCCACCGAGCAGAAACAAACACAAGGGGTACCGCTTCCGTGAATCCAAAGAAAATCCGCCGGCAGGCACATAGATCAAACTGGCCAGCAAGAACAAGATCAACATGACCATCATCACCCTTTTGCCATGCCTTTTGCTGATCGCGTCGATCTCATTGGGAGCCGCAGGAGTCATCCACAAGGCGGCAGTACCTCCCAAGATGCAAAGGCCCAAACCAAGCCATCCCAAAGGCCATTCACTGGCGGCTATCTGCCAGAGAGCCGGGCTGAAGACAGGAGCCCAAATGTCCAGCCATTGCCAGAGCTTGCCCAGCGGACTCAGCAGAGCTGGCCAATGAAAATGAGGCTCCATATATAGGAGATGGTCCTGCGGTTTGAACAGGACGTAACCACCCAGATACAAGCATGCCACCAGCGGCGGCACCCAGCGAATGGATGATTTTAAACAAGTTCGCCACGAGTTTGGCTGTGGATTCATCAGCCACGCAGCGCCTGCCACAAAGGCCAGAGCAAAGAGCAAATGCTCATGAATCAGCAGAGAGGCGGCAAAAATCGGCCCCCAGATCAACCAGGCCCGGTTGGGAATGGAATGGATTCGCAGAAACATCCAGATAGACCCCCACAGAATCAAGGAACTCAGAACGTAGGGCAAGGCAGACGTCCAGGTTATCGCCTGGAAACCAAAGGGCGAACAAGAGGCGATGATTGCCAGTACGAGCACGCCATCCCCATTCCCACACAGGTGGCGGAAAACCAGATAGAAGAACTGGCACGTCACTATGTGCAAACCGATGGCAAGGAGCCCTGGCAGCCACGGCCCGCAATTCAGGATCCATCCGACCAGTCCATGCTGGAGAATGCGCCAGATGCCTCTTTCTTGAAAGGCATTGCCCAAGTATTCCACGCCTCCCACCCGGGCCATCTGCGACAAAGGATAGTCATCGATGGCCCAGACATAGGCCTGTACCATGGGGAAATAAGACAACAGCCCCATCAACGCGATCAATAACAGGGGCCACCATTGCCAATGAATGGGACCATGCAGAGATTGGATGTCAGCCATCCTTGGTCGTCCGTTAAGACGGTCTTGGGCAGCGTTGTGGTTGATTGAGCGCGCGATTAATGTTTATAAGAAATTTAGCCGCACGATGTCAATCTAAGGCGCGAGCCTTTTCTTTATCATTTTGTGGCGCTTTTGACTCCAACACGATGAATGCGTCACCTCAGGCATTTGGCTCCCGGCCAGAGGATGAGCATCGAAGTTTCAGAACTCCAAATGGCGGTACCGGCCAGAAACGAAAAAAGCGCGGACTTTCGTCCGCGCTTTGGAGAGCCATCAAATGAGACCAGGCAGGATTACTGATGATACTCCTGCAGCGCCCGCACCTGCACCTCGGTCCCCTGCAATGACTTGATCGCCCGCAGTGCGGCATCGGCACCGCGCAGCGTGGTCATGATCGGAATGCGGTTCTGCATGGAGGCGGTGCGGATCTTGATTTCATCCTCGCGCGGATTTTTGCCGCTGGGGGTATTGATGACGAGGGCCATGTCCTTGTTCTTCATCAGGTCGATGACGTTCGGGCGCTGGCCGCTGGCGAGTTTGGGGAGGATGTTCACCGCAATGCCGGCTTCCTTGATGACGCCGCCGGTGCCGCTGGTGGCGTAGAGGGTGAAGCCGAGGTCGGCGTAGCCCTTGGCAATTTTCACAACGTTGGGGCGGTCGGTTTCCTTGACGCTGATGAACACATTGCCCTTCGTGGGCAGGGTGCCTCCCGCGGCCATCTGGCTCTTGGCGAAGGCCATGCCGAGGTCGTAGTCGATGCCCATCACTTCGCCGGTGCTCTTCATTTCCGGGCCGAGGATGATGTCCACGCCGGAGAACTTGCTGAAGGGGAACACGGCTTCCTTGACGCTGTGATGCTTCGGAATCACTTCTTCCGTGAAGCCCAGTTCCTTCAAGGTCATGCCCGCCATGATCTTGGCGGCGAGCTTCGGCAGCGGCACGCCAATGGCCTTGCTGACAAACGGCGCGGTGCGTGAGGCACGTGGATTGACTTCGATGACATACAAGTCATCGCCCTTCACGGCGAGCTGCATGTTCATCAGGCCGCGCACGCCGAGGGCCTTGGCGAGCTTCTTCGCGGCATCGCGGATGCGGTCCTGCATCTCCTTGCTGAGGCTGAAGGGCGGGATGACACAGGCGCTGTCACCGGAGTGAATGCCAGCCTCTTCGATGTGCTCCATGATGGCACCGATGACGGTGGTCTCGCCGTCGCTGATGCAGTCCACATCCACCTCGGTGGCGTCTTCGAGGAAGCGGTCCACCAGAACGGGGCGGTCGGGCGTGGCCTCGACGGCGTTCTTCATGTAATGGGTCAGTTCGGCGTCGCTATAGACGATCTGCATGGCACGGCCGCCGAGCACGAAGCTGGGGCGCACGAGGCTCGGGTAACCGATCTTCGCCGTGATGGCCAGCGCCTCTTCCAGCGAGGTGGCGGTACCGCTCGGGGCCTGGTGCAAACCGAGATCGTCGAGCAGCTTGGCGAACATCTTGCGGTCTTCGGCGAGCTCAATGTTCTTCGGCGAGGTGCCGATGATGCGAACGCCGTTTTCTTCCAGCCCCTTGGCAAGGTTCAGCGGGGTCTGCCCGCCGAATTGCACGATAACGCCGAGCACCTGATCATGGCGGTTTTCGCGCTCGTAGATGTTCAGCACATCCTCCAGCGTCAGCGGCTCAAAGTAGAGTTTATCGGAGGTGTCGTAGTCGGTGGAGACGGTCTCGGGATTCGAGTTCACCATGATGGTCTCATAGCCCAGCTCACGCAGGGCGAAGGACGCATGCACGCAGCAGTAGTCGAATTCAATGCCCTGACCGATGCGGTTTGGACCGCCACCAAGGATCATGACCTTCTTGCGGTCGTTGTCCCGCACTTCGTCCTCGATGCCGTAGGTGCTGTAGTAGTAGGGCGTGTAGGCCTCAAACTCCGCCGCGCAGGTGTCCACGAGGCGGTAGGTGGGAACCACTCCATACTTGATGCGACCGGCGCGAATGTACTTCTCATCCACACCAAAGGAATGAGCGAGTTGCTTGTCGGAGAAACCCATGCGCTTCCATTTGCGCATCGCCGCGGCGAGCACTTCCGCCTTCTTTTCCTCGGTGCGTTCAGCTTCCGGAATCTGGGCGATCAATGCTTCGCCAGACTGGCTGGGGATGAGCAAGTCTTCCTTCACGATGTCCTCAAGCTGCCTCAAGAACCACCGGTCAATCTTCGTCAGCTCAAACACGCGCTCCACGCTCCAGCCCTTCGCGAAGGCCTGCCCCAGGAAGAAAATGCGCTCCGCATTCGGCACCGTGAGCTTCGAGGTCAGCGTCTCGTCATCCACTTCCTTGTCGGCACCATCGCCGATGAGGCCGAAGCGCTTGATCTCCAGACTGCGCAGGGCCTTCTGCAAGGACTCCTTGAACGTGCGGCCGATGGCCATGGCCTCGCCCACAGATTTCATCTGCGTGGTCAGCGTTTCGTTGGCACCCGGGAATTTTTCAAAGGTGAAGCGCGGCACCTTGGTCACCACGTAGTCGATGGACGGCTCAAACGAAGCTGGTGTCTCGCGGGTGATGTCGTTCTTCAGCTCGTCGAGCGTGTAGCCGACGGCGAGTTTTGCGGCGATCTTCGCGATGGGGAAGCCGGTGGCCTTCGAGGCGAGCGCCGAGCTGCGGCTCACGCGCGGATTCATCTCAATAACGATCATGCGGCCCGTGTCTGGATGCACGGCAAACTGGATGTTGGACCCACCCGTCTCCACGCCGATCTCGCGGATGCAGGCGAAGGAGAAATCACGCATGATCTGATACTCGCGATCCGTCAGCGTCTGGATGGGAGCCACGGTGATCGAGTCACCCGTGTGCACGCCCATGGGGTCCAAGTTTTCGATGGAGCAGATGATCACGCAGTTGTCCGCCTTGTCGCGCATGACCTCCATTTCGAACTCCTTCCAGCCAAGGAGCGATTCCTCGATGAGCACTTCCGTCACGGGAGAGAGATCCAGACCGCTGGCCGTGATGGTTTCAAACTCTTCCTTGTTGTAGGCGATGCCGCCGCCGGTGCCGCCCAGGGTGTAGGCGGGGCGGATGATGAGCGGCATGGTGCCGATCTGCTCGGCAATGGCGCGGGCCTCTTCAATCGTGTGGGCCACGCCGGACTGCGGCAGGTCGAGCCCGATCTTGAGCATGGCGTTCTTGAACAGCAGGCGGTCCTCGCCCTTCTCGATGGCATCCGGCTTCGCGCCGATCATGCGCACGCCGTGCTTTTCCAGCGTGCCGGCACGGTGCAGGGACATGGCGCAGTTCAGCGCGGTCTGGCCGCCCAGCGTGGGCAGCAGCACATCCGGCTTTTCCTTGATGATGATCTTCTCCACCATCTCAGGCGTGATCGGCTCGATGTAGGTGCGGAAGGCAAACTCCGGATCCGTCATGATCGTCGCCGGATTCGAGTTGATGAGCACCACTTCATATCCTTCTTCGCGCAGGGCCTTGCAGGCCTGGACGCCGGAATAGTCAAATTCACAGCCCTGGCCGATGACGATGGGGCCGGAACCGATGACGAGGATGCGATGGATGGTTGTATCTTTGGGCATGGGGGAGGAAAAATATGACGAAATCCGGGTGTGGACGACGAGTGCGGCGGGTTGAGAGGGGTAGAAAGCGTATGATCTGGGCGCTTTCGGAGCGAAGGAACCACTGGCTGGCAGGCTAGGGCTACGGCATCGCGGGGCCGGAAAGCCCGGCATCTTGCACAGTCGATGCGGTGCGTCAAACGCAGGGGTGGAAAAGACGTTAAATAGCTCCCAAAAAGGAGCTGTTTTTCCGATTTTCCGCTCCTCAGCTCAGTTCACCCAGATTTTGACCCCGATAGCCTTGTAGGCCTCGGTCATTTCCTGCGCGATTTGTGAATAACTTCGCCCATCAAGGAGCAGGTCCAGATGCTTGAACGGCGCGGTTTCGGACTTCATGTCCGGCGGCGGAAAATTCGTCGGGTAGCTGAAGCGCCCACCTTCAAGATGCTTGACGCGGGGGTCTTTGAAAAAGGTGCGCAGAGCTTCGGTCTCGCCAAAGACAGCGTCCATGAACTTGATGAACCGCGTGCCTTTCTTGTCGCCATCCAGATGGCAGAAGAAGTACACCGCCAGCACGGAGCGGAAGTAGAGCTCCCCCATCTTGCGATTGGTGGTGTTGGCAATGCCAGACCAGGTGCCACGGTTCATCTTCAGATGTTCTTCCAGATTGCCAATCTCGATGGCATACCCACGCTTCTGCATCTCCTGAATGTGGTCTTTCAGTCCTTTCTGGTGGGCGTCGGCACGGAATTTGCCGGCGTTATAGGGCAGCATTTCCGTGTATTCAGCCGTGCCCTCGATGACCCACACGGGCAGGAAGGTGAGGTAGGCGTCCATCACCTGATGCGTGATCTCATGGATCAAGGTGCCCCCATCGTAGTTCTCGTCCTTGGCGTAGGTCTTGCCCAGAAGCTTGAGGCCGATGCTGGGAAACGGCACACGGAAGATCTTGTCCCCGCTCATGTAAACACCACCGGAGTTTTCAGGCCCACCGGCGGCGATGTAATCCTTCCGTGTCTCAAACAGCTCGGCCTGATAGCGTTCGAAACCCTCAGGTGGACGGCAGACCACACCCCAGGGTAGTGACGAGACGAGTGTCTTCGTGGCCTCAAAAGTCCGCGCCACTTCTTTCATCACGCTGGGCATGAGTTTGGCCTGCGCGGTGAATTCAAATCCCTCAGACCGGTACACGCACTTTCGCGCCGCCACATTCTCCTCAATCACCTGAATTTCAATGGACTTCGTCGGAACCACGACGTTTTCCGGCCAGGTGCGTTTCTCGACGGGAACCCGGTTCAAAGAGAGCGCGGTCACGGCAGGCGTTGCCCCCTGCGCGGTGGATGGAGCTGGCGCAGCCAGACTCTTCACAAAGGCCTGATCTTCGGCACACAGGCGGGTGAGAGGCAGCTGGTGCTCTTTGCCATCCGCCATTTTCAAGGTGACGCTTTCGGCGTTGCTGCTGACCAGAGTGGCTTGGATGATCCGACCCTGCGTGTCTTTCCACGGCCGGGGAGCTGCGTCCTCGGCCACTGCCAGTTGAGTGTGCGCGATCGTACAGCACATGGCCAGAATGATCCGGGAAGGACGGAAGTTCATGCTAGATTTATACAATGCCTGATGTTGATGGTGCAAATGCTTCCTGTTTGAAACCAGTAAAAGGATGTCATGGTGAGCGGGACTCGACCCTAGGTTTCGGCCACTTTTTTTAATTTCGACATATTATGTGCGGTTTTCTCGGATGGTTTCGTTCGCCAAACACGCCCTGGCGTGAAGACGAGCGTGCCTTGCGCAGGATGGCTCTGCAGATGATCGTGCATCGCGGTCCGGATGACAGCGCAGAGGCTGAAGGTGAAGACTGGTGGATGGGCTTCCAGCGGCTTTCGATTTTGGATTTGAGCGATCACGGTCGGCAGCCCATGGCGTTTGGGGGCGGAAGATTCACGCTCACCTTCAACGGCGAAATTTACAATTTCCGCGAACTGCGCGCCGGCCTCGGCGAAGTAAAACTGCCATCCTCAGGAGACACGGCGGTGCTCGGGGCGCTGCTGGAGCGTGCGCCAGTTGAGAAGGTGCTGGCGGAGTTGCGCGGCATGTTTGCCATCGCCTGGCGGGATGCGGAAGCGGGATCGTTAGTGCTGGCGCGGGATCACTTTGGCATCAAGCCGCTGTATTATCGCATCACCGCAGACGGAGATCTGGTTTACGGCTCTGAACTGCGTGCCGTGCGCAAACTCGGCGGTGGCGGCCAGGTTTCTCGCGTTGCCCTGGCGCAGTATTTTCAGCGGGGCGCGGTGCAAAGTCCGGAAACGATGTTTGGTGACGTGCGCTGCCTGCCCCCGGGTCACCTGCTCACATGGCGCGGTGGCAAGGCCGAGGTAAGACGCTGGTTTCAGCCTGCCTGGCCCGGGCGCGAGGCCTGGGTACATGACCCGGTGGAGCAGCACCGCATGGTGCGTGAGGGCGTGCTGGAAAGCGTGAAGGCCCACATGATCTCCGATGTGCCAGTGGGCGTCTTCTTGAGCGGTGGGCTGGATTCAACCCTCCTGGTAGCCTGCATGCGTGAGGCAGGCCAGAAGCACATCAAGGCGTTTTCCATCGGCTACGAAGAAAACGCGGGGGTGCCGGACGAGAGCGATACCGCGCGGCGAACGGCGGAATATTTTGGCTGCGATTTCGTCCGTGAACGACTGACGGCGGCTTCGCTGGAGTCGAGTCTGGACGGCTATTTTGATCAAATGGACCAGCCGACGGGCGATGCGCTGAACACCTGGCTGGTGTCGCGGCTGGCTTCCAAAGAGGTCAAGGTGACGCTCAGCGGACTGGGTGCCGACGAGTGGTGGGCTGGCTACAATTACCATCGCCTCATCGCCGTGGCGGCGAAGTCACCGCTGCTTGCGGCAGGCAGCTGGGTGCGCGGATTGGATTCACTGCTGCCTCAGGGCGCGCGTGGACATAAGGCATGGAAGATGCTTTTTTACGCTCTGGGCGGTGCCGGACCCAACGTGCGCGAATGGCAGTCCTTTGGACGCACGATCATGCCGCCTGAACAAGTGGCACGACTTCTGCATGGAGATTTCAAAATGCCATCCTCCCCGGTATTCGAACCGCAGTCCCAAGACTCGTGGCTGCACGAACTGCTTCTGCGTGAAACGGAGACCTATCTGGCCAACACCCTGCTGCGTGACAATGACGTGATGAGCATGGCTCACTCGCTGGAATTGCGTGTGCCACTGGTGGACAAGGAGATCTTTGCGCTGGCGGGCAGGCTGCCGCCGGAGTGCAAACTGGACACACTGGGCGGCAAACGTGTGCTGCGCGAGGCCTTCCGGAGCCTCCTGCCCCCGCAGATTTATGATGACCGCCAGAAGAAAACCTTCACGCTCCCGCTGATGAAATGGATGCGGCTGCCCCAATGGCAGGAACGCATCCGCGACACGCTGGGCTCCCAGCACTGCCGTGACCGCGGCTGGGTGGATGATGTGCAGAAGAATGAGATTTGTGAACAATATTTCAGCGGCAGCCTGGAATCCACCGCAGCATGGCCATTGAGTCAGCGCGTTTGGATGCTATACGTGCTGGAGGAATGGGCGCGACGACACTACGACGAAATGAGGGAACACCAATGACACCGGGCATTTTACAGGTGTTCAACCGCTACCTTTCCCCTGGCGGCGAAGAGATGAGCGTGGACCGCATCTACCATCATCTGAGCGCTCAGCATGCCATGTCACGGTGCTTTTTCGACAGCGCGGACTGGAAAGGCGAAGCTGCTCCAGGACCTGCCGCGCAGGCAAAGCGGCTCTTCTACAACAAAGAATCGCGCGCGCAGTTTGAAGCGGCCTTGGATGCCAGTGGCGCGGGCGTTGCCCTGTTTCACAACATCTTTCCGGTCGGCTCGCCGTCGTTGTACCATGCCGCTCTGCAGCGTCGTCTTCCCGTGGTGCAGTATCTGCATAATTATCGACCCTTTTCAGTCGGCGGGACTCTGCAGGTGGACGGCAAGATAGTGCAGGACGCACTCTACGGCAGCTACTGGAAAGAGGTTTTCTCGGGTGCGTGGCAGGGGTCGGTGGTGAAGAGCGCCCTCTTCGCGGTCATGCTGAAGGCCCTTCACCGCAGCGGCTGGTTGAAGAGTGTGAAGGCGTGGATCGCCATTTCAGATTTCATGCGGCAGAAGCTGGTCAGTTCCGGTTCACTGCCTGAGGCACGGGTCCACACCCTGCGTCATGCCTGGGATGCCATGCCGCAGCCCCCTGTGGCGGAGGATGCGGGCTACTACCTCTTCCTTGGACGTCTGGTCGAAACCAAAGGCGTCATTCCCTTGCTGGATGCCTGGGACGAATTGCGTGCGCAGCTCGGAAAAAAGACCCCCTTGCTGCACATCGCCGGCGAAGGTCCGCTCAGCGATGCCGTGCAGCAGCGCGTCCGCACCAATCCCTACATCGGCCAGCTCGGCCACACGGGCGGGGAAACCAAACGCGAGGCGCTGCGGCGCTGCCGCGCGGTGATCGTGCCTTCCACATGGTGGGAGCCTCTCGGCCTTGTGGTCTACGAAGCGTATGATTATCGCAAACCGGTGCTCGCCGCTAAATCAGGCGGTTTGAGCGAGATCGTCCAACATGGCGTCACTGGTCTGCAGCATGAGCCGGGTAGTGTTCATGGCATCGTTCAGGATGTGCTGGCCATGGAGGCCACACCTGCCACGGAGCGTCTCGTGATTGGCAGCGCAGGGCGTCAGTGGCTGCTGCGGGAAGCGAGTCCGCAGGCATGGCTGCAGCGTTTCGAAGAGATCCTGGCCGAAGCAGTGAGAAACTAACAGCGCCGGGCAACAACCGTAAACGGCTTGGCCAACCCTCACTGCATGATCGTCACGCGCGCGCCGACAGGCGCGTGCTGGTAGATCGTCTCGGCCATGTCGCGCGGCAGGCGGATGCACCCGTGCGATGCCGGGGATCCAGGATTGGGAATCGCTCCCGCATGCAGCCCGACTCCATAACCCGTGATGCGCATCCAGTAGGGCATCCTGGCACCCACGAAACGTCCACCCGGAGGGATGCGTGAAACACCCGCGGTGGCGTTGCTGTTCACCACATTTCCATTGCTGTCCACAATGACGCCGTAGCGGTTCGAACGCTTGTCCACGATCTTTTCCATGATGCGAAACGTGCCCGTGGGAGAAGCAAAGCCACTGCGTCCGGAGGCGACGTAGGTCCAGCCAACGTTTTCACCGCCTTTAAAAAGATAAGCCTTCTGTTCGCTGAGATCGATGTTCACACTCAGCGGGCCAGGCTTGCTGCTGCCATGCCACACATACATGACCGGCTGGGATGCCAGCGGCGGCATGATCGTCATGGGCCGACGAACCATTTCAATGCGCGAAGAGAACAAGGAAAACTCAGGCACAGCACACTGGCTCAGGAGCAGTGCGCAGGCGGCAGAAATGAAAAGACGAGTGACTCTCATAGCGATCACAATTCTAGGAGCACATAGCGTGCATATGCAACCCATGAGCTTGAGCTAGAAGCCAGTTTAAATTTTCACTGGTTTCGCTGATTCCAGTAAATCTTAATATTCTTGCTGCGACGGCCCGCAGCGATGATCTCCAAATCGCGATCGCCATCCAAGTCAGCGCAAACAGCATCTTCACAGGCCATGCCGCCATCATCGATGAAGGCCTCCTGCCAGCCGTTGCCATCCTCTTTCGTCGTCCAGAACAACTTCACCGCCACCTTGCCAACCTTCTGCTGCGCACGCCAGCCGACGACGATCTGGCGGTTGTTCAGGCCGAGCAGATCATGCGTGGCGATGGCATGCCCATCGACGAGTTGATCGCTGATCACATGGCGCTGCCACTCACCGTTTTTGGGCCCTTCCGGCTTCGGTGTGTAAATCACCAGCTTGTCCCCATGCATCGGCTCGATCGTCGTTACATACGGCTGCCCGCCCGCAAACGCGCCATATCGAACTTCACCCGCCCCAAGGAGATCGGTGGAGTCTTTCGGATGCTTCGAGATCCAGTGTTCCTTCCACCCGTTGTCAGATTGATCCAGCCGCACCACGCCTTCGCGTCCACACAGCAGCAGACTTTCAGCCTCCGTGCCCGGAGCAGGAATAATGTCGAGATTGTGCGTCTTGTGCATCGTCCCCTGCACCAGCGTGGTGTTCCACTCCTTGTGCGGATCATCCGGCATGTGGTAGGCCAGCACGCGCACGCCGGCGCCTTCACCATTCTTGTCATTGCCGCGGCCATGCAGCGGCACCACCACGAGGTCATAGCGTCCGGCACGATTGCGCACCCACTTCATGCGGTGCGTTGTCGGCTCATGCTTCAGTTGCACCGGCTCCCATTTCTGCGTGCGATCCGCCGGCGGGATCAAGTAAAACACGGCTCCGCTTCCCACCGTGTCGCCCGGGTTCCACCCGCCCCCAACGGCGATCTCACACTTGCCATCGCCATTGATGTCACGCGCCGCGATGCACACGTGATCCTTCTCCGTCAGCTTTTCAGCGATGATGTGCTTCTTCCACGTCGGGTTCTCATACCAGACGATCACATGGCTGTCCGCCAGCAGGATGTCCGTGCGCCCATCGCCATTCACATCCGCCACTGCGAGTCCGTAGCCGATGCCCACAGCATCATCGATCTGCTGTTCTTTAAAATTCGGAGTCTGCGCCTGTACAGAGGCGGCAAGGAGGGAGGCAAATAACAACGCGTTTTTCATGATCACCCAGCCTAGACGTAAACGCCGGCGGGAATCAATCTCACAAACTCACGCATCCTCGACTTTCCGCCGCCACCTCATTCCCAGCGCCACGCTCCACTGATACTTCCGCGCATGCTCGCGGATCAGAAACGGCATGTCGCAGGTCTTGGCGAGATCAAAGTGCGGCTCCAGCAGGGATGTGAGCCACTCGCGCGTCGAGCCCTGCGGCCAGTTGCCACGCGGCGTGAAGTCTTCCAGCCAGGTGCAGGGCGTTGTCAGCAGCAACTGCCCACCCGGCCGCACGAGGTTCGGCAGACGCTCGATGAGCTTCATCGGATCGGTCAGCCGGCACAGCAAATTCGCCGCATGCACGATGTCATAATCTCCAAGGTCGCTGCGCAGGTTCATCGCATCCCCTTGCTCAAAGCGCACGCGATCACGCCGCAGATTCTCCGGCACGTAAGCCACCAGCGCCGTTTTCGCACTGCCTTCATCCACTCGCTCGTAGCTCATGCTGCCATCGCGTGCCAGTGACGCCGCTGCATCGACAAAACTCTGCGAGTAATCAATGCCCAGCACACTGACACCGAAATTCGCCAGCTCAAAACTCGAACGTCCCACCGCACAGCCCAGATCCAACGCGACCGCCTCACACGGCGTGCGCGGCAGATCGATCAGCTCCATCACCGTGCGCACTGGAAACCCCAGCGCCTCACGCGGCCCGCTCTCCCACGGCAGCACCTCCGCAGGCTGGCCGTAATGAAAGAGCAGGTATTCGTCGAGCAGGCGACGCGTTTCGTAGATGTTCATGCACGTTTAATGGAGGTCAGGCTTCCAGCCTGACAACGGCCAGGGGCTTCCAGCCTTTGTTTGATCAGGACTCGGGGCTCATCCTTCAGGATTACTCAGCAGCCAAAGCTTCCAACAAATACTTCGACGGCTGGAAGTGCTCATTCAAGACCGTGACCACGCCATCGCGGAACATGCGCGTCTGCTTGATGTCGAAATTCGGCGTTTTGTGGGGCGCGAAGAGAATGTCATCATGCGTCGCGTTTTGATGACGCTTGAACTGCGCAGGTGTGATGTGCCCGCCCAGATGATCGTCACGCCCCGTGGCCAGATGGCAGGTACCCAGCACTTTTTCATCCTGGATGTCTGCGCCCGAAACCGGCAGTACCTGGGTTCCAAAACCAAGTTCTCCAAGCACACCCGTCATGGGGTCATCAGCCAGCTTGGCATTGTGCGCATCAATCGTGCTCTGGTTGCCCGCAATGAGCTCCGCCTTGATGATGCAACCGCCCGTGACGGTCAGCTTGCCCAGCGTGCCATCTTCGTATTTCAGCGGGAAGGTGCCTTCCGCCCCTGTCGGCACGAAGTAAACCTCACCGGCCGGCAGATTCGCGATGTCAGGTGCATCGCCTTGGCAGAGGCCGTGGCTCTTCTGCGCCTCCTGGCGGTTCAATTCGAGACGCACCGTCATGTCGGGCCCATTCTCAACGGTGAAATCGATTTCCACCCAGTCCGCACGCGTCATCGCCTTGCGCAGCTTTTCGGCATCGACGCTGACGACTTCGTAATCCACTGCGAGACCCGAATTCAGAATGACATCGTTCACACCATGCAGCGTCGCCCCTCGGAAGCCATATTGCTTCGCAAACGCCGTCAGCGGCGCGGTTGCGGAGAAGGTCGAGATGCAGAGGATGATGTCGTAGTTCGGATAAACATCCTTCTCGAGGCTCAGCTCCTTGCCGCTCATGTCCACGCAGAGATCAGGCAGATCGAGATTGCTGCCGGTGGTCTGCTGGTAGGCAAACATTTCGCCACCCTTCAGCGCCAGCTCTTCGGCCACGCCGTTTTTCAGCCCCAGATAAAAATGATCATGTGCCCGCTTTTGAATGGGTCGTTCCGGATTATTCAAGAACGCATAATCTTTCGCTTCAGCGAGATCTGGCAGATCGATGAGGATGCAGATCTTGCGCCCGAAAGTGGGCTTGAACACGGTGCCGAGCAGGCGTGAGAGATCGAATTTTGGAAACTGACGTCCTTGGGCAGTGGTTTGAACGGTTGACATGGGAGCAGCGATCATAGGCATGGGAGAGTGTCAGGCAAATACGCCCTGCACTTTTAGGTGGATTCATTGAATTGCGCTCCATCAGCCAAACTGATCCCATAACAATTTCGCCACCATCGCCAGCACCACGGTGATGAAGATGATGCGGATAAACGGCGCCCCATGACGAATCGCCATTCCCGCACCCAACCGCCCGCCAATGAGCTGCCCGCAGATCATCGCGGCTGCGATTTCATAATTCACCCGCCCATAGGCCACGAAGACAAGTAACGAAGCCATGTTGCTGGTGAGATTCGCAACCTTCGTGAAAGCCGTGGCACGCGTCAGTTCCAGTCCCAGAAGTGAAATGCAGGCCAGCGTCCAAAACGTGCCCGTGCCAGGACCAAAAAAGCCGTCATAAAAACCAAGCACGCTGCCCGCCAGACACGCGAAAGCTCCGAGCCTCAGCCGCGCCTTTGCCGTCGTTTTCCCCAGCCCCGGACTGAGCAGCACATAGACAGCAATGCCCAGCAGCATCCAGGGCACGATTTTTCTCAGCACTTCGTTGCTTACTTGCGTCACCGTCCAAGTACCCAGACAGGCTGCCACAAACGTGATGAGCACCGTGAGCCTCACTTGCTGCCACGAAACAAACCCCGCCTTCGCATACTTCCGCACCGCCATCAGCGTGCCCCACACGGCCTGCATCTTGTTCGTCCCCAGCGCCATTTGCGGCGGCAGTCCCGCCCACAGCAATGCCGGCACAGAAATCAACCCTCCACCACCCGCAACAGCATCGATGAATCCAGCACTGAGCCCTGCGACAAACAATAGCGTGATGGTTTCCCAGCTCATGCTTTGCGACCCAGGATGCGGTCCAGCGAATCCGAGGTCTGGTAGATCAGCGCCTCCGGATAATGAGGATAAGGATGGAAGTATTCGAAGGTCAGAAATCCTTCATACCCTGTGTCAGCGAGGGCATCGGTCACCGCAGGCCAGTTCGTCGTTCCATCAAGCAGAGGGCGGAAGGTTTCGAGACTGAAGTCGGTGCCCTTTTTGGTGAATTCCTTCAGGTGCACGTTCTTCGTGCGCTTCCCCAGCACCTTGGCCCAATGCTCGGGAAACTGAAACATGCTGATGTTTCCCGTGTCGAAATGCACGCGCACATGCTCGCTGCCAAAGCTGTCCACAAAGGCGTTCATCTCCATCGGCGTCATCAGGTAGCCATTGAAAAAGATGTTCTCGATGTTGAGGCAAACCTTAAGCTTCTCCGCCTGCTTCGCAAGCTGCCCCACGGCCTCGCGCGCCCGCTGATCGCACACATCATTCGCTACCGGCTCATGATCCGTGCGCCATGGGATGTGCACCGCCCCGGGCACCACCAGCACATTCTCCACACCCAGATCATGCGCGCATTGGGCTATTTTCCCTGCAAGCTCCATCCCCTGCGCCCGCTTCGCAGGATCATTGCTCGTCAACGGATACGGCCAGAATAGGAACGAGCACAGCCCGCTGATGTGAATACCAATCTCGTCCGCCATCTTGCGAATCTTCACATAATCCGCCGTGCCATGCTTCGGCGAGAGATCGTTGTCGAGATCGTAGTTCAACTCGATGCCGTCAAATCCCGCGTCTTTGGCCAGTTGCATGCACTCACGCAGCGTCATGCGCTCCGGATAAGGAAAGGCCCACAGGTTGATCGACTTCAGCATCTTGTACTTCTTCACCGCCCCCCGCCGTGCATCAGGCGCGGCGGCCGGAGCCGCACGCACAGGCTCAAAGGCCAGGGCGCTGAGGCCCACGGAGGCAATGGTGGCCTTGAGGGCGTCACGACGGGAAAGAGTGTCTGCGGGTGGATTCATGGTTTGATGCAATCAGAAGCAGGAAACGAAGGCAAGCGGAAGAAACTCACCGCGCCTCGCAAGATCAGTTGAGCAGGATGCGCTTGCCTTTGACTCAGGCATTTGGAGAATCGCCCTTCTCATGAAACTGCTCATTCCTGTCTTTTTCGCCGCCCTCACTCTTTCCGCCGCTGAGTCCGGCGCACCGGTCGGCAAGTTTCAGCAGCTTGATCCCACGATCCCAACACCATCCGCGCAGCGCAATGCTTCCGGCGCTCCCGGAACTGCCTACTGGCAAAACCGCGCTGACTATGACATCAGCGTCGAACTCGACGACGTGAAGCGCACCATCACCGGCGAGGCCACAGTGACCTATCACAATGCCTCCCCGGATCCCCTGACCTACCTGTGGGTGCAGCTCGATCAGAATTTTCTTTCCCACACCGCAGACTCGCGCGCCGTGCCAAACACCAAGCGCGGCATTGATCCCAGCAAGATCACTTATTCCGCGCTCGACCGCCTGCTGGCCTACGAAGACTACGATGGCGAGATGAAGATCACCAAGCCCACCGATGCCAAGGGCAATCCACTGCCCCATGCCGTGGTGAAAACCATGCTGCGTCTCGACTTGAACGAACCCCTCGCCGCCGGAGCCGACTTCGTTTTCAAGATCGCCTGGAGCTACCCAATCAACGACTGCGAACGCATCAATGCACGCACCGGTTACGAATTCTTCAAAGAGGACGGCAACACCATCTACACCATCGCTCAGTGGTTCCCACGCATGGCAGCCTACACGGACTACGCCGGCTGGATCAACAAGCAGTTCCTCGGCACCGGCGAGTTCACCCTCGAATTCGGCAACTACACCGTGCGCCTCACCGTGCCGGATGATCACCTCGTGGCCGCCACGGGCACACTGCAAAATCCAGACACCGTCTTGTCCAAAACCCAGCGCGACCGCCTGAAACAAGCCGAAAGCGCAAAGGCAAAGCCCCTTTTCATCGTCACACCGGACGAGGCCAAAGCTGCTGAAAAATCCAAGCCCAAAGGCAAGAAGACCTGGATCTTCCAGGCCGACAACGTCCGGGATTTCGCCTTCGCTTCATCACGCAAATTCATCTGGGATGCGATGGCTGTCGAAGGAGCCAAGGTGAACAGCAAGCCCGTGATGGCCATGTCCCTCTACCCCAAGGAAGGCATGCCGCTGTGGGACAAGTATTCGACGCACGCCATCGCGCACACGATCCAGGTCTATTCACGCTACACCTTCGAGTATCCGTATCCGGTCGCGTGGTCGGTCAACGGTCCCATCGGCGGCATGGAATACCCGATGATCTGCTTCAATGGCCCGCGCCCTGAGAAAGACGGCACCTATCCCGAAAAGACCAAATATGCCCTCATCGGCGTGGTGATCCATGAAGTCGGACACAACTACTTCCCCATGATCGTGAACAGCGACGAGCGCCAGTGGACCTGGATGGACGAGGGGCTGAACTCCTTTGTCGAATTCCTCACCGAAGAAGAATGGGAGAACGACTGGAAGCACCGCCGCAACGAACGCGGCATGACCGACTACATGCGCCTCAAGGACCGCGCGCCGGTGATGACCAACTCCGAATCCATCGCCGATCTCGGCCCCAATGCCTACGGCCAGCCCACCGTGGCGCTGAACATCCTGCGCGAGCACATCCTCGGCCGCGAGGCCTTCGATCACGCCTTCAAGACCTACGCCAAGCGCTGGATGTTCAAGCGCCCCACCCCGTCCGACTTCTTCCGCACCATGGAAGAAGCCAGCGGCGTCGATCTCGATTGGTTCTGGCGCGGCTGGTTTTACAGCACCGACCATGTCGATATCTCCGTCGATGAAGTGAAGTGGCTGCAGCTCGACTCACGCGATCCCGCCATCGAGAAACCCAAAAAGAAAAAGGAGGAGGACGAACTGCCCAAAACCCTCACTCGCGAGCGCAACTACTCGCTCTCCAAGCGCATCGACCGCTACCCCGAACTCAAAGACTTCTACGACAGCTATGACAAGGCCACCGTCCTGCCGAGCGAAAAGAAGAAATTCGAATCACTCATCAAAGAGCTCAAAGAAGAGAAGATCGATCCCGCACTGCTGCAAACCAAACACAACTTCTACCTCATCGAATTCAGCAACGTCGGCGGCCTCGTCACCCCGGTGATCTTGAAAGTCGATTACACCGACGGCAGCAGCGAAGAACTCAAGCTCCCCGCCGAAATCTGGCGCTTCAACACCGAGAAATCCGCCAAACTCCTCTTCACCAAAAAGGAGCTGAAATCCGTCACCTTCGATCCCCGCCAGGAACTCGTGGACACCGACATCGAAAACAACTTCTGGCCACGCCGCCCGGTGAAAAGCAAATTCCAGCTCTACAAAGACGACAAACCTGTGAATCCCATGCGGGAACTCACCAAGCCTGAGAAGGAAGACGAGAAGAAGTAGCTTTCAAACCAGGGCATAGACGGCCACCGGCAGCACACGCAAGGCTTCGGCAATAGTGCACGAGGTCTCGCTGACGGTGAATTTCACCCCGGTGAAAAGTTCGCAAACCTCCCTGCCGACGAATTCCTCCGGCCACTCAAGTGCCGTGTCACGCCAGGCATCGCCCACCGGCGGGAAGCCGACGCGTGCAGTCAGTCGCGGAACGATCACCAGCAGCGCGCTGCCTTCATGGCGGCGCACAAACGCCACACAAGACTCGCTGTACGCCCCGGTGGCATTCACATCGCTGAAACTGCCCTGCATGAACAAGGCTGGATGGTTGCGCCGGAAGTTTAAAAGCTGGTGCGTGACGTGCAGCTTGATGCGGCCGTCACGCCATTCATTCAACAGCACCGACGGCTCAGTGTATGCAAGAGAGGCGAGCGCCTGACGCCGCGCTGCGTAATCAACCTGACGGCGGTTGTCAGGATCCACCAGGCTGAAGTCCCACAGCTCCGTGCCCTGGTAGAAATCAGGCATGCCGGGCACGGCCGCCTTGAGCACGGTCTGCGCGAGGGAATTGACCATGCCAAGCTGCGCCACCTTCTCCGCCAGCAGCTTGAAGTTGTCGAGAAAGCGGTTGGCCCCGGCACGCAGCAGCTTCGCCACGAATTCGCGCACGGCGTTCTCCCATTCCTCGTTCGGCTGCACCCAGCTGCTGTTCACCTTGGCCTCTTTGATGGCCTTGATAAGGTAGTCTTGAATGCGGCCCAGATAGATGGCCCGTGCCGCCTTGTCCATCGGTGCCAGCGGCCAGGTCCCCAGCAGCGTCTGATAAACCAGGTATTCCTCATTCGCATCCGGAGCCAGCTCGCCCTCGATCTCGCGTTTGTGCCGGCGGTTGATCGTCTGCCAGCGGCGCAGCGCCTTGCGCCATTCCGTGGGCAGTTCAGACAACCCCGCGATGCGCGCCCGCACATCCTCGCTGCGCTTGGTGTCATGCGTGGAGGTCGCCAGCATGCAGTGCGGATGCTCACGCTGCCGGGTCATGCATTCATTGAAGAATTTTTCTGGCGAGATCGCAAAGTGATGCGGTTCCCCACCGACCTCGTTGAGCGCCACCAGGCGGTTGTAAATGTAGAAGCTGGTGTCTTCCACGCCTTTGGCCATGATCGGTCCGGTGCACTGCTGAAACTTCATCACGAAGTGCATGTGCTCGGCACGAGTCTGCTCATCGATGTTCTCTGGAAATTTCTTCAGCAGGATCTCTCCTAGGAAATCAAACATGGAGCGTTCAATGCCGGGATTGCGGCGTTCCGCCAGCCGCACGGCACGACGCACCGCGACAATGTCCTCCGCACTCGGTTCCTGATCAGGCGCGACATAGGTGCGGTACACGGGAAAGCAGGCGATCACTTCGCGCACCGCCGTGGTCAGCGCATTCAGCGTGAAGTCCCGATACCAGCGGTTGCTCTCCGACAACCGGTCCAGCATGAAGGCCAGCACGTTGATCTCGCTGGCCAGCGCGAGCCGCATCACCAGTTGTTTGCGATGGTACGCGATCTCATGGAAGTTCGTCACGCTGCCAATGAATTTCGCATAGGTCTCCGTCAGCGACTTTTCAGCAGCGGGATCGACCAGCAGCCGGACGGCCTGATTGGCAAACTCATAGCCGGTGGTGCCGTGCACGGGCCAGTCAGGGCGCAGCCTCTCATCACCGAGGAGGATCTTTTCCACCACAAGGTAGAGCGGCATCCCATCCCCGCTGTCGGGTAAAAGCTGGCCGGCACGCGACTGCAGCAGCGCAAGGTATTCAGCAGGATTCCAAAGTCCGTCCACGTGATCAATGCGCACACCATCGAGTGAACCGCTGGCGATCAGTTCAAGCAGCAGGCGGTGCGTCGCCTCGAAAACCTCCGGCAGTTCCACGCGGATGGCCGCGAGTTCATTGATGTCGAAAAAGCGCCGGTAGTTGATCTCCTCCGCCGCCACACGCCAGAAGCTCAGGCGGTAGGCCTGCGCAGTGAGGAGTTCGTCAAACGCATCAAAGCTGCGTGCATCCCCCGGCCTGCCCTCGATCTCTCGCAGGGTCGCGTTGATGGCTTCAATCAGCTCCGGACATTCATCGCAGCGCCGCAGCAGGCGGCGCTTGATGATTTCCTTTTCGCGCAAACGCTCGGCGACTTTCTCCGGATCTTTCTCCGTGCGCGGCGGCAGATGCTCCAGTGCGGTGATGACGCTTTGAAACTCCGCCAAAAAGTCATCCGCCACGCCCATCGCGGCCAGTTTGATCAGCGCCGGCACAAGGATCAGCGTGTAGGTGCGCGGAGCAAGAGGCAGTCGTTTGTCGAAATAGCGCAGGAAGAAAGCCCCTGCCTCAAACTCCAGCTTGAACTCGCCACGCTCCAGCACACGCCCGTACTGGTCACCCAAAATGGGCAGCAGCACTCGGTTGTTGAGATCACTCTTCAGCGGTTGCCAGTCGATGTCGAAATGCGGCGCAAATTCGGAACTGGGGCCGTTTTCGAGCACGTCCGTCCACCATGTGTTCACCGGTGAGCCTATCCCCATGTGATTCGGCACAAAATCAACAATCTGCCCCAGCCCATGCGCATGCAATGTAGAGACGAACTCCTCGTAGTCCGCCCGTGTACCGATCTCGGGATTCAGTTCATTGTGATCCCCGATGTCATAACCATGCAGGCTCCCCCGACCCGCATGGAAGAAGGGCGAGGCATAGACGTGGCTGATGCCGAGATCCCGCAGATACGGCACAAGCTCACGCGCCTGCTGGAACGTGAAGTGCTTGTTGAACTGCAGCCGATAGGTCGAGCAAGGGATATGTGAACGGGTGTGGGTCATGGTGTCGCTTGCATGACGAGCAGCTCCGGCTGGGTGAATGCCACCCGGCCGGTCACAGGGTCAAACCCCGCAGCACCGCTGCCGCCAAAACGTGGGTCGTTGGTTGATAAAAAGCACTGCCAGTCAGCGGCCGGCAGTGTAACATTCAGCGTTGTGGGCGCGAGATGCGCCAGCACCAGCCAATCACAACGCTCGCCGACATACATCAGCGCCACTGCGCCGAGATCCAGCACCTCCCAGCCTGAGCGCGACACCGGCCGCAGTGCGGTCTCCTGCGCGCGCAACTGCAGGCACTCGCGATGCAGGGCCATCAGTTCCTGGTGCGGAGACCGCACCGTTTCAGTCCAGTCCAGCTTGGAACGCATGAAGGTTTCATGGCTTTGCGGATCAGGAATCCGCCGCGCAGATTCTGGATCTCGAAACTCCGGAAAGCGCGCGAATTCCTTGCGCCGGCCTTCAGTCACCAGCCGTCCCAGTTCATCGTTGTGGTTGGTGAAGTACTGAAAGGGCGTGCTCGCCCCCCATTCCTGGCCCATGAACAGCATCGGCGTGGCCGGTGCCAGCAGCAGCAGGGCGCTGGCTGCGCGATAAGCCTCCTGCGTAGTAATCTGATGCAGCCGTTCGCCAAAGGCGCGATTCCCCACTTGATCATGATTGCTGATGCAGAAGGCAAATTTTTCCGGCGGCAGATGATCACTGCTGCTGCCACGCGGCACCCCCAGGTGCTTGCTCAACTGACCGCGGTAGTGCCAGCCATGCCACAGCTCATCTGTCAGCTCCGCCGCGCTTCCGGTAAAATCCTCCTGGTAGGATCTGTCACCCAGCGCCACCTGGATCGAGTGGCAAAAATCATCGGCATACACCGCATCCATGCCATGGCCGTCCGGTGCGATCACCGCCGCCAGATTGCGTTCATCCTCGGCAATCACAAACGCGCCGCGTTCATGCGCCGCATCACCAATCTCCGCCAGCAGATGGCGGGAGGACGCGTCCAGAATCGCATGCGTGGCATCCAGCCGCAGGCCGTCGAAATGAAATTCATCGAGCCAGTAGGCCACATTCGAGAGGAAATACTCCCGCACCGCCGGATGCTGCTGGCCGTCGTAATTCAGCGCCGCACCCCAGGGAGTGTGCACTTCGTCCTTGAAGTAAAAGCGGCTGTAAACGCCGAGATAATTGCCATCAGCCCCCAGATGATTGTACACCACATCCAGCACCACGGCGATCCCCTGGGCATGCGCGGCATCCACCAGCGCTCGCAGATCGTCCGGCGTCCCATAACAACGCGCCGGGGCAAACAAGCTCACGCCATCGTACCCCCAGTTCCTGGCTCCGGGAAAATCAGCCACGGGCATGATCTGCAGCGCGTTGATTCCCAGGTCACGCAGATGCGGCAGCTTTCCGATGACCGCTAAAAAAGTTCCCTCGCTCGTGAAGGTGCCCACGTGGATCTCATACAAAACGAGATCACGCAGCGGCGGACATTTCCATCCCGCATCCTTCCATGCATGCACACTCGGATCGACCACCATGGACGCATCATGCACGCCATCAGGCTGGCAGCGTGAAGCAGGATCAGGGAACGGCCCTTCACCGTCCACCACATACTGATAGCGGTCGCCCGCCCCGCCCCGCAGATCCACTCCGCAGTGATAGCCACCCGCATCCTTCATCAGCATCAGGGTGCGGCCCCCATCTCCCTTGGCGGGTTGGATCCGCACCTCCACCTGCTGCCGTTCCGGCGCCCAGATGCGGTAGCGAACTCCTTCCTCAAGGATTTCGGCGCCCTGCGGACGCAGTCTGCGCACACCTTCGCTCATGCAGGTGGTCCCCCATCAAGGATGTGCGAGATGCCGCGGAGGGGAATGTATATCCATTCGGGCCGGTTGTTCAGCTCGTAGCAGACCTCATACACCGCCTTCTCCAGCAGATAAGCGTCGATCAGCATCTTCAGCGTCTTCTCAGACTCCGGCAGAATGGATGCGCCCTTCGCGGTGCCGAGATAGGCGTCGAGAAAGTTGGTGCTGATTCTCTTCACCCAGATCTCCGCCCACTTTTCCAGGTTCTCGGTTTCACCTGCCTTCAGCCCATGCTGCTGTGCCAGCGCCGTGTACGCGGCGTAGTGAAATGAGCGCAGCATCCCGGCCACATCGCGCAAGGGGGATCGCTTGATGCGGCGCTCACTGAGCGGCCGGGCCGGTTCCCCCTCAAAATCGATGATGCAGAAATCACGCCCTGTGTTCAGCACCTGGCCCAGATGGTAGTCACCATGGTGGCGGATGCGCGTGGCATTGATCTTGTGCTCCAGGATGGCCGCCTGGCGGCTGAGAATTTCATCCTGCCGCTGCAGCAGCGCCGCCGCCTCTTCACGGTAGGGTTCGGGCAGGGACGCCAGCCGCTGATGCAGCAGCTGACTCATCCGCCGCGTTCCGGAGCGCATGGACTGATAGAGTGAACGCTGGTAGAGGCCTGTAAACTCCTCCGGCGCAAAGTTGGGATCAGCATCATCCGCAGCCAGCGCGAGGTGCATCTGGGCCGTGCGCTCGCCCAATTGTCGGACACGCTCGGGATACACCCCGCCGACGACCTCGTCGATGAGATCCGGCATCAGCTCCACATTGCTCTCCGGCGGCAGTGCCAGCACGCGTTCATGGGTCAGCACACGTTCATAATAACGACCCAGCGCCCCCAGGGTGTACTCCCACGCATCACCTTCATTTGACACGTTCGCCACCAGCAGCGCCAGAACTCTCGGCTCCGCTCCCTGCGCCCGGTACTCGATCGCACCGCAGTAGCCGGGAACATTCGTGAAGCCTTGCCGCTCGCTGAGGAAACGCAGCAGCTCGGCATCTGGATTCTGGCCGGGCTCCGGCTTGCGGTAGAGCTTTAGGAAATAGCGGCCGTCATAAATGACTGCGGAATTGCTTTGCTCAGCCCGCAGCGCGCGTGAAGGCAGCGGCAGCGTAAATTCCGCAGACTGCTCCTTGAACGCCGCCCCGCAGATGCCCACGAGTTCACCCGAGCGCCCGCGCAGAGACTTCTCACCGAGAATGATCTCAAGCAGCGCTGAACGAAAATTTTCATCATCCAAGGCGTCAAACAGCACACCTTCGCCGTCCGCTGAGGCAAAGCGAGCCACGATAGACTCGGAGGCCTGGCCTGCGGCCGCCAGTTGCAGCGGCAGCAGGTACAATTCCGGCGGTACTTCGAAATAATTGACCTGCAGGAAGGCCAGTCGCCCGGCATCGCCGCCCGTCGTGGCCTGTCCAAGAGACACCATTTCCTGCACCTGCACGCTGCGCAGGGCATGCGCCTTGCCACCAAACCACCGGCAGTGCTGCAGACACTCCGGCAGTGTTTGCTCAGTGAACGCATGACTGTGCAGCGCCGCCAGCACACTGGCCCAGGTGGCCGGCTGCTCCACCTGCGGAGGCGTGAATGCCCCTCCGATGCGCGACGGCTCGGTGTTTTGCTCCAGCGTCAGCCACAGATAATCGTGCGGCCCCATGGTGAGGAAGTAGGGCGTGGCGGCAATGCCTGGAAAACGGTTGTGACTGAACACTTCCATCGGCCTCAGCCCCTGCCAGTGAGCCAGATCCAGCTCCACCGCCTGCGCAAAGCGCGACAAATTCGCCACCACCAGGATTTTCTCCTCCTCGAACTCCTTCACAAACGCAATCACCCGCGGATTGTCCGAAGGCAGAAACACCATGCTGCCACGCCCAAAGGCCTTGAAGCGCTGCCGCATGGCCACGATGCGGCGCGTCCACCACAGCAATGACGAAGGATTGTACTCCTGCGTCTCCACATTGACCGCTTCATAGTGATATTCCGAGTCAATGATCACCGGAAAATAAAGCTGCTGCGCGTTCGCCCGCGAAAATCCCGCGTTGCGGTCCATGCTCCACTGCATCGGCGTGCGCACGCCATTGCGGTCGCCGAGGTAGATGTTGTCCCCCATGCCGATCTCATCACCATAGTAAATGATCGGCGTTCCCGTCATCGACAGCAGCAGCACATTGAGCAGTTCTATCTTGCGCCGGCTGTTGCGCAGCAGCGGTGCCAGACGGCGGCGGATTCCCAGGTTGATGCGCGCGCGCTGGTCTGCCGCATAGACACGGTACATGTAGTCACGCTCCTCGTCGGTCACCATTTCCAGCGTCAGTTCATCGTGATTGCGCAGAAACATGGCCCACTGCGAATTCGCGGGAATCGCCGGCGTCTGCTCCAGAATGTCGATGATCGGAAAACGGTCCTCCATCTGCAGCGCCATAAATAGCCGCGGCATCACCGGGAAATGAAATGCCATCGAGCACTCATCCCCGTCCTTGCCAAAATAGGCGGCAGCCTCCTCCGGCCACTGGTTGGCCTCAGCCAGCAGCATCCGGTTCGGGAACTTGCTGTCAATATGCGCCCGCAGCCTCCGCAGAATGGCATGTGTTTCAGGCAGGTTTTCACAGTTCGTACCGTTACGCTCGATGAGGTACGGCACCGCATCCAGCCGCAGTCCGTCCACCCCCATGCCAAGCCAGAAATCGATGGCTTTGAACATCACCTTTTCCACCTCGGGGTTGTCCCAGTTCAAATCCGGCTGATGCGCATAGAAGCGGTGCCAGTAATAGGCGTTGGCCAGCGGATCCCAGGCCCAGTTGGACTGCTCAAAATCCTTGAAGATGATGCGCGCCTCGCGGTAGGGCTCCGGTGTGTCGCTCCAGACATAAAAGTCACGCTCGGGCGAGCCGGGCTTGGCGCGGCGTGCACGCTGAAACCACTCGTGCTGGTCGCTGGTATGATTGAGCACCAGCTCCGTGATCACGCGCATGTTGCGCCGGTGTGCCTCATCGAGAAACTCCTGGAAATCCGCCAGCGTGCCATAGACCGGATTTACGGATGTGTAATCCGCCGTGTCATAGCCGTCATCACGCAGCGGAGAAGGGTAAAACGGCAGCAGCCACAGGGCCGTCACTCCCAGTTGCTCCAGATAGTTCAGCTTCGAAATCAGCCCGCGAAAATCGCCGATTCCGTCCCCGTCCCCGTCACAGAAGGCACGCACATGCAGCTGATAAATGATGGCATCTTTAAACCACAGTGGATCGCTCATGAACACAGTTGCCGCAGTCCGAACATAGATGCAAGGCTCCATGCTCCCTGCGCAGCAGCATACCACAAAACCTTATGTCAAAACAGGGTGATGCCCGACTGTTTCATAAGGCTCACCCCTGATTTTCGACTTGGTAAAAAAATGAGGCGACCGTTTACCGGTCGCCTCACGTTTTAGATTAATCGACTGTTTTACAGGTAGTCGTTCACCAGGTTTTCCATCATCTCCTGGCGGCCGCTGCCGAGGAGCGGCTCACCATTGGCAAGCACATGCGCTTCGAGCTCCGCGAAGCCGACTTCGCCCTTCTCGATCTTCGCACCGATGCCGCTGTCGTAGCTGCTGTAACGCTGCTTGATGAAGGCGTCGATACGGCCGTCTTCGATCATCGCGTGCGCGATCTTCAGGCCGCGTGCAAAGGCGTCCATGCCTCCGATATGGGCGTGGAAGAGGTCCACAGGTTCGAAGGATTCGCGACGGCACTTGGCGTCGAAGTTCAGACCACCCGTGGTGAGGCCGCCCATCTTGAGCACTTCCAGCATGATCTCGGTGGTGAGATAGATATTGGTCGGGAACTGGTCGGTGTCCCAGCCGATGAGGGTGTCACCGGTGTTCGCATCGATGGAACCCAGCGCATTGGCAGCGACGGCAACCTGCATCTCATGACGCATGGAGTGGCCGGCAAGCGTGGCATGGTTCGTTTCAAGGTTCAGCTTGAAGTGCTCCAGCAGGTTGTGCTCACGCAGGAAGTTCAAGCAGGCCGCTGCATCCGAATCGTACTGATGAGTGGAGGGCTCACGTGGCTTCGGCTCGATGTAGAACTGGCCGGTGAAACCGATCTTCTTCTTGTAATCCACCGCCATGTGCAGCAGGCGGGCGAGGTGGCTGACCTCACGCTTCATGTCAGTGTTCCAAAGCGTGGCGTAGCCCTCGCGGCCACCCCAGAAGGTGTAGCCTTCACCACCGAGGCGATGCGTCACATCCATCGCCTTCTTCACCTGCGCAGCAGCATAAGCAAAGACACCGGCGTTCGGGCTCGTGGATGCCCCCTGGCAATAGCGTGCATGGGAGAAGAGGCAGGCGGTGCCCCAGAGGAGCTTCTTGCCAGTCTGCTTCTGCGCTTTTTCCAGCTCGTCAGCCACAGCGTCAAAGGCGGCGTTGCTCTCGGCCAGCGTGTCGAGCTCAGGAGCCACGTCACGGTCATGCCAGCAGTAGTAGTCCACGCCGAGCTTGTCCATGAACTCAAAGCAAGCCCACACGCGGCGCTGCGCATTGGCCACGGAGTTGCTGCCGTCATCCCACGGGCGCTGGGCGGTGCCGCCACCGAAGGGATCGGACAGCGAGTTGCGCATCGCGTGCCAGTAGGCGACCGCAAAACGCATCTGCGAGCGCATCGTTTTACCACCGACGATTTCGTCAGGGTTGTAGTGCTTGAAGGAGAGCGGGTTGCGGCTCTTGGGTCCTTCGTACTGAATTTTGGGGATGTCAGGGAAAGCGTCGTTCATGGTAGGAAGGGCAAGGGAGACTAAACAGGACGCAGTGCAACTGGTTCGTAGGACTCTGGCGGACACTTTTTGGGCCAAATTGGACACCCCTGCCAGCTCAGAGCGCCTTCTTGTTCGTCTCCTCTGCCAGCCAAACGGCGACCAAGGTGATGACAGCCATGACAATCAGATACACCGCCACCAGCCATGGTTTGCCCCCGGTTTGATCCAGCAGCGCCGTGGCAATGAGCGGGGCCATCCCCCCTGCCAGCGGCGAGGCCAGCTGATAACCCAGCGAAGCACCGCTGTAGCGCACCCGGGTGCCAAAGAGCTCGGAAAAGAACGCCGCCTGCGGGCCATACATCGCCGCATGGCCGATGAGCCCAATAACCACGGCCAAAATCACCAGCCCCATCTGCCGCGTCTCAATCATCCAGAAGAACGGAAACGCAAAGAGCAGCAGAAAGAGCGCCCCCCCCAGATACACCGGCCGCCGGCCAACGCGATCCGACAGCGCCCCAAAGCACGGAATGGCCACCAATTGCACTGCGGAGCCAATGAGCACCGCATTGAGCAAAGTGGCCTGCGGCATCCCTAGCTGCTGTGAGCCGTAGCTGAGCACGAGCACGGTGAAGATGTAGAAGAAGGCGTTCTCGGCAAAGCGCGCCCCCATGGCCAGCAGCACGTTGCGCGGGTGATCGCGCAGCACGGCAAAAATCGGCACCTTCGGCCCTGCGTCTTGCGCCTTGGCCTGGGTGAAGACCGGGCTCTCGATGATCTTCAGCCGGATGAACATACCGACCCCCAGCAGGAGCACGCCCAGCAAAAAGGGCACCCGCCAGCCCCAGGAAAGAAAGGCGGCCTCATTCATGGAAGACACAATCATGAAGACGGCATTCGCCAGCAGCAATCCCACCGGCACCCCTGCCTGCACCCAGCTCGCATAATACCCGCGCTTGCCAGCGGCCCCGTGCTCCACGGCCATGAGCACCGCGCCACCCCACTCCCCGCCGACACCGAACCCTTGAATAAAGCGCAGCAGCACCAGCAGGATGGGCGCCCAGACACCGACCTGCGCATACGTCGGCAGCAGACCGATCAGCACCGTCGCCACCCCCATCAGCATGAGCGTCGTCACCAGCATCGACTTACGGCCGATCTTGTCGCCAAAATGACCGAAGACGATGCCTCCCACGGGTCGCGCAAAGAAGCCAACCGCATACGTCGCAAAGGCCGCCATCGTCCCCGCCAGCGGGTCAAAGTTCGGAAAGAACAGCTTGTTAAACACCAGCGCCGACGCCGTGCCATAGAGGAAGAAATCATACCACTCGATGGTGGTGCCGATGAAGCTGGCAATGACGACGCGACGGGTGCTGTTGGGATCGGACATGGCTTGGAGCCGCTCAGGCTGAAGGCTGGCCGCGTTCAAGACAAGACTAAAAACTCAATGCCCTCACGCAGCCTCTTTGCAGAGGGATCCGATGAAAGCTTTTTCATATGATCTGCTCGCCGTTTGCTCCTTCTATCCCTGCACCCTTACGCTAAATCAGATTGGAAGTGAATCCAAACGAGCGCTGCGGGGTTCCACGCTCACCATGAAGACAACCATCCTCCTCGCCCTGGCCTCCCTCCTCGGCACCGCGCACTTGCGCAGCCAGTCTGCCGACGCGCCTGTCGATTTCGAAAAAGCCCGCCAGCTCTTCGAAAAACGTCAGGGCGGCGCCACGCTCACGGCAGAGGAAAACACCTTCCTTGAAAAGGCACGCGCAGCCCACGATGCACAGAACAAAAAAGCAGGCGGCGATCTCCCGCCACAGGGGCAGGACGGCATCGACTGGGAGAAAGCGCAGAAACTCCACCAGCGTGAAAATGCCGGTGAAAAGCTGAATGGCGACGAACTCGGCTACCTCGCCAAGGCACGCGAAGCCTTTGCCAGGCGCAATGGCGGCCAACCACCCTCCTCCAGTTCCAATCCCAGTCTGGGTGCAGGCGCAGACGGCATCGACTGGCGGAAAGCTCAGGATCTTCACCGGCGCGCGCAAAGCGGCGAAAAGCTCAGCGAGGCCGATCAGAAGTACCTCGATCATGCCAAGGAAGTCCGCAGCCGTGGTGGCAATCGCGGCGGCGGCGGTGGCCGTCCGGCGAATCAGCGCAAAGCACCAGATTCTCTCAAGCCCCTCACCGACATGACCGCCGAAGAATCGTACGAAGGCGAAGACGGCGGCCTCTACGGCAAAGGCAGCAATACACCGCCTGAGCCTCTGAAAAAGTCAGCCGACACCGCTCTCTCCCAGATCAAACCTCTCGATGCCGAGGGCCACCCCTCTGCCAGCGGCAAGATCGCGCTGGTTTCCATCAGCATGTCGAACGCCACGCAGGAGTTCTCCTTCTTCAAAGGCATCGCCGACAAAGACTCACGCAAGTCCGACAAACTCACCATCGTCGACTGCGCGCAGGGCGGCCAGACCATGGCCGCGTGGGCCCAGCCAGAAGGCCGTCCGTGGCCTGAAGCGATGAACCATCTGAAAATTGCCGAAGTCAGCCCGCAGCAGGTGCAGGTGGCCTGGGTAAAACTCGCCAACGCTGGCCCCTCCGGCTCCAAGACCGAGCACCTGGCCACGCTGGAGGCCGACACCATCAAAGTCCTGCACCTCCTCAAAGAGCGTTTCCCAAATCTCCGCATCGCCTATCTCGGCAGCCGCATCTACGCCGGCTACGCCACCACCGGACTCAATCCCGAGCCCTACGCCTATGAGGGTGCCTTCGCGGTGCGTCATCTCATTCAGCAGCAGATCAGCGGAGATAAATCCCTCGCCCTCGCCAAGTCACCCCTCCTCCTCTGGGGCCCCTACCTTTGGGCCGACGGCGAAAAAGGCCGCAAATTCGACGACCTCAAATACACCAAAGAAGACTTCGGCGGCGACGGCACCCACCCCAGCAACAGCGGTCGCGAAAAAGTCGCCAAGCAACTCCTGGAGTTCTTCGCCACCAGCCCGTTGGCGAAGGGCTGGTTCGCGAAGTAACTGCCACCGACATTCAGATGCCCGGTTGAAACTGCGTTGCCATACTGTAAAATCTACTCATGAGCGCCGTCGTCATCGACATCACCAATGTTCTGCAAAACGTTCTGTCTCTGCCACTGCCAGAACGCTCGTACATTGCCGAGCGCTTGCTGGTCAGTCTGGATGACGAGCAAGAACTGTCGCCCGCTTGGCGTGCCGAGTTGGATGCCCGTGTGCTGCGCCGGGAAAAGGGTGAGACACGTTCCCACAGCCGTAAAGAAGTCCATGAGGAGATCGCGGCGATCCTAGCCTGATGCGCCTGACGTACACATCAGAAGCTCGGCTCGAACTGGCGGAGGCAACCAGCTACTACAAAAGCTGTCACAAAGAACTGGGCAAGGAGTTCTTCCAGCGCATCCAGTCCGCTGAAGAAGATATCATTCATTATCCCGAGGCATGGCGGTCTCTGGGTTCCTCCTACCGCCGCAAGCTCTTGCAGAAGTTCCCCTATGGTCTGGTGTATCACCAGCCCGAACCTGATTGGGTCGAAGTGGTGGCAGTCATGCATCTGCATCGCGAACCAGACTACTGGCACAAACGCACCAACTGAAGTTTGTTTTTACCTCCCCGTCAGCCGCTTCCACAGACCCCTTGCGCCATCAGGAGTCGTGTTTTGTTGCGGCATCTGAGCTGGCTGCCGAGGCGCTGGACCCGCCGAAGAGCGACGCTCGCCCCCCGGACGTCCACCACCACCCTGGCCTCCCTGACCACCTGAGCCGCTTGGACGACCGCCACCAAATCCACCGGGCCGGCCTCCGCCTTGTCCACCACCGCCGCCACCTGGGCGACCACCACCACCCTGCGGGCGGCGTTGTTGCGATGAGCGCTGTTCCCGGCGCTCCGGCCGTTCATCGATGAACGGCTGGGGTGCGGCGTTGTAATCGAAACCTTCCGCTTTTTTGCGCACGAGGCCACGATTGATGAAACGTTCCAGTTTGCGCACATCGGGCAGTTCGTCCGGCGAGACAAAGCTGATCGCATCACCAATGGCCTGCGCACGGCCTGTGCGGCCGATGCGGTGCACATAATCTTCCACGATGTGCGGAAAGTCGAAATTCACCACGTGCGAAATGCCATCCACATCAATGCCACGCGCGGCGATGTCGGTGGCCACGAGCACGCGCACCGTGCCGGTCTTGAAATCATCCAGCGCGCGCAGGCGCTGGTTCTGCGAACGGTTGGCATGCAGCGTCGCGCACTTCACACCGGTCGATTCCAGCTTTTTGGCGATCTTGTCCGCGCCGTGCTTTGTGCGGCTGAAGACCAGCACCATCTGCATTTTTTCATCCTTCAGCAGGTGCGAGAGCAGCGGCATTTTGAGATGCTTGTGCACCTCATAAACCAGCTGGGTCACCGTCTCCGCCGGATTCGCACGCTTGCCGATCTGCACGATCTTCGGCGCACGCTGAAACTCATGCGTCAGCGTTTCGATTTCCTTCGACAGCGTCGCGGAAAACATCAGCGTCTGCCGCTTCTTCGGCAGTTGATTGATCACACGGCGGATGTCCGGCAGGAAGCCCATGTCCAGCATGCGGTCAGCCTCATCCAGCACCAGATATTCAAGCTGCGAGAAATCCGCGCAACGCTGCTCCATCAAATCGAGCAACCGGCCCGGGCAGGCAATGACGATGTCGCTTCCGGCACGCAGGGCGTCCTTCTGCGGCTTTTCGCCGACACCACCATAAATTTTGGCGATCTTCAGCGGCAGATGTCGGGCATAAGCCAGCACATTTTCCTCGATCTGCGCCACGAGTTCACGAGTGGGTGCCAGCACCAGCACACGTGTGCGGCGGCGCTGCCCCTGTGGAACGGGATTCGAAGTCAGGCGCGTCAGGATCGGCAGGGTGAAAGCCGCCGTCTTGCCGGTGCCGGTCTGCGCGATGCCGATCACATCTCCACCTTGGATGACCACCGGAATAGCCGCAGCCTGGATGGGGGTGGGTTCCGTGTAACCGGCTTCTTCGATGGCAGTGAGGATGTTCGGGTCGAGGCCGAGAGCTTTGAAAGACATGTGCCCCTTCCTTAGCCGCCGATAGGGCTATTAGCAATGACACGTTTCGGTACGCCATCCCGGCCCCTCAGAGCTTCGCCGCATCCGCCGCCCGCCACAGATACCACGCCGCCAGGGTCCGGTGCGGCTGCCAGCGTTCCGCCAGGGCCCTAAATTCCTTCGGCTTCGGCATCTCATCGAGCTTCTTCGCCACGCGCCAGCCATTGCGCACCCCGAAGTCATCGCTGGGAAACACATCCGGCCTGCCGAGGGTGAAAATGAGAAGCATCTCCACCGTCCAGCGCCCCACCCCGCGCACCGCGACGAGCCTTTCGATCAATTCCTCGTCATCGAGTTTCAGCGCCGCTGCACGTTTGGGGATCTGTCCGCTGATCGTCTTCGCGGCGATGTCACGAATGGCCAGCATCTTCCCCGTGGAAAAGCCGCAGCCTCGCAGCGCCTCATCCGTGGCGCCCATCACCTGTTCAGGCTGTGGGAAGCGCACCTGGGGAAACAAAGCCTTGAAGCGTCTCAAGATCGCCTCTGCCGCGTTTGCATGCAGCTGCTGGTGCGCCACCGCGCTGACCAGCGCCTCATACGGCGAACGTTTCTGAGGCACCAGCAGGCATGGACCATGGGCCTTGATCAGACGGCGCATCACCGGGCAGCGCTTGGAGAGGTGGGCTTCGGCTTCAGAATGCATGGCCGGACACGATTGCGATATCGAAACAAATGCAACATTGATTCAAGACACGAAATCGGGTTTCATTCGTATCTCCCGCAGTCTCGACATCCTCAGACGCCATGGCAAAACTCACTTTTGTACTCGATGACGGCCAGGAAATCGTGGTCCCCCTGGCGGATCATATGACCGTCGGGCGCTGGGAAGACAACGACGTAGTCGTCGATGACGAGCGCATCTCAAAACACCATGCTGAACTGGTTCACAACGCGAACGGCAGCATCCAGTTGTTTGATTCCAATTCCACCGCAGGCACCTTCGTCAATGGCGAACGCATCCGCAGCCGCACCATCCTGCATGGCGACAAGCTGGCCTTCGGTCCGCTCACCGCCGTGCTCGATCTCTCCGATCATTCAGCCAACGGCCATTCTGTCGCTCACGGCCCCGCAGGAGATGAAACCCAGGCGGTGACCATCGACCAGCCGGTCAAAGCCGGCAAAATCGCGACCCGCAAACGCAACCGAGGCGGCAGACAAGACTCCAACGCACTCAAGCACACCGAACTTCAAGCGGCAGCCGCTCGACTTGAATCCGAAAAAGCCCGTCTCGAATCCGAACTGCGTGCCGTGCAAAAGGAGCTGCGCGAGTGGCAGACCCGTTCAGCAGCAGAGCATGCCGCTCACCTTGCCCGCATGGCATCTCTACGCGCGGAAGAGGAACGCCTGGTCCCCATCCAGACGGCGGTTCAAGATGCCGAGTCAGCGCATGCAGAGTGGCTTCAGTCCATCCAAAAACTGACCACCCGGCACGAGGAGCAAACCACCGCCTTGCAACGCCTCGCCGCCGACCATGAGCAGAAAGCCGCAGATCTGCACCGTCTCCGCCAAGACGAAGCTGCTCTCAGGCATGAACTCGAAGGACTCACCACCCACCGGGATCAGGCATTGGCACACCTCCAGCAAATCCGCGCTGAAAGCGTGCGTGACGAATCCGTTCTCGACGCTTTGCGCGGCCAGATCGCCGAACTCGAAGCTCGCGGCAGGGAGACCCGGGAAATCGCCGAGGTCCGTGCCGACCAGTTGAAGGCCGCTGAAAAAAAGCTGGAGGAGCTTGCCCACCAGCGCGCCCAAATTGAGGCGCACATCCATGAACTTAGCGGCACGGAAGAAAAACTCCTGCAGGCCCGCACCCAGTGCCGTGAAGCTGAAACACAGCACGCCGCGCTTAATGCAGCCATTGCAGCCCTTAAACTGGATCATCAGCGCTCCACCGCCGCAGCCAGCGATCTCGAATCCCGCATCGCCACGCTGCAGAAATCCCACCAGCAGGCCGCCACAGCTGCGAGCGAGGCCCTTGCTTCACGCAAGCAAGCTGAGGAGGCCCTGCAGACCCTTCAGGATGAACTCGCTGCACGAGAGAAAGACCTCAACGTCCGCAGCGCCGAGCTAGCCGCCGAAACGCAGAAGCTGGGGCAAACTCAAGCCCGCCGAGCCGACCTCGAACAGCAATGCCAGATCCTCGCAGAAACCGCGCAAAAACTCACAGGCACCCAGGCTCACCTCGCCACCGAAGAAGCCCGCCTGGCAGAGGTGAAAGCCACCTCTGCAGCAGTTGAAGCAAAGATCACAGAGCAAAAATCCGTCATCAACACACTCTCCGGGGAAGAAAGTGCCGCGAAGGGCCGCATCGAAGTCCTGCATGCCCGCGAAAATGATCTGCGGACCGAACTCACGCAGCTTGGTTCTGCCGAGCGCAGTCACCGCACTCGTTTTGAGGAAGTCCGTCAGTTGGCCGCCGAGGCGGAAAAAGAACACGCCGCGCAGCAGCAGCAACTCACTTCCAGCCTCGAAGCCGCCCGCGGCGAACTGGCGGATCTCCTCTCCCGGCTCCAGCCTTTGCGAGACTGGAAAGAGGCCATGGATCAGCTCTACGCCCGCCTCGCCACGCTGCCGCAGGATTCCGCCGAAGCACGGGACCTCTGGCATGAAATCGAAAGGGAAAAGGCAGGGCTTCACGAGCTCATCACCGCCGCACGCACCCAGGCGCATGCAGGCACGCCTGAACCACCTCATGGTACGAATGCCATCATCAAACCTGTGACAGCCGAAGCCCCCGTCAGAGGCCGCACCAGCAGCACGGTGGCGCCCGGCACCACACAGGAATCCACACTGCGCTCGCGCCTCAGCCATCTGCGTGAAAGCGTTCATCGCGAGGAGTCCCGCCTCGAACAACTTCGCGTTGAGCGCACACGCCACGAATCACCGCATCGCGGCAATCTCGCGGCTGAAGCCATGATGCGTGAGCAGAGCCGCCACCTGGAAGCTAAAATCCGGCAGGAGCAGGAGCGTCATCACGCCCTGCTGCACAACATCGAAATCTCCCAGGCCGAAGAGGAAAAGCGGCGTGAACGGCTTGGCGAACTGGAACGCAGGCTCGCCGAATTGCGTGCCGACATCGCCGAGGCAGAACGCCAGCGCAGCGAACTCCGCCAGCAGGCTGATCTCGCCCACACCGAGCTCAAAAATTTTGAGGCTGCCATTGACCGCATGACCAAAAAAACTGCGGATTGAGGCACTAATCCTGCATTCATTTTGCCTTGGAAACAAATGCCCGATTGATTCCACGCGCTTCATCGACTTTGCTGCGCTGGTTTCACCGCAAAACACCCCATGGCCAAACTCACTTTCGTTCTCGAAGACGGACAAGAAGTGGTGGTTCCTCTCAAGGAACACATCACCCTCGGACGTGACGAGGGCAATGATATTGTGGTCGATGACGAGCGCATTTCACCTCACCACGCTGAGATCGTACAAAACGCGGACGGCAGCCTGCAGGTTTTTGATCTGAAATCCTCCGCAGGCACTTTCGTCAATGGCGAACGCCAGCTTAGCTGCACCCTGCTCCACGGCGATACGATCGCCTTTGGCCCTCTCGTTGGCACGCTCGATCTTGAACATCCGGCCACAAGCCCGTCCGTCGTAGAAACACCCGTCGCTCCTGCGGTTTCAAAGCCTGCCCCTCCGGCTTCCGTTCCTGAACCTGAAGCTCCCGCATCTGAAGCGCCGACTCTGGAAGCTCCCGAACCTGCTCCTCCCTCGCCTCCACCCGCCCCTGTGCTTCCCGACAACGCCCTTGTGGAAGCCGTGGCCCATTTGGAAGCGGAGAAATCACGGCTCAAGTCCGAGGTCGCCGCCGCTGAAAAAGAGCTGCGCGACTGGCAGCAGCGTGCTGAAAAGGAACGTGCCCTGCATCTCTCCCGCGTAGAATCACTGCAGGCGGAGGAAGAAAAGCTCGCGCCCGCGAAAGCCGCCGTTCAGCAGGCTGAAGCCGCCCATCGCGAGTGGCTGGAGACCATCAGTTCCCTCACCGGTCAGCACGCCGACAAAACGGCCGCCCTCGAACGCCTCAATGCCCAGCATTACGAGAAGTCCACCGAGGTCCAGCGTCTCACCGCCACCGCGGCCGAAGCTCAGCAGCAGATTGTAGATCTCGCGGCTCAAAAAGACGAGGCCGAGGCCCGCCTCAAACAGGTGCGTGATGAGTGCGAACAGGACGAGTCATTGTTAAACTCCCTCCGTCAGCAGATCATTGAACATGAAAAGCGCATCGTGGAAGAGGAGGCCAAACACGCCTCGCTCAACGCCGCCAGCTTGACGCTCAGCGCCAAACACCAGCGTGAAGAGGCCGCCGTCAAAGATCTCGAAGCACTCCTCATGTCCTTGGAGCAGAAAGGCGCAGCCGCCGAAGGTTCACTGCAGCGCCTGCAGGAGGACCTGGCCGCATGCGAAAAGAAACTGTCCTCGCGCACGGCCGAACTCGCCGCATGTGAAAAAAGCATCGCCGCAAGCGCTGCCGAACTTGCCGCCGAAACCAAACGCATCGCAGATGCCCGGGCACAGCGCGCCGAATTGGAACAGCTTAATCAGGATCTCGTTGCCACGAAACAGCAGCTTGTCGATGCCAGACAACGCCTCGCTGCCGTCGAGCAGCGCTACCGCGACGCTCAGTCCAACAGTTCTCAGGGCGGATCGCAAATGGCTCCTCCCAGACGCAATTCCGCTCAGGAAGACGCCCCCAAAGCCACGAACGGCCAGCACGCGGAGCTTCCCGGCCAGATCGAAGCCGCCCGCCGCGAGCTTGCCGAACTGCAGGCCAGGATCGCATCCCTGCGTCATTCACCAGCAGCAGCGGAAGGTGAGACCGCCACGGACACATCCAGCGTCTCCCCTCCTCTTGTTGTTCAAGTCGAGACCATCAAGCTCGCCCCCATTCCCATCAAGTCCGAGCGCACCCGTGGCCCCGGCACGAAAGCAACTGCCGGGGCCGGCAAAAGTCGGTAATCGTCGCCAATCTCCGCCTCAGGCCAAAATCATGGCATTCCAGCGGCGCATAGATCTGACCGCAGGTGGCAGCTTCCAACGGATCGGCATGCTGTCTCAGCAGCAAAGAACCCAGCGCTTGATTGAAAAACAAGCGCTGGCATCCGGTTCCAAAAAGAAATAAACCGGAGCAAAGCACCCTACATCCGAACCTCAGGTCAGCTGATTTTAAGAATGCGCACCCAGGTCATCATTCTTCTGTCGCTGGCCGCCCTGACAAACCTCCTGGAAGCGGCCACTCGTCCGCACCGCTCCAACATCATCCAGTCACGTCTCCGCCTGCTGCCCCGGCTCAATTTCCATCGGTCTGGTATGGCCGGAGATCAGGAGGATGTTCAGTCGATAGCCGCCTCCGCTGGCATGGGATGGTATGAAAAACTCAGCCAGATTCTCTCCATGCAGCTCCGCACGAGTTCCATGTTCTCAGTGACGAACAACGTCTTCAACACCCAGGAGGATGCGCAGTCGGACACGCAATATGCCCAGTTTGCCGGCATCTCCATCGAAGCGGACTTCGGTGAACACTGGACGCTGTCCAACAGCTTTGACGAATCGTGGTTCTACTACGGCAGGGCAGACAATGCCGTGGAGGATTTCACCTCCAGCACCTTTCAGCAGATGCTCAGCTATGACCGCACCTTCTTCGATAAGAAGCTGGACATGAATCTGCCCCTGAGCTGGGAGTTTTCACGCCTGTTCAACCGCGCAACCGGAGCACGCACGCTGGACTCTTACACCTATAGGGCAGCAGCGGAGTTTTCCTGGCTCTGCCGGCCATGGTTCACTCCCTCCTGGAGCTATGAGTACTTCTATCAGAACAACGGCAGCCCCACCGATTTTGTGCCCAACAAGCACAAGCACAATTTCAACCTGGGCGTAACCTTTGTGCCTTTCAAAGGACACAGGCTTTACCTCACACCCTCGGTGCAGTACTCCATCGAACAGTTCATCCATGTCGTCCGCACCGACACCCTTTGGACCCCCACCATGACCGTGACCTGGCAGCCGCTGAAACACCTCGCCTTGGACGTGATCGGCAGTTACACCAAGTCCTCCTCCACCCAGGAGGATTCCAGTTATAGGGTCTGCTCCGGCACCGTCTATGCGCGGCTGTTTTTTGACTGGTAGCCCAGGCATGAATGGCACTCAGTTAAGACAAGTTGCCGTCGGTCCGTGCCGCCAGTCACTCGGCGCTTTAATGCAAGAACACCTATCTCTTCCCCCACTCCACCCGCGCCCACACCAGCCCTGAAAGGGCTGCGTAATATAGCCCAGGGATGCCGAGCCTTGGCGAGTGCTTCCCTGGGTCAGCACGCACCGACCGGGAAGCAAACCCAACGCCTTCGCCACATACAACGCCCACCAGCAGCGTCTGCAAAGAGCTCCGCCGCGCGGTCAGCGTGCCGCCAGCTCCAAAACTCACGATCAACGCCTTTGCCTGCGCGCCCTTCAAGCCACGTGCTTCTTCAAAAACTCAACCAGCCCCTGCGCCACTCTTGTCACCTGTTTGGCCGTGCGTTCATCCTTGAGCCCGCCCTTGTCATCAAAGGCTTCATAGGCCTTGGACACAGCCACCTGATCCGGCAGGACAATGACGCCGATGTTGCCCAGAATCGCACGCAGATGCACCAGCCCCCTCAAACCGCCCAGCGCACCAGGAGAGGCGCTGATCAAAGCAGCCGTTTTGCCACGATAGGCCGCAAGCGCAGGCTCATCATCCGTCTCACCACGGGAAACCCAGTCCAGCGTATTCTTCAACACGGCGGTGATCGAGCTGTTGTACTCCGGTGAAGAAATCAGCAGGCCATCGTGCGCAAGAAAGATAGCCTTCAATTTTTTCGCGTTCTCAGGCAGCCCCTGCTGCTCCTCCAAATCTCCGTCAAACAATGGCAGCGGGTAGTCGCGCAGATCCACCAGCGTCACTTCGGCCCCGGCGGCACGTGCGGCCTCCGCCGCAAAACGCACAAGTTGCTTGTTATACGATGCGCTGCGGGTGCTGCCCGCAAAGGCGAGAATTTTGGGAGTGCTCATGCCCATGGATACCTAAGCCTGCTAAAACCGCCAGCCAAGAGTGAGCATTCCGCATTGTCAGACCCCTTATTCGTGTGGAGGTTGTGTTAGAATGAAGATTGATGCCCTCGCCCGTCTCGAACGCTATGCCAAGCGCATCGCGGAAATCGCCGCCGTGCTCGGCAAGTATGGTCTGGCGGATTTGTTTGGCGGCTTCAAATACGCCTGGCTGCAGGATCGCCTCAAAAGCGCTGATGGCCAGTCGATTACCGCGGGCGTCACTCAGGCAGCGCGTGTGCGCATGGCCCTCACGGAGCTGGGCACCACCTTCATCAAGCTCGGCCAGATGCTCAGCACTCGCGCCGACTTGCTCGGCCCTGAACTCACCGAAGAGCTCTCCCAGCTTCAAGCCAACGTGCCCCCAGACCCCTCCGCCGTGGCCCGTGCGACGATTGAATCCGAACTCGGCCAGCCGATCGAGCAGCTCTTTGCCACCTTTGAAGACACCCCTCTCGCCGCCGCTTCCGTCGCCCAGGTCCACGCCGCCCGTCTTCACACGGGTCATAGCGTCGTCGTCAAAGTGCGCCGTGCAGGCGTGGCCGAACAGGCTGCCACGGATGTCGAGATCGTGCAGGCGCTCGCAGAGCTCCTGGAACAGCATTCGCCCGCCCTGCGCTCCTACCAGCCGCTGGCTGTCGTGCGCCAGTTCCGCCGCACCCTGCTGCGTGAGCTTGACCTGACCTACGAGCGGCAGAATCAGGAGGAATTTGCCCGCAACTTCGCCGACGACCCGACCGTCTGCATCCCCGAGCTCTTCAACGAACTCTGCTCACATCAAGTCGTCACCATGCAGCGCCTGGAGGGCATCATCGGTACCGACATCGAGGCGCTGCAACAGTCCGGCGTGGATCTCGGCGAGTTCGCCAAACGCGGCGCAAACATGTATCTCGAAATGGTCTTCCGCGACGGCTTCTACCACGCCGATCCCCATCCCGGAAACCTCATCCTTCTCCCCGGCAACATCGTCGGTGTCATCGACTGCGGCATGGTCGGCCGCATCGATGAAGATCTGCGTGATGAAGTCGAGGCCCTGCTCCTCGGCATCGTCGAAAACGATTCCGAGCTCGTCGCCGAGCAAGTATTGCGCCTGGGTGCCGTGCCGTCCGATTGTTCACGCGAAAAGCTGCGTGCTGATTTGCAGGAGTTCATGGCCGATTACACCGGCCATCCGCTCAATGAGATCCACGTCGGCGCGGCCTTGAGCAGCCTCGTCGAAATCATCCGCAGTCACCACATCGTGCTGCCTCCGTCCCTCGCCATGCTGCTGAAGACTCTCATCGTGCTGGAAGGCACCTCGCGCCGCTTCAGTCCGGACGTGAGTCTGGCCGAGCTGATGCAGCCCTACTGCACGCGCCTCATGCTGCGCCGGTTCTCACCCGGCCGCATCGCCAAACGTGCCCGCCGCTCCTTCCGCGTGTGGAATCGTCTCCTCACCGCACTGCCTCGCGATATCACCGACATGCTCGCCCGTTTCCGCGACGGCTCGTTCACGGTGCACATCGACCACCGCCACCTCGATCCCATCGTCAATCGTCTCGTCCTCGGCATCCTCACCGCCGCGATCTTTCTCGGCTCCAGCGAGCTTTGGAGCCGCCAGGCCGCCCCGCTGTTCTACGACGTCTCCATCTTCGGCGCCCTGGGCTATGCGGTCTCCCTCTTCTTCGGCTGGCGGCTCATGCGCGCCATCAAGAAATCAGGGAACATTCAGTCAAAGGATTGACTTCCCTTGCATGACTGAATCTGCACGAATTATGACCGATTCTTAAACGCTTGACCTCTTGACCAGCCCTCCCTTCCCACCGTAAACCTTTCGCCGCCCCCAACCCTCCTTCCATTCATGTATTTCCTCGGCATCGACAGCGGCACGCAGAGCACCAAGGCCATCGTACTCGACCTCGACTCGGGCAAAATCCTGGCCACCGGCCACAGCTCCTATGAATTGATTGAGGGCCTGCCTCCAGGGCATCTCGAACAGGATCCGCAGTCATGGCTGGATGCAGTGGATGCCTCCGTGCAGCAGTGCCTCGAACAAATCGGCAAGGACAAGGCCAAAATCGCCGGCATCGGCGTCAGTGGCCAGCAGCACGGCCTCGTGGCTCTTGGCGCAGATGACAAACCCGTCCGCCACGCGAAGCTCTGGTGCGACACCTCCACCCAGGCCCAGTGTGCCGAGATCGCCCATCATTTCGGCGGTCAGCCCGGCGTCATCGCCGTCGCGGGCAATGCCATGCTGCCCGGTTACACCATTCCAAAGCTGCTCTGGCTCAAGCAAAACGAACCCGAGAACTTCGCCAAGACGAAAACCATTCTGCTCCCGCACGACTACATCAACTTCTGGCTCAGCGGCGTGAAGCGCATGGAATACGGAGACGCCTCCGGCATGGGCATCCTCAATGTGAACACCCGCCAGTGGGCCTATGAAATCTGCGATTACATTGACCCCAGCGTGCGCGCCATGCTGCCACCGCTCGGCTCCTCCAAATCCGTTCACGGCACCATCCGCAAAGATCTCGCCGTCAAATGGGGCCTGAATTTCGATGTCATCATCAGCGCCGGCGGCGGTGACAACATGATGGGCGCCATCGGCACCGGCAACATCAAGCCCGGCGTCGTCACCGCAAGCTTTGGCACCAGCGGTACTCTCTATGGCGTGGCCAGCTCCCCCGTGGTTGATGGCCAGGGCGAAGTCGCCGCGTTCTGTGACAGCACCGATCAATGGCTGCCACTCGTCTGCACCATGAATGTCACCGTCGTCACCGAACAGGTGCGCGAGATGTTCCGCTGGGATTTGCGTCAGCTCGAAGCCGCCGTGAAAACCGCTCCCGTCGGTGCGGACGGCGTGATGTTCCTGCCCTACCTCAATGGCGAACGCACCCCGAACCTGCCCAACGGCACGGGTGTCATCCACGGCCTCCGCCCAACCAACATGGCCCCGGCCAATCTCGCCCGCGCTGCTGTGGAAGGCGCCACTCTCGGTCTCGCCTACGGTTTGAAACGCTTCCGTGATCTCGGCATGAACCCGACTGAAATCCGCCTCACCGGCGGCGGCAGCAAGAGCAGCGTCTGGCGTCAGATCGCCGCCGACTGCTTCAATGCCGAAGTCGTCACGCTCAGCACCAGCGAAGGCGCCGCACTCGGCGGAGCCATCCAGGCCGCCTATGCCCACGCCAATCAGGGCGGCACTGAACGCGTCAGCTACGAGCAGCTCTGCGCCCGGCTCGTCACGCTCGATGAATCCACCCGCTGCAAACCCAATGCCGAAAACGCTGCGCTCTATGCCGCACAATTGGAACGGCAGATGGAACTCACCGGCCGCCTCAATCAAACCGGCTGGCTCTGATCGCTTGATACCTTCATGAAACCAACCGTTCGCACCCACCCCAACGCCGTCGTCATCGAACTCGAGGGCGATGCCGATCTCGCGACCGTGCCCGAATTCCAAAAAGTCGTGCGCGAGCAGATGAAGGCCGGCGTCAAACGCCTTATCATCGACTTCACCAAGGTGACCTTCGTCAACACCCCCGTCTGGGCCGTCGTGGTGGAATACTTTCAACACGCCAGTGGAGCGGGCACGGAATTTGCGCTCGCCGGCATTCAAGGCCGAGTGGATGCCTCGTTCAAAATCGTGCGTCTCGGCGACTTCATCACCCATCTGCCCACGGTTGAGGCCGCTTTGAATGCCCCCGACCTGACCAGCAAACGTTAGTCCCTTTCAGCTCCGCCCATGACCGAAGCATTCCGCCAATACTTCGAACTGTGCGGAAGCCTGCTCTACTGGCTCTTCGTCGCTCCCTTTCGCGGCAGAGGCTGGCGCATCGGCCACACCTTTGCCCAGATCGTGCGCATTGGCGTCCATGCCGTGCCCATGTCAGCGCTCACCGCCCTGACCATCGGCGTCGTGCTCGCCATGCAATCGGCCGCTCAGCTCGCGAAGCTCGGTGCCACCGCCTTTGTCCCCGGACTCGTCTCCTCCAGTCTCATTCGCGAACTCGCACCGCTGGTCACAGCAGTCATCGTCATCGGCCGCAGCGGTTCCTCCGTCACGGCAGAACTCGGCACCATGAAGGTCTCCGAAGAAATCGAAGCCCTTGAGGTCATGGCCATCCCCCCCATGTCATGGCTCATCGTTCCACGCTTTCTCGCCATGGTCATCATGCTGCCCCTGCTCACAGTGTTCAGCATCTACGTGGGCCTCGCCGGCGGCTGGCTCATCGGCCATTTCTCCCTGCACATGTCCACCGCCTTCTTCGTCACTCACGCGCTGCAGCATGTGGCGTTGAGTGACATCGGCATCGGTCTCCTCAAAAGCGGCGTCTTCGGCGTGCTCATCGTCACCATCGCCTGCAGCATCGGCTTGAATGTCTCCGGCGGCGCTGAGGGTGTCGGACTCGCCACCACCCGCTCCGTCGTTGTCTCCTTGCTCAGCGTCTTCATCGCCAACGCCCTCCTCACCGCCCTGTTCTTTTTCTGATGCCTGACTCGCACACATCTCAGTTAAAGCGGTGTTCCATTCATTTTTGGAACTTGTCGCTGAGTCGCGTCAAACCGCTGGTGCTCTCACGGACTCCGTTGGCCTTCCACCCACGGCTCACCACCGGGCAAGACCATCGCCCTTTTTGGCCTTCCGCCCCCGCATCTCCACCAGCCCCAAAGGGGCTGCGGAACATAGCCCAGGGTCAGCCGAGCTTTGGCGAGGCGACCCTGGGTATGGCCGTCCTATTCGGAAAGCAAACCCTGCACTCCGCCACATCTCGCGCCCACCAGCAGCGTCTGCATGGAGCCCCGCCGCGCATTCGCTCCGCAATCACACACCGCTCCAACAACTCCCAGCCCCTCTGCGAATCGACGTTAACTGAGTGTCATTCATGACAGACTCCTCACCAGACCTGACCACCCGCGAACCGATCATTGAGGTCGATTCGCTCGTGCGCCATTTTGGATCTCAGAAAGTCCTGAACGGCGTGAGCTTCAAGGTCTATGAAGGCGACACCTTCGTCATCATGGGTGGCAGCGGCTGTGGCAAAAGCACTCTGCTGCGCCACCTCATCGGCACCGAAAAACCCAGCTCCGGCAGTATCAAAATATTCGGCCAGGAGATCACCACCATGAATGCGGATGCCATGCGCAAGCTGCGCGGCCGCTACGGCATGCTCTTTCAATCCGGCGCATTGCTCCAATCCCTCACCGTCGCTGAAAACGTGGCCCTCCCCTTGAATGAGCACACTCAGCTCGACACCGGCCTGATCGACACCGTTGTCAAAATGAAGCTCGAGCAGGTCGGCCTCACCGGCCATGGTCACAAAAAACCTTCCGAGATCAGCGGCGGCATGAAGAAACGCGCCGCCCTCGCCCGCGCTCTCGCTTTGGATCCACCTCTGGTCTTCAGCGACGAACCCACCGCCGGCCTCGATCCCATCATGACCGCCGTGGTCGATGAACTCACTCAGCGCCTCACCCAAAAGATCGGCGCCACCGTCGTCGTCGTCACGCATGACATGAACAGCGTCTTCCGCATCGGCACCCGCATCATCATGCTCGGCACCGGCCCAAATCAGGGCAAGATCATCGCCGCCGGCACGCCCGCAGAAATCCGCGCGCATCCCCACCCCGCCGTCCAGCAGTTCATCAACGGTGATCCTCAGGGCGATGGCAGCGACGACTCCGGCGAAGTGCTTTACCGCGAAACACTTCTGGGCCTCAACGAAACCGGCACGTATTCACGCTCAGCCATTCAATCCTTCAAGTCATGAAAAACAAGCAAGATGCCACCGTGGCGACCCTGGTCATTCTCTGCTCCCTGATGCTGCTCGGCGCGCTCATCTTCGCCATCTCAGGCGATCCCTGGCGCAAACCGCACATGCGCTTCTCCGTGGACTTTGCCGATGTCACCGGCATCCACCGCAATACCAGCGTGCTCTTCGCGGGCGACCACATCGGTGTCGTTGATCGCATCGAGCACCTCGCGCCCGCCGACCGCATCCTTGAGAGCAACACCGTCCGCGTCCACATCGAGGTCTTCTCTCCCGCCCCCATCCCTTCCAGGTTGAAGGTCATCATCAGTGCAGAGTCGGTGCTCGGCGAAAAACACATCGCGCTCATACGCCTCGATGACGAAGACGGCCTCCTGGCCGATGGCGCGCGGCTCACCTCCACCAGCCTCGGCAGCCTGCTGGAGATGATGATCCCCGGCGGTGATGCCATCTTCGCCAACATCCGTGACATCACCGCCGATCTCAAAAAGATCACCGATCCTCTCGGCAAAGGCGACGCCTCCAAAAAAATCACCGACTCCCTCGCCAACATCGAGGCCTTCACTCAGGAGCTGAAAATCACCTTCACCGGCGACGGCAAAACACCCGGCTTCGGTCAAAAGATCAATGCCGTGGCCGACAAGCTCGAAGACACCGCCACGGGCATTCAGGAACTCGTCAAAGGCCCGAAGGGCTCGGCAGACAAAGGTCTCGCCCCTCGCGCAGACACCATCCTCGCCAACCTCGAAAGCTTTTCCAAAGAGCTCAATCAGACCTTTTCAGGCACGGATGGCAAGCCCGGCCTAAAGGCACGCGTCGAAGAAATCACCACCGATCTCCACCGCCTGCTCGCGGGCAGTGGCACTGCCTCAAATCCCGGCTTGGAAAAGCATCTCGACACCACCATGCGCAAAATCAACACGCTGATGGAAGAGATGAACGCCCTCGTCATCTGGGGCGAATACATCACCGGCACCCTCGCCGGAAAACCCAGCCGCCTGATCTTTGGCAGCAAAGCCAATGACGTCCCCACCAAGGAGCAGCTCATCGAGCACATGCGCCGCACCCATGATCCCTACCCCGTGCGTATCAAAGAACTCGAATCAGGCACGAAACCGGTCCCCAGCAATCCCATGCCCCCTGAAAGCGCCACTCCCGAAGAAAAGAAAAAGGGCCTCCTCGAACTCTTCAAACGCCGTGAGTAATCCCCAGCCCATCACCTCCCGCCAAAACGTCCTGCTCGATGTCGCACGCCGCCTGAGCAGCACTCAAAATCTCGTCGAACTCGCCAGACACATCCTGCAGCGCTCGCGTGAGGTGATGGACTGCGAGGTATGTTCCGTCCTCCTTCCTGATGGCCCCAGCGAAGACCTCCGCATATATTCCACACTCGATCCCATCAACGCGATGCATGTGCGCGTCCCCAAAGGTAAAGGCATTGCGGGAGATGTTTTTTTGACCCAAAAGGTCGTCAACATCGAGGACGCGCTCAACGATCCGCGTCACTTTCGCCCAGTCTCCGACCAGTCCGAACTCGTCACCCGTGCGATGGTCACAATTCCTCTTCTCGATGGCGATCGTTCCCTCGGCGTGATGCAGGCCATCAATCCAAACAATGGTGCATCCTTCACCCCGCAGGATGTGGAAATGTTCGAAACCTTTGGCAGCCTCATCGCTGTCACACTCATCCGCCTCGAATCGCAAAAGAAAGCCATTCAGGAAGCCGAGAACCGTCAGCAGCTCTCGCTCGCCACCGAGATCCAAAACTCCTTCCTCCCCGCACCCCAGGTGCGCCTCGGAAACGTGGCGGTCGAGACCTTCTATGAGCCTGCCAGCGAAGTCGGCGGCGACTTTTATTTCTGGCACCAGATCGACGACGGCAAAATCCTTCTTGGAGTCGGTGATGTCTGCGGCAAGGGCCTGCCCGCAGCTCTCGACATGGCACGCGGCACCACGCTCATCGCTTCCACCGCGCATCTCTGCGTCTCCATGAATCTCGCCGAATGGATGGCGACGTTAAACAAACGCCTTTGTGGCGTGATGAAAGCAGGCCGCTTCATCGCCATCAATGCCCTGCTCGTTTGCCCAAAGACACGGCGTGTCTGGCTCTGCTGCGCCGGCCTTCCAGGTGCGCAGGTCTTCGACGGCAAGGCTTGGAAAGAAGTCCCCGCCCCAGGCAATGCGCCGCTCGGCATTTCATGCGCCGCACGCTATGCGGAGATGTCGCTCCCCTTCAGCACCGGCCGCCAGTGGATGCTCTACACCGATGGCATTCTCGAAGTTCAGAACAGCTCCGGCGAATACTTCGAAGACAAAGCCTTCGCCGCCGCCATGCAGCACACTCATGGCGGCGAAGGATTCTTAAATCACCTCGTCGAACAGTGGCACACTTTCGCCGACGACTCCAGCTATCAGGACGACGCCACCGTCCTGACGATCACAGATCACACGCCACCAGCGCCGGAAGAAATCTCCCTCACCTGCCATCCCGACACGCTGCGCCTCGTGCGTGAGTTCATCGAGACATGGTCCGCCTACCATGGCCTGAACGATGAATTCACCGGCCTCCTCGTTCTCGGCTGTGACGAAGTGATGAGCAACATCTGCAAATACGCCTACTGCTCCACCAGCACCGAGCGTGCCGCCACCTGCCGCATGGAATCAGGCCCGGACTCCGTTCGCATCCTCATTGAGCATTACGGCGCAGGCATCACCAACGAGGACTTTCAGAAGCTCGTTGCTCCACCCTCGATCGAATGCCGCATCGGCGGCCTTGGTCTTCATGTCATCAGCGAAATCTTCGACCACGTCGATTTCCGCCGTGAAGATGGCCGTTCGGTGATCGAATTGGTCAAGTCCGTTTAAGGATTTTAATCTAAGAGTATTCGCATTGACCCTTCCGGCTGATTTGGATAAAACGGCGGCCTAATTCCACCAATTCACATGGAAACATCCACCAAAATCAAGCTGTACTCAGCCATTGCAATCATCGCCGGCCCCTTCTTCGCCTACAACGGCCATCAGGAGAAAGAGCGCTTGGCCCGGTTGGAAAAGGAAGGCGTCACGGTGGATGGCATTATCGAAGGCGGGGAGTGGAAGAGAGGAAAGAACAGCAACTACCAGTTTGATGTTTCCTACACCCCGCAAAACGCCGCCCCTGTAAAACAGACCTTCAAAGTCACCTCCAACTACTTCTCCGCCCACGCCAGCGACACCTCTGTCACGGATCCGCTGGCCAAGGTGCGTTACCTCCCTTCCGCAATTCAAGACAGCGCCATCGTCGTCGGCGGTTCCACCGACTCCACGGCAATGTTCGGGGTGGGCATCGGAACCTTCGTCACTGGTCTGCTCACCTTGGGACTCCTGTTTTTCCTCAAGAAGTAGCCGGCTTGGCCAGCATGAGCCATCCAACCGCGGCGGGAGAAGTCTCCCGCCTTTTTCATGCCCTGATCCGGCATCCCTCACCTTGACCATCCATCATAACACCGCCATGCAGTGAGCTCACACTCATGGCTAAAATCCGCATCAAATCCGCAGGCAAGATCATCGCAGGAATCATGCGCTGCATCGGCTCGACTTTGCGCTGGGAGGTGCGGGATGACGCCGGAGTCTTTGATGCCACGCGCAAAGGCTGGATCTGGTCCTTCTGGCACAACCGCATGTTCCTCATCCCCTGGCTGCACCATGAGTGGTTCGCCAATGTTCCGGGCACCATTCTCACCAGCCCCAGCGGAGACGGCCAGATCATCGCCGATGTCTGCGCGAGCTTCGGCATCGAAGCCGAGCGCGGCTCCAGCTCCAAGCCCGAGAAAGGCATGAGCGCCCTCATCGCCCTCGCCGCCAAGGCGCGTGAAGGCTACGAGATCGGCATCACCCCCGATGGCCCGCGTGGCCCGTTGCATCGTGTACAGCCTGGCATCGTCAAGCTCGCCCAGCTCACAGGCGTGCCCATCATCCCCGTGCACATGCACTACAGCCACGCCATCCAGTTTAAGACCTGGGATGAATTCCTCCTGCCCCTGCCCTTTTCCAAAGTCACCCTCGTCTTCGACAAACCCCATCACATCCCCCGCCGCATGACCGAGGAGGAGTTCGAGCAAAAGCGCCTCGCATTAGAAGATGTGATGCGTTTTGGAACCACCCTTGAAAATCTTCAGCGCTCCCGCTAGCCTCGCGGCATGGAAACGCTCTCCGTCCGTTGCAACCACTGCGGCGCTCCGCTTCAAGTCTCCGACGCCACCCGTTTCGTCACCTGTCAGTTCTGCCACAGCAGCCTGGAGGTGAAGCGCACCGAAAGCTCCATCTTCACCGAGGAAGTCGCCAAGATCGCCGAAAACACCGGCAAGATGGCCGAGAGCCTGGAGGTCATTGCATTGCAAAATGAAATTGAGAAACTGGATCGTGAATGGGGCATTGAGCAGATGAATTCCATGGAACCCAGCCGCAGAGGACCACGCGCCCCAGGCAATCCTTGGTTTGGCCTCGCGTTCACAGTCTTCTTCGCGGCCGTGTGCTTCAGCATGGCTTCACTCACCAGTTCGAATCGCGTGCCTGGTATTTTCTTCTTCGTGCCAGTCGGCATGGGCCTGTTCGCTCTGTTTGCAGGCATCTCGGGCGTGTTCAAAGGGGAGGCTCACAAATCGGCACAGGCCAGCTACCAACAGCGCCGCAACGAACTTGAGCATCAGCTCGCAACGCTGAGATCGAAGTAGATGCTCCTCGCCTTCTACAAGCCCTTCGACGTCCTCTCCCAGTTCACTCAGGAGCACCCCTCCCACCGCACCCTGGCCGAGTTCGGTTTCCCGCCAGACGTGTACGCCATCGGCCGGCTGGATCGCGATTCCGAAGGCCTCCTGCTGCTCAGCGACGAAGCCCGCTGGAACGATCGCCTCCTCAATCCCCGCCACGCCCATCCCCGCACCTACCACGCCCAGGTGGACGGAACCGTAACCGACGAAGCTTTGAGAAAACTCCGTTCCGGCATCGACCTCAAAGACTTCCGCTCACTGCCCTGCAAAGCCCAGCGCCTCGACGCCGAGCCTGCTCATCCGCCACGCGATCCCCCCATCCGTTTCCGCAAAAATATTCCGACCTCCTGGCTCGCACTCACTCTCACCGAGGGCAAAAACCGCCAGGTCCGCCGCATGACCGCCGCCGTCGGTTTCCCCACTCTCCGCCTCATCCGCGTCAGCATCAGTGGCCTCAAACTGACTGATTTAGGCCTCAGCGCAGGTCAATGGCGCGAATTAACCGCCGAGGAGCAACGCCAGCTCGTCCCCCCTTCCAAGTAAGCTCAAGCTCTCCGTCCATCTTCATTCGCACTTCATTGTGGGTCATGCCCGACACGCCACCTTGGCCGGGGTTCGACACCTCAAAAATCAAAAATCGATTGCTCGACAATCGTCAATCCTCCGGCCCAAAGCTTGTCATGGGCATGCGCGATTAACGATTGATGAACAATCGATTTTTGATTTTTGAAGTTCACCACCGCCTTGACGCACCCCCACCCTTCCAAACTCCGTCCTTGCGCACCCGCCCCACCATGCCATTTTCCGCGCCCTTTCCCAACCCCCCAGCATGGCACTCATCGTCCAGAAATACGGCGGCACCTCCGTCGGCACTCCAGAGCGTATCCGCAACTGCGCACGTCGCATTCTGGAAACCCAGCGTGCCGGCAATCAAGTCGTCGCCGTTGTCTCCGCCATGTCAGGCGTCACAGACAACCTGATCCGGTTGGCCAAAGAAGTCTCCCCGGAGCGCGAACCCATCGAGCGTGAAATGGACGTCCTCCTCGCCACCGGCGAGCAGACCACCATCGCCCTCACCGCCATGGCCATCAATGCCCTCGGCGGCAAGGCCGTCTCACTCACCGGCGCACAGGCAGGCATTTCCACCGACCGCGTGCACACCAAGGCCCGCATCGTCAACATCACCCCGGATGCCGTGAAAAAGATGCTCGACGAAGGCAACATCGTCATGCTTGCCGGTTTCCAGGGCGAAACCGCCAGCGGCGAAATCACCACCCTGGGTCGTGGCGGCAGTGATTTGACCGCCATCGCCATGGCCGCAGCCATCAAGGCCGACCTCTGCCAGATCTACACCGACGTGGACGGCGTCTACACCTGCGACCCCCGCGTCGTGAAGACCGCCCAGAAGATCAACGAGATCAGCTACGAAGAGATGCTCGAAATGGCCTCCTCCGGCTCCAAGGTGATGCAGAGCCGCAGCGTCGAGTTTGCCAATAAATTTGGTGTGCGCTTTGAAGTGCGCAACAGCATGAACAACAACCCCGGTACCATCGTGAAAGAAGAATCCCCCGGCATGGAGTCCGTCGTCGTCCGCGGCGTCAGCCTCGAGCGCAACCAGGCCAAAGTCACCATCGACGACGTCGCCGACCGCCCCGGCATCAGCGCCGCCATCTTTGGCGCCATCGCCTCCGCCAACATCACGATCGACATGATCGTGCAAAACGTCAGCTTCGACGGCATCACCGACATCTCCTTCACGCTCAGCGGCGCAGACCTCGCCAAGGCCGAAGCCGTGCTCAAGGCCGAACTCCCCGGCCTCGGAGAGAAAGCCCAGCTTCGCACCCAGAGCAGCATCGCCAAGGTCAGCGTCGTCGGCATCGGCATGCGCAGCCACAGCGGCGTCGCCGCCAAGATGTTCAAGGCCCTCGCAGACGCCAAGATCAACATCCAGATGATCTCCACCAGCGAAATCAAGACCGCCGTCATCGTTGACGAAGCCGAAGTCGAAAACGCCGCCCGCGTCGTCCACACCGCCTTCGGTCTCGACGCCTAGGAATTCAAGGCATCGGGGTCTCCTGCCCCCGATGCCATCCGACCTCGCTAAGGCTCAGAGACCTTGATCCGCATGAACATCTTCGTGCGGCCCATGATCGGCACACGAAAAACGTGCTGGCTTCCGTTCCCGGAATCAGAGACCGCATGCCAGTCATTGGTGCCCATCGTCTCACTCCACTCCGCCGCATACGTCACCCCTGAAACTCCGGCGGGATGTGGAAAGCTCATCACGAAATCATCGCTCACAGTCTGCGGCTGCGGCAGTTGCTGAGAGCTTGCCACCGTGGGATTCATGCCCAGGGCGTATTCCAGAAGATTGGGCACCCCGTCAAAGTCGGCATCGGCGGTGTCAGCCGCATTACCCGTTTTATCGGCAGTACCAAACCACGTTTGCCTCCAGTTGGCGGCATGAGTCAAGCCGGTCCCCGTCAGGGCAATGTCGAAGGAGCTGTTGTTGCCCGCCACATTGCTGGCGATGTGCAGCACGGCCGTTTTCACTCCAATGCTTGAAGGAGTGAACTGCACCATCAGCGTCATGCTGCCCGAACTCGTCAGCGCAGGTGCAGGCGCCGCTGGAACGGTAGTTGCCGTGAAACTGCCCGCATCAGCTCCCGTGATGCTAAGCCCAAACCCGCTGAGATCAGCCAGTCCGCTGTTCTTGAGAGTGAAGGTCTGACTCACGACCGCCCCTGGCAGCCCCCCTCCGATGTCAGCCGTCGTCAGCCCGTCAAACACATTGCCTCCGAGAATCTGGTTCACAGCCATGCCCGGCCCATCCCCAAGATAGCGCGCCACAGCAAAGCCTTCACTCCCGCTCACTCCGGCAAAGCCAGCCGCGACGATTTTGCCATCATCCTGCAATGCCACCGCATTGGCTCCTTGCTCATAACTGCCAAAGGATTGGTTCACCTTGCCACCGCTGCTAAAAGTCGCATCAAGCGCCCCCAGACTATCATACCGGGCCAGGGCAAATGTCGCTGCCCCGGCGCTTGAGGAACGCCCTGCCACCACAATCTTGCCATCCCCCTGGATCACCAGCCCACCAGGGTCATCATAGCTGTTCACGCCAAAATTCGTATCCACAGAGCCCGTGCCGCCAAAGGTCGTGTCCAGGGCTCCTGCTTCGGTGTAGCGCATCAGCGTGAAGTCATTGTCGCTGCCATTGTAGGTCACACCCGTCACCACTATCTTGCCATCGACTTGCAGCGCCACAGCTTTCACATTCATCCCATTGCTCGTAGTCACCAGGCCTGTGCTGTTAAAGCTGGAGTCCAGCGCACCGCTGCCGGTATAGCAGGCCAGATTCGTACCGCCGGCATCACTCGTTCCCACCACCACAATCCGGCCGTTGCTGCTCACCACCACCCCATTGGCAGATTCACTGAACTGGCTGCCAAAATCAGTCACCACCTTTCCAGTGCTGTTAAAGCTCGTGTCCAGCACACCTGCGCTCATGTAGCGCACCACCGCAAAGTCATTGTCATTGCCATTCCAGGCGGTCCCCGCCACCACAATGCGGCCATCATTCTGCAAAGCGATGCTTGAGGCCAGGTCATCACCTCCCCCCACCGCAGTGACAACCATTCCCGTCCCGTTAAAACTGACATCGGGCGTGCCGTCACTATTGTATCGCAGCAGCAGAAAATCATTGTCCGTGCCATTGCTGGTGTAGCCGGCCACCAAGATCTTGCCGTCTGGCTGCAGGGCCATCGCCATGGCAAAATCACTTTGCCCCACGTTGTCGGTCATCACCATGCCTGAACCGTTGAACGTTTGATCCAGGCTCCCGTCAGGCAGCAGGCGGATCAGGCTCACATCCGTGCTGCTGCCAGGCATCATGGCTCCCACCATGAGAATTTTGCCATCAGGCTGCATCAAAATCTGGTGGCAACTGTCACTGGAAAACCCGGCCTTGATACGGGCCGTCCCGGAGCCTGCGCCAAAGCTGAAATCCAGATTGCCCGCCTTGGGCAGGCTTCGCGTCACCTTCACCGTATAATCCTGCGTGGTGGTGCCGTCGATCGCTGTCACCACCACATGGAACGTGTTTTCCCCCAGGCTCAGTTCCAGCGGACTCGTGCTGCCGTCTCCATTCACCCAGTAGCCGTTCACCTGCACCGTGGCCAGACTCTGCGCAGCCACCGGTGTGAACTGGATGGAGTTCATGTCATAAGGCACGCTCGCAGTGTAGCTGGTGGTGCCCGGTTCAAACACAGGCTGCAGCATCACGCCACTCAGCCCCAGATTGGCGAGATTGGCGTCCTGCGGATCAGGTGTCACAAACGTCATGTCCTCGCCAAAAACAGTGGCCGAAGCAGTGCTTGCACGGATCCGGTAGTGATAGGTCACACCGCTGCCAGCGAAGGGAATGTTTGCTTTTACCGTCACAAAATTCATGCCCGAAATGCCTCCCCCCAGAGAGACCGTGCTGCCATAGCTCGTGTCTAGCCCATACTCAAAAGCCATGGAGGTGATCGCAGTTCCGCCATTGGCGCTCACATTCGCGTTCAGGCGCGCCAGTGTCGGGTTCAGCAGCGTGGCGCCTGCCGTGCTGGCCACCGGCACCCCGGTGGCAGCCGTCGTAAAAGTCCTGTCCGCACCAAAGACCGTGCCGCCATGTCCGTTGGTCGCCCGCACCCGGTAATGGTAGGTCGTACCAGCGGTCAGCCCGCTGAGATTGGCGGTGACAGGCGTGTTCGACCAGCCGCCCACTCGCTCAACCGCCGGCCTCGACTGCGTGTAAAACGTGCTCGTCCCGTACTCAAACGACACCTGGGCATCATAGCCATTGCCATTGGCCATCCCGCTCAGCGTCGCCATGGTGCTGTTCACCATCGTGGCAGGCAGCGTCATCACCATCGGGGCCGCAGGATCCGCAGCCGGTGTCGTAAAGGTCTGATCCTGGCTCGTCACCGTCCCGCCTGCACTCACGGCCCTCATTCGATAATGATAAGTCGTCCCGCCAGACAGTCCTGAAATCTGGCCGCTCACACTGCCACTACCGCTGCTTATCGGGCTTTCCCAGGCGGCCGTTGATTCTCCATAGCCTGTCGTCAGACCGTATTCAAAAGTGACCACCGTGCTGCCTCCGTTCGTGTTCACTGCCCCGGACAAAAGGGCGCTGCTAGGCAGGCAGGTGGGCGAGCCGGACAAAAAGACCGAAGGCGGATTCGGCGTGGTGATGAATGTCCTGTCCGCACCATAAGTCGTGCTGCTGTTGTTTTTGGCCACCACTCGATAATGGATCGTTGTTCCTGGTGCAAAGCCGGAAAGGCTCAGCGTCACCGCCGTGTCACTGCTGCCCGTCACAGAAGAAGGGCTGCCCGGCAGCACGCTCCCATAGCTCGTCGTCGTCCCATGCTCAAAGGTCACCGTGGTGCTGTCATTGTTCGCATTCACGATCGCCTGCAGGGTCGCTCCACCGCCTGTCACGGCGGTCGCCGGCATCGTCGTCGCCGCAGGTGGCGTCCCAGCCTGCGGTGTCACTGTCATGTCCTGCCCATAGATGACGCCCAGCGCAGTCACCGCATACACCCGGTAATGATAGGTCGCAGCCGGATTCAAGCTCCCGATGCTTTGCGCCACGGCAGTGGTGCTTTGATCCGAACTGATACCGCTCGGATTCGCAGGCACCGTGCTTCCATAAGCCGTCGTGGGGCCATATTCAAAATTCACCGTCGCAGGCAAGCCGTTCCCCTTCACCGTCCCCTGCATCCTCGCTGCCCCTGTGACCACATTGGTCGCTGCCAGCGTGACCACCGTCGGCATCCCCGGGACAAACGTGACGTCGTCTCCATACACCGTGCCAAAAAAATTCACAGCCTTCACGCGATAGTGATAGACTTTCGCGGCGAACAATCCGCCCAAAGTCGCGCTCACAGCCGTGGGACTGGTGCCACCCACGTGAGACGGCGAGGCTGTCACGCTCCCTCCATAGCTCGTCGTCGTTCCGTATTCAAAGCTCACCGTCGTGTTCGAACCCCAGCCGTTGACCGCACCATTGAGGCTCACCGTGGCATAATCAGTCACCGCAGCCGCGTTCGTCACAGCCGCTGGCAGTCCCGGCATCACTTCCCAGTCCTGTCCATACGTCGTGCCGCTGGAATTCACCGCCTTGAGGCGGAAATGCCATGTCACGCCAGGATCCAGTCCGTTCACCACTGTACTCACAGTTTTCACCGTCCCATTGTCCACTGTCGAAGGCGTCGCCGCAGCGGTATAACCATAGCTTGTCGTCGGCCCAAACTCGAAAACTACCGACGTGCTCCCATCATTGGCTCCCACCGCACCGCTCACAGTCACCTGCCCGATCCCTGTGACTCCACCAGACAAAACCGTCACTTCGGGCGGCATGCCCCCCGCCCACGCCGGCAAACAGGTCAGCAGGCAAAAGACCCAAGCACCAGGCAGGATGGAAAGCAGGCACCTCATATTTTCTTTAATTTGGATGAGTTAATAGCCTATACCCTACACCCAAGGAAAGCCTAGTTTTGTAAAGACCGTGTCAAAAGGTGACACCCTAACAGTGAAAAGGCCCTGAAGCCCCAGCTCTCAGCACCCGTCCTATCCGTCCAACATCCATCGCGGTTCCCCTGCCCCAAAGGGGTTACGTCACATAGCAAAGGGTTGCCGAGCCTCAGCGAGGCTACCTTGATACAGAATCTAGCCAATCTGGAAAGCAAACCCCGTCTCCCTCCAGCCCACCAGCAGCGTCTACACAGCACTCCGCCGCACATTGTCTCCGCTCCCCTCAACGCTCCCCCTCTCCCCTTCGCTAAAAAAACAAAACCCCGGCTCGCGCCTAAACGCGAAACCGGGGTGATGAAAAGACACCGACGCGGCGGACTACGCGCTGCGCTTCAGGTAATACTGCTGATACACGTTTTCGTTCAGCTTCAGCTTGGCGCGGAGGCTGTCCAGAGCGGCAGGTGCGCCGGAGAACTGGATGTTGATGAAGTGACCGCCTTCGACGTGACGTGGGTTGAAGGGGAACTTGCGTTTGCCCATGTTGTCGATCTGCTCAAGCTTCAGACCGGACTTTTCCATGTCTTTGCTGATGGTGCTGACGAGGGAGTCAACGGTTTCTTCTTTGCCTTTGGTGTCGAGCACGATGAGTGCCTCGTATTTGCGGTTCATAGGTGGTGTGGTTTCGGGGGTTAAGATTCGGTTTGTCGGTTGAAGACATTCATGGCGGTTTCCAGGCCGCGATCAACAGCAGAAAGCACGGCATCAGCCGCGCGCTGAATGACAGATTCCAGCACGGGCCTCTCTTCGGCGCTGAATTTGCCCAGCACATGGCCCACCATGCGTTCTCCGGCAGGACGGCCATCCGCCGGAGCGATGCCGACTTTCAGTCGTGGAAATTCGTCCGAGCCGAGTGAGGAAATGAGGGAGCGGATGCCATTGTGGCCGGCAGCAGAGCCGCTGGTGCGGAAACGCAGACGGCCCAGCGGCAGATCCACATCGTCGTAAACTACCAGCGTTTGCGCGGGTGAAGCCTTGTAGAAGTGCCCCACGGACTGCACCGCACGACCGCTGTCGTTCATGAACGTAAGTGGCTTGAGCAGATATCCGCCCGTGAATTTCGCCACAAGACCTGACCAGCGCTTTTCCTCGCGGAAAGCGGCTCCCATGCGTCTTGCGATTTCGTCCAGCACCATAAATCCGATGTTGTGGCGTGTGTCTCGGTAGGTTTCGCCGGGATTGCCGAGACCCACAATGAGACGCGGCGCGTTCACGCCGCTGCTCGTTGTTTCCGCTCGGGAAGCCACATCTTGGAAAAGGTGCGGAGATTACTTCTTGGCAGCAGGCTTGGCGGCGGCAGCACCAGCGGCAGGCTTGGCGCCGGCAGCAGGAGCGGCGGCAGCGCCAGCGGCTGGCTTGGCACCAGCAGCAGGGGCGGCGGCAGCGGTCGGCTCAGGCTCCACTTCAACCTTCGGCTCTTCGCACATGACGATGACCACATCACCACCCAGGTGGCAGGTGACGCCTGCAGGGAAGGCGATTTCGCGGACGTGAATGCCCTGGCCAACTTCGAGGCCGGTGACGTCGATCTCGATGCTTTCTGGCAGATCCTTCGGCAGACAGCGGACTTCGATTTCGTGATGGATGGCTTCCACCAGTCCACCCTGCTTCGCGCCCTTGGCTTCGCCGACAGTGACCACAGGCACGTTGGCGTGAATTTCTTCATCAGCAGCAATGGCATGGAAATCAATGTGGAGGATGCCACCGCGGAGGTAGTCGTGCTGCACTTCCTGCACCAGCGCGAGCTGGTCTTCGGCGGCTCCGGCGATCTTCAGCGAGACAAGAATGTTGTCCGAGGCGCTGCCTTCAAGAAGCTTCGAGAAAGTTTTGCCGTGCACCTGGATGCTGGAGGGCTTCACCTTGCGACCATAAAGGGCTGCTGGAATGGTGCCTGCTTTGCGCATGCGTTTGACGGCACCAGTACCGGACTGGGTGCGGACTTCTGCCTGGAGATCGAGAATTTTAGCCATGGTCGGGGTTCCTCACTGGAGGAGATTAAGTTTTGGAAAAAGGGCGCGGAGAATACACGCCTACCCCCGCGTGTCAAACAGGGATGTGACAGACTCGTTCCCGTGGATGCGGGCAATGGCCTGCGCCAGCAGGGGGGCGATGTCCAAAGCGGTCACTTTTTCACCGGTCGCCTGCGGGGTCGAATTCGTGGCCAGCAGCTCGACAATCGGTGATTTGGCGATGCGATTCCGCCCTTTCTCTCCCAGCACGGCGTGCGACACACCGGCATAAATCTTTTTCGCCCCGTGCTTCAGCAGCAGGTCGGCGGCCGCAGTCAGCGTCCCGGCCGTTTCAGTCAGGTCATCCACCAAAAGAACATTTTTCCCTGCCACGTCACCGATGACGCTATGCGCTTCCACCTCTTCGGCACTCACACGATTTTTGGCCACAATCGCCATCGGAGCGCCAAGCGCCTTGGCAAAAGCATGCGTCATTTTGATGCCTCCCACGTCAGGAGAGACCACCACGAGATCGCTGATTTCACGCTCGCGAATGGTCTTCATCAAGACGGGAGCCGCATACAGATGATCCACGGGAATGTCGAAGAAACCCTGAATCTGCCCGGCGTGCAGATCCACCGTGAGCACCCGGTTCACCCCGGCGGCCACCAGCAGATTCGCCACCAGCTTCGCAGTGATCGGCACCCGCGGGCGGTCTTTACGATCCTGGCGCGCATAGCCGAAGAACGGCAGCACAGCGGTGATTCGGTTGGCGCTCGCACGGCGCACGGCATCCACCATGATGAGCAGTTCCATCAGGTTCTGGTTCGTCGGCGGGCAGGTCGGCTGCACAATGAAGACATCACCGCCGCGGATGTTCTCATGGATCTGCACGAAGGTCTCGCCGTCCGGAAACGTGGTCAGCTCCGCGGCACAGAGGGCCATGTTCAGGTTTTGGGCAATCGACTTCGCCAGCGTCGGATGGGCGGAGCCGCTTAAGATCTTCAGACTTTCATTCATGGGGCGCGGAGTTAGGCGAGTCTGTCACAGAAATCAACCCATCGCGTCATTCCGTGTCTCAATGCTTGTGCTTCCAGACAACTTCTCGTACCTCTGGAGGTAAATCTGCTGCTAAATCGGCCTCTCCTTCCCTAGCCCAGCCATGAGTGATTCCTCCAATCCCATCCCTCCGCCGAAGACCACGGGCGGCGGCTGGCGCTGGGAACCGCCCACACCGGCGGAATTGCAGGAAATTCTGCCCCAATATGAGGTTCACATGCTCGTCGGCCGTGGCGGCATGGGGGCGGTCTACAAAGGCGTGCAGCTCAGCCTGGATCGCGTCGTCGCCATCAAACTGCTCCCGCCGGCCATCGAACGGCAGGATCTCGCCTTTGCCGAGCGCTTCAAAAACGAAGCCCGCCTGATGGGCCGCATGAATCATCCCGCCATCGTCAGCGTGTATGATTTCGGCCGCACGTCGGACGGCCAGCTCTACTTTGTCATGGAGTACGTCGATGGCACCGACGTCCAGCGCATGATCGCTCGCGAAGGCAAGCTGCCCCAGGAGCACGCCCTCGCCATCACCGCGCATTTGTGCGATGCCCTCGGCTACGCGCACAAGCAGGGCATCGTGCATCGTGACATCAAGCCCTCCAATGTCCTCATCGACATCGAAGGCCGCGTCAAAGTCGCCGACTTCGGCCTCGCCAAGCTTGCAGACAAAGCACAAAACTCCGGCCTCACTCAAACCGGCATGACCATGGGCACGCCCGACTACGTGGCGCCTGAAGCCCTCATGCTAGGCACGGATGTGGACGGCCGTGCGGACATCTACGCCGTCGGCGTCATGCTGTATCAGATGCTCACCGGAGACATCCCGCGCGGCATGTTCAAAATGCCGTCGCAGAAATTTCGAAGCATCGATCCCCGCTTTGACGCCATCATCCGCCGCGCCTTGGAGCACGACCGCGAGGAACGCTATCAAAGCAGCCACGAACTGCGTCAGGCGCTGGACGTCATTCTCACCACGCCCCGCGCAGTCTCTGGCCAGGAATCCAGCGCCGTTCTGCCCAAGCAACCACCTCAGACACCCGGCCGCACCGTCGTCCCCTCATCACGCAATCCCGGCTCCGCCCAGCAGCGCACCGCGCCAAGACCCGATCCATATCAGGCGCCACCACCACCCAAAGCCGCCTCGTCCTCGACAATGCCCTACGTCTTCGCCGCGCTGCTCATGCTCGGCGTCGGCGGCTGGTTCATCGCCAACCGTCAGCACCCGGCCGATCTGCACACTCCGTCCGAGTCTGCCGAAAAAACGACAATTACCCCTCCTCCGGCACCCACGCCGAAGATCACCACCACCCCATCTCCAAAACCAACGCCAAAACCGCAGCCAGTCACGCCTACCTACCCTCCGCCGACGGTGAAACCTGCTCCCCCAAGCAGCAAACCACCCACGATGGCACCGGCCACTCCCCCTGCCACAGTAACGCCAACTCAGCCCCCTCCTGCCACCACCAATGAGTCAATCGTTTACCGCTTGGCTCAGTTGGAGTCCCAGTTTCAGACCGCCTTTGAGCGGGAAGTGAATACCGCTTATGTCGATCAGCTCGACACCCTGGGCACAGGTTATGTCACGGCGCTTGATCGCGCGATGCAGGATGCCACCAAAGCCGGTCGGCTCGATGAAGCCATCGCCCTGCGTGAAGAAAAGCAGCGCTTCACCACGCATAAGTTCATGCCGTCCATCGACCCCGCGAGTCTGCACAAGACCGTGGTCAATCTGCGCAACGCCTACCGCACTGCGGAGAAAAATTACGCTCAGCAGAAAGACGCCTCCTCCCTGCCGCTCTACGATCGCTACATAGCAGTCCTCAATGCTTTGGAAAAGGAAGTCCTCGCTCAAGGCCGCACCTCCGACGCCGACGCCGTCCGCACCAAGCGCGACGACGTCGTCACCCGCCGCAAGCAGCGTGCCGCAAAGGTATCCTCCAAGGCCTACATCTCCCCTCCACCAGCCACCGGTTCAGCCAAGCTCGCTCTATTCGATGGCGAATCCCTCAACGGTTGGCGCATCGTCGCTTTCAAAGACATCACCCTGGAGATGCTCTGAAAAAAGCACGCTCGACATAAGCATCGAAGCGTAATCTCGTTTTCATCATGCCTTGGTTTCACCTCATCATCGCCGGTCTTCTCGAAGTGGCATGGGCCGTCGGTTTAAAACAGACCGCCGGCTGGACGCGGCTGTGGCCCAGCCTCATCACCGTGGCGCTCATGATCGCCAGCTTCTTCTTTCTCTCCCTCGCACTGCGCACCCTGCCCCTCGGCACCGCCTATGCCATCTGGACTGGCATCGGCGCCGTCGGCACCGCTTTGATCGGCATCTTCATCTTTGATGAACCCCGCACCGCCGCGCGCCTCGCATGCATCTTGCTCATCGTCTCCGGCGTCGTCGGTTTGAAGCTAGCCTCATCCTCCCCGGTCTGATCCAGCATCCAGCTTTTTTCCTCCCACATTGACAACTCCCCCCCCCACCTCTTCATTCCCGCCATGACCCCCAGCCAATATTCCGACTTTCCCTCCGATTTCCCCACCTCCATCGCGCCGAAGTCCAGTTACATGGTCCCCACCGTCATCGAGTCCGAAGGCCGTGGCGAGCGCGCCTATGACATCTACTCCCGCCTCCTGAAGGACCGCATCATCTTCCTCGGTGGCGAGGTCAATGACACGATGGCCTCCATCATCATCGCCCAGCTTCTCTTCCTCCAGATGCAGGATCCGAAGAAGGACATCAACATCTACGTCAACAGCCCCGGCGGCAGCGTCACCGCCGGCCTTGCCATCTATGACACCATGCAGTTCCTCACCTGCGATGTCTGCACCTACAGCATCGGCCTCGTCGCCTCCATGGGCGCCGTCCTCCTCGCCGCAGGCACCAAGGGCAAGCGCTACGCCCTGCCAAACTCCGACATCATGATCCACCAGGTCTCCGGCGGCGCACGCGGCACCGCCAGCGATGTGGAGCGCACCGTCGAATACATGTTCGGCCTCAAAAAGCGCCTCAACCGCATCCTCGCCCACCACACCGGCAAGTCCGTCGAACAGATCGAGCGCGACGCCGACCGCGACAACTACATGTCCGCCGCCCAGGCCGCCGAATACGGCCTCGTGGACAAAGTCCTCGAAGGCAAAAAAGACATCTCTGCCGAAGCCAAGTAACACATTCACTCCAAAAGGGCGGGACTCACATCCCGCCCTTTTTTGTGCCCGTAAACTTGGCTTGAATAGAAGCATTTTAAATTTCCGACAGCCCCTCCTTGGCTCATAACGTCGCGCGCCCCCAAAGCGCATCCCCTCTCCCCGCCGATGATATCGCAACACCCAAGACGCGTTCGGGGAGAGGTAAGGGTGAGGGGCCACAAGTCATTCGTGGGATGGGTGTGGCGTCAGCCCGCCCGTCTCTGAGCGTGCGGCAAACACACCTCGCCTCGAAATAGCACTGGATTAAGTGCCGTCTGGGACGTTTTCTCGCCACCAATCCTCGATCTTCCCCCATCCATGAAATTCGGCTTCGTCACCGCCATCCTCCCCGAACTCTCGTTCGACAACGTCCTCAACTTCGCCCGCCACGAAGGCTTCTCCACCGTTGAGGTCATGTGCTGGCCCGTCGGCAAAGCCGAGCGCAAATACGCCGGCGTCACCCACATCGACGTCACCGCCATGTCGAAAAGCCAGGCCCAGGAAATCCTCGGCCACTGTCAGGATCAGGGCGTCAGCATCAGCGCCCTCGGCTACTACCCCAACATGCTCGATCCCGACTCCGCCGTCTCACGCGCAGCCGTCTCCCATTTCAAAAAAGTCATCGCCGCCGCCCCCAAGCTCGGCGTGAATCTCGTCACCGGCTTCGTCGGTCGTGACTGGACCAAGACCGTCGATGAAAACTGGCCCCGCTTCCTCAAAATCTGGCAGCCCATCATCAAGTACGCCGAGGAGCATGGCGTGAAGATCGGCATCGAAAACTGCCCCATGTCCTTCACTCGCGACGAATGGCCCGCCGGCAAAAACCTCATGACCACCCCGGCAATCTGGCGCCGCGCCTTCAACGACATCGACTCCTCCAGCTTCGGCCTCAACTACGACCCCTCACACTTCATCCTCCAGGACATGGATCCTCTCAGCCCACTCGCCGAGTTCAAATCCAAGCTCTTCCACGTCCACGCCAAAGACGTCAAAATCAACCGCGCCGCCCTCAACGAAGTCGGCCGCTTCGACTTCCCCCTCCAGTGGCACCAGCCCCGCATCCCCGGCTACGGCGATATCAACTGGGCCGCCTTCATGGCCGAGCTCATGCGCATCGGCTACGACGGCCCCCTCTGCATCGAAGTCGAAGACGACACCTTCGGCAAAACCCTCGAAGGCCGCATGAAAGCCATCAAAGTCGCCCGCAACATCCTCGCGCCCTTCTTTGGGTGATGGTGGATGCTAAGTTCCACCAGTGATCGTCATGCTAACGCGTCATTGATGGCACTCTGTGCAAAACCCTCAGAGCATCATTTTCACCTCATGCCTGCCTTGAAGGCCAACGGCCTTCCGTAGTATAGCCCAGGGATGCCGAGCTTTAGCGAGCGCTTCCCTGGGTATCGCAGCACATCATCGGGAAGCAAACCCAGCACCCCGCCGCACATCACGCCCACCAGCAGCGCTCACAAAAAGTCCCGCCGAAGGCATTTAAGCTCCATGACAGAGCCACGATGCCGCCCTTTCTTGCGACCAATTCTTCAAGGCGTAATCTCGCGCGCATTGAGCTTCTTGGACGGATGCTCACCTGCGAAACGCATCTCGATTTTCCTATCCCCCTCACGCAGCTGCAGCAGGTTGATCTGATCCTTGAACAGATCGCAAAAGACAACGTTCTGGATAGTCGCGCCCGCCATCCCCTCCGGCACCTCCACCTCAAAAAACAACACCACCGCCGGATCCCCGCTCTTCGCACTCGCCTCCTCCATCTCGCGCCCCACCCACGTCATCTTGGCCGCTTTCCCCGCCGCATCCGTCACCACAAAAGTCTTGGCCAGATAAGCCTGAATTTGCGCATCAAATTCCACCGCAGGCGTTCGATCAATCCGCATCTCCCGCTCGCTCTGCCGCACAAGCGCAAGTTCAAGATCGCTCACGAAAACCGTGAGACTCACCTCCAGTTTCTTCGTCTTTTCATTGTACTCCGCCTCCGCAGTCGAGGTATGCACCGAATGCGCATGCAGACACGTTGCCACCAGCAAATAGAGAATGGCCGACAAGACGCGCATGGAGCGCCGACATTAGCCCCCGGCATCCTCGCAGGCAAGCCCTCCTCGCCAGCATGCCAAGCCCCTCATTCCGAACCAGATACCGCAAATCAGAGCGTGGCACACCCACGACTTCATGATACTCTGGTCAGGTGAATTCCACCACCGCCCCTTTCTCCAAACTTCGCCGCTTGTGGCGCTGGAGCTGGCGTCTCGGACTCACGGGCATAGTCCTGCTCACCATCTTGGTCGGCTGGGCATGGCATCAACGCGTGCCCATCGCGAATGCACTCCTGCGCCGCTTTCTCGGCGACATGCAGGTGGAAGTCGTCTCCCTGGACTGGCAGGACGGAGCCCTGCACCTGCGGGAGGTCAGCACCCTGCACCTTCCCAGTTCAAAACACATCTCAAGCGTGGGCCATTTGGAATGGCGGCCTCGCTGGGGTCAGCTCTACCAGGGAAACCTCGGCGGCCTCAAATTGGAGGATGCCGTGGTGGACGTGCCGCTGGCATGGCTGCTGCCGTCACCACCTCAACCCGCCAGCCCGGCAGTCGCGGAATCCTCCTCATTCCGCTGGCGTCTGGACTTGGTTGATCTCACCCCTACGAAGTTCATCGTGCGCGATGATAACTGGCTGCCCCTTGGCAGTGTGATCATCACGCAGAAGGTGCAGGCCTTGGAAGTCGGCGGCAGCAAATTCCCTTCGTTCAAAACCGTCATCACAGACCTGCAGCAGGCCGAGTGGCGCGGCCAGCCCGTATTCAGCAGCCTGCACTTCGAAACCGAAATGCGCGGAAACGAGATCGAGCTCAAAAGAGCCTCGCTGTACGGCGGCAGCTTTGATCTCGCCTGGCTGCAGGAGCTCAGTCCCGCACTCAGGGCCAAACTGCCCCCCTTGCGCGGCGGTCTGCAGTTTGATTGGGAGGGGCGTGACGTGAGACTCTCAAACTCGGGCTTGCTCTCAGGCGGTACTCAGGAGCTGCATCTGAAAAATCTGCACCTGCAGCCGCTGACCGGACCCGGTGGGATCAATGTCGCAGCCCTGGATCTGAAAGCGTCCCAGGACTTAAACGGCCTCTGGCATGTGGAGCGCGGACTCCTGCAAAAACCAGTCATCGAATGGACCCGTGAACTGGAAACAGCCCTGCTGCCCAAAAGCAAATCCACACAGTCCACCGCCTGGCAGGCAAAGATCGATGCACTGGAAGTGCAGGGCGGCACGCTCAAACTGACGCCCACCGAACTCTGCCCCCTGACGGGTGACCTGAACTGGAGCACCAGCCTGGAAGCGCTGGATATTTCCTCAGAGGGACTGCGCTCGGCAGTGAAGCAAAAACTCGCCCTGGCAGATGTGTCCCTGCGTTGGAATCCAAAAGCCGCCGGCATCCAGCCAAACCCCTTCGCACAGACAAAGTCCGCCACACTGGAACTCGTGCCCGACAGCTTTCGCGAGTTGTGGCAGGTGGAATCACTGGTGCTCACGGCCCCCCATTTTGCTTTCACTCCCGAGAACGGTCCATGGTTTGACAAGATCGAAACACCCCCGGTGAAGTCACCTCTCAAACACGCCCTGCCCTGGTGGAAGCAGCTGCAGTTTGGCTCCCTCACGGTGACGGGTGCCGAGCTCGACATCGCGATGCAACTGGCGGAGCGCCTGGAATCTTCGATTCACTTCTCGATCACGACAGAGCAATCCAAGCAGCATCTGCGCATTCAATCCGCTCAGATGAGCATCCCCAAACGTTCGAGCTTGCCGGTGTTGAATTTCGCGGAGGTGGAGGTGCAGGCGGCGCTGCCGGACATGTGGCGCACGCGGCGCCTGGATTCATTGAAGATCACGGAAGGTCATGTGGCGGCGGGAGATGCACTGATGACTTTGTTCACTGGTGATGCAGCAGTGGTTCAAACCAAAGCAGATGCCGCCGCAGCGCGCTGGACAGCAGGCAAAATCGAAGTGGAGAAACTCGGCGTCACGCTCATGAGCATCGCTCCCGGCATGCCCCCGGTGCGTTTTGATGTGAACCTCACCGCAAACGAGACCCCTCTGGATCTGGACGGCCTCGCGGAAAACGTGGAGCCACAAAGCATCCAGCTCACACGCCTGCGCATCCCCTCCCCGCACGAAGCCCTGCGCACCGTGGCGGAAATGGATGTCATCCATGTGAACTACACCCTCGATGGCCTGCTGCACCGCCGCATTGACCGCGTCGAAATCGTCTCCCCCGTTCTCTATGTGGGCGAAGATCTGTTTTGGTATGTGGAAAACTACCGCAAATCAATGAAGGGCGAAGCTCCCATTTCGGATGCCACCTTTGGCCCTCCCGCACCGCCAAAACCCACCGCCCCCGGCTGGCAGGTGGACACCCTGTCAGTGACCGATGGCAAGCTGATCATCGCACCAAAGGGCGTGCCTCTCGCAGGCATCAGCCGCCCCTTTCCCTTCAGCTTCACTTCGAAGCTCGAAAGCGGCCAGCTCGATGCCCAGTTCGACATCCCGTCGGACGATTACACGCTCAATGAGCTGAAGCTCGAGTTCCGCGGCATGAAAGGGCAGGTGCATTTCAATCTGCCGATGAAAGACCGGAACAACAATTTGACCGAGACCTTCACCGTCGAGCAGCTGCGCTGGAAGCAGCTCCACTTTGAAAAAGCCCACCTGAGCGTGACCTACGACGTGCACGGCATCTACGGTCTCTTCGGCAGTTCGGCCTACGGCGGCTATGTGAATGGCGCGTTCGACATCTATCTGGACGAATCCTTCACCTGGGATGGCTGGGTGGCCGGCACCGATGTGGATCTCAAGCCCGTGACAACCACCTTGTTCCCGGATTACTTCCTGATCGACGGCAAGGTGCAGGGCAAGATCGTCGCCACAGGAAACAAGAACGAACTCTATCAGGGCGATGCAGAATTCCAAAACCGCTCGCATGGCCGCTTCAGCATCGCCGCGCTCAATGACTTGATCAAATCCCTCCCCAAGGCGCTGACCGGCACCATCGGAGATCAAATAACTCGCATCGGGCTGGAAACACTGCGCGATTTCGAGTATGAAAACATTGATGGCAAAGCACGCTTCTACGGACGTGAGGGCCGCGGTCACCTGCGATTCCTCGGCCCGAAGGGCTCGCGCAAGTTCGATGTGAATGTCTATGATCACCGCTGGAAAGAGGAACCACGCAAACCCGAAACCGCTGATGCTTTGGCAAACTGAACGACTCATCCTTTGCGCTGCCTCATTTATCCTGGCCGCCTGCAAGCTGCCCGAGGTCCCGATCACCACGCCGAAGCCTCTCGAAGTCAACCTCAACATGCGTCTGGATGTTTACCAGTACCGGGGTGACGAACCCCAGGACAAGGAGGCTCTCAAAAACGCCAGCGAGGCCACCGAGCGCATGCGCAACCGCATGCAGGAAATCCAGACCTTGAAAAACAACCAGCTCGTCAGCGAAGATCATCGCGGTCTGCTCCAAATCCGTGAAGTGCCCGCCGGCGACTGGGGTGCCCAGGTGAAAAAAGCCGTGGCCGCCGAAAATGAAGACCGCATGCTCCTCATGCGCCAGAAAGCAAAGGAGGCCAACCGCCCTCTCTACGAGATCGAGGGCGAGCAGTGGCGCCTGCGCAGCGAGCAGGCCGAACCAGGCGAATGGATTGAAATTCCAGGCTCCACACCCGGCTCGTTTGAGTTAAAACGGGTGGACGCCAAAACGACTCCCCCAGCCAGCCAGCCAACCACCACCACTCCACCCATCCCAGCCACACCCAAGCCATGAGACTCATCCTCTTTCTCCTCTTTTCGTTGATTGTCGTACTTGCCTTCACGAATCCCAACGAGACCGAGTTCCGTACCTACATGCAGCAGAAGCATGGCATCGCCGGCTCGCTCAGCTTGAAAGTCGCCGCCATCTTCTCCGCCGGCACCAGCACCGGAGTGTCTCGTGACAACTACATCATCTGCAGCCGCTACTACATTGGCGGAGACGGCATCCTGCCACGCACAGATCTGGCCTGGGCCGTGGCCGGAAAATTTTTTGACATCGACGAAAGCGGCGGGAAATGAGGCCATGCTTCATCTGCTGCCCTCTTTCATGAGGCTGCCATCTCTGCTGATTCTGTGTCTCCTGCCCGCTTGCACACTGCTGCAGCGCAAACCATTGACGCCCTCACTGCCCAAGCCCGTCTATCACATCGACGCCCCCTTGGCCTCAGCCTTGAAACCGGCGGCGGCCAGCATCGAAATCGACCTCTCCCGGCAGGAAATGCGTTTGTTCAATGCAGACAAAGTGCCCGTCGTGGTCACCCAAATCTCCTCAGGCCGGAACACCTCGCCCACGCCCACCGGTCATTTCAAGGTGCTCGAAAAGCTGCCGACGAAGTTCTCCAACCGCTACGGCAAATTCGTCAAGCAGGACACGCGTGAGGTGGTCGTGTGGCGCGTCTGGGAGCATCACGGCCCGCAGCCACCGGGCACCCGCTACGAAGGCTACGAAATGCCACACTGGCTGCGGCTCACCTGGCCCGGAGTGGGCATTCATCAGGGCGAGTTCAAGCCGGGAGAACTCTCCAGCAAAGGCTGCATCCGCACTCCTGCCGAGCCCCAGCAAGTGATCTGGGAGCATGCCCAGGTGGGCACTCCGGTGCACATCCGTGGCAGCAGCGCCGCTCACCCTGACGCGCCTTGACCTCAGCCCTGTCACCAGCGCAAAAGTTACGGGGCCGGTTCCACCTCGGCTTTCTTCACCGTCGGCATTTCCACGGTCACACTCAGCTCCCAGGCACGATTTTTGATGCACCACACCAGCACCGCCAGGGCGAGGAAGCCGATTAAAACCAAATGCACCATGCAGCCAGTGCCGCATCCGATTCCTTGAAACGAATCACGATAAGTGCGGATATTAGTTCTGCCGGAGTCCCCCATTCATCACAACCTGCCTCATCTTGGATTGGACAGCCAGCGTTTGTCGTCGATTTTTAGTCTGCCTTTTACTGATCCCTCCACCCAAAACTTCCTGATCCACCCATGTCACGCCGTGCCCAATCTGGAGTCCGCCCCACCCACTGGATGGGATTGATCGCCATTCTCGCTTTCGTCGGCGGCGGTGGTTTTGCTTTGATGCATCGTTCGACTGATGCGATGACCGGCGTCACCGAGCTCAGTGCCAGTGAGTTCATGGAAAACGCCACCGCCCTCAGTGGCAATGAATACAAGGTCGAGGGCGTCGTGGACGACCGCCTCGACAACTGGCGCAGCGCAGACGGCCGCCTCTTCAGCTTGCAGATCAGCGATGGCGCAGGCAATACTTACCTTCCTGTCTGGGTGCCGCCGGATTACAAAGGGGCCAACATTCAGCGCCGCCAGCGTTACATCTTTAAAGTGCGCGTCATGGAAACCGGCGTGCTCGAAGTGCTCGAACTCATCAAAGCGTAATCTCACACCGTCATGAAGCGCCTTACTTTTGCCCTCGTCCTAGCAGCGCTGTCTCCTGCCAGCGCCCAGGTTCTCCCAGGCAGCCCCGGTGCGGGTGCGCCCCCGGCCAGCACCACCTCCAATAACAATTACAACATGGTGCCCGGCAGCGCTGCCGACCGCCAGACCGATACGCAGACCGCTCTCGGCAACATGCCCATGGCCGATCCCGGCTCGGAGAACGTCTCCTTCAACGGCAAGCTCTGGAATGTGACCAACAACCGCCTCATGCGCTCCCGGTTTGAGACCTATCTCACCACGCCTGAGGCCAATGGCCCTGAAGACCAGGCCTACCGTGATCTCATGGCGCAGATCATGGAACTCCTCGCCCCCACGCACAAGGCCACCGACCCCGTCACCAAGGCTCAGATCCGCGGTCCTGAAGTCATGAAAGCCTTTGCCATGTTGCCGGAGGCCGGTGCCGCCAGAATCGACGGTGGCCTCTGCAATGCCGTCGCCAATGCCATCTGGGATGTCTGGACTTCCCAGAAACGTGTCAACGAACGCAAGCTCGCCAACACCGCCATGATGGAGCGCCGCAAGCAGCTCGAATGGAACGCTGAGGTGGCCATGAACAGCACCCCTATGGTCAAAACCGGCGGCTCCACCAAAACCGACCAGCAGCAAAGCGAAAAGCAAAGCCAGCAGTCCAATACCAATACCGTCGGCCGCACCTCCGGTTACATCAAGGGCATCGCTGAAATCGAAGCCCGCACCAAACTGAACGAGACAGCCATGGGCCTCTCCGAAATCACCAGCAAGATCCAGTTCCAGGCCCTCATCATCCAGATGTTCATGCAGCGTCGTTTTGAGCACGCCGTCATCGCCTGCCGCTTCTACCCCAATCTTTTCCGCGACGGCGAAAGCATCCTGCAGCTCGACAAGAACAGCGATGTCCAAAAGCTCCTCTCCAGCAGCTTCGGCGTCCCTCCCACCGTCAGCATGATCGACGGCCTCTCCCTCGAAGCCATCCGCAGCGTCGATGAATCCCTCGTCTCCTTCGAAAACCTCGTGTCCCGCCGCGATGTGGACAGCGCCAGCAACCGCCTCCTCGAAGCCTACGCCATCGGTGAATACCTGCCTCGCGTCCGCCGCCTCCCCATGTCCGAAAAGACCAAGGTCCTCGATTTCGTCCGCAAGAAAAACAAGCTCCTCTCATTCTTGGAAATGAAGGACTATTCCAGCGCCGAAACCGTCGTCATGGAGCTCCGCACCACCTCCGACGACTTTGAATACGCCAAGCCCCTCGCCGCGATTCAAACCGCCAAGACCATGAGCAATCTGCACGTGAACAACGCCAACGCAGCCATGGGCAACAAGGATGCCGTGACCGTGGAAAAGGAGATGAAAGCCGCCGCCGAAATCTGGCCCACCAATCCCCGCGTCACCCAGCTCAGCGAGCACATGATGCAGTCCACCGACATGAAGTCCCAGGCCCTCATGGAATTCGACCGCCTCCTTAGCCAGCGCAACTACCGCCAGATCTTCGAAAACCAAGCCCCCTTCATCGCCGCCGTCGCCGATGACCTCACCCGCAAGCAGCAGCTCGAAAAAGTCCTCAAGGACATGGGCCGCCTCGAACTCATCCTCGGCGGAGCCAAAGAAATGGCCGCCAGCAGCGCTCCCGCCGCATGGGAAAAAGTGGAGAAGGAATCCAAGCTCTACCCCGACGATCCCGTGCTCAGCAAACTGCGCGCAGACCTCGGTGTGAAGGCCAGCGAATTCGTCACCGCCATCGAAAACGCCCGTCAGCAGGAGGAGAAGCAGCAGATCGGTTCCGCCATCGCCTGGTATTTGAAAGCCAAGAGCATGCACCCCCTTAGCGAGATGGCCCGCGATGGCATCAAGCGTCTCGTCGAAGTCGTCAAAAACGGCGACCAACCACCGCCCACCATCCCCGAGCCCACCGCGGCTTCAGCGCTCAACAACTAGAGCGGTTTCGTCTCCGAAACGCGCGCGCCAGGTTGCATTACTTGCCGGTCGCCTTCTCGACAGCATCACGCACCCCTTCAGCAGGGCGTGAATCCGTGGCATCATCGATCTTGTCGCCAATCTTTTCAGCCGGGCCCTTTTTGCAGCTAGGAAGAGCGGTCACGGATACAAGGAACAGGGCAAGGAAGCAGAAGAGTGATTTCATACCATCACATCGCGTCTTCCACCATCCCTGCGTGTATCTATTTCAAAATACGAAGTTTTCTCCTCCGCCGTTGATCAGCGGTACTTCGACAACCCTTCCAAATACTGCCGCGCCAGCTCCGTCTGCGGCCGCGTGAAAAACTCAGCCGCAGTGGATGACTCCTCCACTTTCCCGCCCACCAGAAACACCACCCAGTCCGCCACCTTGCGCGCAAAGCTGATCTCATGCGTCGCCAGGATGATGCTCTGACCCGCCTCCGCCAGTTCACGGATCACATCCAGCACCTCCCCCGTCATCACCGGATCAAGTGCCGAGGTCGGTTCATCCAGCAGCAGCAAACGCGGCTTCGGCGCCAGCGCCCGTGCGATAGCCGCACGCTGCTGCTGCCCTCCGGAAAGCTGGCTCGGCCGTTTATGCTCATGCCCTGCCAGCCCCAGTCGGTGCAGCAGTTCCAGCGCCCGCTGCGTGGCCTGCGTTTCACTCATGCCATGCACTTCCCGCAGCGGCAGCGCGATGTTCTGCAGCGCCGTGAGATGCGGAAAAAGGTTGTACCCCTGAAACACAAAACCATTCCCACGCCGCTCGTTCAAAGCCCCCTCCTCATCATGCGGCAGCGCACGCGCGTCGATGCTCACATGCCCGTCATCCGGCACCAGCAGACTCCCCAGCACACGCAGCAGCGTGGACTTCCCTCCGCCCGAAGGCCCCAGCAGCGCGATCACCCGCGCCTCGTCCCCCGTGGCAAACGAAGCCCCGTCCAGCGCCGCGTGCGCGCCATACCTTTTAGTCACCGCATGCGTTTCAAGTTTCATACGCAAACCTCCCTTCCAATCGACGCGCCAGATGCGAAAGCGGTATCGTCACCACCAGATACGCCAGCGCCAGCGGCAGGTAGCCCTCCAGCGGCGCAAAGTTCGCCGCGTTCATGATCTTGACCTTCTGCACCAGCTCCTCGATCCCGATCACCGAGAGCAGCGACGAATCCTTGATCAGCGACACCAGCTGCCCAGTCGTCCCCGGCAGCGCCCGCCTCAGCGCCTGCGGGATGATCACAAACCGGTACGTCTGCGCCTTGCTAAAACCCACCGCACGCGCCGCCTCAAGCTGCGATGCACTGATGCTCTCCACCGCACCCCGAAAAATCTCCGCCAGATACGCCCCCTCAAAACACCCCAGCAAAATGATCCCCGTAAACAGCGGCTGATCGATGTGCAGCGCCTGCGCGATGATGTAATGCCCAATGAGCAGCTGCACCAGCAGCGGCGATCCCCGCACCACCTCCACCACACTGCCGCATCCCATCCGCACCGGCAGCCATGGCGCACGCCGCCCCAGCATCAGCACAAACCCAAACGCAATGCTCACCACCATCGCCACCAGAGACAACCCCATCGTGCTCAGCCAGCCATGGAAAAACTGCTCCCGGTACTGCCACACCCCGCTCCAGTTCCACGGATACTCCACCGCTGAAAACACCCCGTAAAACGCCGCCGACGCGATCGCAAACAGCCCCAGCGCATAAAGCGCACGGCGCGTACTCGAAACAGCGATGTCGTGGGAGTCAGACAAGACCCCATGATTTACGCCGTGAAGACACCGTTTGTCCCGCTGATTTTACTTCGCCACCGCAGCAATCACTCCCGCCCTCGCCGCCCGGCTCTGCAAAAACAGCACCACCCCCCGCGCGATCCCATCCGCCACCTTGTCCCGATACCCCGCCTGCTTCAGCCGCACCGACTCGCTCGCGCTCGTGATGAATCCGCACTCCACCAGCACCGCCGGGCACGCCGCCCGCGCCACCACCGCGTAGTCCCTCGCCTTCGTCCCCCGGTTCTCCGCCTTCGTCGCACCGCACACCAGCCGCTGCACCGTGCTCGCAAAATCCGCCCCGTCCCCCTCCGTTCGCCCCTCGCCAGCAGACACCAGCTGCCGCGCCATCAGCCCCTTCCCTTCCGCAAAATACGTCTCAATCCCCTCCGCATCGCTCCCCTCACCGTCCGTGTTCAGGTGCACGCTCACAAAGGCCGCCGCCTCATGCGTCCCCGCCATCGCCGCACGCTCATCCAGCGTCAGAAACCGGTCCCCGCTCCGCGTCATCACCACCCGCACCCCCGCCTCCTCCAGCTCCTTCTTCAGCCGGTTCGCGATGTCCAGGCTCATGTTTTTTTCGATCACCCCGTTCGCCACCGCCCCGCCGTCATGCCCGCCATGCCCCGCATCCACCACCACAATCGGCGCCCTCTCATTCCAAAATCCCTCCCTCGGCAGAGGCTCCGCCGCCTGCCGCCCCTCCAGCCACACCAGCGAATACACACTCCCTCCGAGGGCCAAAAAAGCGACCACCGTTTGCAGGCTCAGGGCGATGAACGGGCGAAATTTCAAAAAATATATTCGTAGTTATAAAATATTTGATTGAATTAACAATCGAATTTTCTACAATAACCATATGAAGACGACCTGCCTTTCATCCTCCGTGCTGAGATCTCTCGTGCTTTTCGGGGGAGTCATTTTCACCCACCCGCTCCAGGCAGTCACCAATACCTTCACCCAGCCACCCCCTCCCGGCTACCCCGCCCCCGGCACCGGGCTCCAGCAGCCCTCCGCCAGAGCCACCCGGCAGTCCGCCGCCGCCATCCAGGCCCCCGCCGGCCGCCCCCAGTACACCCAGCCCACCGGCTATACCTATCCACCCGCCTCCGCCGGCTACACCTACCCACCCGCCCCTCCCGGCTACGGCCCCGCCCCCAAGACCGCATCCACCAAGTCCTCCAAGGCACCCACCCACGGCAAAACCACCGCCAAATCCACGGCCACCAAAAAGCCCGCCGCAGGCCCCCCGCCACCCCCCAAAGTCTACGGCCCCACCGGCGATCTCACCAATCAGGTCTCCCGGCTCCGCGACAGCGACCGCGTCCAAAACATGCGCATCGGCGACCTCGAGCGCGATGTCAGCAGCATCAAGCGCGGCGGCAAAGGCAGCACCACCCGTTACGATGGCGGCACCGATCTCGCCGCCCACACCACCTACATCGCCCGCCCCGGCGACACCCTCTGGCGCATCGCCTCCACCCACCGCGTCAGCGTCGGCGAGATCCAGCAGCTCAATCGCATGACCGAAGACGAAGTCCACGTCGGCCAGACCCTCCTCATCCCCTCCCCCCACCGCCTCAGCGGCAGCACCTCCACCACCCAGGCCAGCTACACCCCGCCCACCCTCACCGGCAGCCCCTCCTCCGGCTCCGCCCCCGCCTCCGCACCCGTCACCACCATGGTGAAGGTCAGCTCCCCCCTCTACTACACCGTCAAAAAAGGAGACAGCCTCAAAGCCATCGCCCTCAAGCACAAAATCACCCCCGTCGCCCTCGCCACCGCCAACAAAGTCAAAGACGTCAATAAAATCATCGTCGGCCAGCGCCTCAAAATCCCCGGCCGCACCACCACCACCCTCGTCGCCACCAAGACCCGGTCCGCCCCCCCACGCGCCGAATCCCCCGACACCGTCCCCCTCCCCGGCTTCGGCGTCCCCGGCGGCGCCCCGCCCCCAGCCGCCAGCGGCTTCGCCCCGGTGTCAGCCCCGCCATCCGCGCCGCCCCCCGCCCCCATCGCCGCCGCACCCCCAGCCGCACCCCCAGCCGCGCCCAAAGCCCCCGACACCTCCGACTCCCACCGCGGCATCCTCGCCTACCGCGTCGATCGCTCAGACACCATCGAAACCATCGCCACCCAGTTCACCACCACCCCGGATCACATCCGCGAAATGAACCGCCTCCCCTCCGGCTCCACCCTCAAACCCGGAGACGAAATCATGGTCCCCGCCATGGGCGCCGTCTCCGTCAGCACCCGGTAACAGGGGCATTCCTGCCCCAAAGTTGCCTTGTTCCTGCGGAACAAGGACCCCACCGCCTCGCCCCAGACGCTTAACAAAGCAGAGCAAACAGCTCCCGCCATCGCGGCCTGAAGGGCCGCCGGACTCAGCCCAGGGCGCCGCGCAGCAAGCCCTGGGTCACCCCATCACGCGCCCCCTTTCACCGAAGGCCGCACCCTGAAGGGGTGCGGGAGATCTCCCTCCCACCCCCTTTCGTTGGTGATTCCCTTGCCATCCCTAACGCCCTCAGCTTTGGTGGGCAGAGCGCCGTAGGAAATTTCCGATCCAAGCGCTGCCTTTCATCCTCCCCGCCATGCCCCGTTCTGAAGTCCGTTATGACCTGCCCTCCGATACCCCGACCTCGGTTTTGCGCGAAGATGGCATCGAGTCCGGCTTCATCGGCAGGCTCCAGGCACTCAAATACGAATACCGCCGCGACATCACCAATCGCGCCACGCTGGAGCAGAACTTCCGGGAGAAATTCGAGGCCCTAAACCGCGTTCGCCTCACCGACGCCGAATTCGCCCGCCTGCTCGATGAAATCGTAACGCCGGATGTCTTCACCGCCTCCAAGACCCTGCGGGCGATCAACAGCTTCACTCGCGACGATGGCACGCCGTTGAACTACACGCTGGTCAACATCAAGGACTGGTGCAAAAACCACTTCGAGGTCATCAACCAGCTCCGCATCAACACGGACAACAGCCACCACCGTTACGATGTGCTCCTGCTCATCAATGGCGTGCCCTGTGTGCAGATCGAGCTGAAGACCCTCGGCGTGAATCCACGCCGGGCCATGGAACAGATCGTCGAATACAAGAACGATCCCGGCAACGGCTACACCAAGACGCTGCTCTGCTTCATGCAGATCTTCATCGTTAGCAATCGCGACCGCACCTACTACTTCGCGAACAACAACGCCCGCCACTTTGCCTTCAATGCCGAAGAGCGCTTCCTGCCCATCTATGAGTTTGCGGACGAGGACAACAGCAAGATCACCCACCTCGATCCCTTCGCCGAGCGCTTCCTGAAAAAGTGCGACCTAGGCCGTACCATCAGCCGCTACATGGTGCTGCTCGCTGGCGAGCAGAAGCTCATGATCATGCGGCCCTATCAGGTCTATGCCGTGCAGCACATGGTGAAGTGCATTGACGACGACGACGGCAACGGCTTCATCTGGCACACCACCGGCAGCGGCAAGACGCTCACCTCCTTCAAAGCTTCCACCCTGCTCAAGGAAAACGACCACATTCACAAATGCGTCTTCGTCGTGGACCGCAAGGACCTCGACCGCCAAACGCGGGAGGAGTTCAACAAGTTCCAGGAAGGCTGCGTCGAGGAAAACACCAACACCGCCGCCCTTGTGCGTCGCCTGCTTTCCGAAGACTACGCGGACAAGGTCATCGTCACCACCATCCAAAAGCTCGGCCTCGCGCTGGACGAGACCAGCAAACGCAACAAGCAGCGAAAGAAGAACGACCAGCCGACCTACAAGGAGATGCTGGCCCCGTTGAGTGACAAACGCATCGTCTTCATCTTCGACGAGTGCCACCGCTCCCAGTTCGGCGAGAATCACAAGGCGATTAAAGAGTTCTTCCCCAGGGCTCAGCTCTTCGGCTTCACCGGCACGCCCATCTTTGAGGCCAATGCCTCCTTGCAGAAGATCACGGACACGCAGGCCTCCATGCGCACCACGGCGGACCTCTTCAAGAAGCAGCTCCACGCCTACACCATCACCCACGCCATCGAGGATGGGAACGTCCTGCGCTTCCACATTGATTACTTCAAGCCCGAGGGCAAAAGCCCGCCGAAGCCCGGCGAGGCCATCGCCAAGAAAGCCGTCATCGAGGCCATTCTGTCCAAGCATGACGCAGCCACCGGCGGACGCCGCTTCAATGCCATCCTCGCCACCGCGTCCATCAATGACGCCATCGAATACCACGGGTTGTTTGCCGCGATGCAAAAGGACAAAGTGGAGGCTGATCCCGAGTTCAAGCCGCTGAACATCGCCTGCGTTTTCTCCCCGCCTGCCGAGGGCGATCCCGATGTGAAGCAGATTCAGGAAGACCTGCCGCAGGAGCAGGCGGATAACGAGGAAGACCCCGAGGGCAAGAAAGCCGCGCTCAAGTCCATCCTCGCCGACTACAACTCCCGCTACGGCACCAATCACCGCTTCAGCGAGTTCGATCTCTATTACCAGGATGTGCAAAAGCGCATCAAAGACCAGCAGTGGCCGAATGCCGACTACCCCGCCGCGCAGAAGATCGACATTACCATCGTCGTGGACATGCTGCTCACCGGCTTCGATTCCAAGTTCCTGAACACGCTCTACGTGGACAAGAACCTCAAGCACCACGGCCTCATCCAGGCCTTCTCCCGCACCAACCGCGTACTCAATGGCACCAAACCGTATGGGAACATCCTCGACTTCCGCCAGCAGCAGGACGCCGTGGATGCCGCCATCACCCTCTTCTCCGGGGAGAAAACCGGCGAGCAGGCGCGGGAAATCTGGCTCGTGGACAAGGCCCCCGTCGTCATCCAGAAGCTGGAGGCCGCCGTGCAGAAGCTCGACAGCTTCATGAAATCCCAGGGCCTCGACTGTACACCGTCTGCGGTGGCGAATCTGAAGGGAGATGCCGCCAAGGCCGCCTTCATCACCCACTTCAAGGAAGTCCAGCGGCTCAAGACCCAGCTCGACCAATACACTGACCTCACCGAGGAAAACAAAACCACCATCGATGCGGTGCTGCCGGAGGAAGCCCTGCGCGGCTTCAAAGGCCAGTATCTGGAGACGGCCAAAAAGCTCAGAGACCAGCAGGGCAAGACGGGAGGCAAAGACGACACCATCGACGACCCCGTAGATCAGATCGACTTCGAGTTCGTCCTCTTCGCCTCCGCCGTCATTGATTACGACTACATCATGGGCCTCATCGCCAAGTTCTCGGCCAAGGGGCCGGGCAAGTCGAAGATGACCCGTGAGGAACTCATCGGCCTCATCAGCGCCGATGCCAAGTTCATGAACGAGCGGGACGACATCGCCGAATACATCGGCACACTCAAGGCGGGCGAGGGCCTCAGCGAAACCGCCATCCGTGAGGGCTACACCCGCTTCAAGGCGGAGAAGAACGCCAAGGAACTCGCCGCCATCGCCGCGCGGCACGGCCTCGCCACCGCCTCCCTGCAAACCTTCGTGGACGGCATCCTCGACCGCATGATCTTCGATGGCGAGCACCTCAGCGACCTCATGGCTCCGCTCGACCTCGGCTGGAAAGCACGCACCCAGGCCGAACTCGCCCTCATGGCCGATCTGCACCCCCTCCTCACCAAACGCGCCAGTGGCCGCGACATCTCAGGACTCAGCGCCTATGAGCAGTAAGACCAAAACCACCGCCCCGAAGGAAGAGGCAGCGTCCGCGCTGGTGCCGAAGCTGCGATTTCCCGGCTTCAGCGGTCCGTGGGTGTTTGAACCGCTCTCGAAGGTTCTAAAGGAACACAAACTCAAGAACGCCGACGGACGTAATGTCTTCTCGGTCTCGATGGAATACGGCATCGTCAACCAGATCGAACTCTTGGGCCGCAGTTACGCAGCCGCTGACACTTCGCACTACACCATCGGGCGTCCCTTTGATGTGGTTTACACGAAAAGTCCATTGAAGGCCTTCCCTTTTGGCATCGTAAAGCAATGCAAGTTCGACGGAGAAGTCGCACTCTCGCCACTTTACGGCGTCTTCACGCCGCCCAACCCGCATCTGGGTTTGATGATCGAGGCCTATTTTGAATCACCAAACCGGTCGAAGGACTTCCTTTCACCGCTTTGCCAAAAGGGTGCGAAGAATACGCTTCAGATTACAAACACGACTTTCCTGTCGGGCCGTTTGCCGCTTCCGACGCAGCCCGCCGAACAACAAAAAATCGCAGAGTGCCTGAGATCGGTGGACGAATTGATGGCCGCGCAAGCGCGGAAAGTGGACGCGCTCAAGACCCATAAAAAAGGGCTGATGCAGCAGCTTTTCCCCCGCGAAGGCGAAACCCAACCCCGCCTCCGCTTCCCCGAATTCCAGAATGCAGGGAAGTGGGAGATTCGGACGATTGGTGAGATGTTTAACCTCGTCAACGGTTGTGCCTTCAAGCCGGAAGACTGGAAATCAACCGGGACTCCAATCATCCGCATCCAGAATCTGAATGATCCTTCCGCTGAGTTCAATTACTCGCAGGCACCAGTGCCAGATCGAAACCGCGTTGAATCAGGGGATTTACTCTTTGCTTGGTCTGGAACGCTGGGGTCGTCTTTCGGCGCTCGTATTTGGAATGGTCCGTCTGGTGTCTTGAATCAGCATATTTTCAAGGTGCTGATGGATGAGCAGCAGATCACATTACAGTTCGCTTTACTGATCCTTGCGAGGGTTGAAGAAGAAATTGCGAGAAGGACGCATGGATTCAAAGCCTCCTTTGTTCATGTAAAGAAGTCGGACCTTGTTCAAGTTGAGATGCTATTGCCATCCGTCCCCGAACAACAACACATCGCCACGTGCCTGAGCAGCCTCGACGCCCTGATCACCGCCGAAACCCAAAAGCACGAAGCCCTCAAGACCCACAAGAAAGGCCTGGTGCAGCAGCTTTTCCCATCCCCGGAGGAGGTGGAGCCATGAGTGGCATCAGCACCTACAAGAATCTGAAAACATTGGTGACGCGCCTCCGCGATGATTTGAATCAGCAAGCCAGCGTCTCACAAAAGGACGTGGTCAAGACCCCGCCGACCATTCTCCTTGTTTACGCCTACAACCGCACCGGCAAAACGCGGCTCTCCATGGAGTTTAAGGACACGGGGAAGCGCAAGAACCACGGCAATGCCGACACGCTCTACTTCAACGCCTACACCGAAGACCTGTTCACCTGGGAGAATGACCTCGACGGCGACGCCGTCCGCCATCTCCAGCTCAATCCCGACTCCAATTTCTTCAACGGCCTGAAAGACCTCGCCCTGGACGAGACGATTGCAGGCTATCTCGGTCGGTATGCCGACTTCGACTTCGATATCGACTATACCGAATGGAAGATCAGTTTTTCCAAGGAAGTTCTGAAGCCAAGACGGAGCGGAGAACCTGAGCGCATTGTAGAGAGGAACATCAAAATCTCTCGTGGCGAGCAGAACATCTTCATCTGGTGCCTCTTCATGGCTATCTGCGAGCGGATGCTCGATGGTCATGTCTCATATCAGGCCAACAAGTATCTCTACATTGACGACCCCATTTCCTCTCTGGACGACAACAATGCCATCGCCGTCGCCTGTGACCTCGCCCAACTCCTGCGGCGAGCGGCGAGCCGGAAAGACGCGAACGGCGCTGCCGCCCCCATCAAAGTGATCTTCTCCACGCATCACGCCCTGTTCTTCAACGTGATTTGCAATGAAATCGGAAGAGCGAAGGAGGGCGATCCGAGGGTGTCCCACAAACGCTACTTCCTGCACCGCCCGAACGGCGACGGTGCCTACACGCTGCGCGCCACCGAGGACACGCCGTTCTTCCACCACGTCGCGACGCTCGCCGAGCTGCATCAAGCCGCCGATCCCACCACCGGCAAGCTCTACACCTTCCACTTCAACGCCCTCCGTAGCATCATGGAGAAAACGGCCTCTTTCTTCGGACACGCGGACATTTCCTTCTGCATCAAAGCGCTGGACAGCGAGGAAGACCAAGCACTCTACAACCGAGCTTTAAATCTTCTCAGTCACGGCAAATACGCCATTCACGAACCGACCGAGATGGGCGAGGACAACAAGGACCTGTTCCGCCGCATCCTCAGCGATTTCACCACCAAGTTTAAATTCGACCTGCCAGAGATTCTTGAGGTTGCACCGGTCGCACCGGCATCCGCACCAATCCCAGCACCCGTAACCGGAGCCATCAAATGACCGACACCAATCAAAAACAACTGGGCAACACCCTCTGGAGCATCGCCGACCAACTGCGCGGGGCCATGGATGCGGACGACTTCCGCGACTACATGCTGTCCTTCCTTTTCCTGCGCTACCTCTCCGACAACTACGAGACAGCGGCGAAGAAGGAGCTGGGGCGGGATTACCCCGATGTGGGGGGAGACGCCCGCAAGGTGCCGCTGGCGCTGTGGTATGCGAACAACGTGGACGACATCCCGGCCTTTGAGAAGCAGATGCGGCGCAAGGTGCATTATATCATCCAGCCCGCGCACCTTTGGAACAGCATCGCCAACCTGGCCCGAACGCAGAACGCGGAGCTGCTGAACACGCTGCAAGCGGGCTTCAAATACATCGAGACGGAATCCTTCGAGAGCACCTTCCAGGGCTTGTTCTCCGAGATTGACCTGAGTTCCCCCAAGCTGGGCAAGAAGTATGAAGACCGCAACGCCAAGCTCTGTACCATCATCCAGAAGATTGCTGAAGGGTTGGCGGAGTTTTCCATGGACATCGACGCGCTAGGAGACGCCTATGAATACCTGATCGGCCAATTTGCCGCCGGGTCCGGCAAGAAGGCGGGCGAGTTTTACACGCCGCAGCAGATTTCCGACATCCTCTCCGCCATCGTGACTCTGGACAGTCAGGAACCCAAGACCGGCACGAAAAAGCGGCTGGAGAGCGTGATGGACTTCGCCTGTGGCTCCGGCTCTCTGCTGCTCAACGTCCGCAAGAAGGTGACCAAGGCAGGCGGCACTATCGGCAAAATCTTTGGCCAGGAGAAGAACATCACCACCTACAACCTCGCCCGCATGAACATGCTGCTGCACGGGGTGAAGGACACGGAGTTCGACATCTTCCACGGCGACACCCTGCTCAACGAGTGGGACATGATGCGGGAGCAGAACCCGGCGAAGAAACCCAGCTTCGACGCCATCGTGGCCAATCCGCCCTTTAGCTACCGCTGGGAGCCCACCGACGCGCTGGCCGACGACGTGCGCTTCAAAAGCCACGGCCTCGCCCCCAAGTCCGCCGCCGACTTCGCCTTCCTGCTGCATGGCTTCCACTACCTCAAAGACGAAGGCGTGATGGCCATCATCCTGCCCCACGGCGTGCTCTTCCGTGGCGGTGCCGAGGAACGCATCCGCACCAAGCTGCTCAAGGACGGCCACATCGATACCGTCATCGGCCTGCCCGCCAACCTCTTCTACTCCACCGGCATCCCCGTCTGCATCCTCGTGCTGAAGAAATGCAAGAAGCCCGACGACGTGCTCTTCATCAACGCCGCCGAGCACTTCGTGAAAGGCAAACGCCAGAACCAACTGAGCGAGGAGAACATCACCAAGATCATCGACACCTACCAGAACCGCACGGAATCACCCCGCTACTCCCGCCGCGTGGAAATGGCCGAGATCGAAAAGAACGACTTCAACCTGAACATCTCCCGCTACATCAGCACCGCCGTGGGCGAGGAGGAGATCATCCTCGCGGATACGCATGCCGAGCTGGTGAAAATCGAGGAGGCCATCAAGACGGCCACAAACAAACACAATGAGTTCCTCAAAGAGCTGGGCCTGCCCCTTTTGCCTGGCTCCTACCCACCAGCCAAGAAATGAAGCACCAGAAAACTGGTCTCATATTCCCCTTCTGAATTAGCGTCATATCAGCGTCTAATCAGCGGTTAAAATCCGTCTCATCTTCCAGGAGCATCGAGTCAATGGGGCTACCCTCAGGCATTCCTCTGCCAACTCATTCCCTTGCCATTCTCAGCGCATCCGCAAGGCCACAACCCATCCTTCACCGCCCAAGGCCATCACGCCCCAGATTCCAAGGCTGAATCAGCGTCATCTCAGCGTCCCATTCATCCTTCGCAGTCTTGCTACGGAGAATAGATCAGCCGTTAAAAATCCGCCTCTTCCTCCAGCACCACCGAGTCCATGGAGCCAAGCAAACAGGACCACCCTGCAACTTCCCGCTCTCCCTCTTTTCAGACCACTGAATTCATTCCCGTCATTCTGAGTTCCAACTCAGGTTCCGTGTATTGATTCGCTGCGCTCCCCTGCGGGCTCACTGCGTTCGTCTGTCTCGCTACGCTCGGCTCCGTGTATTCCGTGGTCAAAATTCAGGCTCCAACCCGCTGACGCACGGATCAAAGCATTGAGCCAGTCAGTTTCTGACTCCGTCATCCGTGTCAATCCGAGTGATCCGTGGTCAGAAATTCCGGATTCTTTATTAGCGTTCCTATCAGCGTCTAATCAGCGGTTAAAATCCGGGCAGCTCCAACCTCAGTCATTCCTCTGCCTAACATTCCTCTGCCTAACATTCCTCTGCCTAAATCAGCGGCCCCAGTTCCGGCTCCATATCAGTGCCAGTCAGTGGTCCAACTCCCGCTCCAGCCTGCAACGACCCGACAACCCACCGCTTTCCCAAAATCCAATCTCAGTCATTCCTTTGACTAATACCATGAGCAGTTAAAAATGGGTCTGGACAGAAGGGGGCCTGTTTTCAACCACAGAGGCACGATGGACACAGAGGTTTGCAATCAAGACCGGCTTCAGATCTCTGCGCTCATCGTGCCTCTGTGGTGGATTCATTGCTGAGATACAGACCTGTTTTCAATTGATCGTGGTATAACATTCCCTTGCTAAAACCAACGCCCCCTCTTCCTCCAGCACCATCGAGTCCATGGAGCCAGGCAATTGAGACCAGTCTGTCACTCCCTGACAGAAAACCGCCATCTCAATCACCAACCTCAGTCATTCCCTTGCTCTCCATTCCCTTGCCGAAACCAACGCCCCCAGCTCCGGCTCCATATCAGTGCCAGTCATTGTACAGTCAGTGGTCCAATTCCGGCTCCAGCCCGCAACTCCCCGACAGAGCCGCCGCTTTCTCAAAGTCTAAACTCAGTCATTCCTCTGCCTAAATCAGCGGCCCCGCAGCATCCAGAACAGAGAACAAAGAACAAAGAACCCCACTCCCTCCCCCCCTTTTTTGCGACTTTTTGCGCCCTTTTGCGGCCCCAATTCCGGTCACCCTCACTCCTTCACAAAATCCCGCATCTCATACAGCTTCGGGTCCCGCACCGGCTGTTTCCGCGCAGCCTTCGCCCGCGTCAGCATCTGTGAAAACAGCGCATCCCCCGCGTCCCCTTCATCCATCCCGCCAAACTGCTCCTCCAGCTTTTCCGGGTCCTCCCCCGCCTCAAGCCGACGCACCATCTCCCGCAGTTCCGGCGGCGTCTTGTCGCCCATCATCTCCGTCATCTTGCGCATGAAGTGGCCCAGCTGACGCGGATCCGGATTCTCCTCGTTCATGCTCCCCATCTCCCGCTCCATGTCCGCCATGAAGCTCTCCAGCTTCGCATCATCCACCCCCGCAAACGGATCATCCCCCGACTCCTCCTTCGCCTTCCCGATCACCGCAAACGCCGACACCCGCTTCTCCATTCTCAAACCCTCGCCATCCGGACACACCGGCAGCTTGTCCCGATACGCCAGCGAACGCGCCAGGAAGGAATACAGCTTGTTGTTGTCAGGGCAGTAGAACTCGTAAATCGGCATGAGAGGAAAGGTTGGAAAAAGGTTTCCTCCAAATATAGCCAGCCCACCCGACCGCTCAAGCCCCGCCAAACATCCGCCGCCCTTTCAGTCCTTTCAGTCCTTTCCGTCCTTTCCGTCCTTTCTGTCCTTCCCACGCCTTCCGCAGTCCCACCCTCCCAAAACTTCATCTCTGCGGCTTTCCAATCTCTGCGGTGCAAAATCAGTCTCCCTTCAGAGCACGTAGTGGGGGTCGTAGCCCGCTCTGGAAGCGCCACAACACCCCAGATTTGAAGCAAGCCAGCGCACGTATGGTAGTACCGGCTTTAGCCGGAATCTGGAAGCGTGCTTCATCAAGAACGCCCCCAAACACCACTGCCATCCTCCAGAGCAAAATCCCAGAGCCTCAATCGCCAGAACTCATCTCTGCGGCGTTCCAATCTCTGCGGTGAAAAAAAATCAGTCTCCCCCTCCCCAAATCCTCACTTGCCAGCCCCCGCAATCATCGGCACACCATCCACCGTGCCCGCCCTCTTCACGCCCCCCGATCACTTCCGCGAACTCTCCCGCGCCGAAATCTTCCCCGACCCCGCCCGCCCCCTCGAAGTCGATCTCGGCTGCGGCGACGGCACCTTCCTCACCGGCATGGCCGCCCACCACCCCGAGCGCGACTTCCTCGGCGTCGAGCGCATGCTCGGCCGCGTCATCAAAACCGGGCGCAAGATCGACAACCAGCAGCTACCCAACGCCCGCATCATGCGCCTCGAAAGCGCCTACACCGTCGGCTGGCTCCTCCCCACCTCCGGCGTCTCCCGCCTCCACCTCCTCTGCCCCGATCCCTGGCCCAAGAAAGGCCACACCGCCCGCCGCCTCGTCAATCAAACCGAATTCCTCGACGGCCTCCACCGCATCCTCACCGACGGCGGCGAATTCCTCCTCAAGACCGACGACCAGCCCTACTTCGAAGACGCCCTCGCCAGCTTCGCCACCCGCGAGCACCAGTTCACCCGCCTCGACTGGCCCGCCGACGCCTTCTTCTACCCCACCACCGACTTCGAAACCGACTGGCTCCACATGGGCCGCACCATTCACCGTGCGAGATGGCAGAAAATCGGACGTTAAAGTCCGACCATGCTCCGCCGCAGCCTCCTCCTCCTCTTCGCCCTCAGCCTCAGCCTGAGCATCAGCCACGCTGAAGAAACCCGCACCCGCATCGCCCTCGCCGGAGACTCCACCGTCACCGACAAAGCCGGCTGGGGAGCCGCCTTTGCCAAACTCCTCGGCCCCAACGCCGAGTGCCTCAACTTCGCCGCCGGCGGCCAGAGCTCCAAAAGCTTCCGCGACACCGGCAACTGGAAAAAAGTCCTCGACTCCAAACCCGCCTACATCCTCATCCAGTTCGGCCACAACGACATGCCCGGCAAAGGCCCCAAACGCGAAACCGACCCCGCCACCACCTTCCCGCAGAACCTCACCCGCTTCATCGAAGAAGCCCGCGCCATCGGCGCCAAACCCATCCTCGTCACCTCCCTCACCCGCCGCATTTTCGACAACAACAAAATCCGCGGCGAACTCAAACCCTATGCCGACGCCGCCACCAAAGTCGCCACCGAACAGCAGGTCCCCCTCGTCGACCTCTTCACGCGCAGCGTAAACCTGCACAACAAGCTCGGAATTGCGGAATCCGACACATTCAACCCCACAGTTGTCCGCCCCCCCACCGAAGCCAAAACCACCGATCGCACCCACCTCAACGCCCACGGCGCCGAAGTCATCGCCGCCATCATCGCCGAAGAACTCCACAAAGTGGCCCCCGATCTCGCCAAGCTCCTGAAGTAACTTGATGCAACGTCTTGCAGCTTGGCGCAGCCCGCAAAGACGTCTATGATCCAAGCCGTGAAGTTGATGCCGCGTCAGTTCCAAAGATTCCGGTGCCTCGCATGGGCGCTGACCCTCGCTTTGGCGTTGAAAATCAACGCACAAACCACCCCAAAACCCTGGGCCGAGCGCGAAACCAAGCTGGCCAATGAATATCTCTCCCTTCTGGTGCAACAACCGGAATATGGACGCGTCCTGGACCTCCTTTGGGCCCTTTATGAGAAACACGACGCAACCAAGCTCCTCGTCGAAAACGTCTCCCAGCAGGCCGAGAAATCCAAGTTTGAAGCCGTCAAAATCGTCGAAGCCCACCTCATCCGCCGCAGCGGCGACCTGAAACGCGCTGCACAGCTTTACGACGATTTGCTCAAGGCTGCACCCAACAACCTCATCCTTCTCAAATCACGCGCCGAAGTCGCCCGCGAACTCTCCGACCCCGCAACGGCTTTCACCCTGATCAAAAAAGCCGCCGAGCTCACCCCAGCCGATGATCCCCAGGCCCCCCAGATGTGGATCGAACTTGGCGGCATGGCCATGGCAAGTGGAAGAAATGCAGAGGCAGCCGATGCATATGAGCGCGCCGCGCTGCAAAAGCCGCAGGACATCGACCTCGCCCGCCAGGTGGCGCAACTCCTTTTGCAGGCAGGTTTTCCAGAACGTGCAGCGAATTTCTTCTCCAAGCTCGCCGATCAAAAAGACCCCCAGCGCAAACTCGATGCGCTCTACGATCTAGCGCGCATCTACGAACACGCCGATCAGTTCGCAAAAGCTGACAAGGCCCTCACCGACGGGCTGGCCCTGCTGCATTTCCGGGACGGTCGTTACTTTGATTTTTTCCGCAGGCGAGTGCGCCTGCATGAACGCTTTGGAACCTTGGAGGATCTCCGCAAGACCTTGGTGGAAGCCGCCAAGGCCTCCCCTCCTTCAGAACAGACCCTGCTGGATGCCGCACGCTTCTTCGAACTGACCGTCGAACCCGATGAGCAGGTGCGCTGGCTGCGCGCCCTGGTCCAGGCAGTGCCCCAGGTGGAAGATTACCGCTGGCAACTGGTGAGAACCCTGCTGGATCACGAAGGTGCCGCAGAGGCTGCCAAGCTGCTCGATGAGCGCATTAAAAACGACGGCAGTGATGTTCCTACCATTGTGCTGCTGCGTTGTGAGGCCGATTTGCGCAACGGAGATGTAAATAGCGCAAAAGAGCGCCTTCTGAAGCTGCTGGAAATGCAAAGCTCCACCGACGTGGAAAAGCAGGTTTTGAGTTTTGCTCAAACCCGTGCGCTCGACGCCGTCATTGAAAAAATCCTCCGCTCACGCGTGGAACGCGATCCACAGAAAGCAGAAGCGGTCTTTGATCTGGCAGCATTTTTCCGCGCACGCCGTGATGTGGTGTCTGAAGACAAGCTGCTGCACGGATTTACCGAAAGCGCGACCACTCCGGAGGAACGGCAGAAGCGGCTGAGCGACGCCTCGACCTTCCTGGCGGCAAGCAACAATCTCGACAGCGCGATCATCCTGGCACGTGAAGCAGTTTCGAAACCTGGTGCAAGCCGTGGCGCCTGGCTGCATCTGGCGGAACTGCTCGCTGAGCAGGGCGAGAATGACGAGGCTGCGGAATGGATCGAAAAGGCCTGGCATGCCAGCACGACGGACGAGGAACGCGTGGATGTGGATGAGCGCATGCTCTCGATCCTGATGGGCGACACGAAGGCGGCGGTCAAGCCGGTGCCAAACGGTGAATTCAAGCTGCCCGATGCATTTACCGGTACGGGCTTTGCAAGCGATGACACCGAAGGCACAAAACGTGAAAAACTTCCTGAGCGGGTGCTGGAATTCGCACAAAAAGTCATTTCAAGCGCCAGGAAGGTTGATCCCAAATCCAAAGACGCCCAAGCCACGAGGTTTCGCGGCTGTTGGTGGGCAGTGCGGACCAGCCAGTTCGAAGATGCGTATCAATTGCTGAATGTTTTGGAATTTGATCCTGTGACGGAGAAAAAACAGCCCGCTTCACTGGTGCTGGAGCAGTTGAAACTGGATCTGGCGCAGGAGGATGAAAACCATGCGCTGATGGAGCGGCAGCTGCGGCGGCTCTCTGAGATGGATGCTGCGGGACGTGTGCGGTATACGCTGCGGCTGGCGGAACTGCTGATGGAGTCGGAGCGGCGGGTGGACTCGGAAACGAGCAGCCCCGGATGGAAGAGCGACAATCCCCTGCCGCCACCGGGCGTGGCTGCGGCGAAGCTGCTGGAGCGCATGTATCGCGAGTTTCCAGACTCAGGGCAGCTTCTCTCCGCACTATCTCAAATTTATTTCCTGCAACGCCGTGCGGATGATGCGCTGGCGCTGTGGAAGCAGGCGGTGAAGCGGATCGAAGGCCCGGCGGCCATCCCACTTCTTGAAAATTATGCGGACATTCTGCTTCGGCAGCATCGCATCACGGATCACGTGGAAGTGCAGGCGCAGATTTTGGAACGTGAGACGGATGTGAAGCGCCGCCGTGAAGTGCTGCGCCGCAGCATCGACCGGCTGACGTTTTCTGACGCAAGCGGCGGCGAACTGGCACCGAGTGTGATGCGCGATCGCCTGAAGCTGCTGGAGCACGCACTTCTGGAACGCGTGCAGCGGCATCCGTTTGACGGATTTTATCATGAGGCACTGGCGCAGGTGTATGAGCGCGGTGGCGACCATGTTAAGGCCTTCGCGAGCATGAAGCAGGCGTATTACACCGCTCCGGACACACCCTTTTCCCTGGATCAATTGCGTGATGCGGCGCTGAAGGTGGCAGACCTGAAGTCGGCGATTTATTTCCAGAAACAGATCGCGGCAGTCGCTCCGCCTAAAGAGATCGCGACCGAGTCGCGACGGCTGGTGGAACTGCTGGAACAGACATTTCAAATCACCGAGGCAGACCGCGTGAGGCGACGCCTTGAGAGCCGGTTTGCCCAGGATGCGACAGCGCTGGAGGAACTGGCGAAGTACTATCAAAGCTCCGGGCAGGATGAGGCGGAGCGAAGGGTGTATGAGCAGATGACCCAAGTGCGTTCGTGGGATGGCCGTGCGCGGCTGCGGCTGGCGCTGAAGTGCCTGCGATTTGCCGATGAAACGGAGGCTGAGAAGCAGCTGCAGGCGGTGCTGGCCACGCCTGTTAAAGTGCTCAATTATCTAACCACGGGTGTTCGCGCGCCGCTGCCTTTGACGGAAACGCGGCGCACGGGCGGAGGCGTGACAACGGGGGACATTGTCTCGCTGCTAGATCTCGCCCCGGGTCTAGAGCGAAAGGAGCTGGACACGCTGCGGGCTTTCCTTGGCCAGCCAAGGGCTGAGTTTGCCGAACTGCCGGAGGATGCGGCTCTAGTGCGTCTGCGGGCGATCGAGGAACTGGCAAAACTGCGCAACACCCATGGCGGGGAGAAACTTAACGAGTGGATCCATCAATGGAGCACCAGTGAACAGGCGAATGAAGTGGAGAAACTCTGGGCGCTGTTTTATGCGGGTGCAGGCACGGAGTTTCGCGTGGTGCTCAAGAAGGTGCTGCCAGACACCACCACGCTGGAGGCGCAGTTTGCGATACTTTGGCTGATGCTTCACAGCCATGGGATGGATGAGGCCGTGCGTTGGGCCAGCGAAAAAGGCTGGTCGCCAGAAGTGCTGAAATCACGGGCCAGCCTGCTGCAGGCCTGTGTCTCCATGCTGGTGGATGTGAACAGTTTCCGCTTCCGTCCCAGCAGTCTCGCTCAGTTAGGCAGCTGCCGGGTGCTGCGCAACGCCGCCATCGTGGAACTGACCCGCAAGCTGCAGGACAAGCAGCGATATGAAGAGGCGCTGGCGCTGGGCGCGAGCCTGCCGATCAATTCACCGGAAATGGAAATGGACTACTCGCTGTTCCTCGCACGTATCGCGGAAAGCGCGGAGCGCTGGGAACTGGCACGGCAATACCTCGATGTGGCGGTGCGCGGCCCGGTTTCCGCAGAAAACTACCGGACCACCTACGATCCCTTTTTGCTGAGCCTGTCTTCACTGAGCCGCATGACCAGCTCTGAGCAGCAACGCGGAGAGGCGCTGCAGGATGCCTGGCGCAGGCTGCAACGCACCCAGCCTTCGGCGCTGACGGCCATTCGCAAGGCGGCGGTGGCGGGCTTGTCGGGTGCGGATCAAACCGGTGGCGAATCACTGGGCCGGTTTCTTTCCGGGCCGTTCATCGCCCAGCGTGAGATGACGGATTCCAAAGGCAGCCTGCTCCCACAGGGATCATCACGCTATGAAGAACCTCCGCATCTGCGCAGCCTGTGGGAGGAAACGCGGGAGATCGAGGCGCTGCTGGTGCAGCAGGGCATTGGCGGTGTGGTTAAAGACGCGAACGCCACCCTGGCCAAGCACTACGGGGCCACGATGCTGGGCCCACGCTCGGATTCGGAATTTGGCGAATGGCGCATCAATGACCTGCTGGGCAGGCTGCGTGCCGTGGACTACCCCACAAGACGGAGACTGATTCGCGAGCATCTGGCTGCGGTCGATCTTCGCACCGAGCACTCAGTGGATACCCTCGGCAACCTCGGCAGCCGTTTGGAGAGCGCGGGCTTTGTGCGTGAGGCCATCGACATTTACAGCATGCTGCCAGACCGTGCGCCGTCGAATCCCGACTATGCGCTGTGGCTGCTGCGCGTGTGTGAAACGTCGATGGAGATCGAGCCGGGGCTGAGCTTTTCATTGAAGCTGCTGCTGGCCGAGCCCCCGCTCAAGCCGCCGCAACCGGGTGACGACACCCTGCGCGAAAAGCATGCGCTGTTCCTAGCGCGCAATTTCAATGTGGATGAACTGCGTCGTCAGGGTTTTCGCGAGCAGTTTACCCAGGTGCTCGAACGCCGCCGCCCGCATGAGGTTTCCTACCTGCGTGAACTCGGCCTGCTGCAGGAACGCATGCAGAACGATCAGGCGGCGCTCTCCGCCTGGGATCGTCTGCACGCCTGCTATGTGGCGAATGATCAAGCAGGCACGGACCTCGACATCGAGGCGAGTTTGCATCGGGGTCAGATTCTGCAGCGCCTTGCACAACCTCAGGCCGCATTGAAGCTGCTGCGTGAGGTGCCTCTCGCCGAGCCGCTGGACCCTGTGGCGCAGGACCTGCTGAAACTGCGCTGCCAGATCGCCACCGCTGCGGGTGCCTGGGATGACGTGCGCGATCTGATGACGCTGTGTGTCGAACGCAAATCCCTGCCCTGCGTGGTGGCGCTGGCCACAGGGCTGCGCACCCATGACCGTGCAGCCGAGGCGCTGAACTTGCTCACACAGGCGGACCGTACCATCAAGGGAGACCACGAACGCTTCACGCTGCGGCTGGAACAGCTCAAGGTGCTGGCGGCGGCGGCAGACTGGGCACCGGAACGCGGGCGGGCGCAGATCGCCGCGCTGTTCCGCACGACGACCCGGGATCAGGACACCCTCAAGGACATGCACGGCTGGCTCAAAGGACTGGCCAAAGGCAAACAGGCCGCAGGCTGGGCCGCGATGCTGCGCACCGAGGCGCGGGCGGGCACTGACCGGCCACTTGCCGCGCTGGCGCTGAGTGCCTTCACGGCGGGACTGCCGCAGGAAGCACACGAGGACTTCATCAGCGCCTGGCAGAAGGTGGAGGAAAAAGACCGGATCTGCATCGAGCTGGCCGCTGAAGAAATGCTCAAGGCAGGCCGTGCGGCCTGGGCCTGGGATGCCTGCGAGATCGTGGCCGGCATCCCGACATTCCGTGAGCAGGGACGCAAGCTGCCGCTGGCCGTGCGTGTGTCGCATGCCCTGCATGATGAGACGGCGGTGAAGGAACTTTTTAGTGAGACGCTGAGGCTGACCTTTCCCGGCGGAGCGCAGACCATCCAATGGGCGCAGGCCTTTGAGGACACCGGCCATGCAGAACTCGCGCATGAACTGCTGGCGGCGGCGCTGCAGCGTCTGGAAGACACCGCCGCGCTGCAGCCGGAGCTGTTTGCCGCACAGGCACGCTTCCTGATTCGTCAGAAGGAATTTGAAGCGGCGGAGATTTTTCTGATGCGCATGAACTGGACGATGCCGGCCGAGTCGGCAAAACTGATCTTTGAACTCTACCAAAGCTGGGGCAGACTAACGAACATCGAAACGGAGCTGCCAAAGTTCCGCCTGCCAGGAGGTGTGAAACAGGAGATCCTGTTCCTCACACGGCAGACGACCGCCAAAACCACCACTCAGCCATGAATGCAACCCTGCGACTTCTGATCTGCCTCGGCGCAGGCGTTGTCCTGTGCCAGTGCTCCACCAAGACCACTACGAAAAAGAAAAAGGTGGATCCATCAGAGCAGAAGCTGCTGCAGCGCACCACTTCAGGAGTGGATATGACCAAGCGCAGCCAGTATGAAAAATACATGACTGATCCCAAGCTTTCCAAAGGCAGCGCAGGTTCGTATTTTCAAAAGCAGACGCATCACTCTAAAAACTTCGGCGGAAACAATTCGTTTTCCGGGCAGAAGGAGTTCAAGACCAATGAGAGCATTTATGGCAGGTCCAAGTCAAAAAATTTCGACATGACCTACGCGCTGGGAGACAAACAGGCCCTCAGCAAGAACAACAGCTTCAAGGCCAATGAGTCCCGCTTTGGCAACCAGAAGGCCCGCGAAGGCGACAGCCTGTTCAGCGGGGCTGACAATCAATTCAAAACCGGGTCTGCCCTGACGCGCTCCAAAAGCCTCGGCAAGGCGCCGAAGATCATCGAAAACTACAATGACCGGGGTGGAGGCAAAAAGAGCGCGTACTCTGAAGAGGAAGTGCGGAAACTCTTGAATCGGAACTGAGCCCTGCTGTGGGCATGTCAGTGAGCTTAACGCTCTCTTGCTGATGACGGTGCTTGCAGGAGCAAGCGCCCTTTCTATTCAACTGCATGCGCATCCTCCACACGGCTGACTGGCATCTCGGCGCCCGACTCGTCGAGCGTGACCGCCTGCCGGAGCATGCCGCCTTTCTTGACTGGCTCATCGACACACTGCGCACCGAGAAGATCGACACGCTGCTGCTGAGCGGGGATGTTTTTGATGCAGCAAATCCACCGCAGGATGCTGTGGCCTTGTATTTCGACTTTCTCAAACGCCTTGCCGATCTGCGCACGGTGAAAGCCGTCATCACAGGGGGCAATCATGACTCCGCCTCGCATCTCAATGCGCCGCGTGAACTGCTGAAGCGCTTCGAGGTGCATGTCTTTGGCCATGCGGGTGAGAACATCGTGGATCTCGGCGAGGCCGTCGTCGCTGCCGTGCCTTTCCTGCGTGAACGCGATCTAAGGCAGGCCGCCGTCGGTGAGGCCATGACGGATGTGCAAAGCCAGGTGCGTGCGGCCATTCGTGAGCATTATGCCGCGCAACTCGGCGCCTGCCGTGCGTTGGCAGGCAAGCGCCCCGTCATCGCGATGGGACATCTCACGGTGCTCGGCGCGACCACCAGTGACAGCGAGCGCGACATCCACATTGGCAATCTGGGTGCCGTGGGCGCGGATGTGTTTGAGGGCTTTGGTTATACCGCGCTGGGTCACTTGCATAAACCGCAGCGGGTCGCGGGGCTTGAACATGTGAGGTACAGCGGCTCCCCCGTGGCGCTTAGCTTCTCTGAAGCTGCGGACAGAAAATCGGTCGTTGTGCTCGATACCGAGGGGATGAAAATCGAGACGCTTTCGATCCCAGCCACCCGGCTGCTGACCCGTGTCAGTGTCAGTCGTGCCACACTGGCTGCTGACTTGGAAAAGGTTGCCGCGGCAAGCTGGGCGGAGATCACGGTGAAACTTGATGCCCCGGAGCCTGACCTTGACCGGCTGATCCGCGAAGCTGCTGGTGCTCGCTTCGAAGTCTTGAAAGTTCTTGCGGACCTGCCTCTGAGTCTGGCCTCTACCTGGGAGCATACCGGCCCTGCTCTCAGCGAACTTCAGCCACGTGAGGTTTTCCGCGAACTGCTGAAGGAAAAGCAGATTGAGGGTGAGGAATTGAGTGCGGTGTTTGAGGAATTGCTGGCGCTGCGGGAACAAAAAATCACTGCCTAATTCATGCGCCTCCTAGCCGTTCGACTTCAGAATCTCAACTCGCTCAGCGGGACGCATGAGGTGCGGTTTGATGCGGTTCCGCTGAGTGCGGCGGGGGTGTTTTTGATCACGGGGCCAACGGGCGCGGGAAAATCGACTTTGCTGGATGCGATGACGCTGGCGCTGTATGGCCGGGCGGCGCGTTATGGCAATGACCGGGCGGATGAGATGATGAGCCGGCACACGGCGGAGTGTCTGGCCGAGGTGGATTTTGAAACGGGTGGTGAGAAGCTGCGTGCCATCTGGCGGCTGCGACGTGCCCGCGGCAAGGCCGATGGGAAACTGCAGCCGGTGGAGCGCCGTCTGGCCAATGCCACAACCGGAGAGATCCTGGCCGAGAAGGCGGCTGAGATGGATCGAATCATCGAGGAAAAGACAGGCCTGGATGTGCACCGATTTTTACGCTCCGTGCTGCTGGCGCAGGGGCAGTTTGCGGCGTTTCTGAAAGCGAAGCCGAACGAGCGTGCGGAACTGCTGGAGAAGATCACAGGCACCGAGATTTACAGCGATCTGTCGGTGCTGGCCTTTGAAACCCACAAGGTGAAGGATGAGTCCGCACGCACGCTGAAGGAGCGCCTCGGCGCGGTGACGGTGCTGGACGATGCAGGCCGCGCCCATCTGGAAGGCAGTCTCGCCGAGGCCCAAACCTATGCCGCACGACTCCAGACCGAGAGTCAAGCGGCAGCCCAGCAACTGCGGGACCAGCGCGAGCATGCAGGCATCGTGGCAGAAATCGCGACTCTTACCGCATCCCATCTGGCGCTGCAGCAATCGCAGGCAGGACTGAGTGCTGCGGTTTTAAAAACGAGGACCGCTGCTGAAGATGCCAAGCAGCAACGTGCGAAACGCGAACCGATGTGGGAGCAAGCAGCGGGCATGGCGGCGCAGAGCGAGCAGTTTGAAAAGCAGCTCGGCGAGAGCCGTGCGATGTATCAAACGTGGGCGAAGGAACAAAAGGAGGCAGCGGCACGACGCGAAGCCGCCGAGAAGGCGCTCGGAGCACATGCAGATGAGACGCAGGCCCTTGAAGCGTGGCTCAAACAACACGCCGACGACGCAGAACTCGGGGAGACTTTGCCAAAGCTGCGCGTGGCCGTGCGCGAATGGCGCAGCGTGTTTGAAAAGCTCGCCGAAGGCCGGAAGCGCCATGTGGAGGCGCTGGCACTTCAGCAAAACTTAGCCAAAGCGGAGTCGGCTGCGGCGGCTTTGGTCAAACAAGGTGCCGAAAGGACCGCAAAGGCGAAGACGGATCGTGCAGAGATGGAGCGGCTCGCGAAAGCGCTCGAAGCGCAGCGGGAGCTGACAAGACATGCCGAACAAGTGGCGGGATTTGACGAGCATCGGCAGGATTTGAAACCGGGAGAGGAGTGCCCGCTTTGCGGGGCGCTGGAGCATCCGTTTGCGAGGGCGAAAACGAATTTTGAATCGCAGCTTCAAGCTGCCCGAAAACTGCTCAAGGGCCTCGAACAACAGCATGAGAAATCAAATCGTGAGCTCGCGATGCTGGAGCGTGAGCTGGCGAAAAACGAGGCTGAGGTGATGGCGGAGAACAAGCGCATCGCGGAGATCAGGAAACGCGTGAGTGAGCTGGAGGCGCCGACAGATGGAGTGTTGGAACAGTGGAGTGCTGAGGAGGAGCAAAAGCGCGGCGTGGTTCAAAGCAGTCTCACGGGTGCGCAACCGAACGGCCTGTCCTCACCTCAGGAGGCTGAGTGTGAAATTGGCGCGCTGGAGCAGCGTGCCGCTTTGTTTGCAAAGAAACGCGATGAGTCGGTGCAGAAGCGCAGCGAGCGGCAGAAGATCGAAAGCGATATCCAGCTCGCGCAGCAGGAGCAGGATGCGAAGACGAAGCGCCTGGATGAATTGAAGGCGGAAGGTGTGACACTGCGGGCAAAGGCGGATGTGTTGAAGGCGCAGTTGAATGAGCTGCTCGGCGGCAAAACGCTCAATGAAGATCGTCAGCAGCATGAAGGTTGTGTTACGACGGCTGAGAAAACCTGGCGTGAAGCGGAGTCAAAACTGAACACGCTGCAAACGCAGAGCGCGGCGACGATGGCCAAGCTGGAGCAGCTTGAAGTACGCCGGCAGCCGTTTGCAGGACAGAGCGTTTTGGATGGGAAGTCCTTGAGCGAACTGGATGCGAGCGCGAAGCGATTGAACGATGCGTTTGCGACCAAGCGCACGGAACTTGGCTCGCTGGAGCAGCAGATCCGCAATGATGATGAGGCGCGGAAGCGGCGTGATTCTGGTGGTGCTGAACTGCAGGCGGCAGAGGCCGAAGCATTGCGCTGGGGACGGCTGAAGGAGCTGATTGGCTCAGCAGATGGCGCGAAGTTTTCGCGCTTCGCGCAATCGCTCACTCTGCGCCAGCTCATCGGTCTGGCGAATGAGCATTTGAAATCGCTGGCAGAGCGCTACCGACTCATGGCGGCGGAGGGCGATGAACTGGATCTCCGTATCGTGGATCTGTATCAGGCGAATGTGGACCGGCCGATGGAAAGTTTATCTGGAGGCGAGAGTTTCCTGGCGAGTCTGGCGCTAGCGCTGGGCTTGAGCGAACTGGCGAGCAGGCATCACCCGATCGATTCGCTGTTTATTGATGAAGGCTTTGGCACGCTGGATTCCGAGACGCTGGAGGTGGCGCTGAGTGCGCTGGAGAATCTGCGATCGCGAGGGAAGACGATTGGTTTGATCTCGCACGTGGAACTGCTCAAGGACCGGCTCACCACGCAGGTGCGCGTGGTGCGCGGTGCGGGTGGGACGAGCCGGATTGAGGTGGTGGCGTAGATGATGCGAGGAAGTACATTTCTTGCATACCTTCGGCATGCGCCCTTGAGAAGGGCATAACCTTGCATGGGGTCCAGGGGTGGCACTCGCTTCGAGAGTTTACCCCAGGCTACCTTCTGCGATCCCTTCGGGATCCGGTCACTTCTTTTCGAAGACGACTTTGCCGCCGAGCCAGGTCTTGAGGACCTGGGTTTGGACGAGGTCATCGATGGGACAGGTCAGGGGGTCGCGATCCACGAGGATGATGTCGGCGAGCTTGCCGGGTTCGAGGCTGCCGGTGTTTTTCTCGGCCTTGAGGAGAAAGGCGTTGTTGCTGGTGTAGAGGCGCAGGGCTTCTTCGCGAGTGAGTGCGTTTTCGATGTGCACAGGCTTGTCGAGTTTGCGGGCTTTGCGGGTGATGGAGGTCCACATGCCGAGCCAGGGGTTGTAGGGATTGATGCTGCGGAAGGAACCGATCTTCTGCATGTGATCGCTGCCACCACCGACGACGACTTTTTGATCGAAGCAGGCGCGCAGGGGTTGGAAGCGCGCCATGCGTGACTCACCAAAGTGGCCGGTCAGGGTGCGGCCGTCCATGTGGAGCCAGATGGGCTGGAGGTCGATGCAGACGCCGAGTTTGGCGGCTTTGGCGATGGAGTCGGGGTGCATGAAGTTGCAGTGGGTGACGCTGCTGCGTGCGGCGCGGACGCTGCCGGGGCTTTGGGCATCGACGGTTTCGTAGGTGTCGATGAGGAGCTGCACGGCGGCATCGCCGACGCTGTGCGCGGTGAATTGGAGTCCGGAGGCGGTGACTTTTTCGACGAGCTGTTTGAGACGTTCGGGCGTGATTTTTTGCACACCGCGATATTGAGAATCGCTTATGCCGTAGGCTTCGCTGATGCCCCAGGGTTCGATCATCCAGGCGCTGCCTGTGAGCATGCCGCCATCGAGATAGACCTTGGTGCCGATGATTTGCAACATGGGGTCATCCTTCGTCAGCGGGTGCTGAATGACTTCGTCGATGGCTTTAGCGCAGGCGGGCCAGAGACTCATGGATGGGATGCCGGGAGAGGGACGCATGCGAACGGTGAGATCGCCTTTGGTGAGCATTTTTTGATAAAGCTCACACTGCTTGAGGCTGGAATCACGGTCCGCCACGGTGGTGAGGCCGACGGAGTTGTAGTCGCGGAATAATTCGACGGTGCGGCGATAGGTGTCCTCTGCTGTGGCGGATTTGGATGATGTGGGCGCTTTGACGTTGTGACTGAGGCTGCGGAGGAGACCGGTGGGTTCACCGGTGGCATCCACCTCCATTTTACCGGCGCTGCCTGCCGGCACTTTGTAGTCACGGCTGTAACCGCCGAGCTTGAGAGCGAGGCTGTTAAGCATGGAATCCGGGCCGGTGGAAAAGACGACAGGGTTGTTGGGCGCGATGCGGTCGAGCTCTGCGCGGGTGGGGTAGCGTTTCTCTTCGAGACGTGTGATGAAGATCTGACGAACGCTGATGAGATCTCCCGGCTTGGAGACTTTGACGCGATCACTCAGGTAGGCGAGCACATCAGCGATGGTTTCCATGGTGGGAATTTCGTGATCGAACTCGATCATCGCCGCGCCGGGATGGACGTGGGAGTCCATGAGGCCGGGGAGCACTGTTTTGCCGGCTAGATCGAGAAGCTGACTGTCTGCTTCTTTTGTGGCGAGAACTTCATCGTTCGTTCCCACGGCTGTGATGCGCCCATCTGCATCGATGGCGATGGCTTCGGCAATGCGGAAATTTTTATCGACGGTGATGACCTTGCCGTGGTGGAGGATCAGGGCGGGTGCGGCGTGAAGAGAGGCAGATGCCAGGGCGGTAAACAGAACAGCGAGTTTCATCGGCATATCAACGTCATGAAAAGCCAGTTTGTTCTTCTCTGAACGGTGGGCCCGTGCTTGGTTGGCTGCATCCCCATGGCCATTTCAAATATCGAGAACAAAGAATCCCAGATCTGGGTGTATGATGAAAACAGCGAGTGTGTCGGACGCATGCCGGACAACCGGGTGGAGCTGGCTGGATATACCTCCGACTTCTTTGTCACGGTGGAAGGCGGGTGGATCCGCACTTATGACCAAGACTGTGAACGACTGGGCAGCCTGAGCGCCATTGGGGTCACGGTTCGCAGTGTGTCGGGTGGCAACTTTACTGTTACTGATGCGGGGGATGTGAAGAATTATGACCGCCGCTGCAAAGAGGTGAGGAAGCGTGGGTGACTTAGCACTACACCCACATCGCCTGCAGGCGCTTCACGCTCACGGGCTGGGCGGTGCCAAGCTCCTGGGCGAAGACTTGGACGCGGTATTCTTCCATCATCCAGCGGAAGGTTTCGTGCTGGGATTTGGGCACGTGGGACTGCCAGCCGTCGAAGTCGGCAATGAGGTTGTATTTCTCGATGTCCTTGGCGGGATTGGCGAGGCAGCGCTCGTTGCGGATCTGGATGGCTTTTAAATACCGCGGAAGATGCTGGAGCTGCTCGTGCGGTGTGGTGGCGAGGAGATCGGCGGGAATGAGGCGGGCGAGATCCTGTTCGAGGCCGGGGTAGCGTTTGGGCTGTGCGAGGAGTTTGGCGCGCAGATCGTGGATCTGCGTGAAGAGCGTCTTCACGCGATGGGTGACGGCAGGGAGATCGCGGCGAACAGTTTCGCAAAGTTTGAAGAAGCGCTCTTGGGTGAGCGGGAAGGTGGGCTGCAGGCGCAGCATGTAGGCGAGGATGTGCTCGTGGGCCTGCTGGGAGAGATTGGATGCGGGTGCGGCAGCGTTAAGCTGGGTGAGTGCTGCCTGGAAGCTGGCGGGCTGCTGCGGTTTGGCGGAGGCACCGCCGATGCTGCGGAGTTCTTTGGGGAGCCACGCGAGGTCTTTGCTCAAGGTGTTTTCAGCGAGCTGACGAACAGCGGCGGGAGTGGTGCGTGCGGCTTCGGCGGAGGTGCGGAAGAGGCGGACATCGATTTCGTTCTCGCGCAGGACGAGGCCGAGGTAGCCGAGGATGGGGGTGCCGTTGAGCTCTTCGACGACGATGGTTTCCGGCAGGTCGCCGAAGGACCAGGATTTGAGCGCGAAGCGTTCGATGCGTGGCAGCAGTTTGTCCCAGGCATCGGAGCGCAGGTCCTGCTTCTGCATGCTGCCACGGATGGTGTCGAGGTCGCGGCTGGCGGCGATAACGGTGTTCTTCTTGGGATCGAGCACTTCGACGCGCGGCTGCAAATGCGCGGGCAGGCTTTGCGGCGGCCAGTCTTCGGCGCGCACCTGGATGCGATAGCGGCGTGTGATGAAATCGGCGAGCGCGTCGAGGAAGGCTTCGCGGCCGGGATCGAAGTCGGCGGCGATTTCGCGGGCCTTGGGATCGATGGGCATCAACTGGCGGCGAATGACTTTCGGGAGCGCACGCAGCATGACGTTGGCAAGTTCTTCGCGGATGCCGGGGACCATCCACTGAATCTGGCCGCTGGTGAGATGACCGGCGAGCTGCGCGGGCACGCGCACGGTGACGCCGTCGTTTTCTTCGCCAGGCTGGTAGTTGTAGGTGAGGGGCAGCGCGGTGTTGCCTAAGGCGACCTGATCCGGGAACATCTGCAGGTCGGCTTCAAACTTCTCGCCGGCGGTGAGTTCCTGCTCGGTGGCGCAGAGGAAGTTTGGCTGCTCGTCGATGTGCTCTTTGACGAAGCGGTTGAGGTCGTGAATCGACGAGACGTTTTTGATGCGCGCGTCATAGAAATTGAACAGGCGCTCCTCGATGGCGTAGACGCGATTGCTGCGCACGCGGGTGAGCATCGTTTCGATCTTCTGGCGCAGCTTGTTGTTGTGCGCGTAAAAGCGCAGGGTGATGGGCACCTCCTGGCTGTCGATGAGTGCGGCGCGGATGAACATCTGAGTGGCGGCGACGGCATCGACCTTGAGGAAGTCGATGTGCTGGCGCTTCACCTCCAGGCCGTGAATGAGAACGCGTTGCGTCACGAGGACGCGCCCGGCTTTGAGATTCCAATGGGGCTCGCTGTATTTGAACTGGCAGAGATGCGCGCCGAGTTCGGCGATCCAGTTCGGATCAACCTTGGCGAGTGTGCGCGCAAAGAGCTGCGAGGTCTGCACGATCTCACCGGCGACGATCCACGGCGGCTGGCGGCCTTTGTCCTGACCGGGCTTGCCCTTGCCGTTTTTCTCACGGCGTTCGTAGAGATTGGAGCCGGGGAAGACGGAGACTTCGCGATTGCCCGCAGCTTTGTAGAGATTGCGCTCCTCTTTCATAGCGACGTGGCCAAGCTGCGCGGCGAGGATGCTGCGATGGATGGCGTCGTCGGTCGCGGGTGGCGTTTGCTGGCGCAGATCGTCGCTGAAGGAATCGCAGAGCTGCTTCCAGACATCGCGCCATTCCTGCATGCGGGTGAAGGAGAGGAAGTTGGATTTGCAGAATTTTCTCAGTGAATTGCGTGAGCCGCCCGAGGCTTCGGGGGTGGCGTTCCAGATTTTGAGCAGCGTGATGAAATCGGACTCAGGTGCGGCGAAGGCTTTGTGCGCGGCGTTGGCGAGTTCGCGTTTTTCTTCCGGACGTTCTCGCGGATCGGGAATGCTGAGACCGGCGGCGATGATGAGCATCTCGGGCAGGGCTTTTTCAACGCGGGCTTGCAGCAGCATGCGCCCCAGCGTGGGATCCAGAGGCAGGCGGGCGAGTTCGCGGCCGAGGGGCGTGAGTTCGTGGGTTTCGCTGAGAGAGCCTAGTTCGTGCAGCAAATCATAGCCTGCGCGGATGGAAGCGCTGACGGGCGGATTGATGAAGGGGAAGTCCTCGATCTCGCCGAGCTTGTAGGCCTTCATGCGCAGGATGACCTCGGCGAGGTTCGCGCGCTGAATCTCCGGCATGGTGAAGCGGTCGCGCTTCTCAAAATCTTCCTGCGAGTAGAGGCGGATGCAGATGCCGTCCTGCACACGACCGGCACGGCCCGCGCGCTGATTGGCACTGCTTTGCGACACGGCCTCGACCGGCAGGCGCTTGGTGCGCGTGCGTGGGTTGTAGTGGCTGATGCGGGCGAGACCGGTGTCCACGACGTAGCGGATGCGCGGAATGGTGATGGAGGTTTCAGCGACGTTGGTGGCGATGACGACGCGACGCTTGCGGCCGGGCTGGAAGATGCGCTGCTGCTCGGCCGAGGCCATGCGGCCAAAGAGGGCGAGCACTTCAAAGCCGGAACCCAGGCGGCCATCGAGAAGATCGCGCGTTTCACGGATGTCACGTTCCGTGGGCATGAAGACGAGGACGTCACCGTCGTCGGTTTCGATGAGGGCGTTTTCAACGGCAGCGGCGGCACCGTCGATGAAACCGAAGTCGTCTTCACCTCCCGAGAGCGGTGCGTAGCGAATATCCACGGGGAACATACGCCCCGAGACTTCGATGATGGGCGCGCCACCAAAGGCGGCGGAAAAGGCCTCGGTGTCGATGGTCGCGGAGGTGACGAGCAGCTTGAGGTCAGGCCGCTTTTTCAGCAGGCCAACAAGGTAGCCGAGGAGGAAGTCGATGTTCAGGGAGCGTTCGTGCGCTTCATCGAGAATGAGCACGGAGTAGTTCCGCAGCATGGGATCGCTCTGGATCTCTGCCAGCAGGATGCCGTCCGTCATGAACTTGATGCGGGTGTCGCGGCTGGTGTCGTCGCTGAAGCGCATCTTGCAGCCGACTTCGCGGCCCCAGGGTACATTCAGCTCTTCCGCCACGCGTTTGGACACGCTCATGGCCGCCACACGACGCGGCTGCGTGCAGCCGATCTGGCCGCGCACATCGTGCAGGGCTTCGAGGCACATCTTGGGAAGCTGCGTGGTTTTTCCAGAGCCGGTTTCGCCTGCCAGGATCACCACCTGATTTTGGCGAATGGCCGCAACGATCTCGTCACGGCGGGCCGTGATGGGCAGGTCTGGGGGATAACTGATGTGCGGCATGGAGCGAAAACGGGCGAGGAGAGTAGGCGGAAAATGGCAGATGACGAATTCCGAATGACGAATGCTGCGCAGATGTATTGTCCGCCATGGAGTCCACCCGTCCAAAAAACGCCCAGCAAGGCGTGTGCGCCGTCACCGGCAAGTCACAGCCGATCACCAAGCTCTTCGTCCTGCGGGAACTGCGTCCCAACATTGCGCATACCCTGCGCGTCCGTCATCCAGAACTGGCCGACGACTCCCGGGTGAGCTTGGATACCGTGAACGCCGCCCGGCTGGAATACATGCGCGATTTGCTGGAGACCCAGGTGGGTGATCTGACGAAACTGGATGAGGAGGTGGTGGAAAGCCTGCACAAACATGAGGTGTTGAGCGAGCGCCCGCTCTCTGAGACGGAGGAGGTGCAGAACCTCACCTTTGGCCAGCGGCTGGCGGACAAGATCGCGGACTTCGGCGGGAGCTGGACGTTCATCATCTCATTCTGCTTGTTTCTGGCCCTGTGGATTGTCATCAATGCCGGGGTGCTGCTGAAGCAGCCATTTGACCCGTATCCATTTATCCTGCTGAACCTCATGCTGTCGTTTCTGGCCTCGCTTCAGGCACCGGTGATCATGATGAGCCAGAACCGGCAGGAGGCGCGCGACCGCCAGCACGCGGAGGGTGACTACAAAATCAATCTCAAGGCCGAGCTCGAGATCCGCCACCTGCACGAAAAGATGGACTACCTGCTGCATCAGCACGCCACCAAGCTGATGGAGGTGCAGCAAATCCAGCTCGACCTGCTGCGCGAGCTGGCGCACGGGCGCGGCAAGCCGCACGTGTGATTCAGATCGAGCGTGGCAGCGGCCCCACTGGAATGAGTTTCACGTTTTGCGCAGGCAGTTTGGCCCCCGCTTTGATCCAATCGCGAAGGATCTGCATGTCCTTCTTGGAGATCGCATGGCCGCTGGGCGGCATGGCACCGGGGATTTCATCAGGAAAGGTGACGACCTGAAAGAAGCGGCTGGCTTGCGGTTTGCCGGGGACAATCCAGTGGGAGCCGATGAGCTTCGACAATGCATGCGTGTCGTTGATCGGCGGCATCGTGGAGAGCCGGTTGTCGCCGTGGCAGTGCACGCACTGATGTTCGAGCACGGTGAGAGCCGGCCCCCAGTTTCCAGACCCGGCGCTCGCGGTCGCAGATTTTTCTTCCCAGACAGGCTGCGTGCAGGAGGCAATCAGAACGAGGCAGGCTGAGAGCAGAAGTCGTTTCATGACTCAGCATGCCAGCATTTCCGGATCTTCACACCGCAAATGCTTGTGCGGGAATTGGCCTACTCCTCGCCTTTGAAGTACTCCACTTCCTGCATTTCGAAGGCTTTCCGGTGAGGTTTAGTCATCCATTTGCCGGAGTCGGGGTAGTGGATCACATCTGCCTGCGGCTGGTCGGCAATGACGAAAAAGGTGAGGTCTTCGGTGCCGTAGTTGATGAGCTGGTGGGCCTCTCCTGGAGGAAAGACGAGGTAGTCGCCCGCCTTGATGTCTTCCTGCCCCTTGGGGGTGCGCACGGCACCGATGCCGCTGAGGATGTAGTAGGCCTCCCACTGGGCGGTGTGTTCATGGAAGGGAAAATTGATCTTTCCCGCTGGAATGCGCTGGATTTCGAGATCGAAGGGATGGCCGCCAGCCCAGGTGCCGATGTCCTTCTGCCCGCCTGCGGCGATCGAGAGTGACTTGCGGGCGAGGCCGTACTTGCCTTGAGGGGAGTTTTGCTGGGTCCAGGGGAGGTCTTCGGCATTGGTGCGGTTCATATGGGCAGGTTGTAGCACGCGACGGACGTTTTGGCGTGATTTGGAGCAAAGAATTTTCAGCAAAACCGGCATCCCCGCTTGCCAAGTGAGCGTTCCCAATGCAGTTAGAATCATTCTAATTCTAAATTCGTCATGCCCCCCTCCCCTTCACGCACTCCTGCCAAACCTACCGGTCTGGACTGCCGCCTTGCCGTGCTGGGTTCGGACGTGCGCCTGACGCCGCACCGGCGTGAGGTGTTCGAAGTCCTGGCCTCCTCCACGGACCATCCCACGGCCTACGACATCCTCGACCGGGTGAAAAGCCGCAGCCCCGGCATGTCCTTGGCCACGGTTTACAACTGCTTGGAGCACCTGACCTCCAACGGCCTGATCAAGCTCGTCCATCTGGAGCGCGGCCAGTCCCGCTACTGCGCGAACCTGCACGAGCACATCCATTTCCACTGCGAGACCTGCGGCAAGGTGATCGACGCGCATCCCACCACCGACTTCGACCCCGCCAAGTTCTGGAATCTTCCCGCCGGCACCAAGATCGCCCGCACGGATCTGGCCATCCACGGCACCTGCTCCAAGTGCGCTGAGGCGAAGTCCTGAACTCCACCCCCTGTCCCCAACACCCTTTCCATGTCCCTCGAAATAAAAGCCCTCCACGCCCAGATCCCCGGCCGCGAAATCCTCAAAGGCCTGAACCTCACGATCAACCCCGGTGAAGTCCATGCCATCATGGGCCCGAACGGCTCTGGAAAGAGCACCCTGAGCAAGGTCCTCTGTGGCCACGACGACTACGAAGTCACCAGCGGCGAAGTCCTGCTGGACGGCGAAAACATTCTCGACATGGCCGTGGATGCCCGCAGCCGTGCCGGCCTCTTCCTCGCCTTCCAGTATCCGCACGAAATCCCCGGCGTGAGCAACGCCAATTTCCTCCGCGCCGCCTTGAAGGCCCGCCTGCCGAAGGGTGAAGACATCGATGCAGTGAAGTTCTACAAGCAGCTCTACGCCCGCATGGACCAGCTGGAAATGGACCGCAGCTTCACCAGCCGCAGCGTCAATGAAGGCTTCTCCGGTGGTGAGAAGAAGCGCAATGAAATCCTCCAACTCATGATGCTGGAGCCCAAGTACGCCATTCTCGATGAAACCGACTCCGGCCTCGACATCGACGCGCTCAAGATCGTTTCCCGTGGCGTGAACGCCATGCGTAGCGAGAACCGCGGCTTCCTTGTCATCACCCATTACCAGCGCCTGCTGAACTACATCCAGCCCGACATCGTCCACGTCCTCAAAGACGGCCGCATCGTGAAGACCGGCGGCAAGGAGCTCTCGTTGGAGCTTGAAGAACGCGGCTATGACTGGGTGACTGATGAGTCGCTGGTGGCGGCAGCATAACCCCACCCTTTGAAGCCATATCGAGATGAAACCCAGCGTGTATATCGAAACGACCATCCCGAGCTACCTCGTAGCCCGGCCTAGTCGTGACATCGTACTCGCCGGGCATCAGGAAACGACGCGCATTTTTTGGACGCAGCGCCGAAAAGAATTCGACCTTTTCATCTCTTCGTATGTGATCGAAGAATCAAGCAGTGGAGAAGCTGAAATGGCGGCCCGCCGCTTGGACAGTCTCAGAGGCATCCCCATGTTAGCCGAAACGCCGGAAACTGGTTTACTGGCCTTGCGTTTGATTGCCAAACTCGGTCTTCCTCAGAAAGCCGAGGCAGATGCATATCACATCGCCATTGCGGCGGTCCACGGAATGGACTTTCTGCTGACTTGGAACTGCACACACATCAACAACCTGAACATGTTTCGACGCATTGAAGAAACCTGCCGGGAAGCAGGCTTTACGCCACCAGTCATCGGCACCCCCGACGAACTCATCTAATGACTGCCATGAACACCATCGAAGATCCTATCGTCGCAGAAGTGCGGGCCAATCGTGAAGCGATCTTTGCCAGTTGTGGTTACGATCATTCCAAATTCAACGCCCACATGCATGAGGTCAGCGAACGACTCAAAAGCGAGGGGTGGCCCGTGGCAAACCGCCCCGTCATCCGTCGCTCCACGAGCCACCAGTCCACTCCTCCAGAATCCTTCATCCTCCGCGAAGACCCTCCAGCAAACACTGAAAGCTGAGTGCATCCAGCTTGAAACTTTAAACCTGAAACCCGCCAAACTTTAACATTATGGTCACCGCCCCAGACAACGACATCTCCGACATCAAGGTCGACAGCGTCGGCGATTTCACTTTCCCCGAGCGCAACAAGTACGACTCCGGCTTTGGCATCACCGAGAAGACGGTCGATTTCATTGCCGACGTGAAGAATGATCCCGACTGGATTCGCGAGTTCCGGCACAAGGCGCTCAAGGTCTTCCAGGACAAGCCGATGCCGACGCATTGGGCCACGAAGGATCTGGAGAACATCAAGTTCGACGAATTCCGCTACTACCTCAGCGACGGCCAGAAGCCGAAGCGCTCCTGGGACGATGTGCCCGAGGACGTGAAGAAGACCTTTGACCGTCTCGGCATCCCTGAGCAGGAACGCAAGTTCCTCGCGGGTGTGGAAGCGCAGTATGACTCCGAAGCCGCCTATTCGAACATCAAGGCAGCCGTCGAAGAGCAGGGCGTCATCTTTGTGAACAGCACCGAAGGCCTGCACAAACACCCCGAGATCTTCCGGAAGTGGTTCGGCAAGGTGATCCCGACGGGCGACAACAAGTTCTCCGCGCTCAACAGCGCCGTGTTCTCCGGCGGCTCATTCATCTACGTGCCGCCCGGCGTGAAGGTGAAGCATCCGCTGCAGGCTTACTTCCGCATCAACAGCGAGCAGTTTGGCCAGTTTGAGCGCACGCTCATCATCGCCGACGAAGGTGCGGAAGTGATGTACATGGAAGGCTGCACCGCGCCGAAGTTTGAAACCGCCACTCTGCATAGCGCGGTGGTGGAACTCGTCGCCATGAAGGGTGCCAAGATTCAGTATGTGACCGTGCAGAACTGGAGCAGCAATGTCTTCAACCTCGTGACGAAGCGCGGCATCGCGCATGAAGACGCCGAAGTGCGCTGGATCGACTGTAACATCGGCAGCCGCCTCACCATGAAGTACCCCGGCGTCATCATGAAGGGCAAACGCGCCCGTGGTGAAGTCATCAGCATCGCTCTGGCGAACAGCGGCCAGCATCAGGACACGGGAGCCAAGATGGTCCATGCCGCCGATGACACCACGAGCAACGTCATCTCCAAATCCATCTCCATCGGTCAGGGCCGCAGCACCTATCGTGGTCTGGTTCACATCCCAAAGCACCTCAAGGGCTGCAAGAACAACACCGAGTGCGATGCGCTGCTCATCAACAGCAACAGCCACACCGACACCTACCCCGCCATCAGCGTGCGGGGCAACCAGCACTCCACGCAGCATGAGGCGAGCGTCAGCCAGGTCAGCGCGGATCAGATCTTCTACCTCATGCAGCGCGGCCTCACCGAGGCTGAAGCCATGAGCTTGTCTGTGAACGGTTTCATCAATGATCTCGTGAAGGAATTCCCGATGGAATACAGCGTGGAATTGAAGCGCCTCATCGACCTCGAAATGGAAGGAAGCGTGGGCTAGCGCCAGCATGACGAAATCAGAATGACGAACAACGAACATCAACGAATCCCAGCTGCGGGATGCCCGACTTTGTCACGGCACTCTGGAGTATTCCATCCTGCCGGACCTTTCCGCATGCCTGTGATCGCCCGAAAGCGCCGGAGGGCCGGCGCACTCCAAAACGCTGTCGCGGCTTTTATCACACCCACGCGTTTGTCTTCGTTGTGTTCCAAAGATGCCGCCCGCCATTAACCACTGACTTTTTACCTCTCACTTCCCTTCGATGTCTGCCACGCTCCTCGCTCCCACATCCCCCTCCATGCCCGCCGAAGCCACTCCTGATCAGCCCGCTCCTTCCGGCCTCGAAATCACCGTGCCTGTGCGCGATGAGAAATCCGCCCCCGGCTGGTTTCTCGCCCGCTCCGAAGCAGCCTGGGCTGAATTCCAGACGTTGCCGATGCCTGGCATCAAGGATGAGAACTGGCGCTACTCCAGCTCGAAGAAAATTGAGCTCGCTGATCATAAGCCTGCCATCGCCCCCACGGCTGCAAACACCGCTGCTGCTCTCGCGGCCACAGAAGGGCTCAAGGAACGTGCGGCACGCTTTGTCTTTGTGAATGACGTGCTCGTCGAGTCTGACACCACGAACCTGCCTGCGGGTGTGGTTTGCGTGACCTTTGCGGATGCGCTGCGGGATCACAACGAGGTGCTCAAGGAGCACTTCATGCAGCGTGAGATGACACTGGGCTCCGCCAAGTTTGCCGCCCTGCACCTTGCCCATGTGAAAGCAGGAGCGGTCATCATTGTGCCGAAAAACGTGGCGATTGAGAAGCCGGTTGAAATCTTCCACTGGGTGGTCGGCGATCATGCCGCCATCTTCCCGCATACGCTCATCGTGACGGGTAACAATGCCGAAGTCAGTGTGGTCGATCATTACCGCAGCCTCGAAGGCGAAGGCGGACTCAGCATCGCCATTGCCGATCTCGTCGGCGGACGTGGCAGCAAGATCACCTATGCCGCATGCCAGGAGCTGGCGGATGATGCGCAGGCGCTGCATCTTTCCAGCATCGTGGCAGGACGTGATTCCGCCATCAAGAGCTTCCAGGTGCAGCTGGGCGCCAGCTTCAGCCGCAGCGAAAGCGTGAGCGATCTCATCGGCGAAGGTTCCCGCAGCGACATGCTCAGCGTGTCCCTGCCCATCGGCGAGCAGGTGGTCGATCAGCGCACGTTGCAAAACCATAAGGCCCCGCATGCGAGCAGCGACCTGCTGTACAAAAACGCCCTCTACGGCAAATCGCGCAGCATCTTCAGCGGTCTCATCACCGTGGATGAAGGCGCGCATTACACCGACGCCTACCAGACCTGCCGCAACCTGCTGAACAGCAACGAAGCCGAGGCAACGAGCCTGCCCGGACTCGAAATCAGCGCCGACCAGGTCAAGTGCAGCCATGGTGCCACCAGCGGCCCCATCAGCGATGAGGAGCTCTTTTATCTCAAAGCACGTGGCATCAGCGACAGCGAAAGCCGCAAGCTCATCATCGAAGGCTTCCTGGCCGGTGTCATCGAACGCTTTGGCAATGGCGAACTGCTCGATACTCTGGTGGCGCGCATCGACGAAAAACTGGAGCGCGCGGTATAGTCTGCGGGGTGCCCCCCTGCCCTCTTATCGCCGCATCTGCACTTTTTGCGCGGGCTCCATCATCGTCTTGACGCCGCTGGCTGCTGGGTTTTTAAGCACCTCGTCCACCTTTTGCAAAAACCCACGAACGTATGCCGCTGAGAGCGACTGCGACAGATGGGAGTTCGGAAGCGACACAACCAAGCCCTCGCCTTGAGCCGCCCGTTCCAAGACGGCACGATCATACCTCTGTCCCTCCAAAGTGACCTCGTGGTCCTCTGCAGTCTCCTGCATGTCGCTCGCCTGCAATTGCAGGACATTTTTTTGATAACAGTGGAAATAGCGCGCCTTGCCAGACGCTATTTGAGCGGCCAGCCCCCCTCTCACCATCCGCGGAAGCTCCGTTGTCGTGGTGAACTCGATGTAATCCCAATCTCCCTGCACCAGCAGCGAACCGCTCTTCAACCGGAAGACCTCGGTGCAGGCATAAGCTTTGGCTGGATTTTTGACTGTGGAAGGCGTTTCACATGCGACCAGACAAAGGCCGACAGCCATAAGAATACGACGGGAGAATTTTTGCATCATGCCCATAGGATAAAACAACCATTCGCCTTCAAGCAATTTTTGCTTCAAAACATCCCTGACACCTTCCGGTCTTAACCACGCTTTCCATCAATCCGTTGCTGCTTGGAAATATACCGATGGCACCAGCTCGACAGTGGCGTTCTGACACAAGAGCTTTGCCCCCACTTCAACAAACGCGATCCAGCGCAGGAATCACCCCGACCGAAAGATCCACCGGGCAGTTGGTCACACTCGGGGTGAGACGCTCCCACATGTACTGAACGGCCTGGGCCAGCAGTTGAACGTCCACGCGAGCATCGTGGCGCTTCACGCCTTTGCTGGACACGCCTACGCGGCCCAGAACCGCGTCCAAACCATGGCCACCTTTGCCGCCCCAGATTTTGCGGGAGAAGTCACGTGAATCGAGGGCGCTCGTCTCGCGCACCGGAATAGCGTGGCGTTTGCAGTTCTCCGCAATGAAGCGCATGTCGAAACGAATGCCATTGTGGGCAATGAGCGTCGCATCATGACCGACGAAGCGGGAGAACTCCATCAGCACATCCACGGGATGGGGAGCGTCCGCCACCTGCTCCTGCGAAATGCCAGTCAGCTTGGTGATGAAGGACGGAATGCGGTTTTCCGGCCGCACATAGCTGTCGAAGTATTCTCCTTCATCCCACTTGCCGTTCTTCACCTTCATGGCTGCGATCTGGATGATCTCGTGCTGGGAAGGTAACAGGCCGGTGGTTTCGAGGTCGAAGATGATGAGGTTCATGAATGCGGGCGGAACACGCTGTCGCATCCCACCCCTTCGTTGCGGCCATAGCAGGCTGATTGCAAGGCATTAAACGTACACCCGGGGCACGCGGGAGTTGATATTGGTCAGCACTTCATAGGGAATGGTGCCCGCCCAATCCGCCACGTCTTGAGCGGATATGCCATCACCAATGAGGGTCACGGCGTCGCCATTGTAGGCGGTGCCCCACTCCAGATTCACCATGAACTGGTCCATGCACACACGGCCAGCAATGGGATGCCGCTGGCCGCGAATGACCACCTGTCCGCGATTTGACAGCGCCCGAAAATAACCATCGCCATAGCCCACGGGCACGGTGACGACACGCACCGGGTGATCGCTCTGCCAGGTACCACCGTAACTGACGGAACTACCGGTCTGCACGACTTTGAAATACACCACCTGAGACTTCCAGCTCAGCGCCGGCTGCAACATGACGGTATGCGGAACCTCCTTTGAAGGATAGACGCCATAGAGCATGATGCCCGGACGGACGAGATCGAGGTGGCTCTCTGGAAGCTGCAGGATGCCGCCGGAATTGGCGATGTGGCGCTGGGGGGGCTGCAGTCCGCGCTTTGGATAAAACTCCAGCACTTCAAGAAAGCGTGCGAGCTGCTCTTTGGCTGAGGCGAGGTCAGCGGCGTCTGAATTGGCAAAATGCGAGTAGATGCCGGCGACTTCCACATTGGTGAAGCTTAAACTGGCCTCCTGAAGCTTCTCCGCGTTGTACCAATGCACGCCAATGCGCTCCATGCCGGTGTCGATCTTCAGATGTACGCGCGCTTTTGTTTTCACTGCGGCGGCGGCTTCATCAATCTGGCGCAGTTTGTCGATGGAGGAGGCCGCCATCATCAAATCATGCGCGATGAACTGAGGGATCTGCCGCGTGGCCACACCGCCAAAGACGAGAATCGGCAGCGTGATGCCGGCCTGACGCAGCACGATGGCCTCTTCCAGCAGCGCCACGCCCAGGCAAGGCGCGCCATGATTCATCAAGTGCCGCGCCACCTCGACGATGCCATGGCCGTAGGCATTCGCCTTCACCACGGGCATGACGGACGCCGCGCCCACATGCGCACGGATGGCGTCATAGTTCTGCGCGATGGCACCGAGGCTAACCTCGACGTGGGCTGGGCGGATGGCGTCGGTTGGATTCAAGTGGGGCACACTCGACTAGCCCAGGATCGCTTTCAACTTCGCTGACACTTCGGCAAAGGCTTCGTCGCTCAGCGCCGGAGTCGCGGCTGCGGCCAGAGGCAGGCCCTCTTCAGGCAGGGTGATCCAAGAGCGGCAGCCGCCGTAGCTCTTTGCATAGGGGAAGTGCCAGTTCTGCGGCAGCTTGTAGGCGCGGACGAGAGCCACATGCAGGCAGGTCTCATCATCGTAGATGAAGCGATCCTTCACCACGTCCTCGTTCCAGATGTGCAGCGGAGCCAGTGCGGCCACTTTGTCCCAGTCCGTGACTTTCCAGACCTGCTCCAGCGTGGCGCAGCCGTCGATGTCGACGGTGGTGCGTTCCTCTTCGGGTGGGAAGTCGCGCTGGGTATTTTCGGGCACCCAGCTGAGTTTTTCGGCCTGATTGTGGAACCAGGTAGGGAAGAGGAAGAACTGACGGTGCTTCCACTCAAAGCCGCCGCGACCTTCGTGGATGCCGCCTTTGCGCAAAATGATGCTGAGCCGGCCCTGCGCGAGGGCGTCGCAGACGAAGGACCATTCTTTGAATCCGGTGGGGGTGGTGAAATCAGGCATGATAGAGGGTTACGTAAGCGGAGCAGCGGCGAGAGCAAGCAGGAGCAAAAAACGAAGTCTTAATGACAAATGACGAGGTCACACTTCGGTCATCAGATAACCACATCTGGCTCCAGCTCCCGCACGCGCTGCACCGCCACTGCCAGGTCCACTGCTTCCCCGCTCTCCCCCACCCAGTGGGCTGCGATCAGCGCCGATCGTTGCAAGCCCAGCTGGCAATGCACAAACACGCGTCGCTCCAGCGCCCGCTGCTCACGAATAAACCCCAGCGCTGCTTCAATCTGTTCCGTCTTCAGCGGCACCAAGTCCAGCAGGGGCAGGTTCACGTAAAACGCCCGCTCCCGAAATGCCGTCGGCGCATTCGTTTCCGCCGTCAGATCCAGCACCGCCAGATCACCCTGCCCTTCCGCCATTACCATCGACTCCGCCTCCTTGCCCGTCACGCGTCGTCCGAAGCACACCCCCGGCGTCACCTCGCACCAGCCTGGCTTCCGCTTCAGCCACTTCTTCTGCACCCAGCCCCGCACCAGCAGGATGGGCAGCAGGCACCATTCGGCAGAGGGCGACAGGGTTCCATTCTCCTTGCCCAAAAGACGCGAAAGCCCCGTGGCATACGCCAGTGCCACGATCCCACACGCCACTGCTGGCCACACAAAGCCGATCCACGCAAATCCCAGCGCCGCGCACACCACCGCGCCCGCTCCATACCTCACCGCATACTTCTTGGAGGGATTCCACGTCCCCATTTGTCTCGGGTCGGGGATCAGCGCGGCCACCACCCAGCCCATGATAAATCCGCCCGCCACATCAATGAGGTGATGCTGCCACACCAGCAGCGTGGACAGACCGATCAGGATGAACCACACTTTCACCGCCGTCCGCAGGTGTCCCGTGAGACGAGCCCCATAAAACACCCACACCAGCGACCGCAGACTGATGTGCAACGATGGAGCCAGATTGTAGGGCAGGTCATTGAAATACAGCGCGTGGAAAAAAGGAGCCGTCCATCCGCTCGGCTCCGGTCTCGGCAGCCCCAGCTTCAGCGGAAACAGCAGGAAAAACAGCCCGCTCAGAATCGTCACCGTCATCAGCCGCTTCGTCAGCAGATTTAGCTCCGTCTTGCTGCCGCATAAGAAAAACGCCCCGCAAAAAAAGAAGTCCAGCGACCAGTACGGCACCACCAGCTCCTTGACGAACGGGATGCTTTTTTCCCATTCAAACATCATCGTCGGCACATTTCCCCGCGAGTGGGTAAACAGGTTGCAGCCGCTGTACACGATCACAAACGTCGCCCCTGCCAGCGCCAGCCGCCAGAGCGCAGGCCACAGCAGCCCCGCCTCACGTGGAGTTCGGTTCATGACCATGCTCATGCGGCCCCACCCTTCGGCTTTCTTGCCACGCTCACCGTGAAGATGCCGAAGTCATCCACCCATTGCTTCTCTTTCTTGAAGCCTGCGGCCTCCACCAGGGCGTCCATTTCTCCCTGGGGGCGCCGGCGCATCACCCAGAACTGGCCATCGCGGTTCGTCAGGGTCCGTGCGATCATCTCCACCTGTGGATGCCACGGCTGCCCCGTGTAGATCAGCCAGCCACCGTCATTCACCGCACTGAAGAGGCCCCGCAAGGAGCGCTGCAGCTTTTCATTCTCTGGAAACAGCTCATACAGGCCTGACACCACCGCAACGGATGGCTTCGGCTCCACACTCGCCAGCGAGTTCTCATCAAACGCATCGCCCTTCAGATGCGTGATCCGCTCCTGCAGTCCCTTCTCGCGCGCCGTCGCACGCCCTGCATCCAGCGCCGACTCACTCCAGTCACGGCACAGCACCTTGAGATCAAAGCCAAATTCCTGGTCCTCCAGCACATCCAGCAAATAGCGGCCTGCGCCGCCCGCGATGTCCATCAGTTGCAGCGGCATGCCCGCCTCACGCACGTGTTTGAGCGCATACTTCAGCGCCTGATTCATGCACGCCCGCCGTTGGCGAATGCCACGCCAGCCGATCGCATCCAGATACCCGCGATCAATCACCTTCCCAAGCCCCAGCCCCCCATTCGCCTTGTTCTTGTACACATAGTCCAGCGACTCCCCGGAATCGAAGCCCGTCGCATGGCCGATGCGGATCCCCTCGCTCAGCTTGCCAAGCGTCCCCATGCTGATCCGCTGCAGCAAAAACGACAGCCCACGCAAGGAAGGCGACGGCAGCGGCTTCTTCAGCATCGCAAATTCCGCGTTCGTCACGGGATTGGACAAGTCCGCCTCCAGCCGAGGTGGCGTGAAGTTAGCGATGCAGCGCTCTGCGAAGCGCTTGATCGCTCCGCATACTTCATCCCGGCATACATCGTGGAAGATCGCATGCCGCGCCCCCTTCAGCGTGAGGTGCGTCTTCTGGTCACTGCCGTAGTTTTCGTACAAAGTGTCCGCCGCTTCCCGCTTCACCACTTTGTCTGCTCCGGCGGAAAACATCAGCAGCGGCCGGTCCATCACCTCCGCATCACTGATCACCCGCTTCGCGGTTTCGAAGAGATCCACGAGAATTTTTGCCGAGATGTCCTTCGATATGAGGGTGTCCTCGTCATACACCTTCGCCGCACTCGCATCCCGCGTCAGCCATGAGCCCTGTACATAGCTCTTAATGGTCGCATCCGCCTTCACCTTCTGCAGCAGGCGGATGCCCGTCAAGGCTCCCGGAACGATCAGGTTCACCTCCAGCGCCGGCGTCGCCAAAACCAGGCCCGCGATTCGTGGCGCGAAATCATGCACCCATGCCGCCCCCACCACACCGCCCACGCTGTGCGCCACCACAACCGTCCGCTCGGGCACCAGCCCATGCGCTTTCTGCAGGTGATGAAAAAACGTGTCCAGATCCCGCACATACTCCATGAATCCCGCCGCATGTCCGCGCCTCCCGGGCGACTGCCCATGGCCTCGTGCCTCCCATGCGTAGATCGCCGTGTCCGGCATCGTCAGAAGCGGCACCACGGTGTCCCACCGGTCCGCATGCTCATGCCCGCGATGCAGCAGCACCAGCGCCTTTGACGCACCCGCCACGTTCCACGTCTTGTAGTGCAGCGCCAGCCCGTCATCCGTCGTGAATTGCAGTCGTTCAGAGTTCATGCGTCGCTCATCCTTTCGGGGGTTTTTGATTCAAGGCCTTTGCGAGATGCGCCGTGCGCCGCCAGCAAGTGATCACGATGCCAGCGTTCACAATCACAAGACACCACAGCATAAGCGGCGGTGCTTTCACATTCATAATATCGATAGTCATCATCGACAGGCAGCCCACCGTCACGGCAAACATGCGGTGAGGCTTCGCCATCGGCCCGCAGAAATCATGCCTCCCAATCAAGCTCGCACCCAGCGCGCGGATGTAAGCCGTCAGGATAGCACCGCCCATCGCCGCCCAGCCCAGCGCGATGCCCCAGTCTGTGCCCACCGCATAACCGAGTGGCACTAAGATTAACGCATCATCAATCCGGTCGGGAATCTCATTGAAGAGATCCCCCGTCACCGACTTCAGGCCGCCCTCCACAGCCAGCAGCCCGTCCATCATGTTGCAGAAAAGCCGCAGCTGAATCCCCGCCGCTGCCACGAGCCACCACGCCCATGCATGCGCGCTCTGCGGCACCATCAACTCCGCTCCACCGGCCACCGCCGCACAAACGATACCCAGCAGCGATACCCCATTGGGCGTCAGCCCCGCCTTCAACATCCATCGCGAGAAAAACCCCGCCCACGCCGTCGTGCGTGACTTAAGCGGACGCCGTGCGGCAGAGTCGTCGATCATGGTCCCCATGCAACAGCACGCCTTGAGTCCCCGCAAGTGCCCGATTGACGCTGTGCCACTATCCGCCGCATAATCCCACCACTCCCGCACGTATAGTCGTTAGTCAGTTCGCCGCCCTCATGCCGCCCTTCTCCAATCCCACCGGAGCCTGCTCCCCCAGCGCTTCAGTCACCCGCCGCCGCCTTCTCTCTGCCGGCGGCCTCGGCATGTTCGGCCTCACCATGCCCCGCTTCCTCCGCGGCGCAGACGCGCAGCAAACTGCGGCCTTGGCGGCTGCCTCCGCCACCACTCCGGGCTTGGACAAACTCGTCGCCCGCGCCAAGTCGGTGATCTTTTGCTTCCAGTGGGGCGGACCGAGCCATCTGGAGACTTTTGACATGAAGCCCGATGCGCCAGAGGGCATCCGCGGGTTTCACAAGCCGATCAAATCGAGCGCCGATGGCATCTGGGTCTCTGAAAAGCTGCCGAAGACGGCGAAGGTGATGGACAAGGTGACGCTGGTGCGGTCCGTGCATCACACGATGAAGAATCACAACAGCGCGGGCTATTACGCGCTGAGCGGCCATGCGCCGCCGAGTGATGACCAGCGTCTGAAGGATTCGCCGGATCTGTTTCCGGCCTATTCGTCCGTGGTGGACAGGATCGCACCGCTCAAGGGTGAAATCCCGACCGCCGCCACCTTCCCTTACATCGTGAGCGATGGCTCCCTGACGCCGGGGCAACGGGCGAGCTTTCTCGGTAAGGAGCATGATCCTTTCATTGTGCTGCGTGATCCGAGTGCGCCGGGCTTTGCGCTGCCCGAACTGAGCCTGCCCAGCGGGGTGAGCTTTGAGCGGCTGAATGCACGGCGCGAGCTGCAAAAGCTGGTCGATTCCCAGACGCGGCTGCTGGATTACTCCGCCGAGGCGCGGGGCATCGAAAGCTACTATGACAAGGCCTTGTCGATGCTGCACAGCGAGAAGCTGCGTGCCGCTTTTGATCTCACCAAGGAGCCGGACAAGGTGCGTGATGGCTACGGACGCTCGCCTTACGGACAGAGTCTGCTGCTGGCGCGGCGGCTGGTCGAAGCAGGGGTGAAGTTTGTGACGGTGAATTTTTCCCAGGGTATCGGCGGGCAGAGCACCACCGAGGGTGGCTGGGACACGCATGGCTTCAATGACACGCGCATGTTCCCGATCATCGAGAAGTATCACATGCCGATCACGGAGCAGACGCTGCCGACTTTCCTGACGGATCTGGATGAGCGCGGCCTGCTGGATGAAACGCTGGTGGTGTGGGTGGGCGAGTTTGGCCGCACGCCGAAGATCAACAAAAACGTCTCCCGTGATCACTGGCCGCAGTGCTACACCGCCCTGCTCGCAGGCGGTGGCGTGAAGCGCGGCTACGTGCATGGCGCGTCTGACAAAAACGGCGAGCATCCTGCAGATAAACCCGTGAAGCCGGATGATCTGGCTGCCACGATGTATCACCTGCTGGGAATTCAGCCGGACACGGAAGTCAGGGATGTGGTCAACCGCCCCGTGCCCATCAGCTACGGCAAAGTCATCCAGGAAATCATCGCATGAAAACACTGCTCGCCACACTCTGCCTGCTGGTTGCCACCAGCCTGTCTGCCAAGGACCTTGGCATGAATCCAGTCTTCAAAAATTACATCGGCACCTGGAAGGCGGCGGGTGAACTGAAGGGGGAGAACAATGTCCTCGACATCAAGGAGGAATGGACCGGCGCAGCTGAAGGAGACAATTCCTTTGTGGTCAAAGGGACGCGCACGATCAATGGTGACACGCAGCCATTCCAATGGACGATCACCTACAACGAAGGAGCGGACAGCTACGAGGCCATTCTCTCAGGAGCGGAAGGTTCGCAGACGATCCGGTTTGAAGGCCATGTATCGGAGGTCAATCTCACGTTTGAACTCAAGGCCGTCACTGGCAGCGGCGAAAGCAGCATCACCATCAACGAAGCATTCGCCGGCGATGCCAAAGACGTCATCGAAAGCAAAGTCACCTTCACGGGAGACACCGGACAGACAACCCTGCAAGGCGTGATCAAGCACCAGAAAGAAAAACTACCGTAGTGAACATCACCGACTGGAATCAGGCCTATCAGGATAACTTCACGCCGTGGGACAAAGGCCTGCCTTCACCACCGCTGGTGGAATGGGTTGCCAAAAACCAGCTTTCAGGAAGGGTGCTTGTACCCGGGTGCGGCGTGGGCCACGATGTGGCGCATCTGGTGTCAAGCGGCATCGACGCCTGTGGACTCGACATCGCGCCTGCCGCCGTGGCACGCGCCAAGGAGCGCTACCCTGATCTGGCGGAGCGCTTTGTGTGCGCGGATCTGTTTGAGTTTCGCGGCCAGTATGACGCCATCGTGGAGCATACCTGCCTCTGTGCGCTGCCACCTGAATGGCGAGTGAAGTATCGGGATGCGGTGGTTTCTTTGTTAAAGCCAGGCGGACTGCTGGTGGGGGTGTTCTTCATCAATCCTGAAATGGATCCTGGGGAAACCGGGCCACCCTTCGGCATTTCGCCGGATGAACTCACCACCTTGTTTGCTGAGCACTTTCACGTCGTGGAAAGTCATGTGCCTGCGGTGGCCTATCCGGGACGCGAAGGCCGCGAAAATCTCCGCGTGCAGCGGCTCGCTGCTACTTGATAGCCCCAGCCAAGGGCGCAGCAGGGTTCTGCATGCGCCGGGTGATGAAATCCTGCGGGACGAGCTGTTTCACAGTGCCCGAAATAATGCCTTCAATCCCCGGAGCAAAACGAGTCGGACGGCCATAGTAGATCATGGCGCCGGCACCTTCGTAGCCGCCTTCCTCCCAAACCCGCTGAGAGGGAATGTAGCAGGGCACGTCGTTGGTGTAGCTGTTGACCCAGGTGCGGGCGGGATCGAATTCGTTCTTGAAGCGCAGGCTGTAATCCACGACCACCTCGCCGGGCAGATTGATGGTGAGCAGGTCGTTTCCGTAATTCCAGACCTGGACGGTATAAGGGAGAGCGGGGGAAATTTTCTCACCGCGTTCGAGCATGGCGAGATGCTGCCGGGCATGATAGGCCGTCCATTTGTTGGGGTCAGCGGCTTTGGCCCGCCACTCTTCCACCGTAGGCAGCTTGTCGAACGGCAGCATCACCTCCCGCTGGGCACAGTTGAGCGGGCCGTTCAAAGACTGCATGGGGCCGTTGATAAGACGCACGATTTCTTTGGCAATGCTAACGCCGTGATTCAAAGCAAAACGGGTTTCCTTGCGTGGGTAAGGGTTCTGATCTGCACCGCAGCCGATGGCGATCAGGCAGATAGAGTCAGGGAAGCGCAATTCGAGCTCCTCATGCGCCAGCCCCGCCCAATCCCCATGAATTTCGTCAATACCGAGAGTCGTGCAGTGACAGGCATAGCTGGCATGCGTGGCGATGAGCTTTTTCCCATCGGCAGATCTGACGCACAGGAGTGGCAGGGCACGATCACTCGGCCCGCTGAAATTTTGGGCATTCTGGAACCCCGCGTCTGTTTTCAACCGGCGGTTGAAGGCGAAATAGGCCCTGCCCACACTCCATTCGAGCCTGGCGGGCGCCATTTTGTCCAATGCCTGACCTATGATGCTGACAATGTGAGAGGTCAGCTCCTCAGTGTAGCGCTCAATGTGCTTCGCCTGATCTGCAGCCAGGTCCTCGCCGAAAAGAAAAGGCAGCGCACCTTTGAGCATCGGCGCACAATGCGTGTGAGTTGAATGCAGGGCGAAGCGCTCGTCTGCAATGATCCTGCCGCCGGTGGCAAGCCGTTTGAGCACCTCGGCACGGACAGACGCGGGCACACCGCAGTTATCGACACTGACAATGACCGCAGGAGCATCATCCTTCCACTGCAGGGCAAGAGCATTGGCATGCAGCCGCTGCGCCACCTTGGCAGTCTCTGCCGTGCGGCTGCCATAACCGCTCAGACGAACCGGATAGTCAGGCGTGATGTCGACATCCACGGCGCCCGCCTTCCAAAGCGGTGCCGTTTGCGCCAGCAACGGCACCTGGAGGAGCAAGAATATCGGGAGGATGATTCGTCGCATTTGTTCGATTATGAACAAATGCGACGAATGCTTACAAGACTAAACCTAAATATAGCAAAAAATGCTACGCATTGGCATTCGCATAATCGATAGCAGCACGGCAGATTTCCCAGAAGCTACCGGGCTCCATGCTGGCTCCGCCGACGAGGGCACCGTCCACATCCTTCTGGCTGATCAGCTCGGCCATGTTGCTAGGCTTCACACTGCCACCGTATTGAATGCGGATTTTGGCGGCCACGTCGTCACCAAACAGTTCGCCGAGCACCTGACGCGTGTAAGCGTGGGCTTCCTGCGCCTGTTCGGGGCTGGCGGTGCGACCGGTGCCGATGGCCCAGACGGGTTCGTAAGCGATGACGCAGTCGGTGATGCGGCGCGGTCCCACGTCCGCAAGGGATTCACGCAGCTGGCTGCCAAGCACCTGTTCGATCTGTCCATTGTCACGCTCAGCGAGTGTTTCGCCGATGCAAAGAATGGGATGGATGCGGGCTTCGAGGGCCGCGAGCACCTTGGCGTTGACGATGGCGTTGGTTTCTCCGTAAAGGCTGCGACGCTCGCTGTGTCCGAGGATGACGTGCTTGCAGCCGCATTCCTTGATCATACGGGCGCTGATCTCACCGGTGAAAGCACCTGCTGGCTGGGCGCTCATGTTTTGAGCGCCCAGTTCAACGCTCTGCTCACGTGCATTAACGAGCGCGTCCTGCGCCTTGGCCAGGCTGACGAAAGGCGGAGCCACGACGATTTGCACTGGAATTTTGTCCGGCACAAGACGGGCGAAGGCACGGAGGAAGTCATCCGTCTCCTGCGGTGTCATGTGCATTTTCCAGTTGGCGGCGATGATGGGTTTGCGGAAGGGAACGAAAGCCATGGGGATGTTTAATAAAGGGGTTGGTAGCTGAGGGGGCGATTATTTTTCTTTCAAGCAGGCAACGCCGGGAAGGACTTTGCCTTCGAGGAGCTCGAGGGAGGCACCGCCACCGGTGGAGATGAAGGTCATTTTGTCGCCGAGCTTGGCTTTCTTAACGGCTTTCACGCTGTCGCCACCGCCAATGATGGTCTTGGCGCTGGAATTGGCCGCGACGGCTTCAGCGACGTCAAAGGTGCCCTTGGAGCTTTCCTTGATCTCAAACACGCCCATCGGACCGTTCCAGATGACGGTTTTGGCCTTGGCGATTTCGTCGGAGAAGAGCTTCACGGACTCAGGTCCGATATCGACGCCTTCCCAGCCGTCAGGGATGCTTTCGCCTGCAGCTGTGAATTTGATATTGCCGAGCTTCTTCGTGTCGAAGTCGAAGGAATCGGTGATCATCGCATCCACAGGGATGAGGATTTTCACACCGCGCTCCTTGGCCTTGTCGAGGGCGGCCTGGGCGATCGGCTCCCACTCGGGCTTGTAGAGGCTTTTGCCAATGGTGATGCCCTGGACGATCTTGCGGAAGGTGTAGGCCATGCCGCCGCCGATGATGATGGTGTCAGCCTTTTCAAGCAGGCGGTTGATGACGCCGATCTTGTCGTTCACCTTGGCACCGCCGAGGATCACCACGAACGGACGCTCAGGGTTTTCGAGTTCGTCGTGCAGCCATGTCAGTTCCTTCTCCATCAGGAGACCGGAGACGGCGGGCAAGTAATCAGCAATGCCTGCGGTGGAGCTGTGCGCACGGTGAGCGGAGCCGAAGGCGTCATTCACGAAGATTTCCGCGAGGTCCGCCATGCCTTTGGCCAGTTCAGGGTCATTCTTTTCTTCACCGGCATGGAAGCGGGTGTTTTCAAGCAGGAGCACTTCGCCGTTGCCGAGGGCGAGCGCCTTGGCCTTTGCCTCTTCACCGACGCAATCACTGGCGAAAGCGACCGGCTTGCCGATCAGGGCGCTCAGCGCTGGAGCCACGGGGGCGAGGCTCTGCTTGGGATCACGCTGGCCTTTCGGACGGCCCAGGTGGCTGGCGAGGATGATTTTGGCGCCTTTTTCGATCAGGAACTTGATGGTTGGCAGTGTCTCCTGAATGCGGGTGGCGTCAGTGATGACCATCTGGCCGTCTTTCTCTTCGAGGGGCACGTTGAAATCGACGCGCACAAAAACGCGTTTTCCGGCGAGGTCGAGGTCACGAATGGTCTGCTTGGGCATGGTGTTTTTTGATGGGGGTAAACGGGCCGCAAGGCGGCGTGGGGCCGGATTCCTAGCACAGAGCGTGCTCGTTGCGCATGGATTTTTTTGGAGGGCCGGGAGGCTTTCCCAAAAATAGGTGAAAAACCTACCGCTCATTCAAATCCAGCCGGTGGATTTCGAGCGGAAGCTCCTGCTCAAGGAACTCAATGAGGCTTTTCACCCGCTGCGGCAGGTGTTCGTGCGCGGCATGGGCGATTTGCAGATCGAGGGGGGCCAGATGCCAGTCGGGCAGCAGCTGCACCAGCCTCCCGGCGTTGATGTCACGCGCCGCCATCCACTCCGGCAGAATCGTAAATCCGGCCCCTTCAATGGCGGCCTCACGCAAAGCGGTGACGGTATCCAGCAGCATGGCGGGAGCGAGCTTGAGCTTTTTGACCTGCTTGGCCCGCTCCAGATCGACCCGGTCCCGAGAATAAAAGTGCGGCTGCAAAATCCCCAGCCAGGGCAGATGGTTCAGGTCATCCGGACGGGCGGGCAGAGGATGGTTTTTCAACAACGACGGTGCCGCAATGAGACGCCGGTTGAGCTGGGCGATCTTTCGGATGGTCACCCGGCGGTCGGTGGGCGCACCGACCATGATACCGCAATCAAAGCCCTCTTTGATGAATTTGGTCGGGCGATTGATGAGGTGAAGCTCGGTGGTGACGTCAGGATGCAGCTTTTTAAACCGTGACAGAACGCGGGAGGCGATCCACTGGCCCACATCGACCACGGAAACCATGCGCAGATGGCCGCGCAGGGAAAGACGTTCAGAACGCAGGCGGCTGCCCATGCGATCCGCCAGAGTGAGAAGCTCGCGAGCGTCCGAAAGCACGATCATTCCGGCCGTGGTCAGGCTCATCGTGTGGGTGTCACGGCGGATGAGCGGTGCACCCATCTGGGCCTCCAAAGCCGCCAGATGCCTGCTGAGCGTGGGCTGGGCCATGCCGAGAACTTTGGCGGCACGGGAGATGCTTCCCGTGTCGGCGATCTGCACAAATTCACGGACATGCTGGAGGTCATTGAGGTTGGTCATTCATTTACTGTATAAGCGATATGTCACTTATGCACTATTTTCGAGGCCTCATCGTACGTAAGTCTGTCCATGCAACGCGCTTCGTTTTACCCGATTCCCCATATTCTCACCTGGCGGAATGCCATGGCTGGCCTGCTCGTGATGAGCTGCCTGACCTCCTGCAAACGCGGTGCCCAGGGCCCTGGCGGAGCTCAGCAGACTCCCACCCCCGAAGTCACCGTGGCCAAACCCATCGCAAAACGGCTCATGGACTGGGACGAATTCACCGGGAGGCTGACTGCGCGTGAACGCGTGGAGATTCACTCGCGCGTCTCCGGCTACATCACCCAGGTCAGCTTCAAAGAAGGCACGGAGGTCAAGGCGGGAGACCTACTGTTTACCATCGATCCACGCCCTTATGAGGCCATCGTCGAACGTGCCGAGGCCATGCTCGCCCAAGCCAAAACGACGGCTGAACTCGCCGGCGTCGAAGCCAAAAACGCCACGGCATTGCGCCAAGGTCAGGCAATCTCCGTGGAGGAATCGGAACGCCGCCTGAAAAGCGCCACGGGGGAGCTGGCCGGTGTGCGCGCGGCGGAGGCGGCCCTGCGCGCCGCCAAGCTTGATCTCGAGTTCACCCAGATTCGCGCCCCCATCAGCGGACGTATCAGTGATGCACGAGTGACCGAAGGCAATCTTGTCAGCGGCGGCACCCAAAACACCACGCTGCTGACCACCATTGTTGAGCTTGATCCAATCTACTGTGAACTCGAAGCGGATGAGCGTTCGGTGCTGAAATACCGCGCAATGCACAAAAACGGCGAGCGTGTGAGCGCGTTGTTCGAACGGATCCCCGCCGAGATGTCACTCATCAACGAAGAAGGCTGGCCCCACAAAGGCCAGGTCGATTTCGTGGACAACCAGCTCAATCCCGCCACCGGCACCATTCGTGCCCGTGCCGTATTTCCGAACACCGACCGTCTGATGGCGCCCGGCTTCTTCGCCAAGGTGCGCATTCCCGGCAGCGGTGAATATGACGGCGTGCTCATTCGTGATTCCGCCGTGGGCGATGATCAGGGCAGCAGCTTCGTCTGGGTGCTCGATGCGGAAGACAAAGCCGTCTATCGGCCCGTCACTCTTGGACCCCTGCTCGATGGGCTGCGCGTGGTGCGCAGCGGCCTGAAGGCGGATGATCGCGTGGTCGTGCTCGGCCTTATGAGCGTGCGCAATGGCGGCAAAGTGAAGGCGACACCGACGGACATGCAGCCAGTGGCGGCCACCAAGTAACACCTCATGAATTTCGCCCGCTTTTTCGTGGATCGGCCCATCTTCGCGGCCGTGCTGAGCATTGTCATCACAATGCTGGGTGGCCTCGCCTACGTGTCGCTGCCCATCGCTCAATATCCCGAGGTCATTCCGCCCACGGTGGTGGTTTCGGCGGCTTATCCCGGTGCGGATGCCCGCACGCTGGCCGAGACCGTTTCCACGCCGCTGGAACAGGAGATCAATGGCGTCGAGAACATGCTGTACTTGTCATCCTCCTCCACGAGTGACGGCAAGGTGCAGATCACCGTCACCTTCCGGCTCGGCACCGATCTCGACCAGGCGCAGGTGCTGGTGCAGAACCGCGTGAATGCCACCATCTCACGCCTGCCCGAGGAGGTGCGCCGTCTGGGGGTCATGGTCAACAAGCGCTCGCCTGACCTCACGCTGGCCGTGCAGTTCTTCAGTCCTGACGGCTCACGTGAGGTCGCTTATCTCAGCAATTACGTCACGCTGCAGATTCAAAACGAAATCGCCCGAATTCCCGGGGTGGCGGAGGCGTCCTCCCTCGGTGGACTTGATTACTCGATGCGGGTCTGGCTCGATCCTGAAAAGATCGCAGGCCTGGGTCTGACTGCGGGTGACATTGTGCGCGCGATTCGTGAGCAAAACGTGCAGGTCGCCGCCGGATCACTCGGCCAGCCGCCTGCTGCCACAGGTTCGGAATTTCAATACACCCTGACTGCGCCCGGACGACTGAAGAAGGCGGCGGAGTTTGGTGACATCGTGCTCAAAACTGGCAAGCAGGGAGATGTGGTGCGGCTGGCCAATGTGGCCCGCATCGAACTCGGCTCGCGCGACTATTCCAGCCGTACTTACATGGATGGCTACAATGCCGTGTCACTTCGCGTGTTCCAGCTTCCTGGCAGCAATGCCATCGAAACCGCCGATGCTGTTTACAAACGGCTCGCACAGCTCAAGGAGCGCTTTCCTCCGGGCGTGGATTACAAAATCAACTACGACACCACGAAGTTCGTCCGCGCCTCGATCTCCTCGGTGCTGCACACGCTGATGGAGGCCGTCCTTCTCGTTGTGCTCGTCGTCATCATCTTCCTGCAAAACTGGCGAGCCTCCTTGATCCCGCTGCTGGCGGTTCCCGTTTCACTCATCGGCACGCTGGCGGTGATGCAGTGGCTGGGCTTCTCTCTCAACAACCTCTCCCTCTTCGGCCTGGTGCTCGCCATCGGCATTGTCGTTGATGACGCCATCGTCGTGGTTGAAAACGTTGAGCGCAACATTGCCAAAGGACTCGCCCCTCATGAAGCGGCCGTGCGTGCGATGAACGAAGTGAGCGGTGCCGTCATCGCCGTGGCGCTGGTGCTCTGCGCCGTGTTTGTGCCGACAGGATTCATCAGCGGCATCACCGGCCAGTTCTACCGGCAGTTTGCGCTTACCATCGCGGTTTCCACCGTCATCTCCGCCTTTAATTCGCTCACCCTCAGTCCCGCGCTCTGCGCCATCCTGCTGCAGCCGCACGGTGCGCCGCCGGATTGGTTCAGCCGTGTCTTGAACTTCCTGTTTGGCTGGTTCTTCCGGGGTTTCAACCGTGTGTTCCAATTCGGCTCCAATCTGTATGCCGGGCTGGTCGGCAAACTCATTCGTCTGGCCGTGCTGGTGCTCATCGGTTATGCCGCGTTGATCGGTCTGGCTGGCAAGCTGTTCCAGGATGTACCGGCCGGCTTCATTCCTTCCCAGGACATGGGCTATGCCATCGTGCTGGTGCAGCTGCCGGATGGCTCGGCCTTCGAACGCACCGACGCCGTGGTGCGCCGCATGGACGCCATGGCGCGTGAGATCCCCGGGATCGCGCACACCTTTGCGATCTCCGGTTATTCCTCCGTGCTGCAGGCCAACCAGCCCAACGTCGGCGCCGCCTTCCTGGTCTTCGATTCGTTCGACAAACGTCACGATCCCGAAGTCAAGGGTGATGGGTTGCTGGCCGTCATCCGCAAAAAGTTCTCCACCATTCAAGAAGGCCGGGTGCTGGTGCTGCCACCGCCACCCTTGCGTGGTCTGGGCAATGCCGGCGGCTTCAAAATCCAGGTGCAGGATCTCAACAATGCCGGTCTGCCGGCGCTCGAAGCTGCAACCCAGAAACTGCTGGCCGCGGCCCAGCAGGAGCCTGGATTGATTTCTCTCATCACCGGCTTCCGCGCGAAGAGCCCGCAGTTCAAACTCGAAATCAACCGTGCGCAGGCGAAAACCATGGGAGTCTCTCTGGCTGATCTGAACGAAGCGCTGCAGGTCTACCTTGGCTCAGTCTATGTAAATGATTTCAATCTTTTTGGCCGCACCTATCAGGTCACCGCACAGGCTGAACCGGCCTTCCGCAAAGACCCGGCGGACGTTGGCCGTATCAAGATTCGCAACCAGGCTGGTGAAATGGTGCCGCTCGCCGCGCTCGTCAAAGTCATCAAGACCGGCGGCGCCGACCGCGTGCAGCGCTACAACCTCTACTACTCCGCCGACATCAACGGCAACACGCTGCCGGGCGTCAGTTCCGGCCAGATGATCGAAAAAATCGAGCGTCTGGCCAAGGACAATCTGCCCGTGGGGTTTGCCATCGAGTGGACGGATCTCACCTACCAGCAGATTCTCGCGGGGGACACGCTCATCTACATCTTCCCGCTCTGCGTGATCTTTGTCTTCCTGGTGCTCTCCGCGCAGTATGAGAGCTGGAGCATGCCCATGGCCATCATCCTGATCGTGCCGATGTGTCTGCTCTCCGCCATCGGCGGCGTGTGGCTGCGGGCGCAGGACAACAACATCTTCACGCAGATCGGCCTGGTGGTGCTCGTCGGTCTCGCGGCCAAGAACGCCATCCTCATCGTCGAATTCGCCAAGCAGCTGCAGGACCAGGGCATGGACCGGGTGCATGCCGCCATCGAGGCCTGCCGCCTGCGCCTGCGCCCCATCTTGATGACCAGCTTTGCCTTCATTCTCGGCGTGCTGCCGCTCGTGCTCGCCACGGGTGCAGGTGCGGAAATGCGTCAGGCGCTTGGCACGGCGGTGTTCTTTGGCATGATCGGTGTCACCATCTTCGGCCTGCTCTTCACGCCTGTGTTTTATGTCATCCTCCGCGCCTTCGTCGAACGCCGTGAACAACGCCGCTCAGCCGCAACCTCTCCTACGCTTCATGAAGCCCATTAATTCTCTGCTGCTCATCACCTGCGTGGTTTCCAGCTGCAATGTGGGCCCGAGCTTCGTCAAGCCGCAGCCCAAGATGCCTGCCGACTTTGCCTCACGGGCGAATGCGGCGCATGCTGCCGAGGTGGATGCCACCTGGTGGCGCAAGCTCAATGACAGCACGCTGAATGAGCTGGTGGCCCAGGCTGACGCCCAGAACAAGGACATCGCAGCCGCACGCTCGCGCCTGCTCGAAGCCCGCGCCCTGTGGCGTGAGTCGCAGTTCAACTATGCCCCCACCGTCACCTTCGGCTCGGCCTACGACAGCGTCCGGAACGGGGCCACCTCATTCTCGGGTCTGCGCACGCGTGATTTTGAGTTGTACCGCACTGGCTTTGACGCTGACTGGGAGCTTGATTTTTTTGGGCGCATCCGCAACTCCGTCAAAGCCGCCAAGGCCAACTCGAGTGCCATGGATGCCAACCTGCATGACCTGCTGATTTCCCTGCAGTCCGAGATTGCCATCAACTACCTGGAGCTGCGCGGCGCCCAGGCCCAGCTCACGGTGGCGAATGAGAACGCTGGCAATCAGTCCGACGCCCTGAACATCGCCGAGGCATCCCTCAAAGGGGGCCGTGGCACGCAGCTCGATGTCGCCCGGGCCAACGCTCTCTGGAACGCCACGCTGGCGCAAATTCCCACGCATCAGGAAAACATCGCCAAGTCCATCCATCGCATCGCTGTCTTGTGCGGACAAAACCCCTCCGAACTCCGCCCCCGGCTGCAAAGCGTCAAAAAGCAGCCCTCCGCGCCAGCACGGATCGGCATCGTCAAACCTGAAGAACTGCTGCGTCGACGCCCGGACATCCGTGTCGCCGAGGACATTCTGGCGGCCGAAACCGCCCGGATTGGCGTGGCCGTCGCGGATTTGTTTCCACGTGTCACCTTCACCGGTCGCATCGACCTGGAGGCATCCACGCTGAGCTCCCTGACTGGCCGCAATTCGGATGGCTTCACCCTGGGTCCGCGCATTACCTGGGCCGCTTTCAATCTCGGCCGCGTGCGTCAGCAGATCGCCGCCGCCGGACGCCGCGCTGATACCGCGCTCGCCCGGTATGAGCAGACGGTGCTCCTGGCCCTTGAAGAGGCTGAAAACGCCCTGACGTCCTATGACCGCGAACGGATTCGCCTGCACCACCTCGAAGCTTCCGCCGCATCTGCCCGCGAAGCCGCCACTTTGGCGCGCAAACGTTATCAGGACGGCATCGCTGATTTCCTCACGGTGCTTGATGCTGAACGCGTCGCCCTTAATGCGCAAAACGACATCGCCCTCAGCCGCACCCGTGTCGCAACCGCCTGGGTGCGCATTTACAAGGCCATGGGCGGTGGCTGGAAGAGCTGAGGTTTGCGCCGGCTGGCAACAGCAGACAGGGGTGCAGTTCGTGGAGCTTGGGCTGGGTCAGAAGAACCGCCTTGCCTCACGGCCCGACCATCAGGAGCTGCCCTTCACTCTTCGGCACGCCACCTTTTTTCTCGATGCTCAGCGCGAACTTAGCTTCACCTGAGACAGCTTCGACAGGTTTAAAAGTGGCCTTCACAGAACCTTTGGCATCGACGGTCACCACCCCGGCACTCACCGGGTTGGGCTTGCTTGGATCCACGACCCAGAGCTGATAATCTTTGTCAGAATCTACCTTCGGCATCTTATCAAGCATCACCACGCCCTGGCTGCGTTTCTGGTCCCAGACCACGAGCATCTCGCTCCGGCGGTATTCCCAAACCTTGCTTTGAAGAGTGGCGATCTGAAGCTGCGACTGCTGCTCCTGCTCTTTGAGCGCAGCCACTTCGGCGGTGAGTCTGGCATTTTGTGCCTTGGTTTCCGTCTCGCGCTTGTTCAGCGTTTCAATCTCCTTCGCCAGCGCCTGTTTTTGCGCCTCGAATTCATCCCGCCGCTTTTTAAGTTCTTCCTCCAGAGTGCGCGTCTTGCCATCATCCACCACGGGAATGGCGGGATTGTTCACGGGTGCGATGGCGCGTGAGGCGGCAGCGAGCTGCTGAGTCATGCCGGCACGTTCCTTCCAGAGCCAGACCGACGCCAAGGCAAAGCTGGCGGCAAGCGCCCAGCCAGTGCCGCCAATGATGACGCCGCGTGAAACACCGGCCCCCTTGAGGCCTTTGGCACGCATCTTGGCACGGATGCGTTTTTTCATGTTCGCAGGCGGTTCCACCGGCTGGACAAGATAGGCCAGCTCCGCTGTCACCTGCTCCAGTTCGGAGGTGAGCAAGCGCACCTCTTTGTCGCGAGCGACGGCGCCATCCAGAGCACGCTTTTCGTCGTTCTCCAGCATGCCAAGCGCATTCATGGCGGCCAGTTCTTGGAAACGTTCCTCGTCCATCATGCGCCTCCTTTCAAAAGATCGCGCAGGCGCAGCAGCCCGCGGCGGATATTGGTCTTTACAGTACCGAGCGGCATGCCCAGTGACTCGGCGATCACATGGTGTGTCAGGCCCTTCAAAAATGCAAATTCGATCAACTGTCGCTGTTCTTTCGGCAGTTCTTTCAGCGCCTCGCCCACCACCAGGCTGCGCTCATGGGCCTGCACCTCTTCATTGACACCGGCAGTGGAGGCAGCCCCCAAGGTGGAGTGCTCCAAAGCCGCGCTGTCCACCAGGCGGTTGCGACGTCCCAGCATGCGCATGCGATCAATCGCCTTGTGGCGGAAAAGCATGACCGCCCAGGTGAATGCCTTGCTGCGCTCAGGATCAAAAGTCGAGGCACGCTCCCACAGCAGCACAAAACCATCCTGCAGGATGTCTTCGGCCTCGCGCTCGTCATGCAGCATCTGACGCAGAAGACCAAAGAGGCGTGGTGCCATCCGGTCATAAAGCTGGTCAAAAGCACGCGAATCCCCGCGTCCAGCACGCTGGAGCAGGTCTTCTTCGCTGAGTTCTGGCTGGCTCATGAGGGGTTTGGGCACGGATCGTTCCGAAAAGGCTACGATGCGCGGATTCCATGCCAGAGCTATTGCGGTCACACAAGTTTTTGCGTTATCAAAGGCGCTCTGGATTCAAAAAAAGTTACTTTACGTCCACCAGACGGCAATTGCGGGTGAACAGCAGGGCAGATTCGATCTGCTCCAGTTTCAAGCCCGTCAGCCGCACCAAAGCCTGACGGTAGAGCAGGATCTGCGGGCGATAACCCGCCACTTTTTCGGCCAGTGACTCCTCGGTCGCCACCTCATCTGTCTTAAAATCAATCAGTCGCACGGAGTCGCGCTGGACCACAACCCGATCAAACACGCCGCTGATCCAGCTCCCTTGATGGATCAAGTCAAAGGGGCGCTCCCGCCAAGACTGTGCTTCAGCCGCCGGTCTGGCGAAGGCAAACTGCGCAGCGGCTGATTGCAACACACAACGCACCATCGCCAGCGCCGTCGTTTCAACCGCCTCTCCTCGCAGCAGTCCGGACGACTGCCAGCGTGATTCGAGTTCGGCCATGTCCGAAGTGGCGTCCCACCACTCCACATGAGCCATCAATTCATGCACCAGATTGCCCAGTCTCCGACCCGGCTCACGCCCCGCGCTGAAGAGCATGCTGCCCTTCACCTGGAAATCTTCCTCTCCCGAAGGCGTCACGCGCTTGGCCAGCGGCTGGAACTCCCGCAGCAACTCCCCCAGCGGACGTGACACCAGCGCCGTTTCCGGTGCCCGCGGCGTTACGACAGAGGATGTGGCAAACCACTGCGCGTCCCCCGTCTGCCACTCGATCAAATAAGAGTCGCCAGCCTCGGAATCACCCGAAACACCCAGCATCCGGCGCAAAAACTGCGCCTCTCGCATGGATGGCTCTTTTGCCTTCGGTGGTGGCTCGGCAATCAGATACAGGCCGCGTTTGGCCCGGGTCATGGCCACATACAGGCGACAGAGTGACTCAAAACCCGAGCGCTGTTTCGAGACCTCCAGTTCCTCATCCAAAGCCTCATGCAACGGCGCATAAATGCGCGGCGGCTCCTGCAAAACCCAGGAAATGCCCTGCGCATCGCGATTCACAATCAATGATCTCCGCCGCACTTGATCCATCGCATCGCCATTGAGGTCCGGCAAGATGACCACATCAAACTCCAGCCCCTTGGCCTTGTGCACGGTCATCACCTGCACCGCGTTTGCCGCACCGCGCACCTGCATCGGCATATCGCGCGCATGCTGGAGAAATGCATCGATGTCGCGTGAACCACCGGCATCAAATTCGGCGGCCATTTCACCGAACTGACGCAGCCGCAGCTCGTGAAAGGCATCCATCTCCGGCAGCAGGTCGCGCACATGCCGGGTCCAGATTTCCGTGAAACCGACAAAGCCACGCTCAAACACGGATTCACGCACCTGATGGCAGGTCAGCGGCCAGCTTTGCACTTGATCCTGCTTCTTAAATTCAATCTGCGGCCACAGAGGGGTCATTCTGAGGTGCTCCAAAGCCAGGGAATCCCCCGGATGCGCCGCCAACTGCAGCAGCGAGAGCAGGGCAAGCGTCACCGCATTGTCCGTGGCCGGGTGGATCTGCGATTCGCACACGACCTCCATGCCCGTTGTCGCCCTCAGTTCTTCCGCCACTTCATTGGCTTTCTTATTGCCGCGCACCAGCACCGCGCAGGTCAGGCCCCGCTCCAAGGGGCGGATCTCGTTCAGCAGCGCCGTCACCGTAGGCGTGGTGGAGGGATTGCGCAGCCCCTCTTCATTCGATACGCTGAGCAGAGCCGCGTAACCGCTGAGCTGCCGATTTCGTTCCGCAGCCACATGTTCTTTGAACGCAAAACCGGCGGTGCAGCCGGGCAGTACCGCTTCAATGCCTGCCGGGTTTGCAAACACCGCATTCACCGCATCCAGGACCGCCGGAGCGCTCCGGAAAGACTGGCTGAGCGTCTGCGGTTCCAAGCCGTCCTGGTCCTGATGGGGCCATTCACGCAGCACATCGTCAAACAGGCCTGGCTCCGCCTGCCGCCAGAGATAGATGGATTGTTTCGGATCCCCCACGGCGTAAAAACTGCGCCTGCCGGTGTCATCCTGCATCACTTCATCCACCAACCCGCGCACGACATTCCACTGCACGCGGCTGGTGTCCTGAAACTCATCAAACAGCCAGTGGTCATAACGTCCGTCGAGCCGGAACCACAGATCACCGCTTTCTCCGTCCGCCCATTCAGCGCCGTCCGTTGTCGCCGTTGCCAGCAGGCGCTGGACATCCGCAAAGGACAGCCGTCCGCGTGACCGCACTCGCCGGGCGTACTCGGCCTCATACAGCGCCATGAGAGCCGCCATGCCCTGAGTACGCTGCGCCCGGCAGATCAGCTCCTGGTCAAGAATAGCCCCGGCCACCCGCCCCCAGGCACGCGCGGTTTCCCCGGTGAGTTCGGACTTTTTGCCGCGCCCCCAGCCGATTTCCGCCCTGCCAGCCTTGAGGTCTTTCCAGACGGCGGTCGTTTTATCCAAAAAATACTTCACTCTCGGCGGCAGTGTCGCCCCCGGTTCCAAGCAGGAGGCTTCCGCCATGAATTCATCGAAGAACCGGGCGCCCTCATCGGTGCGCGGCACAAAACGATCCCGCAGGTCATTGAGCGCCGCCGTAAGGTTGCCGGCCTCTGCCCCCTGCAATCCGGGCAGCCTGCCCCATGGCGAACCATCCCCGCTGTCGAGCCAGGTGGCATGATGATCATTGATCCAGGACTCCAAGCTGCCTGCGGCGCTGCGTTCCTCAATACCAAAGGTGGCCTGCTTGAATCCTTCGAGCAGCGCACGGCCTGCGTGCTCATCACGCGAGGAATGAATGCGTTCCAGCAGCGCATCCAGCGCCTCCCGCCGTGCCTGAGCCGCCTCATTTTCAGCCATGACACTGGCACCCAGCGGCAGGCCGAGCTCCAGCGGAAAGCAGGCGGTGATGTTGGCAAAAAAACTGTCCATCGTCCCCAGGCGCAGGCGATGGAGCTGCTGGGTGACCCTGCGCAGGAGGTCCACAAACTCCGGCCAATGCTCGGGCAAAGGCGCCATGCCCGTGAAGTAGTGCTCCGGCTGCTCACCATGCTGCGAAAGCACGGACAGCCGCTGCAGGATGCGCTGGAAGAATTCCCCCGCCGCCTTCCGCGTGAAGGTCATCGCCGCGATGCGCTCCGGCGGCTGCCCGAGCGCGAGCAGATGCAGGTGCCGCCGCACGAGCTGGTAGGTTTTGCCGGAACCTGCGGAGGCGGAGACGAGGATGTGGCGGAGGCGGTTCACAGGTGTGCCGATGCAAGCCCACGCTGCACACCATGTCCAGCACTCTCACCTTTCCACCCAGCGCCGAATCCAAGGCAAAGCCAGCACAACGGCGATGATGATCGATGCGCCGAGATAAAAGCCCGCGCTCATGACCTCGGCCTTCCCAAACACCCATGCGGCGAGCACGATGCCGTACACCGGCTCCATATTATAGACGACATTCACCGTGAAAACGCTGACACGGCGCAGCACGTCCATGAAACCCGCATAGGCTGCCACGGTGCACACCAGGGCGAGAACACCGAGCCATAGTGCCGAAGCGGCGTCTGGCAGCTCCGGCAGGAACCCGTTTTCCAGGAAGGGGCGGGAAATCCACGCCGCGATGCATGCACCGCCCATTTGATAAAAGCCGATGACGCTCCAGTGCGTGTCCCGGGCGACCTGCTGCTTGCTCAAGGTGGCAAAGAAGGCGGCCAGCACGGCGGCGGCGATGGCCACCGAAAACCCGAGCCAGTAACGGAACTCCACCTGATAGATCAGCCACACGGCCCCGACCATGACCGCCCCTACGAGGAGTTCTGAAATCCGCCAGCGCCGCGAGCCATCAATGACCGGCTCAATCAACGAGGACCACAGCATGGCCGTAGGCATCACTGCCAAACAGACAGAAGCGGTGGCCAGCCGGGCGGACCAAAAGAACAAAATCCAGTGCAGCCCTAGAATAATTCCCACAGCTAACATTGCCAAAATTCTACGTCGGGACACCAAAAGGGAGTACCCCATGCAGCGGGCCAGCGCCCCAAAGCAGAGCACCGACAGCGCTGTGCGCCACAGCACCACATCCACAGGCGGCAGCAGGATGAGCTTGCCCAAAATCGCCGTGAGCCCCCATGCCAGCACGACCAGATGCAGCTGGATGTAATTACTCAGATTGGAACGAGACATGCTTGGTGACGAATCTGTTGCTCCCGCTGTTACAAGGGCTGGGAGCTTCATTTTTTAGCCTTATACAAGGACGAAAACCCTCAATCCGCCATCTATACATCCCTTGGTCTCAAATAATGGCAAGAAGCCCCTTAGAACTTACGCCTTGACGTGGAGCGGTGCGGAAGCAGTAATGCAGGCTTGTCATGCTCCAGTTTGGGCGTGCCTTGCCGCCCAGTCTTTATCTCGTTTGCTCACTCTGCCCTGCCTATGAACCACGGAACTTCCCATCTGTCTCGTCTGACACTTTTATCTGTAGTGGCTGTCACACTCTTGATCGCCACAACCCAGCAGGCACGAGCACAAGCGGGCCTCCCGGCGGCACCTGCGGCAAAAAAAATCGTGCAGGACGTGCAAGTCGTCATCAAAGGCGCGGTCAAGCTGGATGAAAACCGCATCCGCACCCAGCTGTCCACCCGTGTGGGCCAGCCGTTCAGCAATGAATCGGTGGAACGTGACATCCGTGCTCTTTACAGCACAGGAGCGGTGGAAAACCTGGACATCCGCGCGGTGGATGTGGCAGGCGGCGTCAAAGTCATCGTCGAAATCATCGGTCGCGGCGGCATTGCAGAGATCAATTTCATTGGCAACACCGCCATCGACAACAGCAAGCTGCGCAAGGACATCGCGGTCAAAGTGGGCGACCCGGTGGATGACATCAAGCTTTCCGCTGCACAGCAGAAGATTGTGGAGATGTATGAAAAGAAGGGCTTCTCCGATGTCATCGCCAGCTATGACATCACACCGTCCGCCCGTGAAGGATTCTCCACGGTGACCTTCAAGATCGACGAGGGTGCGCGCGGCATCATTCATGACATCCGCTTTGAAGGCAACACCGCCATCAAGTCACGGGTGCTCCGCGGCAGCATCAAATCCCAGGAGCACCACATCTGGAACTTGTGGGGCAAAAAGGGCAAGCTGAGCAATCAGGACCTGCAGGAAGACATCAAGAAGATCGAGCAGGCCTTTCAGGACAAGGGTTATGTCTATGCCAAGGTGACCGAGGTGCGGCGCGAGCCAGTTTCCTCCAAGCAGATGGACCTCGTTTATGTGATCAATGAAGGCGCCAAGTATGATGTCTCGGCAGTTAAGATCTCCGGCAACACCATTTTCACCACTGAGGTGTTGATGCAGGGCATCAAAACTGAGCCCGGATTCCCTTATGTTGGCAGCTTCATCAAGGCTGATGAAAAGATGGTGCAGGATTACTACGGCTCCCGTGGCTACGCCGATGCACGTGTGGAGACCAGCATTTTGGAAACCGGTGCCGGACAGGTCGCCGTGGCCTACAACATCACCGAAGGCACCAAGTCCTACATCAGCAAGGTGAATATTTCCGGCAACTCCGTCACGAAGGACGAAGTCATCCGCCGTGAACTTCCCTTTGCCCCGGGTGAGGAGCTCAACACCGTAAAAATCGAGGCCGGTAAAAGCCGCCTGCAAAACCTGAACTACTTCAGCTCGGTGGACATGCGCAACACGCCCTCCACCGCCCCCGGCTACAAGGATGTGGACATCAATGTGCAGGAGCAGTCCACCGGCACGGTGAACTTCGGCGCAGGTTTCAGCTCCATCGACAGCATCACGGGGTTCATCCAGGTGACCCAGACCAACTTTGACATCCGCGACTGGAAGGATTTCCGCGGTGGTGGCCAGCGTTTCAACGCCAACATCCGTGCGGGTGCCCTCCGTCGTGACGTCACGGTCAGCTGGACCGAGCCGTGGTTCCTTGGGCGTGAACTGGCTCTCACCGTTGAAGCGTTCTATCACAACCTCTACTACCTCTCCAACTTCTTCAACCAGACCAACGTCGGCGTCTCGTCCGGTTTGCGTAAACGGCTGGGCGAGCACTCCTACATTGAGAGCACCTACACCCTGCAGCAGATCAAAATCGACAGCATTGCCAGCGGTGCCTCTGCTCTTATCGCCCAGGAGGCCGGTTCCTACATTCAAAGCAAAATCGACACGAACTTTGTGCACGACACACGTGACAGCGTCTTCATCACCCGCAGCGGTCACAAGATCGAAGCAGGCATCCTGCTTTCCGGCCTTGGTGGAGACGTCCCGGTTTATGGCGGCAACATCGGCGGCCAGCAGTATTTCAATCTGCCCGGAGACACCATCCTGAGCTTTGAAGGCATGTTCCGTGCCGTCAACAGCTGGAACAGCGATCGGGTGCCCATTTTTGAGCGTCAGTTCCTCGGCGGTGCCAACAACCTGCGCGGCTTCACTTATCGTCATGCTGGTCCCAAGGACACCACGGGGGAACCCATCGGTGGCCTGACATCCATCTATGCCTCCAGCGAATTTTCCGTTCCGGTGCACATCACCGCCAACACGGAAAAGTCACCGCGCGTGGTGATCTTCGGTGACGTCGGCTCCATCAGCGGGGCCACCGGCGCCTCCTATGGCAATGGTTCCATTTACTCAGATGTAGGCATCGGCCTGCGCCTCTTCCTTCCCGTCGGTCCTATCCGTGTTGACTATGCGGTGCCAATCGGCAAGGACGCCACTTCAGGCAACGGTGGGCGCTTCCAGTTCAACATGGGCTACAAGTTCTAACAGCCCGTTGTTCAGCCAAATTTGTTTGTCTGCCCCTCCAATCTCATTCAAAATCCCACACTTATGATTCGCAGCGCGTTCATCGCCCTCATCCTCGCCACCGTTACTCTTCAGGCCGCCGACCTCAAAATCGGTGTGATCGACATGTCCAAAGTCTTCCAGGAGTTCCACAAAACCAAAACCGCTGCGGACAAGTACAAGGCCAATTACGAAAAAGCCGCCCAGGAAATGACTGAGCGTCAGAACACGTATAAAAACCTGGCTGCTGAAGCCCAAAAGCTTCAGAAAATCGCCAGTGATCCGATCATCACTCCGGAACAGCGTGCGAAATACGGTGCTGAACTGGGTGAAAAAGTGAAAGAAATCCGCGCTCTGGAAATGGAAATGCAGGAGTTCGCGGACCGCCGCCAGCAGCAGCTCAAGCAGGAAGACATGCAGATCCGCAAAGGTCTGTATGAGGAGATTCTTGTTGTCGTCCGTGACCGCTCCAAGGCAGATGCCTATGACATCGTTTTCGACAAGACCGGCGTCAGCCTTTCCACGGTGCCGATCATTCTGCACGTCAGGGAAGGGGCTGCCACCGATCTCACCGATCAACTCATCGTCGAACTGAACAAGGATGCGCCACCTCCTGGCGCTGAGCCCAAGAAAGAAGGAGCCGCCGCTCCGGCACCCAAGGCTGAGGAACCCAAAAAATAGCCTGCGGCAGTCAGTTATTCCAAGGCACGCCGCAAACATTTGCGACGTGCCTTTTTTTGTTCCAGCGTAGAGATATTGATCTGCCATGAGCAACTCCATCACCCTGCAGAAACTCACTGAACTCGTCGGAGGAACACTCTCTTCTGGCAGCCCGGAATCCATCATCTCCGGTCTGAACTCCATTCTGGAAGCCAGCCCGGGTGAAGTGACTTTCCTTGGCAATGCACGCTACCTGCCCGGACTCAAAACCACCCGTGCCTCCGCCGCCCTCGTACCGGAGGATCTTGACGCCGAAGACGCGCGGGAGGGGCTTGCGCTCATTCGTCTTAAAAATCCCACGCTTGCCTTCTCCCATGTCATTCGTTTCTTTGGCCCTCCCGCCGTTGAATTTGTGCCCGGCGTGCATCCCACGGCCACGGTGGCCAATGACGTGGTATACGACCCGCAGAAGGTCAGCATCGGCCCAAATGCCGTCATTGAGACCGGCGTGCACCTTGGCGATGGCTGCACCATTCACGCTGGCGTCTACCTTGGTCGTGGAGTCAAACTCGGTGCCGGCTGCGTCATTCATGCCAATGCCGTCATCAAAGAATACTGCATTCTGGGCCAGCGCGTCATTCTCCACAGCGGCTCTGTGATCGGCAGCGACGGCTTCGGCTACGAACAGGTTCAAGGACGCCATCAGAAGATTGATCAGGTCGGCATCGTGCAGATTGATGATGATGTCGAAATCGGCTCCTGCACCACCATTGACCGCGCCCGCTTTGGCCGCACTTGGATCGGCGAAGGCTGCAAGATCGACAATCTGGTGCAGATCGGGCACAACTGCACGCTTGGGAAGCACTGCATCATCGTCTCTCAAACTGGCATCTCAGGCAGCACCCGCCTGGGTAACTACGTCACCATGGGCGGGCAGGTCGGAGTGGCCGGTCACCTTGAAATTGGCGACAAGGTCATGTTCTTTGCCAAATCCGGTGTCACCAAAAGCATCCTTGAAGCGGGGGCCTACACCGGTTACCCAGCCCGTCCGCTCATGGAAGGGCGCAAGATGCTCAGCCTTCCGGCCAAGATCCCTGATTTGCTGGACCGCGTGCGCGCCTTGGAAAAAAAACTCGCCGCACTCGAAGGCGGAACGGTCCAATCCTGAGCAAGGCGCGTAACTTTGCCTGAAGCCAGCGCAGACGTTGCCAAGGGCAGGTCTTCGATCTACTTTCATCCCCCCATGACCGCCGCCTCCATCCTTCCCCTCCCCGTGATGCCCGACAGCCACGGCCACTTTGGTCAGTACGGCGGCATGTTCGTGCCAGAGACGCTCATGGCGGCGCTGACTGAACTCTCGGATCATTACGAGAAGGCGAAAGCCGACCCTGCTTTCCAGAAGGAACTGGACCGGCTGCTCCACGAATACGTCGGTCGCCCGACGCCGCTGTACTTCGCCGAACGCTGGACCGAAAAACTCGGCGGCGCCAAAATTTACCTCAAACGCGAAGACCTGCTGCACACCGGCGCCCACAAGATCAACAACGCCCTCGGGCAGATCCTGCTCGCGCAGCGCCTGGGCAAGAAGCGCATCATCGCTGAAACCGGTGCCGGCCAGCACGGTGTCGCCACCGCCACCGTGTGCGCACGATTTGGCTGCGAATGCGTCATCTACATGGGCAAGGTGGACATGGAGCGCCAGGCGCTGAATGTCGCACGCATGCGTTTCCTTGGGGCCAAAGTCGTCGCAGTGACGGCGGGTCAGGCCACGCTCAAGGAAGCGGTGAACGAAGCCATGCGCGACTGGGTGACCAACGTGCGCACCACGCATTACATCCTCGGTTCCGCTCTCGGCTCACACCCCTTCCCCATGATGGTGCGTGATTTCCACCGCATCATCGGCGTCGAGGCACGCCGCCAGATCTTGGAGCGCGAGGAGCGCCTGCCAGATCTCCTCGTCGCGTGTGTCGGCGGCGGCAGTAACAGCATCGGCCTCTTCCATCCTTTCCTGAATGACAAGGATGTGCGCATGACGGGCGTCGAAGCCGGCGGTGACGGCATCATCCCCGAGCGCCATGCCGCACGTTTCCAAGGCGGTCGTCTTGGCGTTCTGCAAGGCACCAAGACCTGGCTCCTGGCCAACGCCGACGGCCAGATCGAGCTCACCCACAGCGTTAGCGCCGGTCTCGACTACGCCGCCATCGGCCCTGAACACGCCTGGCTGCACGAGCAGGGCCGTGTGACCTACAATTACGCCACGGATGACGAAGCACTCGCAGCGTTCCAGGAGCTCAGCCAAGTCGAAGGCATCATCCCCGCCCTCGAAAGCAGCCATGCCATCGCCGAAGTCCACAAAGTGGCCCCGACCATGCGCAAAGATCAGATCATTCTCGTGAATCTTTCCGGTCGCGGGGACAAGGACGTGGCCCAGGCGGCACGCATGATCTTCGGCGAGGAATTGAAGTTTTGAGATATGCTGCCCGCTCCGATAGCCGAAGACATGTCGCAGCTGAAATCGCTGCTGCATGACTCGCTCTCGCCGCATCTGCCTGCGGCGCAGAAGGACATGCGCATCCTTAATCTGGCCTGCGGACGCTGCGATGAAGCGGAGACCTTGATCAAAGTCGGTTCCGAACTCACCCAGGGCGGCGAGGTCGAAATGATCGGTGCAGACATTCGCATTCGCGAAATCCGGCAGGCTCGTGAAACGCATGGGCACCTGCCAGCGCAGTTTTTGATCGAGGACGCCACCAAGATCGACCAACACAAAGAGCTGAATGATGACTTCAACATGGTCTTCCTGCGCCACCAGAACTTCTGGCACGGTCAGGAGCTGTGGAAGAAGATTTTCGACCAGGGCATAGCCAAGCTGCGCCCCGACGGCATGCTGGTCATCACCAGCTATTTCGATGTCGAGCACCGTCTCGCGCTGCGTGCGCTGGAGTCTCTGGGAATGGAGGTTGTCAGCAACAAGCGCAACAAGAACAGCCGTGCCCTGCAGGACGCTCCCGGCAAGTCCGTGGACCGCTGGGTGGCCGTTTTGCGGCAGCGGCAGGCCTGAGACAGGCTGCCAAGACCATTTACAAGGACCCCGCAAAGCGGTAAACTCCTTCCCTTCCCCCAATATTCCATGAATCGCCTTTTTTACGTCCTCACCCTTTTTGCGGCGCTTGTACTTGCCGCACCGGTGTCGCATGCACAGTCCGTTGATGCCAGCAGCGAAGTGGCCGACCAGTACTTCCGCGGCTTTGTCCTCAACAATGAGGCCGCCGCTCTCGAAAACTCCGGTGACTTGACGCTCGCGCAGACAAAATTCAAACAGGCCGGCGAGATCATGGACAGCATCGCCCGGAATTACCCGACATGGCAGCCGGAAATGCGGGCTGCGCGTCAGCAAAAGATTCAAGATGCTCTCCTGCGACTACAGTCACGCTCGTTGCAGGCACAAGCGCAGGCTCAGGCGGCCGCAGCTGCACCCACAGCAGCACCGGCACCTGCGGCTGCTGTGGCTCCGGCCCCCGCCATGGCTGCGACCAACATTCCCTCTCCCGGCGTTCTAGCGCAACCCGCCGTCACCATTCCTACCACCCCCGGTTCCCTTCCAAGTCTCAACGACCTGCTGAGCCAATGGGAGCAGATGCACAAGAAGCGCGTTCTGGAACTGGAAGCGCAGAACAACCAGCAGCAGATCGATCTCGGCAAATGGCAGAACTGGTACCAGTGGGCCTCCGGCGAGATCACCACCGCCCGCCAGCAAAATGACGCCCTCGGCAAAAAGGCCAGCGCTTTGGAGCAGAGCATCCTCGCCATGGGCAGGGAGGTGGCGGCAGGCCAGGCCGCGCAGGGTCAGCTGGCCAAGGTGATGGAAGAAAAAATGGCGGTGGATCTGGAGATGCGCAAAAACGCCCAGCGACTGACAGCCGCTGAAACTGCGGCCAAGGAGGCCTCCCAAAAACTGGCAGACGCATCCACTCAAATGGCTGCCGCGCAACAGGAGCGTGACAAGCTGATCAAGGAACGTGACCAGATTGTGAAGGAGCGCGAGGACGCGATCGCTCAGCGCGAGGACGCGGTGAAACAGCGTGATTCAGCCGTCAAGGAACGTGATGCCGCCAGCGCCCGCAGCCTGGGATTGCAGGCTGAGGTGGATACTTTGAAAAAGAAAACCGGCAGCGCTGAAATGAAGCGCCTCATCGCAGAGAACGAACGCCTGAAAAAGGAGATCGCCGAGGCGCAGAAGCAGGTGGAAACCCTGAAGGCTGATGTTGGTCGCAAGGACCAGGAAATCGTGGCCCTGCGTGGTCAGCTCACCGGCTTGCAGGGCCAGATGGCCGAACTGCGCAAAGAAAGCGCCACCTACCAGACCCAGGTGGCCGAGCTGACGAAGCAGCTCAAAGAAGTCCAGAGCGGCATGGAGGGCAAGATCGCCACCACGCCTGAGCTCACCCAGGAAAATGAAATGCTGCGCGGCATCATCATGCGCCAGCTGCGCACCCAGCATCGTCAGCAGGCCGCCAAGGATCTCATGATTGCTGAACTGCAGAAAATGGAGAGCGCCTCCAATGAACTCGTCAAGCAGGTCGAAGAAATGAAGAACGCACGCATGATTCTGACCCCCGAGGAGGAAAAACTTTTCTCCGATCCCGTCGTGCGGGAACTGCTGGGCCCGAAAGGAGTGCAGGCCACTCTCATCGCCAACGCATCGCCGGACAGCGATAAAAAGGCGGCACCTCCTGCACCGACCTCCGTCGAAAAACTCATCAGCCAGGCCAACGAAAGCTACATGGACAAAAATTTCGAAAGCGCTGCCAAGCAATACCAGGACGCGCTGCGGGCTGAACCCAAAAACGTCACCGCACTCATCGGTCTGGGCATCACACGCCAGCGTGAAAACAAACATGCCGATGCGGAAGTATCCCTGCAGAAAGCGCTGGCCTACGATCCGACCAACGAACCCGCCTCATTCGCCCTCGGCGTCACCTATTTCAAACAGGAGCGCTGGAAGGACGCGATGACCTACTTCGAGAAGAGCCTCGCCAAACGCCCCGACAACGCCAGTGGCAGGCATTACCTCGGCATCATCGCCACCAAGCTCAATCTGATCGAACGTGCCGAACGTGAATTCAAGACGGCTCTGGCCATTGATCCTGCTTATGGCGAGGCCCATTTCAATCTGGCCGTGCTCTACATCACCTGGGATCCCCCGCAGTGGGACAAGGCACGCGCTGAATACGGCGAGGCGATCAAAAAGGGCGTCCGCGCCGACCCCAATCTCGAAAAACTGCTCGAAGGCGGCAAGGTGTCGCAGCGTTAAGAAGACGACGGACGCAAGGTTTCCGTCGCTCTTCTGCCATGAAAACCCTGTTCGCTTTCTTATTCGCGGCCTCCGGCCTTGCAGCGCAAACCTTGGTCGACATCGGTGCCAAGGCGGATGGCTTGGTGATCGATCTGCGCTACACCACGGCGGACAATTATTTCAAAACGGCGTTCTATCCCAAGCATGCGCGCGCCTTGCTACGCCCCGCCACGGCAGCCAAGCTGGCCAAAGTGCAGGCTGAGTTGAAATCCCAGGGCCTGCGCTTGAAGATCTGGGATGCCTACCGTCCGCTCGCTGTCCAGCGCGCGATGTGGAAAACGCTGCCCGATGCGCGCTTCGTGGCCGATCCCGCCAAAGGTGGTCGTCACAACCGGGGTGCCGCCGTGGATGCAACGCTTGTGGATGCCCATGGCGTGGAACTGCCGATGCCGACAGCTCACGATGACTTTTCCGAGAAAGCCGGAGCTCATTTCAAACTGGTGCCGCCCGAAATTTTCAAGAACCGCGAAAAACTGCAGCAAGTGATGACGAAGCACGGCTTCACGGTGTTCGAAAGCGAGTGGTGGCATTTTGACGACGCTGACTGGGAACGCTATGAAGCGCTGGACGTTCCGATGAGTACGCCCCAGGCGCAGAAGCATCTGCTGCTCGACTCGCGTCTGGTCGAGGCGGCGGTGAATACCAGGCTTACACTCGGCACCCCGCAGAAGCATCCGGCCAATCCCCTGTTTCAGGCGGACAAACCATGGGAGAATTCGATGAACAACCTCTATCCCAATGTGATCTGGGACGAGGATGAGCAGATCTTCAAACTCTGGTACAAGTGTGTCCTGGCCGACAAGGAAGTGATCGCGCAGATGGATCAGCCCAGCACAGTGCATGATGTCGGCTGGTATCTGCTGTACGCTACTTCCAAAGATGGCATTCGCTGGGACAAGCCCGAACTGGGCCTGCACAAGTTTGCCGGCAGCAGCGCCAACAACATCGTGGCCCGTGACTGCCCCAATGTCGGCGTGTTCAAAGACCTGCATGATGCCGATCCAGCACGACGCTACAAAATGGTGAGTGATGTCGGTCTCGGCAAACCACAGGTGCGCTTCTCAGCCGATGGCATTCATTGGGGCGAGGCCCTGGCCGCCCAAGGCTTCGGCGCACAGAACGGCGACACCCACAACAATGCGTTCTGGGATGATCGCAGCGGCAAATACCTGTGGTTCACCAAACTCTATCTCGGAGAACGGCTGGTCTCACGCTTCGAGAGTGATGACTTCCTCACTTGGAAAAATGATGGCCTCGTCCTACGCTCCAGCATGGCAGAAGGCCGCGCCAGCCAGACCTACTGCATGCCGGTGTTCCGTTACGGCAGCATCTATCTGAGCTACGTCATGATGTACCACGTCGGCAGCGGCCGCTCGGTCGATTGCGAACTGGCGTGGAGTCACGACGGCCTGCAGTGGCAGCGCGTGGCCCCGGGGACGCCATTCATCCCACGCGGAGCGAAGGGCAGCTACGACAGCGAATGCATCTACGCGATGGCCGGCCCGCCCATTTTGAAAGACGGCAAGCTCATGATCTTCTACGGCGGAGACGACTTTCCCCACACCGGCTGGAAGCGTCATTGCCTGCCTTGTCTGGCGACGCTGCGGCCGGATGGATTCGCAGGCTACACTCCCACCGAAGACAGCAAGCCCTCCCATGTGCTGACCCGCACGCTGCGACTGACTTCGGAGCCGGTACGCATCACAGCTGATGTGGCCGCTGGGGGCAGCCTGCGTGTCGTCGCCATGGATGAACAGGGTAAAGTCTTGGACACGGCTGAACCTGTGTCAATGTCCGTGACCGATGCGGCGCTGAAATGGAACAAGGGTGCATTGCAGGCCCCGACTGCGCGCTTCAAAATCGAACTCGACCATGCGGTGCTGTATGCCATCAGCGCCGGCGATTTGTTGCATGAGGAAATGCCGCCATCAGAAAATCCGTTGAAGGCTGCGACGCGTGTGATCCATCCTACAGCGACACAGACGATTTCCTTCGATGCCAGTGCCCAGGGCTGGAAGGGCGTCGATCAACTCGAACATCATGCCACAGGAGGCGTGAAAGGCGGTTACATTCATGTTTCGCGCAGCGGCAGGGCGCTGCCCATTGCGCTTTCTCCGGTGACGGCCAAAGCATCACCCCTGGCGGGTGACTGGACCCAGATCATCGGCGGCAAAGGAGCCGAGATCACCTGCCAGGTGCGTTCATCAAAAGCGGGCGGGCGGGTGATGATCGAGCTGTTTGCGAATGACATCGCGCAGTGGCAGTTCGAGACGCAGACCAAGTTTTCACCTGAGTGGAGCCAGGCGTCAGCCACCTTGCGCTATGACTGGGATGATGCCGAAGCGCTGTCCGCAGGCTGGAAACGTGCGGCCAACAGCTTCTCATGGGCGGACACGATTCAACACATCGGCAAGGTCGTGATCGTCCCCGGCGCTGCTGGAGCGCAGGAGAGTTTCGACCTGGATGAGTTGAGCGTCAGCGGATCAGCCCGCTGAGATCAGGGGCGAACTTCTTCGCCGGTGGTTGCATTCGTCAGCGTGATCTGCTCGCGGTGGAGTGCAGGATCACTGCGGAAGGTGAGACGCGCCTGATACTTGCGTTCAAGATCGACCAGCAGTTCACCATCTTCGGTCTTGAGGCGGGTCATCACCTCAGGATGCACGATGACGATGAGGCTCTTTTGATCCTCCTTGGCACGGCCCAGCACCGAGACAAGACGGCGCTGCAGTTCCACGCTCATGGTGAGCGGCGTCTTGACCTGGCCGTGGCCTTTGCAGTACGGGCAGGGTTCATAGAGCGTGGTGCCGAGGCTCTCATTGAGACGCTGGCGGGTCATTTCCATGAGGCCGAACTGCGAGATGGGCAGGACCTGGGTCTTGGCCTTGTCACGCTTGAGATGGTCCAGCATCAGCTTGTACACAGCCTGCTGGTCACGGCGGTGTTTCATGTCAATAAAGTCCACCACGATGAGGCCGCCCATGTTACGCAGGCGGAGCTGGCGTGCGACTTCAGCGGCGGCTTCGAGGTTGGTTTCAAGCAGGAGCTTGTCGACGTCCTTGTGCCCTTTGTTGCGGCCCGTGTTGACGTCAATGGAGACGAGAGCTTCCGTTTGATCGATCACGATGTAGCCACCGCAGGGCATCCAGACCTGTCGGTAGAAGGCGTTGTCGATCTGCTTTTGGATGCCGTAATGCTCAAAGATGGCGCTCTGGCCCTGGTAGTGATTGATGCGCCGCTTCGCACGGCCGGAGATGTGGGCCGCCATGCGCTGCATGCGCTCGACGGTGGCCGCGTCATCGCAGGCGACTTCATCGATGTCCTCGGTGAGAAAATCACGCACGGTACGCTCGACGAGATCAGGCTCCTGGAAGCAGCAGACGGGCGCGTTCTGGCCGTCGCGCTTGGCAACGATCTGGTCCCACTCGTCGAGGAGGATGTTCAGATCGCGCACGATATGACGCGCACGTTTGCCCGAGGCTTCGGTGCGCAGAATGATGCCCATGCCTTCAGGCAGGCTGATTTTCTCGATGATCTTGCGCAGACGGGAGCGCTCCTTCGGGTCTTCGATCTTGCGCGAGATACCGCAGGTGTCGTTCAGCGGCATCAGGACAAGCAGACGCCCAGCGAGGGAAATGTTGGTGGTAACGCGCGGGCCTTTGTTTCCCACGGGACCTTTGGTGACCTGCACCATGATCTCCGAACCGATCGGGTACAAAGTAGGGATGTCCTTGGCCTCAATGCGCTTTTTCTTTTTGCTGCCGCCACGATTGATCTCCTCCAGACCGGCATCCAGCGCGGCAGGAATGGCGTCCCAGAAATGCAGGAAGGCGTTTTTGTCGAACCCGATGTCGATGAACATGGCCTTGAGGCCCTGCTCGATGTTGCGGATGCGCCCTTTGAAGACGCTGCCAATGAGGCTCTGGGTGCCGACGCGCTCGATGTTGTATTCTTCGACGACGCCTTTGTCGAGCAAGGCCACGCGGTTCTCCAGTTTCTCGCAGTTGATGACGAGGCGCACACCGCTTTTGATGTCGCGTTTACCTGTAAGCAGTTCTTTGATTCTTTGAACGAAGGTCAATGCCATAATATAAAGTCTCCCTGAAAATGTGATGCAGTTCTTCAGCGGAAGAGCTTGCGAAAAAATCCGCCGCCGCTGGGAGCGGAATCGGATGGTTTGGTTTCCTGGGAACCTCCCCGGTTGAAAATACCGACCCTGCGCACTGGCACGGCCTTGGGCACGTTCTGTCCGGAGTTGCTTCCCGCCGATCCCGCTGAATCGGCTTTCCGTTTGATATTGGGCGTCGTATTCACACGCGGCGCATCAGCATCAGCCGGTTCTGGCGCGGACACACCCGTGCCCACGTCGCCATCCTCATCCGCGCCGAGGCCCTCTGGAACCGCAGCGTCAGCATATTGGACGGATGCTATATGATTGAAATGACCTTCCGCAGGCTCCATCGGGGTGACATCCACGATGTACTTCGGATTGTCCAAAGCCAGACATTGTTCGAGCACCCGGCGCGCCACAGGCGCTGCACAGCCACCGCCGGATTTGCCGTTTTGCACAAGCACGGCCACAGCGAATTTGGGATCCTTGTAGGGCGCGAAACAAATGAACCAAGTGTGATTGTCGTCATGCTTCACGCGCTTCTCGTCGAGGCGCCAGTTCTGGGCCGTGCCGGTCTTGCCAGCGACTTCCACTCCCGTGATGCGGGCTCCTTTGCCCGTGCCTGAGGGATCATTAACGACCTTCCACATGCCTCTGCGAATGACTTCGATCTCCTCGGGTTTCACGCTGGCCGAAAGATCGCCGCGGAGACTGGGTGGATTTTCCAGCACTGCCTGGTCATGATCCATCACCCGCTTCAGCAGATGCGGACTCCAGGCCTTGCCGCCATTGGCGACCGTGGCGCTGACTGATGCCATTTGCAGAGGAGAGGCGAGCACAAAGCCCTGCCCGATGGAGGTGTTGGCGGTGAAGCCGTCACTCCAGCGCTCAGCAGGATGGTTCGCGCGAAGCCAGTCCGGGTTGGGAAGAATGCCAGGGCTTTCGTCTTCGAGTTCAATGCCGGTCTTGGTTCCCAAGCCGAGAATTTTGCCCACCTTGGTGATGTTGCCGATTCCCGCCGCATTGCCATAGCGGTAGAAGAAGCAGTTGCAGGAATATTTGATGGCATCACTGAGGCCGAGCGTGCCATGTGAGCCGCCGTTCTGGCGCTGAATCCAGCACTGCATGGCCTTGGTGCCATAGGTGACGCTGCCGCTGCAGTTGAAGTGGTTCAGGTTGATGCCTGCAAGACAGCCGGCAAACGAGATCGGAATTTTGAAGGTCGAGCCCGGCACATGGCCTTTCACCGCGCGGTTGAGCAGCGGCACGGTTTTGTTTTCCAGCAGGGCATCCCAGTCGGACTGCTGGATGCTGGGGATGAACTGATTGGGATCGAATGAGGGAACGGAAACCATCGCCAGCACCTCGCCGGAGTTTGGATCGATCACGGCCACGGCACCACGGCCGATCTTGGCGTCGCGCAGAGCCTTGTCGGCAATGATCTGCATGCGGGCATCAAGCGTCAGATAAACATCGTTGCCCTTGCGAGGCTCTTCGTATTCTTCATCCACTTCACCCACGGGCCGGCCACGCTGGTCGCGCTGCATCACGCGCACGCCGGGCTTGCCACGCAGGTAGTTGTCGAAGCTTTTCTCCACGCCAGCACCGCCGAAGTCATCCGGCACGTAATAGTCCCAGCCCTTGCGGTCTTCGGCCGAGGCGCGCTGGTCATCCGGCAGACGCACGTAGCCGAGGATGTGGCAGGCGACTGATTTCAGCGGATACACGCGCGAGGCACGCTCGGCGACGGTGACCCCCGGCAGTCCCAGATTGTGCTCGGCGATGCGGCTGAATTCAGCGAAGGTCAGATCATCCCGATACACCCACGGCACCGCACCGCCAAAGCTGCGGTAGTGCACGCGCAGGGATTCCACCGAGTAGTCCTTGTGTACCCCCATCTCGATCATGCGGGCGGTGATTGTCTCCTCGAAAATCTTGTAAATATCGAGTTCGGGCTTCATCCGCTTGATGCCCCTTTCAGAGATCTCAAAGGTGATCTCCGGCACGGCTGTCTTCTTGATCTTGGCAAGGCGCTTGTACTCGGTGACGACCTCCGCGAGATTGATGCGAACCTCGAAGCTGGCCTTGTTGGTGGCAAGCACGACGCCGTTGCGGTCCTTGATCTCACCACGCGGACCGGGAATGCGCGCGCGTTCCTTTTTCGCCCCGGGAATCATCTTGGCAAACTCCTCCCTGCGGTCCATCTGCAGGGACCAAAGCCTGAACACAAGCAGTCCAAACCCGCACATCATGGCGAGCGAGAACAGATAGAGGCGGAAGCGATATTTAACGACCATCGAAACGGTACCTCAGGCCTTCGTATTTGATTTCATAACTCGACAGGCGGGCGAGCGAATAAAGCAGCAAAAAGATGAGCGGTGCCGCGAGCATGGCAAGCAGGGAATCGGTGATCATCTTCGTCCATACGCCTGCCGGAAACTGCAGGGAACCCCGCAGGAAAGTGATGATGAGAAACTGCGCAAGCAGCCACACAAAGACCGCCAGGCCGACCATCAGCACCGGGAGCTCAAGGCGGCCCCGTTTGAACAACGGACGGATGCCCTGCAGGAGGGTGCCGAGCATCCCAAACAGGACGATGGAGAGGCCAAATGGCAGCGGATGACTGCCCGCGCCCAGTTCAACGTCTGCACCGGTGCCAAACACATCCTCCGCACCTGACAGGCTCTCCAGAACTCCGGGCAGATGGCGGGCATCCCAGACAAAACCAGTGATGAAGGCGAGCAGCAGCATCATCGAAAACGGTGCGGCCACGGAAGCACTGAAGAAGAATACCGCCGGCAGAAACAGCGTGGCAAACTGGGCGATCTCCAGCCCGGGAATGAACTCCTGCACCATGAAGGTGAGCAGGAGCAGAATGATGGAGATCGGGTGGAACAACATGGCGGCTCAGGGCTTGGCGCGTGCCGGTGTCGCTGCAGGTTCCGGCGTTGGCTCGGCAACCTGCATTTCAATCACAAAGACATAATCCAAGGTGGAGAAATCAACGGCGGGTTCGATGACGGCCTCTCCGGAAATTTCACGGTTTTCAAAACGCTTCACACGGCCCAGCAACAGATCCGCAGGAAACACGCCGCCCTCACCGGAGGAGTAAACCCCTGCACCGGCGTTGATGTTCGAGTTGCGATGGAGGAAACGCAGGTGCAGCTCTGGGCGCACTTCCAGCGCGGCACGTTCGCCACCCAGGATGCCCTGCTCCAGCGTTCCTTCGATTTTGGCCGATACACGGCACATCTCATCTGTGAGCAAAATCACCTTGGCCATGTGCGGGGCCAGCGTGGAAGTCTTCCCCACAAGTCCGACGGATGTGATCACCGGACTGTCCGTGCCGATGCCATCGAGTGAACCTTTGTCGATGATCAGGCTGTTCCACCAGGTGCTGGAGCTGCGGCGGATCACCTTGGCAGCCGTCATCTTGAAAGGGGCCGACTGCTTGAACTCAATGAGCTGACGCAGCTTGGCGTTCTCCTCGATGATCTGATTGTACTTCTGCTGAATGATGCGCAGCCGCTCCAGCTGGACGCGCTGCTCATCGTTTTCCCGTTTCATTTCCACCGGATTGATCTGCGGAGCCACGGCAGACTCCGCCGCCTGCTCCATCGCCGCACTGCTGTGGATGAAAGGAGACAGCAGACTCATGACACGAGACTGGATCTGCCGGGTGGTCGCAGTGTCAAAGGTGAACACGGCCACCAGCCCTGCCACGAAGATCAGAAGCGCGAGGATGTTGAGCTTTTTCATGATTGGCCTTTCCTCCGGGCTGGGTGCGGTGCTTTTCGGCGGATGCTTTCAAGCGAACACAGGGCAGCGCGAAATGGTCATCAGACTTCGGTCGTGCTCACTTTGCGCAGGAACTCAAGCTCACTGAGCACCCGTCCGGTGCCTTCGCCGACGGCGCTGAGCGGATCTTCCGCCACATGCACCGGGAGCGCTGTTTCTTCCTGAAGCAATTTGTCGAGGCCGCGCAGCAGTGCGCCGCCACCGGCAAGCATGATGCCGCGGTCCACCAAGTCGGCGGAGAGTTCCGGCGGGCAGCGTTCCAAAGTGGTGCGCACGGCGTCGATGATCGCATTGAGCGGCTCCAGCATGGCTTCGCGGACTTCCTGGCTCGTGATGGTGATGGTCTTTGGCAGGCCGGCCACCATGTCGCGTCCTTTGACTTCCATGGTCGTTTCCTTGCCCAGCGGGAAGGCGGAGCCGATGCGCAGCTTGATTTCTTCCGCAGTGCGCTCGCCAATCATGAGATTGTAGGCACGCTTCATGTAATTGATGATCGCTTCGTCGAGTTCATCGCCGGCCACGCGCACGCTGCGGCTGTAAACGATGCCGGAGAGCGAAATGATCGCCACCTCGGTGGTGCCGCCGCCGATATCAACGATCATGTTGCCCGCAGCTTCCTGCACTGGCAGACCCACTCCAATGGCCGCAGCCATCGGTTCTTCGATCAGGTAAACTTCACGCGCGCCGGCCTGCTCTGCGCTTTCCTTCACCGCACGTTTCTCGACTTCGGTAATGCCGGAGGGCACGGCGATGACCACGCGCGGTCCGCGCATCTTGCGGCCCCCGCCTTGCACCTTCTTGATGAAATGGCGCAGCATGGCTTCCGTCACACGGAAATCGGCGATCACCCCGTCCTTCAAAGGGCGGATGGCCGTGATGCCGCCCGGAGTTCGTCCGAGCATGCGTTTGGCGTCGTCACCCACAGCGACGACTTCGTTGGTGCCGGTTTTGACCGCCACCACTGAAGGTTCTCTGAGGACGATGCCGTGATCTTTTACATAGACGAGAGTGTTTGCCGTGCCGAGATCGATGCCGATGTCTTGGGCCACGAAGCCGAAAAGTTTGCCGAACATTGAGAATAAATGGGAAAAGTGTTGAAGCGAGCAAGCGTCAGAATCCAGATGCGCGACGGAGAATTCCAACTGTTTTGAGAATCACGAAAAGCCACGCGCGCAAGGCAATCTAACCCACCTTAAAGCTAAAACTGCCTGAAAATGCGTCAAGGGATGTTTCTGAGAAGCTTGGGATTGGCAAATTCAGGCCATTTCCGGCCAAAAGCCACGTTTTTCAGCCCCGGATTCGGCTGAATTTGGCCTGTTCGACTCCAAAAACCCGCCCCGCGAGGTGGTCGGCGTCGGCCCAGTCCAGATTCGTGGTCGTGATGATCTTCTGCGTTCCCGGTGGCAGGCACGACAGCAGGGCCCGGCGGCGGTGGGCATCCAGTTCGCCAAAAACGTCATCCATCAGCATCAGGGGGGGCGAACCACAGGCGTGCTCCAGCACCTGCGCCTGGGCGAGTTTCATCGCCAGCGCAAACGACCGCTGCTGGCCTTCCGAGGCAAAGGTGGTCGCGTCCAGATCATTCAAGCGCATCCCAATGTCATCACGATGCGGCCCGAATGCGGTCGAACGCGTGCGAGCTTCTTCATCCCGCATCGTCAAAAGCGCCTCAAACAAGCCCAGCGCGGCATCACTCGTGCGCTGATAGGTGATGCACACATTCTCCACCCCTTCACTCAGCTTCGCATGTGCCAATGACACCTCAGTGCCCAGAGCGGCGCACAGTTCCGCACGCCGCTGCCAGAGTGTGTGGGCAAAGCCGTCCATCACTCGTGCAAAGGCGTCCGCCTGCTTCCACGCGATGCTGGCATCCCGCTTCAACACATGATTGCGCCCACGCAGGGCACGTTCATAACCACGCAGCGCATGCAGATAATCAGGGAACATCTGGCTCGCCGCGAAGTCGAGAAACCGGCGCCGATGCTCCGCTCCGCCACGCAGCAGATTCATGTCGCGGTGATCCATCCACACCACCACACCTGAGGCGGCAAGAAAATCCGCAGATCTGCTACAGGTGGCTCCATCCACCGCCAGCCGTCGCGTCGTGGCTGACTGTGCATAACGCAGTCGTTTGCCCCGCCAGTGGGCTTCCACCAAACACGTGGCAGCACCAAAGCGCACCATCTCGGCACGGTTGGATGTTCGGGGCGACTGCAGGCGCAGCAGGACGCACGCAGCTTCGATGAGGGATGTTTTCCCCTGGGCATTCCTGCCCACCAGCAGCGTCACATCGGGATGCAATTCCAGCCTCGCCTCGGCGAAGCAGCGGAAATCGCGCACAAACAGGTCGGAGAGCATGCAATCAGACACTTCTGCACCACGCCGCATTTCCGGTTGCGTTCACGTTGCACATGAAGATGAATCCCGCCCCCTCTATGGCCTCCTTCCGCACAGTCAAAGGCTTTCGCGACTTCTTCCCTGAAGAATGCGCACTGCGAAACTACATCACCGAAACCTGGCGCTCTGTCGCACGTCGCTATGGCTTCGTGGAGTACGAGGCCCCGCTCGTCGAAAGCACCGACCTCTATCGCAAGAAAAGCGGCGATGAGATCACCAACCAGCTCTACTGCTTTCTCGACAAAGCCGAACGCGAAATATCCCTGCGCCCGGAGGTCACGCCATCGCTCGCACGCATGGCTACCGCTCGTCAGCGTGATTTCAAAAAACCCATCAAGTGGTTTCAGATCGGCCCCTGCTTCCGCTACGAAGAACCGCAGGAAGGACGCGGCCGTGAGTTCATCCAGTTCAATGCCGACATTCTTGGCGACTCTTCGCCTGCGACTTCCGCTGAGTTGATCGCGCTGGCGATTGATGTCGTGCGTGAGTTCGGCGTCAGCTCAGATGATTTCATCATCCGCCTGAGCAACCGCGAAATCTGGAGCACCTTCCTCGCGGACAAGAACATCGCCGAGGAGCACACCACGGCCTTCCTGAGCATCATCGACAAAATCGAACGTGCACGCCCGGAGGAGACGGAGAAAAAACTCGCGCTCATCGGTCTCACGACTGCCGAAGTCCGCGCCTTCATGGCCTCCACGGATGAGAACCACCCGGCCTTTGCTGCGCTGCGTGAGAACCTCACCGCCCGTGGCCTGTGGCAGTTCATCAAGATTGATGCCACCATCGTCCGTGGCCTCGCCTACTACACCGGCGTTGTGTTTGAAGTCTTTGATCTCAAGCACGGCCTCCGCGCTCTCGCAGGTGGTGGCACCTATGACAAGCTCTGCGCCCTCATGAGCGACGGCGGCGTGGACATGCCCGCCGCAGGCTTCGCCATGGGTGATGTCGTGCTCGGCATTCTGCTGAAGCGCACGCCCGGCGCGCAGATGAAGCTCACCAGCGCCTACCTCGCCGCCAGCAGCATTGATGCCTTCGTCGTTGTCGCTGATGAAGCCCAGCGCCCACACGCGCTCGCCGCCGTGCAGGCCCTGCGTGCCGCAGGTATCCGCATCGACTACAGCTTTGGAGCGCAAAAAGTCGGCAAGCAGTTTCAAGCCGCCGAGGATCGCAAGGCCCGCTTTGCCATCGTCTTCGGTGCTGAATACCCCGAGGTCGTGATCAAGAACCTGCTCGCGCGTTCGCAGAGCGCTGTGCCTGTGGCAGGTCTGGTCGAAGAAGTGCAGAAGCTCCTCGCCGAACCCGCCATTGGCCCGTTGATCGCCTGATCGAAGGCAAGCAAGTGATCTTCATGAGCGTTGGTTTGAGCCAATCTCATGAAGTCACTCCTGTTATTTCTCGGCCTCGCTGCCATCACCGCGCAGGCACAACCGGCCTTCCGCGCAGGCGTCTCCGCCATCGACATCACGCCCACGACGTTCCCACGGATCATCGCGGGTGGCTTCATCGAGGCGCAGTCTTCCACGATCACCGACAAGCTTTATACGCGCAGCTTGGTACTGGATGACGGGAAGACAGAGATCGCGATCGTCATCGTGGACACGTGCATGATGACACGTTCGCTGATTGATGAGGCCAAGGCGCTGGCGAGCCAGCAGACGGGTATTCCAACGGATCGCATGCTGGTTTCAGCCACGCACACGCATTCAGCCCCTGCGGCGATGGGATGCCTCGGCACGCGTCTCGATGTGGACTACGCCAAGTTCCTCGTGCCCAAGCTCGCCGAAGGCATCGTGGCAGCCCACAAACGTTTGCAACCTGCCAAGATCGGCTGGGGTGTGGTGGATGACTGGGAGCACACGCACACGCGGCGCTGGATTCGCAAGCCGGACAAAGTGATCACCGATCCCTTCGGAGATCCCACCGCCCGTGCGAACATGCATCCTGGGCATGAGAGCCCGGATGTCACCGGTCCTTCCGGGCCTTCAGATCCTGCTCTGTCGGTGATCTCAGTTCAAACAGCGAGCGGCAAACCAATGGCCTTCTTCGCCAACTACTCGATGCATTACTTCGGAGCCAAGGCGATCTCGTCGGACTACTATGGTGCCTTTGCACAGCACATTGCGAAGCTGATGAAACAGAGCAGCAGCGAAGGGCCGGAATTTGTAGCCGCGATGACACAGGGCACCAGCGGCGACCAGCAATGGATGGACTACAGCAAGCCACGCCCGCAGATCACCATGGATGCCTATGCTGAGGAAGTGGCGAAGAAAGCCATGGAGGCATACGCGAAGATCCAGCATCAGAAACTGGCCCCCATCGCCATGGTGGAAAAACTGCTCACTCTAAACTACCGCGTGCCAGGCGAAAAACGCCTCGCCTGGGCACGACCCATCGCAGCAAAAATTGTTAATGATGTGCCGAAGGACAAACAGGAGGTGTATGCACGCGAAGCAATCATTCTGCACGAACGTCAAAAGACGGAGATCAAGCTGCAGGCCATCCGCATCGGCGATCTGGCCATCGCCACACTTCCGAACGAGGTGTATGCCATCACCGGCCTCAAGCTGAAGGCGCAGAGCCCGCTGCCGACCACGATCAACATCGAGCTCGCCAACGGCGGCGAAGGCTACATCCCGCCTCCGGAACAGCATGCGCTGGGCGGCTACACGACTTGGCCCGCGCGCACCGCAGGACTCGAAGTGCAGGCAGAACCAAAGATGGTCGAGACACTGCTCGATGCTCTGGAGGAAATCACGGGCAAAAACCGTCAGATCATCACCCACGCACTGGGCGCTTATCCGCAGGCCGTCTTTGCCTCCCATCCCACCTCCTACTGGCGCATGGACGAGATCGCCGGTGATTCACTCTATCCAGTCAATGACTGGCGTGGCGAGGAACCGCTCTATGAGCCCGGTGTGGCCCGCTATCTGGAGGGGCCGCAGGGAGAGGCATTTTCCGGCAAGGGCATCAACCGTGCGCCACACTTTGCAGGCGGCCGTGTGGACGGCTTTCCGATGACCGGCAGCGACTACAGCGTGGAGTTCTGGTTCTGGAATGCGCTGCCCACGAATACACGTGCTGTGACGGGCTATCTGTTCTCACGTGGCACTGACGGCGACAAGGCCTGCCCCGGAGACCACCTCGGCATCGGTGGCACGCATGCCGATGCCGCGACGGGCTGCCTGTTTGTTTACAATGGCAACACTGCGAAGGGTTTGATCTCAGGCAAAACCAAGCTGGCCCTCAAGCAATGGCATCACGTGGTGCTGAACCGCACGGGGAAGAAGCTGCAGGTGTTTCTGGACGGCAAACCTGAGATCGAGGGGGATCTGGACATCACACACACTCCGAAGGACCAATGGTTCATCGGTGGGCGCAGCGACAACCTGTTCAACTTCGAAGGCAAGATCGATGAGGTGGCTTTTTATAATGACGCATTAACCGCAGATGAAACCGCAACGCATTACAAGGCCAGCGGCATGACACCGCCCGCGCCCGCGAAGCTGCAAACGGCCACGCCACCGCTTTCACCAGAGGAATCAGCGAAAAAGTGGCACGTGCGCTCAGGCTACCGCATCGACCTCGTCGCAGCAGAGCCTGTGGTGCTTGATCCTGTGGCGTTTGACTGGGATGACAAAGGACGGCTGTGGGTCATCGAGATGGCGGACTACCCGCTGGGCATGGATGGCAACGGCAAGGCCGGCGGGCGTGTGGTGATGCTCGAAGACAACAATGCCGACGGCCGCTACGACAAGCGCACAGTCACCGTGAACGACCTGAGCTATCCCACCGGCATCCTGACCTGGCGCGATGGCGTCATCGTGACCGCCGCTCCGGACATCTTTTTCATCAAGCCGAACGGCGAGAAGCAGGTGCTCTTCACTGGCTTCAGCACGGGCAATCAGCAACTGCGCGTGAACGGCCTGCGCTGGGGCATGGATGGCTGGGTGTACTGCGCAGCAGGCGCACACCATGGCGGCTACAACAAAGGCACGCAGATCGAATCCAAGCTCACCGGCGAGAAGATCGACCTCGGCAGCCGCGATTTCCGCTTCAAGCCGGACACGGGCGAGTTTGATCCACAGAGCGGACCCTCGCAGTTTGGCCGCGCCCGCGATGACTGGGGCCACTGGTTCGGCGTGCAGAACAGCTTTCCGCTGTGGCACTACGTGCTGCAGGACCACTACCTGCGCCGGAATCCGCACGTCATTCCGCCGGACCCGATTCACCAGCTCTTCCCGCGCAATCCATCGGTGTATCCCGCCAGCAGTATGGAGAAGCGTTTTCACAGCTTTGATCAAGCCGGCCGCTTCACCAGCGCCTGCGGCATCGAGGTCTATCGCGACCGTGTGCTGTTTGATGATGGCAAAACCCACGCCTTCACCTGCGAGCCCTTCCACAACGTCGTGCAGCATCACATCCTCGAAGACGACGGCGTTACCTTCAAAGCCGTGCGTGATCCCGCCGAATCAAAAATGGACTTCCTCGCCAGCGAAGACCGCTGGTGCCGCCCCGTCATGGTCCGCACCGGGCCCGATGGCGCGCTCTGGGTGGCGGACATGTACCGCTACATGATCGAGCACCCGCAGTGGCTGCCGCAAAACGGGAAGGATGAACTGCTACCTCATTACCGCGAAGGAGACGACAAGGGCAGGATTTGGAAAATCACGCGCACTCCAGAACCGCCTAAAGGCGGGACTACAATACAAGACTTGGCTTCCTCGAACGGCTGGCAGCGCGACAAGGCGCAGATGCAGCTGGCATGGAGCGGTGAGAAGGCCGCCATCGATGGCCTCCTCAAATCCAAGCAGCCCCAAACGCGGGCACAGGCCACGTGGACACTGCTGGCCATGAAGAAACTCAGCTCCACCGCATGCTTGGACCTGCTGGCCGATGAATCACCACATGTGCGTGAGCAGGCATTGCAAATGGCTGAGAAGCTGGAGTGGAAAGACAACGAATCATCGCCACTCCAAAAGACGCTGGCGAAACTCGTGAACGACAAGGACGAGAAAGTGCAGCTGCAACTGGCCTGCACCCTCGGTGAACTGAAAGGCGACTGGGCGGCGGATCTGCTTGCGCAATTGCTGCGCGAGACCCCGTCAGGCTCTTCGCTTCAAGGCGCGGCACTAAGTTCCGTGATGCCGCATTTGGAAGGTGTTTGCACACGCTTTCCTGAAAGTGCGTCACCGGAAAACAACCAGGTCATTGGCATGCTGTTTCGCTGCGCTTTGGCAGTGAAAAATGAGCGGGCCATCGCCACGCTCCTGTCTCACCAAGCATCTCAAAAACATGCCACCGAGCTGCTCGCCGTCCTTGATGAAAAGGGGCTCTCGCTGTCCGCCTTCACACAGCAGGTGACTTCGGCGGAAGCTCAGCAGGGATTGAAGAAAATGGCCGACCTGCTTCACACGGCGGCCGAGGAAGTCAAAGCGGCCAAGGAAACCCCGCCCATGGCGGCAGTGGTGCTGCTGGCCTCAGACCGTGAACATCGCGAGATGGTGAAGGCCCTGCTGCCGGAACTCTGGAAGAAATCAGCAAACACCGAAGTGCTTCGTTTGGTGGCAAAACTGCAGCCGAAGGACGGACCCGAATTCCTGCTGGCAGGCTGGAATGAACGGACACCGGCGGTGCGGGTGCAGATCATCGAGACGCTGCTCTCCAGCGATGCCTGGACCCTGGCGCTGCTGCAGCGGCCGGAGGCGAAAGCCTGTGATGCCGCGCTGCGGGCACGGCTGACAAAACACCCGAAAAAGGAAATCGCCAAGCAAGCGGCAGCAGTGTTTGCGGATGCCACGAGCGCCACACGCGCAGCGGTGGTGGAGAAGTTCAAACCCGCGCTGAAACTGACGGGCGACGCGGCGAAGGGAAAGACGATGTTCGCTCAAGTGTGCATCAGCTGCCACAAGCTGGACGGCGTGGGCATCGAGCTGGGGCCGGATCTGCGCAGCGTGGTGCAGCATGATGCGGAGAAGCTCATGAACTCCATCCTCGACCCGAGCGCGATCATTGAGCCGGGATTCATGGCCTATCACTGCACGCTGAAAAATGGTGAGCAGTTGTATGGAGTGATCGCCACGGAGACAAGTGCGAGCCTCACGCTGAAGATGGCCGGAAATCTGACGAAGTCGGTGCTGCGCAGCGAGATCGCGAGTTTGCAGAGCACGGGTACCTCCCTGATGCCGGAAGGCCTCGAAGCCGCGCTCACGCCGCAGTCACTCGCGGATTTGATCGCGTATTTAAAGCTGGTGAAGTGAATGCAAAGCGGATTTGAAGTGCGCGGTTAGAGTTCCTCCCGGCGCTGCGTATTGAACTCCGATGTCATCTCCCGATCATCCCTGCTCCGGCCACAGCGCCCCGCATGCATTCACGTTCATGAACCCGCGTGTGCGGGATGGCGTGGTCGTCCACAGCCGGCGCTCGGTTTTGAAGACGAGCCTCGCAGGCCTGGGCGGCCTCACCCTGCCTGCGCTGACGAAACTGCGTGCAGAGGGAAAGACCACCAAGAGCGGCAAAGCGGTGATCCTGCTCTGGATGACCGGCGGCCCCTCGCAGATCGACACCTGGGACCCGAAGCCTGATCGCCCGCGTGAGATTCGCGGCCCCTTCAAAACGATCCCCACCAAACTGCCCGGCACGCATATCTGCGAGTATTTGCCCAAGCAGGCTGCCATGCTGGACAAGTTCACCCTCATCCGCTCGGTGGACTGCCGCTTCAGCAATCATGAGCCCAACATGGTCATGCAGACGGCGAACCTCGCCAACGAGCCGCGCACGAATCCAAAGGCGAAGTACTATCCCTCGTTCGGCAGCATCGTGGCCAAGCATCGCGGGGCCAATCATCCGGCCATGCCGCCGTATGTCGTGCTGAACATGAAATCGCGCTCGCACGTCGCGTGGGGCGGCTACCTCGGCACGCAGTATGATCCCTTCGATGGCAGCAGCGCCACCAAGCTCTTCCAGCTTCCCTCCGGCCTCAGCATGGACCGCCTGCAAGCGCGCCAGACGCTGAGCAAACAAATGGACGGCCTGCGTGCCGACATCGATGCCAGCGGCATGATGAGCGCCATGGACAGCTTCTCGCAGACCGCCTTCGACATCGTGGCCGGTGGCCGGGCGCAGGAGGCTTTTGATCTGAGCAAGGAACCGCAAAAAGTGCGCGACCGCTACGGCGAGCATGACTGGGCCAAGCAGGCATTGCTCGCGCGCCGTCTCGTGGAGCGCGGCTCTTCCTTCGTCACCATTGATCTCAGCAATCACGGCGCCTCCGGCACCTGGGACAACCACGGCGACAACATCCCGCCCTACGGTGGCATCTGGAACGGCCTGCGCCCGCTGCTGCCAGTGTTCGACCACGTCATCACCACACTCGTCAGCGATCTCGCCGAGCGCGGCCTGCTCGAAAACACGCTCGTCATCACCATGGGCGAGTTTGGCCGCACGCCCACACTCGGCACACAGGGCAGCACCGACGGTCGCAACCACTGGCCCTACGTCATGTCCATGTCCCTCGCCGGTGGCGGCTTCCGTCATGGCCAGGTCATCGGTGCCTCCGACAAAGACGGCGGCCAGATTGATGAACGCCCTGTCACTCCCGGCGATCTCGCCGCCACCATCTACCATCACATGGGCGTCCCGCTTGATACGATATACACGGATCATCAGGGCAGGCCCAACTTCATCGTGGATCAGGGTGCACCGCTGAGAGAGCTTATCTGAGCCTGAGCGTTCAGCTCTGCCCGCTAGGGCCGTAGCCTATCCACGCACTCTCCTTTCATTCTTTACATGATGCGGGCCAGGTGTCAGGCTTCGTCATCATTCGTGTCCTCCCATCCAGATGACTGTCGCTGTTCCCAAAGAAACCCATGCGGGAGAAACGCGCACCGCCTTGGTGCCTGAGCACGTGGCCAAGCTTGTGGCCCTGGGGGCGAAGATTGAAGTGGAATCCGGACTCGGCCTTTCCTGCGGTCACAGTGACATGGATTACACGAGAGCCGGCGCAGCAGTGCGGACAGATCGCACCGCGATGCTGGCCGCAGCAGATGTCATCCTCCAGGTGCGCAAACCAACGCTGGATGAAGTGAGCGCCCTGCGTGAGGGCGCGGTGTTCATCGCCTTGCTCGATCCGTTTCAGTCGCCGGAATTGATCCGTGCGCTGGCGGCCCGCAATGTGACCGCCATCAGCATGGAGCTTGTGCCGCGCAGCACGCGGGCGCAGAAGATGGATGTGCTCTCCTCGCAGGCGAGTCTGGCGGGCTATGCCGCCGTGATCGTGGCCGCAGGACAATCTGGGAAGATTTTCCCCATGATGATGACGCCCGCAGGCACGATCAAGCCGGTGAAGGTTTTCATCATCGGCGCAGGCGTGGCAGGGCTGCAGGCCATCGCCACGGCCAAACGTCTGGGCGCCAAGGTGGAAGCCTTTGATACGCGGCCGGTCGTCGAAGAGCAGGTGAAATCACTCGGTGCGAAATTTGTGAAAATCGACGTGGGTGAGACCGGGCAGACGGAAGGTGGTTACGCGAAGGCGCTGACCGACGACCAGCTCAAGCTCCAGCGCGAAGGCATGGCGCGCGTATGCGCTGAGTCGGACATCGTCATCACCACGGCGCAGGTGTTTGGCCGGCGTGCTCCAGTGCTGCTCACCAGCGAGATGCTGGATGCGATGAAGCCGGGCAGCGTCGTGGTGGATCTTGCCGTCGAAAGCGGCGGCAATGTCGAAGGCGTGGTGGTCGACCAGATCATCGAGCGCAAAGGCGTGAAGATCGTCGGCATCGCCAGCCTGCCGGGCCGCGTGCCTGTACATGCCAGCCAGATGTACTCGTCCAATGTCACCGCATTGCTGACGGAGTTCTGGGACAAGGAGACGCAGGCGCTGAAGCTGAACCTGGACGACGACATTCTCAAAAGCTGCGTCATAACCCACGGCGGCCGCATCGTGAACGACAAACTCGCCACCGCCACCTGATCTGCCATGACCGTGGAAATGCTCATCTTTGTCATCTTCGTGCTGTCGGTCTTTCTCGGCTTCGAGCTCATCTCCAAGGTGCCGTCCATGCTGCACACGCCGCTGATGTCCGGCACGAACGCGATCCACGGCATCATCCTCCTCGGCGGCATGCTGGCGCTGGCCGAGGCCGATGGCTTCCTGCAATCCGCCGCAGGATTCGCCGCTGTCGTGCTGGGTTCAGCCAACGTGTTCGGCGGCTTCATGGTCACCGACCGCATGCTGCAAATGTTCAAACGGAAGAAGTGAGACAACCGGAACAAAGTGGAGATAGACGAAGTCAAACGCCCCCATGATCACCTCCTTTGCCTTTCTGATCGCTTCTGTTCTGTTCATCCTCGGCATCAAACTGCTGGCCTCCCCCAAGACTGCACGGAGGGGAAATTTAATTGCAGGCCTGGGCATGGTGCTCGCCCTGCTGGCAGTGTTGCCGCAGCTGCATGGCTCGCATGGTGAAGGCGTGTCACTGTGGAAGTGGCTGCTGATCTTCGTCGGCATACTGCTTGGCCTGGCCGTGGGTGCCGCCGGCGCCTACAAGGTGAAGATGACAGCCATGCCGCAGATGGTGGCGCTCTTCAATGGGGCCGGAGGCGGCGCGGCCGCCTTGGTGGCGGCGATTGAATTCGCGCATGTCACAGCGGATTCGAGCCTGAAGTTCGTGATCTCCATGCTCTGCGCGGCCATGATCGGTGCCGTCTCGCTGTCCGGCAGCATCATCGCCTTTTTCAAGCTCGAAGGCCATTTCGACAAACCGGTAACCTATCCCGCGCAGCAGTTGTTGAACGGCCTGCTCTTCCTGGCCAGCCTGCTCCTGGCGCTCACGATGGCAGGAGGCTCGCACAGCATGGCGCTCATGTGCTTGTTCATTGTGATCGCACTCGCGCTCGGCGTGCTGATGGTCATGCCCATCGGCGGCGCGGACATGCCGGTGGTCATTTCACTGCTGAACTCCTTCACCGGCCTCGCCGTCGCTGCGGATGGTTTTGCCATCGATAACGTCGCCATGATCATCGCCGGCACGCTCGTCGGCTCCTCCGGCACCCTCCTGACACTGGCCATGTGCCAGGCCATGAACCGCCCCGTGACGAATGTGCTCTTCAGCGCCTTTGGCAAAGTCGATGCCACCGCCAGTACGGCAGCCGCTGCCACGGGCAGTGTGAAATCCGTGCAGGCGGATGAGGCGGCCCTGCTGCTCGGCATGGCAGGACGGGTGGTCATCGTGCCCGGCTACGGGCTCGCCGTCGCGCAGGCGCAGCATCAGGTGCGGCAGCTGGCGGATGAACTCGCCAAGAAGGGCGTCGAAGTCAGCTTCGCCATCCATCCCGTCGCCGGTCGCATGCCCGGCCATATGAACGTGCTGCTCGCCGAGGCCGATGTGCCCTACGACCAGCTGATCGAAATGGAAACGATCAACCCCGAGATGGAGCGCGTGGACGTCTGCCTCGTCATCGGCGCCAACGACGTGGTGAATCCCGCTGCGCACGAAGACAAATCCAGCCCCATCTACGGCATGCCCATCATCGAAGCCGAAAAGGCCGGCACCGTGATCGTCATGAAGCGCAGCATGGGCAAAGGCTTCGCCGGCATCGAAAACGCCCTCTTCCTCCGCGACAACTGCCGCATGCTCTTCGGCGATGCCAAGGCCTCCCTGCAGGAGCTGGTGACACTGGTGAAGGCGGGGTAGCGGAGCAATGATGAACTTGAAATGAGGAATGCCCATAACACCGGAGTTGATAGGAAGATGCTGTTCCGAATCGCCACCCTCCTCGCAAGCATGGTGTTGACGACTGGCATGACTGGTTGCCATAGCGTGGCCTATCTCAGTGCGGCCAATCTCAGCAAAAGTGACGATTTGCAGAGTCATCAAAAAAACCAGCGTGAACGCGCCTATCGACGTTTGGCAGGTTTTGTGAAACCGGGTATGCTTCGCCGTCAACTGTATGCCCTCTTACCCCCAAAGGATACGCCAATGGCCACTCCGCCAGGAATTGAAAGCATCATCGGCATGGCCATTTTTTCAACGCACCGTGAGCGTCATCTTCTCGATTCCGATTTCTGCCTGGAGGTTTACTATCAGATCGACAATCCCAAAGAGTACGGGATCGAGCTTCGCAAGAGCAAACCGAAAGCCTTGCCACCATCCATTCAACCAAACAGCATTGATGCGTTGCTCGCATCACCTCCGACTTTCATTGAAGGGGTTGAATGGTCGCATGGGAAAACGGTCCCATCGCGTCAGAATCCCAATGACGTCATTGTGGCTGTTCGGCTCCGTTCGAACATGGCAACCAACGAATTTTTGCTTTCCCGCCCGACTTCAGAACCTTGGGTTTTGAAGGAGAGGTAGCGCCCTCCATCCCGAAGTTCTTTAGCCTACCCCCTTCCATGCCCTTCCTCAAACTGGCATAAATCCGTTCGCTCTCCACCTTCGCCCTCCATGCGCCTCCTCCTCACCGCCCTCCTGTTTGCCACAGTCGTTCATGCTCAGCAGCCTGCGGCACCCAAGCCGAAGGCCTTCACCGATCCGGCGCAGACGGACGAGGATTTTGCCATTCAGGGCGAGTACGTCGGTGAAATCGACGGCAAGACCTACGGCGTGCAAATCTGGGCGCAGGGCGGCGGCAAATTCGAGGCGGTGAGCCGTCTCGGCGGCCTGCCGGGCGCGGGATGGGATGGAGACCGGAGCACGATCACCCGGGTTATCGGCACACGGGCAGAAGGCGAAAAGACCGCCGCGTTTACCTCGCCAGACGGTTCCATCAAGGCAGAGGCGAACGGCGCGAGCATCCTGGTGAACAATGCCGACGGGTTGAAAATCATGGAACTCAACCGCCCGAACCGCGAATCTCCCACTCTGGGCGCCCCGCCGCCGGAAAAGGCGGTGGTGCTGTTTGATGGCAAGGGGGTGAACCGTTTCCCCAATTCGCGTGTGGATGAGAAAATCGGCGCTTTGATGGAGGGGATCACGAGCGAGGACACCTTTGGCGACTGTAGCCTGCACGTGGAGTTCCTCCTGCCCTACATGCCCGATGCGCGCGGTCAGGGCCGGGGCAACAGCGGCCTCTATCTGCAAGGCCGCTACGAGGTGCAGATGCTCGACAGCTTCGCACTCGAAGGGAAGGACAACGAGTGCGGCGGGTTGTACAAGATCGCTGCCCCGAAGGTGAATATGTGCCTGCCGCCGCTGACCTGGCAGACCTACGACATCGACTTTACTGCCGCCCGCTACGATGCGGGGGGCCAGAAGTCCTCGAATGCGAAGATCACCGTCAAACACAACGGCGTGGTGATTCACGAGAATCAGGACCTGCCCGGCGCGACGACCTCAGCCCCCAACAAAGAGGCCCCGACGCCGGGTCCGGTGCACCTCCAGAACCACGGCAATCCGGTCCGCTACCGCAATATCTGGGTGGTAAAAAAGTAACGCTGACATCGCATTTGCAGCAGGTTAAAGGGCGGATTGCGCCGCAAAATTGTGAATAACCCAAGCCCCTGTGAATACAGGCGTCGCATTTTTTCGCGAATAATTATGGCAATCGGACTGGGAATCTATTATTTAAGGCCCATTAACTACCAATTCCGCCTGTGTTCGGAACTGGCCTTTTTGTACGCCCGCTCATGTCTGCTGCCAAGAATGGCTCGAAAAAATCAGCCAAGCGCCCTTCCCGCAAGCGCAAGGGAACGGGCACCCACGTAATCGACTATCAGCCGGAATCTCCGGTCATTCGCGAGCATGAGGCCGTGGAGCGCCGCCGCCGCGGCTTCCGTACTGCCATGTGGCTGATCACGGCGATGATCGTGGTCGGCATCGGCTGGGTGACGTGGCACGAAGCTTTGGAAAAGAATTCGCAGTTCATGCTGAAGACCGTGGAGGTGAACACGGAGGGCACCCTCACGCGGCAGCAGCTCGTGGCCGCCACCGGCCTCACCGAAGCCACCAACCTGCTCACCATGAACCTGCGCGAAGTGCGCGCGAAGATTGAACGCCTGCCCCAGGTGAAGTCGGCGGTGATCCATCGTGACTACCACGGCAAGCTTACGCTCGATGTCGTGCAGCGCCTGCCAGTGGCCTGGATGGAATGCCCCAAGCACAAGCTCCTGGGACCGCTGACCGGCAAAGGCTGCCTGATTGACGCAGAAGGTGCGCTGGTGCCCTGCAACGTTATCACCCGGGACTATCTCGCGATGCCCCGCATCCAGTTCCCGAACCTCAGCGAAGCCACCCCCGGCAAGCCATCTCCAGACATGCAGGTGCACGCCGCGCTTCGCCTGATGGAGAAGCTCCAAAAGCGCCAGCAGGATGACCATCCGGCGCTGGAAATGATCGAAATTCCGAATCCATGGTCGCTCGTCGCTCATTTTAACGGTGACACCAAAATCACCTTCGGAGTGGATGACATGGACCCGCAGCTGGCGCGCTTTGACCGCGTCATGCATGAGGCGCGCGCACGCAAATGGCGCCTCGCCACGCTGAACTTGATCGCCACCACCAACACCCCCGCCACTTTTCATGAAACGCCGGATGTCACCGGGCTGAATCTGGCGGACACCGCCTCCACTCCATCCGCACGCTGAAACTCATGGCAAAAAGCACCATTTACGCAGGTCTTGAAATCGGAACGCACAAGATCTGCGTCGTCGTGGGTGAAGCCAAGCGTGATGGAGCCATCAAGATTCTCGGCGTCGGCCAGGCTCCTTCCCGTGGCGTGCGCAAAGGCGAGATCGTGGATTTCGAAAAGGTCCAGACCTGTGTGAACGATGCGCTCGTGCGTGCGGAAGACCGCAGCGATGTGATGATCCGCAATGTCTTCCTCGGCGTCACCGGCGCTCACATTGAGAGCTTGAACAATCGTGGCCGTCACCGCCTGCCGGACGATCAAACTGAAATCAGCGAGGACGATGTGGAAGAAGCGAAGGAAATCGCCCGCAGCGTGTCCATTCCCCAGTCGAATGTCTTTCTGCACAGCGTCACACGGCAGTACATCGTGGACGGGCAGGAGGCCGTGCGCCAGCCCATTGGCCGCGAGGGCCGTGTGCTGGAGGCTGATTACCACATCATCCACGGCGTGCGTGGCCGGGTGCAAAATGCCATCCGCTGCGTGCGTGAAATTCCGCTCGAAGTGGAGGACGTCGTCTTCAATCCCGTCGCTGCGGCACAGGTCGTGCTCACACGTGAGGCGAAAATGCAGGGTGCGCTCATGATCGACTTCGGTGCCGGCACTTGTGACTACGTCTTGTATGAAGACGGCATGATCACCGCCTCCGGCTGCGTCCCCCTCGGTGGCGACCACATCACCAATGATGTCTCGATGGCGCTGCAGATCCCGAACGGACGTGCCGAACGCCTCAAGGTGGAAGAAGGCAGCGTGCTCTATGATGAGGTGCCGGAAGGCGAAATGCTCAGCATCGAGGACGATACGGGCTTGATCCTCGGCGAGATCGAACGTGCGTTTTTGAATGAGGTCATGAACCTCCGCACTAAAGAAATACTTATTCAGGTGAAGGTGCGTGTGGAGGATCACCTCGGCCGTCTCGGCGCAGGCATTTACCTCACGGGCGGTGTCAGCATGATGAAAGGCGTTGACGTGGTGGCCCGCGAAGTGTTTGGGATCAAAGTCACGCGCGCAGGTTCGGCTCCCGTCAGCGGCATCACCGCCACTTTCGAGAATCCCCAATACTCCGCTCCGATCGGCCTCATTCGTTATGCGCAGATTCTTGACAGCGAGAAGCCATTTCTCTCCCCCCTGAAGCGCCTTGGCCGACGAATGCAGGAGCTACTCTCATCCGTCACACTTTAATTTAAAAACAGCAGCCCAACCTTAACCACCCACGATTATGGTAGAATACGACCGCTCCCAATCACCTGAAGGTGCCAGTACGGCGGCACCGCGCATCTGCATCGTCGGTGTCGGCGGCGCAGGTTCCAACGTTGTCGATCGCATCACCCTGGACCGTATCGTGGATGCCACGCTGGTCTGCGCGCATACGGACGTGCGGGTGCTCGGTCATTCCATGGCGCCGGTGAAGATCCAGCTGGGAGCCGAGCTCATGAAGGGCATTGGTGCAGGCGGCGATCCCGATCTCGGACGTGAGGCCGCGCTGTTCTCGCGCGAGCAGATTCGTCAGTCCATTGAGAATCACGACATCATCTTCATCAGCGCCGGACTCGGCGGCGGCACCGGCAGCGGCGCGGCCCCTGTCATTGCTGAAATCGCGAAGAACACCGGTGCCTTGGTGCTCGTCGTCGCCACCATGCCTTTCAGCTTCGAAGGCCGCCGTCGTCTGGCCCAGGCCGAGGAGGCGCTGGAACTGCTGCAAAAGCGTGCGGATGCCCTCGTGCTGTTTGAAAACAACCGCATGGGTGAGCTCATCCTGCCGAAGGACGGCATTCAGAAAGCCTTCAATCAGGCGGACCAGCTCATTGCCCAGAGCCTGCGCGCCATCTCCACCATCACCACCACGCCAGGTCTGGTGAAGCTCGGCCTCGACGACCTCACCTCCGCTCTGGCCAATGCCAACGGCCGCTGCCTCTTTGGCTTCGGCGAAGCCCGCGGCCAGAACCGCGGTGCCGAGGCGCTCAAGAAGGCGCTCAAGAGCCCGCTCATCGACTCCGGCCGTCTCCTGCACCAGACGAAGAACCTGCTGGTCCACGTCGCCGGCGGCGAATCGCTCACCTTGGTCGAAGTCGAGGGTGTCATGAAGCAGCTGGGACGTCATGTGCCGGATCAAACCCACATTCTCTTCGGCCTCGGGGTCGATGCGAAACTGGGAGACGCCGTCGCCGTCACTCTCATCAGTTCGCTGGGACTCAATCAGCTCAACGCTCACGCCACCGCAGCACCGCCTTCGGAAATGCTCCAGCCCCGCGCTGAGCTGCCCGCCCCTGTCGCAGCCCCGGCTCCGGCCCCTGCTCCTGTCATAACCCCTGCCCCGGCTCCCAAACGTGAGATCCATGCCAAGAAGGCTCCATCCCCGTATGCGCCGCCCGTGGAGTCTCCTCCAGATTTGCTCTTCAAGTCCGAGGAGTTCGCCTCCGTTCCTGCCGTCGGTGAAGCCTTTCCTTTGAGCAGCCTCCAGGCTGAAGCCGCCAAAGTGCAGCCCGTGGAGCTGCCAGTGGCCCATGTGGAAGAGCCGCCTGCCTTTGACGGTTTCGAGCCCTTTGAGGAGCTCGCTCCTCCACCCATGATCGCTTCCACTCCCGAAACGGCACGCATTCCAGTGCGCACCCCTGCCGCGAAGGAACTTGCCGATGCCGCCCGCAGCACCAAGGAATCCACCCTCGCCGCCGTCGTGGCCCGCAGCGTCACCTTGCAGACCGAAGTCTCTGCTGCGCAGGACGACCTCATTTCATTCGACGAACCGGAGCCTGAATCGACCACCATCAGCGCCACCGCCGTCCTCACCCGCAAGGCCACTGCCACGGCTGAAAGCCAGCAGACCTTCAGCCTCGGTGAAGAAGACCGCGGTCGTTTCAAGGACACCGAACCTTCGATCGTGCAAGGTGAGGACCTCGACGTCCCGACTTGGATGCGCCTGAAGAAGAAGCTCCGCCGCTAGACTGTGCATTTGCTGCTCTAAAACTGCAGCCCAGGCGCGTTTGTTCACCCGCATGAACGCTCCTTTCACACGCCGTCGCCTGCTTCAATCGCTGCCCCTTGCTGCCTGCGCGGGCAGTTTCAACATCCTCGCCCGTTCGCAGGAGGCCAAGAAATCATGGATCACCGGCAATCCGGCCATCGACAAGCCGCGTGAAATCGCCCTCGGCCTGCTGAAGCCCACGCAAGCGCAGATTGACCACGCATGGGAGCTGCATTTCGGCTCCGTCGTCTTTGAAAGCTACGGCTTTGCACCCCGCTGTGCCGTCGATGCGGAGGCCATGAACGAGGCGATCAAATCCGGCATGAGCGCCGCAGAAATCAACGACCTGCGCGAATCCATGTCCATGAACCGCAACGCGACGAATGAACGAGAGCGCAAAGAATTCCTCGATGCCTTCCACGCCGCCGGCGTGACCTGCATTTTTCAAAACACCGGCGAAGAAGGCAGCGACCCGTTGCGGCTGATCAAACGCCTCGCGCATTTCACCAAAGCCACGGACTTGCTGAATCCGACACTCTCCAAGGTGGTCACGGCAGATGAGATCGTGGCGCTGAAAAAGTCCGGGAACGTCGGCCTCTGCTTCACCACGAACGGTGTGCCGCTGATGCAGGACTGGGAGAGCGTGAGGGATGAGCTGCGCTTCATACGCATCTTCCATGAGCTGGGCACCCGCATGATGCACGTGACCTACAACCGGCGCAATCCGCTGGGCGATGGAGCCGGGGAACCGCACGACGGCGGCCTGAGTGATTTCGGCCATGCGGCTGTAGCGGAGATGAACAAGATCGGTGTCATCGCCGATGTGGCGCACAGCGGCTGGAAGACGGCTTACGACGCGGCCAAAGCCAGCACACGCCCCATGGTGGCCAGCCACACGACTTGCTGCGGCGTTTACGAGCACTTTCGCGGCAAGCCGGACGACACCATCAAGGCCATCTGCGACACCGACGGTCTCGTTGGCATCTGCTGCATCCCACGCTTCCTCGGCGGCAAAGGCGACATTACCGCGCTGCTCGACCACCTCGGCCATCTCATCAAGAAATTCGGGGCCAAGCACGCCGCCATCGGCTGCGATGTGGCCTACACCTCGCGTTTTGACAAAGAGGAGCGGGCCAAACTGCTCAAAGCCCCCGGCGGCAGCGCGGACAAATGGGAGCATCTCTGGCCCAAGGACGACTACGTGACGAGCATCGAGGCAGAGCAGAGCGTCGCCTGGTCCAACTGGCCGCTTTTCACCCTCGGCATGATCATGCGCGGCCACAGCGACGAGACCATCCGGCAGGTCATCGGCGGCAACATGCTGCGGGTGCTGAAGGCAAATCAGGTCTGAAAAGTGACAAAAACCGCATTTTACTACCTGCAAGGTGGCACGTTCGCTGCGCGTTTGGTTTTTGACGGGAAGTGATGTAGAATCCCCCAGTCGAACCCCCACATGACCCTGCGTTTCCAGTTTCCCTCTCTCGTTTTGGGCGGCCTTGCCGTCGCAAGTTCCCTTGCCTCGGCTGCCGAGTCCTTTCCGCCTGACCAGATCGAGTTCTTCGAGAAAACCATCCGTCCCGTGCTCGCGGAGCGCTGCTACGATTGCCATGGCGCGCACAAGCATCAAAACGGCCTGCGTCTTGACTCGCGGGCGGCGATCATTCACGGCAGCGATTACGGCAAGGTTGTGGAACCCGGCAATCCGAGCGCCAGCAAGCTGATCAAAGCCATCAACCATGTGGCAGGTGTCGAGGCGATGCCCAAGAAGGGCGACAAGCTGCCTGCGCCCCAAATCGCGGCGATCGAAAAATGGATCAGCATGGGCCTGCCGTGGCCTGCAGAGGCTGCTGTGGCGGAGCATGCCAAAGCCGACCCGATGCAGCACTGGGCCTACAAGCCGGTGCAAAAGCCCGCCCTGCCCGCTGGTTTTACCGGCAATCCCATCGACGCCTTCGTCGGTGCCAAACTCAAGGCAGCCGGACTCGATTTCGCCGCGCCTGCCGATCCGGCCACGCTGACGCGCCGCATCCACCTCACGCTCACCGGATTGCCGCCGACTTTCGACGAGTTGCAGAAGAATCATTCACCTCAGACGCTGATCCCTCAACTCCTCAGCCAGCCTGCCTATGGCGAGCGCTGGGCGCGCTTCTGGCTGGATGTGGTGCGCTATGCGGACACGAACGGCTATCAGGTGGCTGGCCGCAGCAATTACTACCCTTTCGCCTACACGTATCGCGACTGGATCGTGAAAGCCCTGAACGATGACATGCCTTATGACCAGTTTGTGAGCTACCAGCTCGCGGCGGATCGCATGACCGCAGGCACGCCGAATTCGCCGAATCTCGCGGCGCTGGGCTTCTACAATGTGGGTGAGCGTTTCATCAATGACCGTCTGCTCATCGCCGATGACCGCATCGATGTCATCGGTCGTGGCCTCCTCGGACTCACAGTTGCCTGCGCACGCTGCCATGATCACAAATTCGATCCGATCCCGAGCCGCGACTACTATGCGATGTACAGCATCCTGAACAGCAGCGACGAGCCCGATGACACGGCAATGCCCATCATCGGCAAGGCGGCCAATGAAAAAGATCAGCAGGACTACGATGCCAAGGTGGCTGAGATCGCGAAGAAGGAGCTCGACTTCAAACGCACCGTCTATGACGAGTTCAGGAAGCCGGAGCGTCTGGCTGAATACCTCGCTTTCGCCCAGGACTCGGTGGACATCAAAGACACCACCGTATTCAAAGGCAAGGCCGGTCAGGTCAAGCTGCGTGACCGCGTGGCCAGCCAATGGCGCGACTTCCTGAATCGCTACGCTCTGAGTGCAAAGCCGCACTCGACGATGATTGCCTGGAATCGCTTCGCCAAACTTCCTGAGGCGGAGTTTGCTGCGAAATCAGGCGCCATTGCGCAAGAACTGGCCAAGCCGGAAAGCGGCTGCACGCCGGAGATCGCCGCCGCCTTCACGCAGACACCGCCGAAGTCCATGAAGGACGTCGCCCTGGCCTACGCACGCATCATTCTCGACAGCAAGGTGGAGCCGATGCGTCAACTCATGCAGGACAAGCTTTCGCCCATGTCAGTGCCAGTGGAAGGGGCAAACACGTTCTTCACCCGCAAGGACAGCGAGACCGTGGTGCGCCTCACTAACGAGCGCACCAAACTCGACAGCACGCACCCTGGTGCACCGCCACGTGCCATGGTGATGGTGGACAAACCGAAGCCGCAGGATGTGCGCGTCTATATCCGCGGCAATCCGGCGCGTCAGGGTGATCCGGCACCGCGCGCGTGGCTTACGATGTTCGGCGGTGAAAAATTTACCGACGGCAGCGGACGTCTGGATCTCGCGAAACACATCGCCAGCAAGGACAATCCGCTCACGGCGCGCGTCATTGTGAACCGCGTGTGGCTGCAGCATTTCGGCAAGCCGCTCGTCTCCCAGACCAGTGACTTCGGTGTGCAGACAGCGAAACCCGTGCAGGCAGATCTGCTCGACTACCTTGCCGCCACATTCATGGAAAACGGGTGGAGCTTGAAGAAGCTGCACACGCTGATCCTCACCTCCCGCACCTTCCAGCAGAGCAGCCATGCCACGCCGGAAAAAGCCACCAAGGATGCTGAGAACGATCTGCTCAGCCGCTTCAACCGCCAGCGCCTGGACTATGAAACCATGCGTGACGCGATCCTATCCGCCACAGGTGAACTCGACACCAGCAAGCACGGTGGGCGCGCCGTGGAGCTGAACGCGAAGGATGCCGACACCCTGCGCACCGTTTATCTCAAAGTGGACCGCTATGATCAGGCCAGCGTGCCGGCGATGTTTGACTTCGCCAATCCGGACGGCCACAGCCCGCAGCGTTTCAACACCACCGTGCCGCAGCAGGCGCTGTTTCTGATGAACAGCCCCTTCATGCGCGCCCGAGCCGATTCCATCGCCAAAGCCACGCCGCTGGCCGGCACGACGCTCGATTCCGAGGCTATCCGCGCGATGTACCGCCGCGTGCTCGCCCGCGATCCGAAGCCCGATGAAGTCGAACTGGCCCAGCGCTTCGCCGCTGATGCCACCACGCTCAATGCCGAGAAGCCCTTCCGCTGGAGCTACGGCACGATGAAGTTTGCGCGCACTCCCGAAGGCAAGCCGTCCTTCACCGAGTTCCAGGCCTTCACGCAGCTGACGGATCGTGGCGGTGGCGGTCAGAAAGTCTGGAGCCCCGGCCCCAAAATCCCCGATCCTAAATGGGGTCACGTCTTCTGGGCCAACTACGGTGCCCACGCCGCTCCAAGCGAATACAGCGTCACCGCACGCTGGCATGTGCCGACTGACATGAAAATCTCCATCGACAGCGTCCTGAGCCGCAGCAGCGACCGTGGCGATGGCGTCCGCGCCTGGGTTTACAATGAGCGCACCGGCATCCTGGCCGAACAGCTTTGCAACCCGCAGAACAAAAAGGTGCCCGTCCAGCTCACCACCGACGTGAAACGCGGCGACACCCTCTGCTTCATCGTTCACAACGAAGGCGGCACCGACAGCGACAGCTTCGACTGGCAGCCCACCATCAGCCGCGCCGACAACGGCGAAGTGCTCACCCATTCCAAAGCCGACTTCTGCGACGCCAGCCGCTGGCCCATCGGCCGCGCCCGCCCGCAAAGCGCCCTCAGCCAGCTCGCGCAAGTGCTGCTGATGAGCAACGAGTTCATGTTTGAGGATTGAGCCCCCCGGTCACTTGGCGAGGGCCAGCAGTCGTGTTTCCTCCGGCAGCAGGAGAGATTCGGGAATGCGCTCGGCAATTTGAAACGCGGCGGCCTGATCTCCGCCGACGGCTATCATGGCGGCAAGCACCGCACGAAGTCCCGGCGGCCACGCTCCAGCCTTGATTCCACGCAGTGCCGCGTGCAAAGACGGGGGCTGGCGCAGACGGTAGGCGGACAGAGCCCTGAGCAGCAGGAGCCGCCCTTCGGCTTCCGAGCCAGGCTCCATGCGGATCTCCACGATCCTGGCTGCGATGACTTCCATCGACTTTCCGGCAAGGAGCGCCAGATAGTCGGCCCGAAAGGCATTCCAATCATTGCCGGGTGTGAGCCTGGCGATCTCCGCCGCAAGGCCAAGCATGGCGGAGGTGTCGCCAAGCCTGGAATGCATGGTCAAAGCCTTCTCCATCATGGCGAGTCGCACCATCGGGGCCGTCGCGAGCGAGGCCGCCGCCTGATAAAATTCCGCCGCGAGATGCTTGAAGTCGTGCTGATCGGAAAAAGCAGCCGCACCTATGACATCTTCCAGCCCGTCTTTTGCACCCTTGGCGCTTTTCAGGGCCAGTTCAAGGTGCTGACGGGCCGCAACCTCTCCAGCAGCCTGCTCCACTGCGAGACGCGCATGCCACAGATTGAATACCACGCCGCCAAGAGTCCTTTCCATCGCAGGCCCCAGCAAACGGCGCAATTCATCCCAGCGGTGTGTTTGCGCCAGGGCGTCGAGCTTGAGCTTCAGCAGCGGCGGAGCCAGCTCTGCCGCCGTGACCTCATTCTCTGCAGGAATGAACTTCAGCAGACGCTCGTGTTCATTCAACTCGGCGAGCCACTCCGCCAAAAGGATCTTCGCGTCATTCCCGGCGGACGCGGCACGTGTCGTTTCGCGGTCCAGGACAGACTCGCGTTCGGCAGGAGCCCCTTTGAGCCACGCCCCCAATGCGGCGAAACGCTCCGGACCAGGTGAGTCACGGGTCAGGCGCTCCAGTTCGGCCGCTTCGCGCGTGGTCGGCGCAGGATCAGCCGCCAGCAAAATCACGGCCCTGCTTTTGATGGCCCCATGGGCGTCGCGGGCCAGATCCCACATCTGCTGACGCCCACGCAGGTGAACTGCGGCGTAAGGCTGCGTGTAATCGAGCAGCGCCGTCTTGAAACGGGACTCCGCATCCGGCGAGACTTCCGAAAGCGCGGTTCGTATCTTCGTCGCTGCCTTTCCATGCTCGCCTGCCTGTTTGAGCATGATGGCGTCCAGCATCGCGGCTTCAGGTCCGGCACGTTCCGCTGGCGGCAGGAGATTGAGCGCTTCGTGGGCTGCGTCCAGATCACCGCGTTTCAACTCACTTCGGGCCAGGTTGAGCAGATCGTCCTTGTCCGCCGCTCCTTGGGCGACAAGCCGCTTGAATGACTGGATGGCATCCTCAGGTGAGGTTTGAACTCGCATTTGAAACAGCGCAATCGCACGAATCACATCCGGATCATTCGGTGCCTTGAGGGAGGCTTCACTGAGAACACGCGCGGACTCCGACCACATGCCCCGGCTCATCAGTTCCTCTGCGATCCGCAAGCTGCCGGCCGCCTGCCACGAACGCCAATGACGCACCACCGTGCTGCCCCCAAGCCAGACCGCGAACAGCAGGACAAATGCTGCAAACAGAATCCAAGTCAGCCACGGTTTAGACGGCCTGGCGACAAGTTCGTCAGGAAATCTCCTTTTGCGCCGGCTCGTCTGGGACATGTGTCTTCTCTCGTGAAAAAACCGGCAGGCGGCCTGCGGGAAGATGCGAAATTATTGTCACCTTGACCCGCCTGGGCATGAAATGGCCCGGCGAAGCGAACTCCGCCGGGCCATTCCGAATCAGCTAAACAATCAAGCCCGGCGGCGGCGGAACACCGCCACACCTGCGAACAGCCCCAGCAGCAGAGCCCGCGAGGGCTCTGGAACGGCCGACACAGTCATGCTGGCATTGTCATAGAACGCGCCTGATGGCAGCACCACCTTGCTGACACCTGTGAGCGAAAGCGCCTGGTTTACTGAGAAACCGGACACTGTCTGATCCACCGAGATGCTGTACAAGAGAGCGTCCAAGGAGTCGTAGAACTCCACATTGGTGCCAAAAGGCGTGCCAAGCGTGCTGTTGTCCAGCGTCACGGCGAAGGACGAGATGTCCTGCGGAGTCGTGAAACTGAACAGCACAGCCTGATCCACCGCGTCCAGCGCATTGCCGGAGATGGCAGCGCCATAGCCGCGTGCTGAAGGGTCTCCGAAGGCAAGGGCCGGAGCGGTCAGATCAGCACGATAGCTCGGAACGGGCAACGGATCGCCATTGCCATCCACTGTCTCGATGTAAGCATAGTCCGCTGAGAGCGAACCGACGAGCGGATCGCCCGTGATGGAAGGCGTGGCACTGCTGCTGAAGGGGAAGGTCAGCACCGTGGCGGCCTGCGAGCTGGCGCACATGGCGGCAACAGCCAGGAATGGAAGTAATTTCTTCATGGGAAACGAAGATGGACTGTGAATTACTTCGCGCCGCCAATCGCGGCCTGCATGGCCTTGAAGAAGGCGTCCGTGTTGTCGAACACACCGGTGAATGCTGCCGCGCCGCGACCACCTGCGGAGAGCGGGATGTCGGAAGCGGTGTGGACGGCGCTTTGCACGCCGGTGCCGGGTTGCTGGCCGGTAACCAAGTAGCCGGTGGTGGTGTTACGTGCCTGGGGAGACACGTTGTAGCTGGGGTTGGAGCGCCAGGTTTCGTAACGGTCGGAGTTTCCAGCGTAGCCGATGATCATGCGGTAGTCCACGTCCATCGTGGTCGGGTAGCCATCGCCAGCAATCGTGTAGGCGGGAAACTTGGCATTATCGTAAGTGCCGACGATGCCTTTGAGGCTGCCCACGGCGGTGCTCTGCAGAGCGGCGTCGGTGACAGTGCTGCCGCCACTGATGGCAATACCAGCGCACTCATGGTCAGCGGTGACGATGATAAGCGTGTCCGGATTGGCCACCTGGAAGGCGATGCACTTAGCAACGGCCTTGTCGAACTCAATGGCGTCATGCACCCAGCGCTCAGTGTCCATGTTGTGGGCCTGTTTGTCGATGGAGGCACCTTCGATCATCATGACGAAGCCGTTGGCGTTTTTGCTGAGCACCGTGAGGGCCTTGTCGGTCATTTCTTCCAACAGGGGCTGATCAGGATAGGTGGCGATGAGACTGCCGGGAGCGATGGTGGCAGCATTGCGGCGATGCGCGATTTTGTCGTAACTGACGTCCATGTGGCCGGAGTTGAAGAGGCCGAGGAGCTTGGTTTCGCTGCCGGTCATGGCGTTGAGGCCTGCAAGGTCAGGGGCGTAGTAGAAGCCTGCGGTCTGGAAGTCGGCGATCAGGTTGCGATTAGGATCCACGGAACCGGCGGGGACGCTCCAGCCTGCCTGCACGTCCGAAGGAACGACATAATCACCACCGCTTGAAGTGGAGCTGTTCACACGGCCGCTGCCGGCACCTGCGCTGCCATCGAGAGGCAGGAACCACTTGCGGCCACCGCCCATCAGGACGTGGAGGTTGTGATTGAGGGCGGCTTCGTCGAGATACATGTCACAGATGCCGGTGCCAGCGCCGCGGTCCTGAGTGGACACCGCGAAGGCGGCTGGTGTGGCGTCTTCCACGTCAGCCGTGGTCACGATGCCGAGCCATTTGCCCTGAGTGCGGGCGAGGTAGCTGCCCATGTGCTCGATGCGAGGATTGTCCCACTTGTCATTGGTGTCATCAGGAAACACGCCTTCCTGGCCATTGTTGGCCTTGTTGCCCGTGGAATAGCAATGAGCGCCAGGTGCGGAGTCCGTCACGATGGAGTTCAGGGAGTGGGTGACCACGATGCCAGTGACCGGCAGCGTGTCGATGGCGAGAGGGTCGTTCGACTTGCCAAGAGAGGCCCCCTTGGAGACAATGCGGGCCGCCGTGCGGTGGGCGATGCCCGTGCCGTCACCGATGAGCCAGATGATGTTCTTCGCCTTGCGACCAGCATTGAGCGTGATGCTGGCGATTTCGAAGTTGCCCGTGCCGGTTGCGACCAAGCTATCGCTCTGAGTGGCCTCGACGACGAGTGTTTTCACACCAGCTGTTGAGTTGGAGTATCCACGAATCGTGGCGCTAAACCTGTCACCACCGATGGAGGTGATGGCGGACGCACCGCTGGCTGCTGTGACAGGGGAGCCGTTGACCTTGAAAACGACACTGGTGATCGTCTTGCCTGCATCCGCCTGGATGGTGGCCTGGAGGTCAAAACGCTGCGCGGGAAGAAAGCGCGAGATGTAGGGAGGGGTAGCATCGGCGTAGGTGAACAGCGCGCTGGGGGGATTGAGGCGTGTCACGGTGGGGGCAGCGAAGGCGCTGCCAAGGGCGAAAAGCCCGGTGATGGCGGCAATGAATTTGCCTGAGTTTTGTAACTTCATAGTTTGTCGGGATGGTGGGTGGTGCTGTTTCTGTTTCTTCGTGGGTTGAAGAAAGGGGGTGGGGTGGTCGAGGGTGGCAGTGCGCCGAGATCGCTCGGGATCGGAATGGCCCTGCCGAGCTGCAGCGCGACTGGTTTTCGAAGCTCTAGCGGACCCCCCGTGGCGGCATCCGTGACCGCATGGCATTGAAGGCGTATGTGGGAGACGCGTCCACTCTGCTCCTGCCTTGGTCCGAGCTCCAGCGTGCCGTAAAGAGTCAATTTCTCCTGCCGCCATGCAGGTGCGCAGTTCTTTTTCACCGGCAGGATGACTTGGATCAGGCTGGGCGGCAGACTGTCCGCAAGTCCTTCTTCGCGTTCATCATAAGCGTGCTGTGTTTCACAGAAGAAAAAAATGGCAGGGTCGATGTTGTCGTTGCGCAGCATGAACCCCGTGAGAGCCACTCGTTTGCCAGTAAGCGCCCTGGCTTTGGCGGTGTATTCCAGCCCTTTCGGTCCTGCGGGCATCACAAAAATCTCTTCAAACTTCAAGGCGACACTCGAAGAGTCTTCATACGGCACGACAGGAGACGCATCCGCTGAAGCAGCGGCGTCCGAATCACGGTTGTGCGCCACCGCCGCAGCGTCTTTGCCAGCCAGCATGAGCAACCCCAATCCGGTCAGGAGGATCACTGGCACAACAAACGATAGCGACTTCAAGTTCATGAGTCACGAATCGAGCATCCATCTGCTGTCGTCTCAAACGAGCTAATTCAACGCTTTCGTTGAAGATACAAAATATTTTCAATTTAGTCTTCGACACTGGTGTAACACGCATGCTATTCGACTTAGAGTACTCCAAGTTAAGGCAACTCATTTCTTATAAGGCATGACATATTATTGTTAACTTTGTGTCACTTGCCAATCGGTCCAGTTAAATTGACCTACTGTCAGTGAGCACAAGTTATCCGCGCAACAAAGCAGCAGCAAATGCGCGGCATCTGATCGCCCGGATGATTCCACAGGTCATGACATCAAGCCGTGAACCGCTTTGCTTCGGCATGCGTGCCGGCGCCACGGGTGTTCATTGCTTTTTCAAGTTTCTCCCGCTTGTTTTTACTCTTGCAGGCAGCCTGGCCTGGGCACAGGAGCACGCAGCATTCCGGCCCCCGAAAGGCTACGCAATCGAGCGCTATGAGACAGGATGGAACAAAAATCCATTCACCCTCAAGACAGCTCCTGTTTTGGTACCTCAGGCTTCTTTTGCCAAGGATCTGGCTATTGCCTCCATCTACGGAGACAGGCGTGATCCGACGGTCTCCGTCGTCAACGTCAAGACTCATGAGCGGTTCCTTCTCAAGGCTGGACGGCCAAACGCCCATGGAATCGAGCTCAAAGAAGCAAGCGTCGGACTTGGTCGCAAAGATACGGTCATTCGTATCGCGATGGGTGCCGAACTCTGTGAGGTGCGCTATGACAACGGTTACTTGATGCAGCTTGCCGCCTCCGCAGGTGCCCGAACAGACCCTGCCACCCTGCAACTCAGGCAGCAAATCATGCAGCAGCTACCGGGACAGCCAACCACACCTTCACCTACAACACCACAGCAACAGTCGCTTGCTCGTGGCCGCAGCCCAATCTCTGGAGCGGCGGGATTTGCTCCAACGTCCTTGCCGAACGGTCAGCCTGCTTATGCCGCCGATTCAATCGCCCCGCAGTACTCAGGCTTAGCGAATGCCTCATCCGGTGGCAAGCCTGCAGCAGTCGGCGATCGCCCGTTGCCGACGGGCAGCCGCAGTGACACAGGCGCATCTTCATTGGTAGATCAAATTCTTGGCACGGGGATTCTCCCGCCAAGGCGATATACGTTCAGGACGGGAAATGAGCCCATCATTCCTCACCCAGACCCCCAGTGAGGTGAATTTAAAGCCATGAGAGCCGCCGGTCATCGTTCAGCATGATCCCCGCCCGGGGCATGGAGTTTCCTGCCCAGCCTCGACGAACTTCCCCCAAAATGGCAAGATCGGCCCTTCCTTGTCGTACATGCCCCCGATATTGACCTTCCATCTCAACCCCTAGCACACCATGTTCCGCATCCCAGGCGTTCCCGGTAAAGACCTTTGCGACAAAAACCTCGGCTTCTCGCGGCGTGACATTCTGCGCGTGGGCGGCGGATCCATGATGGGCCTCACGCTCAACAACGTGCTCCGTGGCCAGGCCATGGCGGCGAATTCTCCGAACGCAGGACGCGCAGGCTGGGGCAAGGCCAAGCATGTGCTCATGATCTACCTGCAGGGCGGCCCATCACATCTCGACCTGTGGGACCCGAAGGCAAACGTGCCGGACAACGTGCGCAGCGCCTTCAAAACGATCCCGACGAAGGTTCCCGGCAAGCACTTCACCGAGATCCTTCCGGGCCTCGCGAAGGTGAACGACAAGTTCACGATGATCAATTCGATGAGCTACACGCCGAATGGTCTCTTCAATCACACGGCGGCGATCTACCAGATCATGACCGGCTACACGACGGACAAGGTCAGCCCCTCCGGCCAGCTTGAGCCGCCAAACGCGAAAGACTTCCCAAACTTTGGCAGCAACATCGTGCGCCTCAAGCCGCTGCAGGAGCCGATGCTCCCCTTCGTGCAGCTGCCACGTCCGTTGCAGGAATCCAACGTCGTCGGAAAAGGCGGCGGCGCAGGCTTCCTCGGCAAAGCCTACGAGCCCTACACGCTCTTCCCCGATGGCGATGACCTCGACATGGGCAAGATGGACCGCATCAAGATCGACGACCTCCAGCTGCGCCCCGACCTCTTCAGCGTGCGCCTTGAGCGCCGTGCCAAGCTGCGTGACGCCATCAATGACCAGATGCCGCAGATCGAAGCTGCGGTGAAGGACATGAGCCTGGACAGCTACTACAGCCAGGCCCTGAACCTCATCTCCAGCGGCCGTGCGCGCGATGCCTTCGCGCTTGACCGTGAGCCTGAGAAACTGCGTGACCGCTACGGCCGCAACACCTTCGGTCAGAGCTGCCTGCTCGCCCGTCGTCTGCTCGAAGCCGGCACGCGTGTCGTCGAAGTCATCTGGCCCAAAGTTGCGAATTCCGACAACCATTCCTGGGACCACCATGCGGGCCTCACCGAGCGCATGAAGAACAAATCCGGCCCCATGCTGGACCAGGGCCTCAGCGCTTTGTTTGATGATCTGGATGCCAGCGGCCTGCTCGATGAAACCATCGTCGTGGCCCTCGGCGAATTCGGACGCAGCCCGGAAAAAGGCGTGTCCACCAGCGGCAACAGCAACAGCGCCGACGGTCGTGACCACTGGCCTTACTGCTACACCGCCATCGTCGGTGGTGCCGGCATCAAGCGCGGCTACGTTCACGGCAAATCGGACGCCACGGGCTCCGCCCCCGTCGAAGACGCCGTGCATCCGACCGAACTCCTCGCCACCATTTACCACGCCGTCGGCATTGATCCCGAGACGATTGTTTACAATCATCTCAACCAGCCGCGTGAACTGGTGAAGGCCAAGCCGGTGACGAAGCTGTTTGCTTGATCTAATCGCAATCAAAGAGGCAGGGCGAAAGCTCTGCCTCTTTTTTGTTTACTCTGACTTCTGCGGCACCTTGGCCAGCAAGCGTGTGTCATAGCCCTGCTTTGCCATGCGCTCCAGAATGCCGCGATAAGTGGCGTCATCCAGCACCGGCTTCCGGCTTAGCACCCAGGCCAGTTTGCGGTTGGGATAGCCAATCACGCTCCACTGGTAGTCGGCATCGAGGTCGATGATGAGATAAGGCACCCGCAGCGGCCAGATGAACTGCACGCGCCACTCGGCATTGGTGGTCTTGTTGTGAACCCAGGCCACCCCCTTCCACTGCTCCAGCGGCGCGTCGAGGCTGCCGCGGCGGAACAGGAAGATGTTGTCCATTTTGCCATCCGGGCGCAGCGCGTAGCGATCCAGCGTGCCCACTTTGCCCTTTTCCAAGGAGTACGGGATGTTTGCAAAAACGTACCAGTCACCCACATAGCGTTTGAGATCGACGTGGGGAACTGTTTGCAAGGGAGCGGGTTTCATGGAGGAGCAGGAGATGAGGCCGAGCAGCGAGAGCAACAGGAAGCCGAGGGTCGATGAACGATAGCGCATGCTTGGTGAACGAATCCGGGCGGCGCCTGGGTGCGAATTCAAGCGTATCATCCCGGCATGCCAGCCATCCCCACGCACGAATCCCGCCTCGCCTTCCGTGATCGTCCGACGCGCGCGCGCATGATGCATCAGCGCTGGGAGAGTCTGCTTTTCCTGCACTGGCGCTGGGATGCGGCGGAGATTCAGCGCACTCTGCCACCCGGTTTGTACATGGACACGTTTCAAGGCGATGCATGGCTCGCCATTGTGCCTTTTTACATGCGGGGCATACGTCCGCGCTTCTGCCCGCCAGTGCCCGGCATCAGCGATTTCCTCGAACTCAACGTGCGGACTTACGTGCACGATGAGCGGGGCCGGCCCGGAGTGTGGTTTTACTCGCTGGATTGCAACCAGCGGCTCGCGGTCTGGACGGCGCGCACCTTCTTCCATCTGCCCTATCAAAACGCCCGCATGAGTGCGCAATTGAGCGATGGCTGCATCGATTACCGCTGTCAGCGAAGTGGTGCACTGAACGAGTCACATTTTCGCTATCGAATTGCCGCAAAATCGCAGGTCGCAGAACCCGGCTCGCTCGCCTTTTTTCTCGCCGAGCGCTACCTGCTTTTCTCCCAGACGCCACGTGGCATCCGATGCGGGCAGGTTCACCATATGCCTTACCCGCTTGCAGAAGCCAGTCTGGAGGCATGGGATGTGAATGCTCTCCTACAGGCCGGATTCACGGACCCGCAACGCCCGCCGGATCACATCATTGGCTCGTCGGGTGTTGATGTGGCGGTCTATCCCCTCACCGCATGAACACCGAGATGCCTTCGTCAACGAGAGGCTTGGCGGCGCGCAGTTTCTTGTCGGCGGAGGAGAGCTGCTTGTCGCCGCTGAGATACTCCGGAATGTTTTCCGTGGTGGGGCTGAAGCGAATGATCACCTTCCCCTCCAGTTTGCCGCCTTTCGACAACATGGTCTCAAATCAAGCCGTTATTTGATTGTCATGGGAGGGCCGCCAAGCGCACGGCGTGGTTCCCAGCGCTGATGCAGACGAATCACTGCATAGATCAGCTTGGCCCATGGAGAAATCCAGGAGGCCTCGTAATGATGAATGGCGTAGGAGCCGAGTTCAGCAGCCAGCCTGCGACGGTTCTCAATGAGACGCTCCGTCGGCGCGGCCGGAAAAAACAGCTCGTGCGAATGAATGGTGATGTCCCCACCGCTCATTTGCAGGGCCACGAGGGCTTGATCACACAGCGCCATGCCATTTTTGATCACATAAGCGGAATAGTCTTCAGCCCACCGCCTGGGGCGAAATTCAGAGGCCATCAGCCGCATGATCTGCAACCAAACCGGGTGTCCGGCGGGCGAGGCCAGCAAAGCGCTGCAAATAAAATCCACTCCACGCATCCGCTGGCCGATGCCGTTGATTTCCCTTCCGGCCATGATGGATGATCCTTGCAGCAGCGGATCAAGCGGGCGCAGCACCTCAAAGTCCATGTCCGCATAAATGCCGCCCTGGTTGTGCATGTAAACCACGCGGATGAAATCCATCTTGAGCGGCGCGGGCAGACGTTCGTAGAATTCAGCAAATTCAGGATACTGTTCACGAACCAGCCGGTGATTGTCTTCATGTGTCCACAACTGGTATTTCCAGCCAGGGTGATGCGTGCACCATGAGTGCTGAAAATCGAGCAGGTGGAGCGGTATCTCCGGTGTGTTCCAAGTTTGGTGAATGATGCGCGGGATCATTAGGATCTACTATATTGCTGATGCGGCGTGAGATTGCGGGTTTTTGCATTTTTGTGCCAGCCAGATCTCGAGTTTTCCTGTATTAGAAAGCTGGCGCGTTTGCTCAGCAGACGCTGCCGCATCCCAGCATCGTTTTAACAACGGCAGGCCCTGCTTGAGACTGAACGAGTCACATTTACGTCATCGAATCTCCGCAGAATCCCAGCTCGAAGAGCCCGGTTCGCTCGCATTCTTTCCCGCCGAACGTTGCTTGCTTTTCACCCAAGAACCACGCGGGATTTATTGCGGTCAGGGGCATCACACGCCCTGCTCACTTGCTGAAGCCTGGCTGGAGGCATGAGATATGCACGCTCACCGCATGAACACCGAGATGCCTTCGTCAACGAGAGGCTTGGCGGCGCGGAGCTTTTTGTCGGCGGAGGAGAGCTGCTTGTCGCCGCTGAGATACTCCGGAATGTTTTCTGTGGTGGGGCTGAAGCGAATGCTCACCTTCCCCTCCAGCTTGCCGCCTTCAAAGTTGGCGTAACCACCGTAGTCCCATTCAAACCCGGCGATCTTGAAAGGCTTGCCGTTGATCTTTTCAACCTCTTCCACGGTCATTCCCGACTTGAGACCGTTTTCAAATTTCCAGGCCTTGCCCATGACGCGGATGTCGAACACGACCTTCTTCTTCTCGTTGTCGGGATCCCAGACGATCTCCAACTCGCGATCCGTGTCCGCAAACAACTTCGCGCCATCGATTTCCTCCCCCTCTGCACCGGGTATCTTCTGCAGCTTGAGGTTGTCCTTCCCATAGGCACGCTCGATGTCGGCAGCGGACATGCCGGGCTTGATCAAGCCCACGCGCTTACCGAGGACAATCGTGTTGTCCTTAGGGTCAAACTCATCGGCATGAAGGAAGGCGGTGAACAGCAGCAGGCAGGCGAGGATTCGGCTCATGCTGGGAATACGTCGACAACTGGGTCTCAAATCAAGCCGTTATTTGATCGTTGTGGGATCACCACCAAGCGCGCGGCGAGATTCCCAATGCTGACGCAGACGGATCACCGCATAGATCAGCCTGGCCCAGGGAGAAATCCAGCTGCCCTCGTAATGATGGATGGCATAGGAACCCAGCTTCGCAGCCTGCCTGCGGCGGTTCTCCACAAGACGCTCTGTCGGCGGGGCCGGAAAAAACAACTCGTGAGAATGAATGGTGACGTCCCCGACGGACTGGCTGCGTTCCTCCAGTTTTTCACTGAGCACCCTCATTGCCATTTCGATCACATAGTCAGAATAAGGCTCCAGTCTTCTCTTAAAGCGGTAGCGGGATGCCATCAGATGCATGATTTCCAGCCAAACCGGATGACCTGCGGGCGAGGCGATCAGCGCATTGCAGATAAAGTCGCTGCCACGCATCCGCTGGCCAATGCCGTTAAACTCCCGACCAGACAGGATGTTTGAACCCTCCAAAAGCGGGTCGAAGGGCTTGAGCACCTCGACATCCAGGTCTGAATAGATGCCGCCGTGGCGGTGCATATAAGCCACGCGTGCAAAGTCCACCTTCAAGATATTCGGGGTCAGCTTGGTGAAAAAGTCTGCAAACTCCGGGTAGTGCTGCCGAACCAGGTCAAGGTTGTCAGCATCACTCCACAGCCGGTATTCCCAGCCAGGGTGATGCACGCGCCATGAATGCTGAAACTCGCGCAGGTCGCGTGGCATCTCCTGCCGGCCCCAAGTTTGGTGAATGATGCGTGGAATCATCTGAATCTACTCCCTTGTGGAAGTGCTTTAAGTTTGTGTGCCTTTGAATATTTGCGCGAGCCAGCGCTCGAGCTTTTCCGTGTCTGGACGCTGGCGCATGCGCTCAGCACAGGCTGCGGCACGCTGACGTATTCCGGAGTCCTCCAGGCATCTCCTTAACAGCGGCAGGGCGCGCTTAAGGTTGAATCCGCGTGTGCCAAGGGCCAGCCCGACCCCAAGGCGGTTCACACGGTCAGCATTGTCGAACTGATCGTGCGCCATGGGCACGATGAGCTGTGGCACGCCTGCGGCGAGGCACTGTGCGACGGTTCCCATGCCGCCGTGATGCACAAACGTGGCAGCATGAGGCAGCAACTGGCTGAAAGGAGCGTACGTCACGGCGTGGACCGATGCTGGCAGCGAGGCCGGAAGCTGATTGAGATCGTGCGTCACAAAAACGGCGCGGCATTGAATCTGCGTGACGAGTCGCAGTGCTGTTTCGAAGAAGTCTCGCGCATGTCTGTGCCCGGTGCCTGCGGTAAAGAGCACGGGCTTGCCACCGGCCTCCATGAAGGTTTTCAATGCTGGAGACAGCTTCTCTTCCTGAGATAAATCTTCGAGGGGAAAATCCCATTGCAGCAGGTTGCGCGGCCAGTCCGGTTGCGGCGGACCATACCAGTCGGGGAAAAGCGCCAGCACGCCATCCGGGGAGTCCCACCACTCCCAGCGCAAACTTTGGGGGACAGGAACACCGTGATCATCGCAGGCTTTCCGGACGTGCTGATGCGCATAGTGGTCGAACGGATTGGGTCCTGAAAGCACCAGCCTGCGCAGGGCCAGAGGCAGCCAGCGCAGCCAGCGAAACGCGGGGATGAACAGCGGCGGTGCATGCGCGCTGTTCACCAGCAGAGGGTAAGCGTGTACGGTCACCAGTGGAATGCCGTGTTTTTCGCGGATCAAGCGAGCTCCAAAGCAAGTCATGGGCGCGAACATGAGGTCGGGCCGGCCATTGCGGGCCATCCAAAGCTCGATTGCGGCGGCGTAGTCACCCGTGGCGCGTCCTGCATAACCGTGTGCTACTTGGGTGCCTTCGATGATTTTGAACAGGCCTGGATGGGCGAGCATTTCATCAAAGTCATCCCGGGCCAGCGGCATGAAATCGACCCCAGCCCGCAGGCTGGCGCGTTCAAAGGCACGCGCTGCGATGAGCGTCACTCTGTGGTTGTGCTGCTTGAGGAGCCTGCCCAGCCAGATGAAGGGGAAGACATCTCCCGAGGTGCCGTGGGGCAGCAGGAGAATCTTCTTCATGAGCTCATTCGGGCCTCCAGCCATGCGATGAGTTGGTCGGCAGGCGGCTGCTGGCGCATGCGTTCAGCGCAGAGGGCGGCGCGGCGGCGGATGGTCTCATCGGTGAGACAGCGCTTCAGCAGGGGCATGGCGTGGGGCACATCAAAACGGTCCACACTGATGGTCAGCCCCGCGCCCAGACGCTCCACCCGGTCAGCATTGTCGAACTGATCATGGGCCATCGGCATGATGAGCTGGGGAATGCCTGCGGCGAAGCACTGGGCCACCGTGCCCTGGCCGCCGTGATGCACAAAGGCCTTGGCATGAGGCAGCAGCGTGCTGAAAGGCGCGTATTCGACGGCGTGAATGGAGGGAGGCAGCGCCGAAGGCAGCTGCTGAAGATGACGGGTGACGAAGACCGCGCGGCACTGCAGTTTCTCAACCAGCTTGACCGCGACCTCGAAAAAGTGATGGGCATGCATCGGCCCGCTGCCGGGAGTGAACAGCACCGGCTTGTCGCCCGACTTCAAAAACGAGACGAGATCCGGCGCCAGAGGCACATCGCCCAAGTCTTCCAAGGAAAAGTGCCATTGCAGCAGGTTCTGCGGCCAGTCGGGCTGGCGTTTGGCAAACCAGTCGGGGAACAGGGCCAGCACGCCATCCTGAGAGTGCCCCCACTCGCGCTCCAAGTCACGCGGCACGGCAACACCGTGCGTGGCGCACAGGGGTCTCAAAGCGGCCAGCGCGTGGCGATCAAAAGGGTTGGGCGCGGCAAAAATCAACTTCCTCATCCACAAAGGAAGCATGCGCAGCCAGCGAAATGCAGGCGTGAGCAAGGAGGGCTCATAGGCGCTTTGCATCATCAGAGGATAATGATGCACCGTCACCAAGGGCAAACCGAGTTTTTCACGCAGCAATCGTGCGCCATAGCAGGACTTTAGGCCGAGCATGAGATCGGGCCTGCCATGCGTGGACATCCAAGTCTCGACGGCTTCGACAAACTCACCAGCGGCCAGTCCGGAGTAGTGGTAAGCCAGCCGTGTACCTTCGAGCTTTTTGGACATGTCCGGGTTTTCGACCATCTCCCTTCCCAAAAGATTTTTCGTCGCCACGAACTTCAGTCCACTTTGTGCGGCATAGGAGGCGTAGTCTGGCGTGGTGATCAACGTCACGTCGTGGCCGCGTGCACGAAGCAGCTTGCCAAGCCAGTTTAGAGGCAGGATGTCGCCACAACTGCCGTAAGTCATGATTAGAATTTTTTTCATGGCGGGGATGGAGAATGAAGACAGCCTTCAGCGCATCGGGCCTCCAGCCAGGAAGTGAGAGTGGTGACAGGCGGCCCTTGAGGCATCCGGCGGGCACATTCTCCGGCTTGATGGCGCAGGGAGTCTTGTTCCAGGCAGCGCCGCAACAATGGCAGCGCACGTTCGACGGTGAACTGGTCCAGGCTCAGCGCCAGCCCTGCGCCGAGCCGCTCCACGATGGCGGCGTTGTCTGGCTGATCATACGCCATCGGTGTGACGAGTTGTGGGATTCCCGCCTTGAAGCACTGCGAGAGCGTCCCCATCCCACCGTGATGCACGAACGCCGCCGCGTGGGGCAGCAGGACGCTGAATGGCGCGTAGCTTGTCACGAAGACAGACTGGGGCAGGCCGGTGGGAGCCTGATGGACATCGCGCGTGGCAAACACCGCCCGGCAGCCGAGACGGGCCGTGATTTCCGCCGCCATTTCAAAATAGCGGCGGGAATGCAGATGATGACTGCCCAGTGTGAAGACGACGGGCTTGTCTCCCGCAGTGAGAAACGTGGAAAGATCCGGCTCCAGCGGCCTTGCCTCAGCCAGATCTTCCAATGGGAAGTCCCATTGAAAGGTGTTCGGCGGCCAGTCAGGCTGGGGTGGGGCAAACCATTCGGGAAACAAGGCCAGGGAACCATCCGGCGAGTGCCACCAGTCACGCAATCGCCGTGGCGGTTTGACGCCTTGATCAGCGCAGCACTGACGCACATGCGGAAAGGCGTGATGATCGTAAGGCGCGACATTCGTGAGGAAGAATCGACGCAGTGGCACTGGCAGCAGTCGCAGCAGTCGCGCGAACGGCACGCTCAGCGGCACGGCATGCGCGCTGACGAACTGCAGCGTGCTCAGATGCGTGGAAATCAGCGGTGTGCCCAGCTTGGCCCGCAGCAGTGGCGCGGCGAAGTTCATGATCGGCGCCAGCATCAGATCCGGCCTGCCGTTGCGGCTGAGGTCCTCCATGACGGCCTCCACATATTTGGGAACACAGCGCCCGGCATAGGCATGAGTCAGCTTCAGGCTCTGATGCGGCCGCCAGAAGGCAGGATTGCGCACCAGCTCCTCGTAGCCGTCATTCTTCAGCGGCGCGAATTCCAACCCCGCCTGCAATGCGGCTTCTCGATAAGTCTCCAGCCAGACCAGCAGCACGCTATGCCCACGCGCCCGCATTTGCCGCCCGATCCAGATCAGTGGCAGCACATCACCTGTCGTGCCGTGCGGCATAAGAAAGATGCGGCTCATAGGGCTTGCATGCGTTTTTCCAGCCACTCCATGAGCACATCCGGGGCACGCCGCTCGCGCATTCGCATGGCATAGGCAGAGGCTTTCTCACGAAGGGTGTCATCCTCCAGGCAGCGCCGCAGCAGCGGCAGAGCACGTTTGACGGTGAACCTGCCCTGGCTGATGCTTAAACCCACGCCAAAACGCTTCACGCGATCTGCGTTGTCCGGCTGGTCCAGCGACATAGGCACCACGAGCTGCGGCAGTCCGGCCGCGAGGCACTGCGAAGTCGTGCCGATGCCACCGTGATGAACAAACGCACGTGCTCGTGGCAGGAGCTGACTGAACGGCGCATAAGCCGAGACGAACACTCCTGCGGGCAGACCGCTGGGGACTTGGTCTGTCTTCGGCGTGATGAAAATGGCACGACATCCCAGCTCACGGACCAGCTTTGCAGCCGTCGCGAAAAAGGCCTCGGCATGAAAGTGTCCGGTCCCTGCGGTGAAGAGCACCGGCTTCTCTCCTTCGGCCAGAAACTTGGCCAGTGACTCGTCGAGCGGTCGTTCTGCCGCCATGTCCTCGAGTGGAAAGTCCCACTGCAGCAGGTTCTTCGGCCAGTCTGGCTGCGGCGGCGCGAACCAATCAGGAAACAAGGTCAGGACGCCATCGGGCGAGTCCCACCACTCCTTCCACAAGCTGCGTGGTCTGACGCCATGCTCAGCGCAGCAGCGCTTCACGGCCGGATAGGCAAAAAGGTCCAACGGGTTGGGAAACCACAGAATGAAGCGGCGCAGCAGCAGCGGAAGCCGGCGCAGCCAAAGGAACGGCGGAATGACGATGGGAGGCAGATGCGCCTTGATGATCATCATTGGGTAGAGATGCACCGTCACCAGAGGTATCCGCAGCTTCTCACGCAGCACTCGTGCTCCAAAACAGATCATCGGTGCCATCAACAGATCGGCGGGGCCGTGTTGCGCAATGGCCGCTTCTGCAGCCGCCACGTAATCCCTGGCTGCACGACCACCATGCTTGTAGGCAGTGGCCAGCCCGATTCCCAGCTTCCAGAGACTGGGAGCATTGAGCATTTGCTCCAGCTCATCGCCGCCCGTGGCCACAAAGTTCAATCCTGCCTGTCTGGCAATTGATTCATACCTCGGCGCGGTGACCAGCGTCACGCGATGTCCCCTCGCCATCAACTGGCGGCCCAGCCAGATGAAAGGATAGGTACTGCCCGAGGTGCCATAGGGTAGCAGCAGGACGTGGCTCATGCAGGAATCAGAGGGGGGCAATTCGGGTTTCAATCCAGGACAGCAGTGCTGCCGAACCATTGTCCTGCCGCAGCTTTGTCGCACAAGCCAGCGAAGTCTGTCGAATCGCCACATCCTCACGCAACCGCTTCAAAAAGCCGACCACACGCCCGGGTGTGAACTGCCGCACGCTGAGACCGATGCCGGCACCGAGGCGCTCCAGGCGGTCGGCGTTGTCAGGCTGGTCATGGGCCATTGCCATGATGAGCTGAGGCACACCGGCGGAAAAGCCCTGCGACATGGTGCCGATGCCCCCGTGGTGCACAAACACTGCTGCATGCTTCAGCAGCGTGCTAAAAGGGGCGTATTCGACCGTGAGAATGCTCGCAGGCAAGTTCGGCGGCACCTGTTTCGGCTCACGCGTGACAAAGACCGCTCGGCAGCCGATGCGCTTGACGGCTTCCGCAGCGACGGCAAAAAAGCGTGAGGCCTGCACATTCGCACTGCCAGGGGTGAAGATGACCGGGCGCTCTCCATTTGCGAGAAACGCCTGCAACTCCGGTTGCAGCGTCTGCTCAGTCGCCAGATCTTCGAGTGGAAAGGTCCACTGCAGCAGATTGGCGGGCCAGTCCGGCTGTGGCGGTGCAAACCATGCGGGAAACAAGGCGAGCACACCATCCGGTGAGTCCCACCACTCACGCCACAGACTGCGCGGTGGTTTGACGCCGTTCGCTTCACAGATGCGGCGCACTTTGGGCAGCGCGAAGAGATCGACCGGATTCGGCAGTGAGAAGATCACCTTTTTGAACCACACCGGCAGCTTGTTGAAGAGGCGCATGACCGGATGCAGCAGAGGCGTCTCATGCACACTCAAAAAAACAGCGGGCTGCAGATGCACGGTGATCAGCGGGATGCCATGCTTTTCACGGGCCAGACGTCCGGCGAATGCGGTGACGGGAGCCAGCATCAGATCGACCTTTCCGCAGCTCTCGATGGCTGCGAGATAGGGCTCGACGGATTTGGCGGCGAACTCAAACACCACCTTCGTGCCGATGCCGGACTTCCAGATGCGGGGATCTCGGATCATGGCTTCGAACTCGTCTCTTTCCCCGAGAGAAATGAATTCGATGCCGGCTTTGCGCGCCTGCTCTTCAAACAGACATGCCGTGATCATTCTCACGCGATGCCCGCGCGCCATGAGCTGCCGTCCCAGCCAGATGAAGGGAAACACATCGCCGGCACTGCCGAATGGAAGCAGAAGGATCTCAGCCATGTGTCCAGCGTTTGAGCAATGCAGGCAGGGCCTGCGGGCGTGACATCGTCACATAAATGCCGCCGACCACGGCACTGGCACCGCAGAACCAGAAGATGTCTCCAGGAGTCCAGCCCAGACGGGTGTTCAGCTCCTTCTGCAGCAAAGCGGCGGCACTGATGCCCACCCACGAGAGCCACGAGGCAGCCCCCTGCACCGAGCCTTTGCGATCTGCCGGCGGCCGATGCTGCAGCACTGCGGCCAGCGGCACGATGAACATGCCACCACCGATGCCCAGCAGGGTGAGGCAGACGGTGAATGCCGATCTGGAGATGTCCGCCAACCCGAGTGCGAAGCCCATGGTGGCCATGAGGAAGGCCCCAAGCGGAATGAGGCCATACTCCACATGGTCCCCGCTCAATTTTCCGGCAAGCAAACTGCCAGCCGCCATGCCGACGGCGAGGGCAACCTGCAAGGCGCTGTTTTCCATCGGCTTGATGTGCAGTACCTGTTCCGCATAGAGCACCAGATTCATCTGGATGAGCACGGCGATGAAAAAGAAGCCCGTGTTGCCGAGATTCGCCCGCCACAGGTCGCGGTCCGTGCGCATCCATTTAAACTCGCGCCACAGGTCGCCGAGGAAGTTGAGACGCAGCGGCTTGTCTGGGCTCGCGGCAGGCACGCGCGTGATGCCCAGACTCATGAACCAGCCGATCATGGCCAGCGCCAGCAGAATGCCGCCCGACCACGCCGGTTTGCCCGCGAAGCTCTCCGCCAGCCATGCCGCGGCCAGCGTGCCGAAGATCGCCGCCAGAAAGGTTAGCATCTCGATCACGCCATTGGCCCATGAGAGCTTGGCAGGAGGCACCACTTCCGGCAGCGAGCCGTACTTGGATGCCGCGAAGAACGCGCTGTGCACCCCCATGAGACAGATGCTCACGAGCTGCAGCCCCATCCTGCCGGAGGCCAGCGCATAGGTGGCGAAGATCATGATGCCAATCTCCATCGTCTTCACGCCGATCATCACATGCCGTTTGCTGAAGCGGTCGGCCATCCAGCCGCCAAACATGGAGAGCAGCAGAAACGGAATGGCAAAATACATTCCTGAATCCGACACCAGCGCGTCGAGCTGCTCCTTGGGCAGCTTCTGCGCGATCACCAGATAGATGACCAGCCACTTGAGCACATTGTCAGAAAACGCTCCCTGAAACTGCGTGCCCATCAGGCTCCAGAAGCCGCGCTGCCAGTTGGATTCAGAAGTTGGAGGGGAAGAATCGTTCATGCGCGTTTGGCGGCGGCTTGTTCGGGCGTGGGGCAGATTTTCTTCAGCACAAAATGCGTCGGCACAAAGACCACGAAGATGAGCAGCGCAAGCCATGTGACGAGATAAAGTTCGGGGCTCATCCAAGTCTGAGGCTGCGCATCGTCCATGCCGAACACGTAGTTCACATTGCGCGGCAGATTGGGATCCGAAAGAATGGCACCGGCCTTCGGCAGCCAAAAATAGGCCACGAGGCAGGAGGCCGAGGCCAAAACCGTCCAGCCTTTGAGCGCGCGCTTGTCATAGCCCAGCCTGCACACGAGAAAGGCCAGCAGGAAGGGCAGCCAGCCATGAAAGAACGACAAGCCCCGCAGAAAAAGCGGCTTGGTGCCATCAAACATGTAGGCCGTCATGCCCGTCATCTTGAAGCCGCAGAGCTGCACGGCAAAATCCACGCACCACAACGCCTGCGGCATCAGGATTCCCACCGCTGGCAGCGAAAGGAGCAGCGGACTTTCCAGCCATATCCCAGCCAGCGCGAACAGCAGGGCGATGTCGCAGAAATAAAGGAAGTTCGTCGGACCGTAGTGGCGCCAGTAAACGGGAATCAAAACCGTCATGAAGGCGGTGTAGGCGAGCTTGAGCCAGAGCGGGATGGCCTGGGCGGGGTGAGAGTTGTTGTTCATGCAAGAGGAGCATCCAACCATCGGCTCAGTCTGGCCAATCGACCGTCTGTGAGCTTGCATTGAGAAAATGCATGCCCCTGGCTCCTGGCCTACTGAACGCTCAGGCAGACCATGTCGCCGGCTGCATTGCGCACGTAAACATGTCCGTTGGCCAGCACCGGAGCGCTCCAACAGCGCCCGGTAAGCACCGGGGTGCGGGAAAGAGGCTCAAATTTGGCAGCGCTGGCTTTGGCGATGATCAGCTCGCCCTTGGCCGTCAGGACGATGAGCTTGCCATCGGCAGCCATGAGAGAGCAGAAACCGACGTCTGCCGCGCTCCATTTCTCCGTGCCAGTGACGAAGTCGATGCACTTCAGGCTAGCGGATTTGTCTGCATCGCCATCGCTGCCGTAAAGATGGCCGTCGATCAGCACGCTGGAGTTGAATTGATTCTTCATCACCCGGCTGCGCCAGATCTCCTTGGGTTCGGCGGAGGCGAGATCGAGCAAGGCGCAGCCTTTGTTGTAGCCGGTTGAAATGAAGAGCTGCGTGCCGCTGAGAATCGGATCCGCCGCGTTCACGCCGTAGCTGGTGGACCAGGTGTGCTCCCACAGCACGCTGCCGTTGCTGGGATCGACCCCTTTGTAGGCGCGGCCAGAACTCAGCACGACCTGAGCCTTGCCGTTTACGGTGATTGGATACGGCGTGCAGTAGCCCGAGTTGGCCTTGTCGCTGGTCCACACGGTCTTCCCCGTGGCCTTTTCGACAGCGGTTCCTGCTTTGCCAACGTTCACAATGAGGAGCTTGCCCGCGACCAACGGCGAACCTGCGAACCCCCAGTCCGGGATGTCAGCCTCGGTTTCCTTCTGGATGTTTTTCTGCCACACGACCTTGCCCGTGGCGGCATCGAAACAAAAAAGATCGCCCCAGCGGCTCAGATGATACGCCTTGCCGTCTTCAATCGTCGGCGTGGCCGAGGTACCCCCTTCGTAATACTTGTCGCCGAGATCGGCGGCATAGGCGTGCTTCCATACTTCTTTGCCACTCGTGGCATCGAAGCAGAAGACCGTGTCCTTGCCGTCCGCATGCCCCGTGGTGTACACTCGACCGGCAGCCACGGTGAAGGAGGCAAAGCCGATGCCGATCTGCGCTCCCCAGACCTTTTTGACCGCCGTTCCAGCCAGTTTTTCACTCGAGATACCGTCATGATTGGGCCCGCGCCAGATCGGCCAGTCGGCGGCTTGCAGGGTTGCGGCGGCAAGAAGGAAAAGGAGCGTGGATTTCATACCCTAGGAATGGAGCGGGAACGGCCTGAAATGGCAAGCTTGATCTCGATTGCGCCCCACTGTTCCATTCCTGCGCGGCAAGTGCGGTTTGCACTCGCCGTCCGCCTGTTCTTGTGCTTTTTCACCTGCCCCATGCCAGCCACCGCCACGATCACCAACATCTCCTGCTATCAATTCGCCGAACTCTCCGGATTGAAGGAGATGCGCGCGCGGCTGCTGGAGCAATGCAAAAAACTGGGCCTAAAGGGCACGATTTTGTTGAGCACGGAAGGCATCAACATGTTCGTGGCCGGGCTGCGGGAGAATGTGGATGCACTCGTGGATGAACTGCGCGCCATTCCGGGGCTGGCAGGACTGAAGCCGAAATACAGCGAGAGCGCGGAGCAGCCGTTCCGCCGCATGCTGGTGCGCATCAAGCAGGAGATCATCGCATTCGGAGTCGAGGGCATCGAGCCAGCGAAGTACACATCACCACGCCTGGAGCCCAAGGTCCTGAAGCAGTGGCTGGATGAAGGCCGCCCGGTCATTCTGTATGACACACGCAACGACTACGAAGTGAAGCTCGGCACTTTCAAAGGCGCCGTCGTGGCGGGGGTCGATTCCTTCCGCGAATTCCCCGAGGCCGTGCGCCGCCTGCCGCAAGAAATGAAGAAGGCGGAGATCGTGTCTTTCTGCACCGGCGGCATCCGCTGCGAAAAAGCCGCCCCATTCATGGAGCGCGAGGGCTTTGAGCATGTGTGGCAGCTTGAGGGCGGCATTTTGAAGTACTTCGAAGAATGCGGCAGCGCGCATTACGACGGCGAGTGTTTCGTCTTCGATCAACGCGTGGGGGTCGATCCCGGCCTGCATGAGACCGCCTCCTCGCAGTGCTTCGCCTGCCAGACTCCGCTCACTGCAGAAGAACAGGCCGATCCGCGCTACGTGGAGCATGTCTCCTGCCCGTACTGCTTCAAAACCTCCGAGGAACAGCAGCGCGAAAATCTGGCGCAGCGACATGCGGCGATCCGCCAGGCGGTGACGCCGCTGCCCGGCAGCGTGCCTTATGATCAGACACGGCCGCTGAATGTGCCGGAGGCCTGTGATCACGCCACCATTCTTGACTGCCTCTGCCACGTGATGCCGCACATCCCGCGTGAGCAGTGGCTCGCGGTCTGTGAAGAAGGACGCATCGTGACGGATGATCGGGTGATCGTGCCGGCACATCAAATCGTGCGTGCCGGAGAGCGTTACCTGCACCTGAAGCCAGCCCAGCGTGAGCCGGATGTGAATGCGGACATCCGCGTGCTGTTTGAAGATGAGGCCATCATCGTGCTCAACAAGCCCGCGCCGCTGCCGGTGCATGTGGGCGGCAGGTTCAATCGCAACACGCTGCAGTTCATCCTTAACACCGTCTGGCATCCGTTGAAACCGCGCAGCGTCCACCGCTTGGATGCCAACACGACCGGTGTGACCGTGCTGTGCAAGACACGCCACTTTGCCTGCTTCGTACAGCCGCAGTTTGAGCGTGGAGAGGTCGAGAAGCTTTATCTCGCCCGCGTGAAGGGGCACCCGCCACAGGATACCTTTACCTGCGATGCGCCCATCAGTGGCGAAGCCGGCAAGCTGGGTGGCCGCTCCGTCGATGCCGAAGGACAGGAGGCCCGAACCGAGTTCCGAGTACTGAGGCGCGATGCCGATGGCACGGCACTCCTGGAGGCCCGCCCGCTCACCGGACGCACGAATCAAATCCGCATCCATCTCTGGCATCTTGGCTTCCCGATTGTGGGTGACGCCGCCTACCTGGCCGATGGCGAAGTCGGGGAGACCCAGACCCTGGCCGTGGGAGATCCCCCGCTCTGCCTGCATGCCCTGCGCATCACCTTCACGCATCCTTTGACGAAGGAACGCGTGACGTTTGAGGCAGAGCCGCCAGAGTGGGCCAAATGAACCTCACTGTTGCCGACCCTCTTTATCGCCAGAACCTGAAGGCGCTCTACCGCGACACGTTGCTCAAAGACGTGATGCCCTTCTGGATGAAGCACGGCATGGACCGTGAGTTTGACGGCATCATCACATCCCTTGACCGCGATGGATCGATTCTGGACACGGACAAGAGCATCTGGTTCCAAGGGCGGGCAGCTTGGATGCTCTCAACGCTTTACAACCATGTGGAGAAGCGCAGCGACTGGATCGAGGCCGCAGGCTCGTGCCTGGCATTTCTGGAGAAGCATGGCTACTCCACGGATGGAAAACTGTTCTTCACCGTCACACGCGAAGGCAGACCGCTGCGCATGCGGCGCTATGTGTTCAGTGAAGCCTTTGCGGCCATTGCCCATGCGGCCTATGCAAAGGCCACGGGGGATGAAACCTATGCCGAGCGTGCGAAGAAGGACTTCGCCACCTATTTGAAATTCTCCTTCGAGAAGGGGCTGATGCACCCGAAGATCGAGCCGAACACGCGGCCCATGATGAGCATCGGCGCCTTGATGATCGGCATCGCCACAGCACAGGAACTTCGCGCCAACCTGGGTGATGTGAAAATTTCAGGACATAGCTGCTCAGAGTGGGCTGACCGCTTCATTTTGGAGATCCAGCAGTTCTTCTTCAAACCGGCCATCGGGGCATTGATGGAGATCGTTTCACCGGATGGATCGATCATCGACCATTTCGACGGCCGCACGCTGAACCCGGGCCATGCGCTGGAGTGTGCGTGGTTCATTCTGCATGAAGGCCGTAAGCGTGGTGAGAACAGCTACATCAAGCTCGGTCTGGAGATCCTCGACTGCATGTGGCAGCGCGGCTGGGACGAGGAGCATGGCGGCATTTTCCATTTCCGAGATGTGAAGGGCAAACCGGTGCAGGAATACTGGCACGACATGAAATTCTGGTGGCCGCACAACGAGGCCATCATCGCCACGCATCTGGCCTGGCACATCACTGGGGATGCCAAATACGCACAGTGGCACCAGCAGGTGCATGACTGGAGTTTTGCGCACTTTCCCGATGCGGCATACGGTGAGTGGTTTGGCTACCTGCACCGGGATGGCTCCCCATCCTCCCAGCTGAAGGGCGGCATGTGGAAGGGGCCGTTCCATCTGCCGCGCATGCTGTGGTACTGCGGGCAGTTGCTCGAAGAACACGGCATCCCATCAGATTCCTTGTAACAAAACCCTGAGAGCGAGGTTGAGCACCTGAGCGGCGCCCGCTAGCTTGATCACAACCATGGCAATTACCATCGACGACATCCTCCAAGCCGCTGAAGAGCATCAGGCGAGTGATATTTTCCTGCAGGAAGGCGAAGTGCCGCGAATGAAGATCGCCGAACAGCTCATGATTTTTGGCGATGATCCGCTGCTGCTGCCGCAGATGGCCGGGCTCTGGCAGGCCTGTGGCGGTGACACGCTGAATGACACAGACCGTGACTCTGGACTGCTCTCCCGCACGCACACACGCTTCCGTGTCAACCTGCACAAGGTGCTGGGCCGCATGGCTGCCGTACTGCGCCGCATCCGCACAGATATTCCTGCCATGCAAACCCTGGGCGCGCCGGAATGGCTGTTGCAGCGCTGGGCGCAGAAAAAAAACGGCATGATACTCGTCACCGGTGCCACGGGTCAGGGGAAATCAACCACACTGGCGGCGCTGCTGCAGTGGATGAATGAAAACATCGCCCGTCACGTGGTGACGATCGAGGATCCAGTGGAGTACATCTTTGCCAACAACCGCTGCCTCTTCACCCAGCGTGAGGTAGGCCGCGACACACCCACGTTTGCCCGTGGCCTGCGCAGTGCCATGCGTCAGGCGCCTGATGTGATTTTTGTGGGAGAAATTCGCGACCACGAAACAGCTTTCACCGCGCTCCAGGCTTGTGAAACCGGCCATCTCGTGCTCGCATCAATGCATTCCGCCACCGTCTCCGACACAATGGAGCGTTTTGTAAACATGTTCCCACCGGATCAAGTCGGCATCGGTTTGCACCTGCTTTCACATCAGCTGATCGGAGTCTTGTGCCAGAAACTCGTCCCGAACGTCCAAGGCAAGCTCTCCATGCTGACAGAATGCCTGGAAAACGGTGGAGCCGTGCGTGACTGGATCGCGAAACGAAGCGTCGCGGACATCACAGACTACATGAGCCGCGGCACCGATCCCAATACGCGCACCTTCCTGCAGTCCATTATTGCAGCCTACCAGGGGGGCATCATCTCAGAATCTGAAGCCATCGCCTCCATAGGCAACGAGGCTGAATTCCGCCGCGCCGCGCGCGGCATCTCCTGACCACTCTTCCCTCATCCATGCGCGCCCACGATCTCATTGAATATCTTGTCATGGTCACGGACCAAGGCGGCTCGGATTTGCACCTTAGCGTGGGTGCCGCGCCCACAGGACGCATCAGCGGTCAGCTCCAGCCACTGACGGATGAACTCCTCGACATCGGCGACATTCGCGACCTGGTTTTTGGCGTCTTGAAAGAAACTCAGCGTGTTAAACTAGAGCAGGACTGGGAACTGGATTTCGCCATTCAGGTGGCGAATCTGGGACGTTTCCGTGGCAATGCCTGCTACGTCCTGGGGCGTATCGAAGCCTCCTTCCGCTTTATTCCCGAGGTGATCCCTGAGCTGCGCGATCTGGGTCACGGTCCAACGGTGGAGAGCTTCTGCACCCTGAGCAGCGGCATGATCCTTGTCACCGGCACCAGCAATGCCGGCAAGACAACGACCCTGAGCTCAATGACGCAGCACATCTCAAGATCACGTCGGGTCAACATTGTCAGCATCGAAGACCCCATTGAGTACGTTTTCAAACATTCGCACAGCCTCATACGCCAGCGCCAGCTGGGCAGCGACACACACTCCTTTGCGCAGGCCCTGCGCAGCGCGCTGCGTCAGGATGCGAACGTCATCGTCATCAGTGAGCTGCGCGATCTGGAGACCATCAGCACCGCCCTGACCGCCGCCGAGACCGGTCACCTCGTCATCAGCACCCTGCACACCCAGGACGCCCCTTCGACCGTCATGCGTGTGATGGATGCCTTCCCGGAAGACCAGCAGGATTTCGTGGCATCGCAGCTGGCCAACTGCCTGAAAGGCGTGATCTGTCAGAACCTGATGCCACGGCTTGATCAGGACGGCCGGGTGATGGCCTCTGAAATCATGGTCAACAATCCGGGCATCGCCTCCTGCATCCGCTCCCGCCGGCTCCAGCAGCTTCCCAGCCTGATTCAAATCGGCGCCAACGACGGCATGCATACCATTGATGACAGTGTGACCCATCTTGCCATCCATGGCTTCATTTCCCTCGATGATGCTCTTCTGCGCGCACGTGACAAAGATTTCGTTCTTGCCGGCTATGAACGCAAGATGCGTGAGCGAGACGGGCGACGCCGCTGAAGCATGAAAAAGCGGAACCAGTTTCCCGGTTCCGCTTTCAAACGCTGATCGTCTCAGCGCCGTAGTGACTACTTGTTCTTGGCGTCGAACTTGGCTTTGCACTTTTCGCAGCAGAAGGCGACGGTTTTGCCGTCTTTGCCGGTGCTGGTGATGCTGGAGTCAGCAGGCTTGCCGCTGATGGGGCATTTGTCGGCGGCCATGGCGACCGAAGTGAAGGAGAGGGCGCAGATGGTGAGCAGTGTTTTCATCGAGGTATGTTGGTATGGGTGCGGCCGGTGAAATGACCGGCCAGTGCTCGAAACGTATGAAACCGGGCGTTTCTTGTCGATCTTTGAGCTTTCCTTGTCCGACCCGCCAGGAAACCACCTGCGGCCTCCTACTACCTACAACCATGTCTTTCCTCTCCCGTGAAGCCACCGTCGCCAGCCCTGGATTCAGCCGCTGGCTCGTTCCGCCTGCCGCCATCGCTGTTCACATGTGCATCGGGCAGGTGTATGGATTCAGCGTTTTCAAGAAGCCGCTCGCCAAAGCACTGGGCATCACAGCTCCCGGCGCTGGTGATTGGAGCGAAGCCGATGTCGGTGTGGCTTACTCGATCGCGCTTGCCCTGCTCGGTCTGTCTGCGGCGTTCTTTGGCAAGTGGGTCGAGCGCAGCGGTCCGCGTAAAACCATGTTCGCCAGCATGCTTTGCTTTTGCAGCGGTCTGGTTCTCACGGCGCTTGCCGTGCGGTGGCACCAGCTCTGGCTGCTGTATGCAGGGTATGGGTTGGTCGGCGGCATCGGACTGGGACTGGGGTACATTGCTCCGGTTTCCACCTTGATGAAATGGTTCCCTGACCGTCCGGGCATGGCCACCGGCATGGCAATCATGGGATTTGGCGGCGGTGCGCTCATCGGCGGCCCGCTGGCGGAGGAACTGATGAAGCGCTTTGCCACGGCCAGCTCTGTCGGGGCCGCAGAGACGCTGTTGGTGATGGCGGGTCTTTATGCCATCTCGATGGTGTTTGGGGCTTTGATCGTGCGCGTGCCACCTGAAGGCTGGAAGCCTGCTGGCTGGGTGCCGACGGAACATGTTTCAAAACTGGTCACGACGGCGAACGTCGCCGTGGACACCGCCTGGAAGACACCGCAGTTCTGGATGCTCTGGGTGGTGCTCTGCATGAACGTGAGCGCCGGCATTGGCATCCTCGGCCAGGCCTCGCCGATGATTCAGGACATGTTCAAGGTCACGCCTGCGGCTGCAGCCGGATACGTCGGCCTGCTATCGCTCTGCAATCTCGGCGGCCGATTTTTCTGGTCCTCCATGTCTGATCTCATCGGGCGCAAGGGCATCTACTGCATCTACTTCATTCTAGGGGCCGTCTTGTATGCCAGCGTGCCGTGGATCCAAGGCCAGGGCAGCGTGACTCTCTTCGTCGTGGCCACCGGGCTGATCCTCACGATGTATGGCGGTGGTTTTGCCACGATCCCGGCCTACCTGCGCGATCTGTTTGGAAGCTACCAAGTCGGCGCGATCCATGGCCGTCTCATCACCGCCTGGTCGGTGGCGGCGATTCTCGGCCCCCAGCTCATGGACCGCCTTTCCGTGGCCAACAAAAAAATCATGCCGCCCGAACAGGCTTACAACTCGATCTTTCACCTCATGGTCGGCCTGCTCGTCGTCGGTTTGATCTCCAATCTGCTCGTCCGCCCCGTCGATCCCAAGCACCACCTCGCTGAAAACGCCCAAGCCTGATTCGCCATGAAAGCCCTCACCCTTCTCCTCGCCTGGACCTGGATCACCGTGCCGCTCGGCTGGGGCGTGTATCAGTCCGTGCAGAAATCGTTGCCTCTGTTTGGCATCACGGCAGTTGCGAAGTAGCGCGGGCATCGCTTTGTTGCGCCCCACATGCTCTCGAACGTCACCTTCTTTCTCGCCCGCCGCTATCTGCGTGCGAAGCGTTCGTTTGTCTCGGTCATCACGGTCATCTCGATCCTCGGTGTCGCGGTCGGTGTGCTGATGATGATCGTGGTCAGTTCGGTCATGAAGGGTTTCGAAGGTGAGTTCCGCAAAACACTCATCGGTTCAGAGCCGCACATCCTGCTGCAACCGCAGGACAAAAAGCCCACGGATGCCAAATCAGCAGCCGACGTGCTCGCCAAGGTGCGCCTGCAGCCGGACGTGCTCGCCGCCAGCAGCTACATCGGCAGCGCCATGTTTGCAGAACACGATGGCCAGCAGTCAGGAATGGATGTTCTCGGCCTGCCGGAAGATGGCGCGAAATTTTACATGTCCAAGGTCGCCAAGCACAAGGCTGAAGGCGTGCTGGAACTCACGCCGGGCGGTGTGGTCTGTGCCGATTATGTGGCGGGCGGACTCAATGCCCATCCGGGAGACGCCATCAGCGTCTATGCTTCCAAGAATGTCACCAGCGCAGTGAAGCGTTTCCGCATCGCCTCGGATGAGCAGGACGAGACGAAACGCCACGCCGCCTATGAGGAGATCAAGCTGAATCCCATGGAGATCAAGCTGCTGGGCACCACGCGAATGGAATCCGCCGGCACCTACGGCTACGTCACTCTGGAAACGGCGCAGAAGATCTTTGGCTTTGGCGAGAAGGTCAGCGGGGTGCTCATCGAACTGAAGCAGCCGGGCGAGGTCAAGGAGGTGATCAAACGCTTCACCGCTGCGGGAGTCGTTCCGGCCACATGGAGCGCCTCACTTTGGACCGATGCTGGGGATGCGCGCCTGGCCGCCATGAGCAACGAACGTGTGATGATGTGGATCGTCCTCCTGATCATCGCCGTCGTCGCGGCATTCTCGGTCATGAACACGACCATCACCGTCACGACCCAGAAGCGGCGCGAGATTGGCGTGCTGACCGCGCTCGGTTCGCGGCAGAGCCAGATCATTGGCATCTTTGTCTCGCAGGCCGCCTTCGTCGGCATCCTCGGAACGCTGGCGGGCCTCATACTCAGCGGACTCGTGCTGCAGTACCGTGATGAAATCCGCATGGGCATCGCAGTCCTAAGCGGTGGCAGCGCCAACGCCGATTCGGGCATGTTCCTCGCCACCATACCGGCCCAGATCGAACCGTGGTTCATCGTGGTCACCTGCATCGGTTCCATCACATTCTGCCTGCTGGCCGCCCTGCCCCCCGCCTGGCTGGCCTCACGCGTGGACCCTGCGGTGGCGCTGCGGGACTGATCGGAATTGTACTCAACCTTCACGATTTAAAGCCCCCCAATGACCAGCGCCCCCCTCTTCCTCGCCCTGCGCTACCTGCGACCCACACGCTCGTTCATCTCGGTCATCACCGTGATCTCGATGCTCGGTGTCATGCTCGGCGTCGGCGTGCTGGTCTTTGTGATGTCCGTGTTCAGCGGCTGGCAGCGTGAGTACAGGCAGATGCTCATTGGCTTTGAACCGCATGCCATGGTGGAGCCTTTGGGTTCGATGGAGGGCGAACCCGGCGGCCCGAAACCCGTCGATTGGCGCGAGCTGCAGAAAAGCCTCGCCAAGCGTCCTGAAGTCGTTTCAGCCGTGCCGGTGGCGGACAGAACAAAGGAGGGCCGCCTCGGCATACTCGTCGTTGAAAATGACGCCAATCTTCAAGGTGTCAGCGTCATCGGCATGACCGATGACCAAGACAACGCGCTGTTGCAAAAGCTCAAGAAGCACATCAAGACGGACGCGTTGGGTGACACCAAAACCATCAACGAAAAAGGTGAGGCCGTGTACCGGCAGGGGAAATTCGATCTCAGGGACGACACCATTGTCCTCAGCGACAAGTTCGCGAAGGAGATCGGTGCAAAGGTGGGTGATACGCTCGTTGTGCACGCCGCAGAAAGCGTGAACCAGTTCATCCAAAAGTACCGCGAGATCCCCGAAAATGAAGACAAGAAAAAGCGCGCCGCAGCTCTCGACGACGTCACCATCCTGTCAAAGGACCTCAAACTCATCGCCACGCTGCGTGAAGATACCGCTGGAAAGCGTGGCTACGTGCCGCTGCATGTCGCGCAGGAGTTCTTCAACCTCGACAGTGACATCAGCGGCATCGAGCTGGAACTGAAGGATCCGGACAACGCCGATCATGTCATGATCAAGATGTACCAGTCCGGCGCACTGCCGGAAAACTGGGATTACCACACCTGGGAGCAGGAGCACGGCATGATGCTGGAATCCGTGAAAAACCAGGAGACGATGATGTGGTTTTTGCTGCTGTTCATCATGCTCGTGGCCGCCATATGCGTGATGAACACCACCATCACCGTCACCGTGAAAAAGCGCCGCGAGATCGGCATTCTCACCGCTCTGGGCACGCGTGCGTGGCAGATCATTGCCATCTTTGTCGCCCAGGCGGGCATCGTGGCACTCGTCGGTGCGGTGGCCGGGCTCGCAGGAGGCTTCTTCTTCCTCAGCATCCGCAACTGGCTGCGCGATCAGATCTCCAACATCACCGGCCGCGACATCTTTCCGCAGGACATTTATTTCCTCTCCAGCATCCCCTCTCACATCGATCCAGAGAAGATTCTTGCCATCTGTGCCACCGCCATCGCCCTCTGCCTCATGGCCGCGCTGGTTCCTTCATGGTTCGCAGCACGTGTGGACCCTGCCGTGGCATTGCGGGACGGTGGTTAGGCTCGGCGCGGAAGATCATTCTGCTTTCGCCATTCATCAAGCCGCCGCGCCAGCGTCTCCGCAGTAACGGATTCGGTGATGCCATCAACAAGGGTTTTGGTTTTGCCGAAGATCGTCTCCGCACGCACGCGGTAGTAGAACTTGTTGCCTGCCTGCGTGTTGGAGTCGTGGGTGAAGCCGGTGATGTGGCGGGGCTCGAAAATCTCCTGCCAGGAATAAAAGGGCCCCACACGGTTCAAGATGCGCAATTCGCGTGTGTTAATCTCCAGGCGGAGGCTGTGCAGCAGCGTCCATGCGCTGCCCACGAGAATGAGCGGCGAGGTGATACCCCAGAACAGCCGGAAGATCAGCGGTGCCCCCTTCGCCTGCATGAACAGAAAGCCCGCAGACCAAATCAGGCCAAACAGCAGCAAAAACAGGCCCACATACCGATTCCGCCCTGCAGGACAGTCGATGAATGTGGGCATGCCGTCGGCATCCATCTCCATCTCAATGCCTCTGGCCTTGAGGCGCAGGAGAAGATCATCCGTGCTCAGCAGAGGTGCCGGCTCCGGCTGCGCGGAGGAGGCTTCCACCTCACTTTCAGCGTCAGCGGCTGCAGCCGCCGAAACGAACACCGGTAGCGGCAGCACCACCGGCCTGCCCCCCTGGCCGGAGCTGACTTCCAGCGTCCAAACATGCTGCTCTCCATCTGTCGTAACAATGGAAGCCTCGTTCACAGCAGCACAGGGCAGTCCACGCGGAATGTCGATGCGCAGCGGCAGCGCCACGCCATCCACTTCCCGCCGCGCCTCCGCAGCAGACAGCGTTGTGGTGTGCTCCCAGATGGTTTCCTTCGCGGTGGCGTGGGAGTCACCACTGTTGCGGGTGATGTGCCTCTGGCAGAGCACACGCACGGAAAGGGTGCTGAGAGGAGAAAGCGCCCTGGAAAACCGCAGCTCGCCCACCAGCGGATGTCCTGGAGAAACCGGAACCTGCTTGAGCAGCAACACAGGGCGGCCAAAGACCATCTGTGACTTGATCCGTCTCCAGGCAAAGAGAAGCGGAATCAAAGCAAGCGCGACGGGAATCAGCGTCAGCAGAGCCAGCGCCGATTTGACGATTTCCCCTCCCAGAATCACCGCAAGGGCCAGCGGCAGCTGCACTAGGAGAATCCAGCCGGCGACTCCCAGAATAAACGACAGAGGGTTCGGCTCTGGATAAATGTTCTCCCCCACCCACTCGGGACGCCAGCTCCACGGAGCACCCGGATGCTGTTCTCTGAGCCGCGCAATCTGCGCCGTCCTGCGCGACTGTCGCCAGCCACCGATAGAAACCAGACAGCCTGCCAGTGGGAAGAGCGTCGGAAAAATCGACATCAAGAGCAGCAGTCCCCAGCGGAGATCGCGAAACAGCACGGTCTGCTCCGGGTTGGATGGATTCACAAAGCAGCGAAACGGCCGCTTTTTGCCCTTCGCCGACTGAAGCTGCTGGAACGCCTGCTTCTGAAAATCCCCCATGTTGTCGGAGCCACCGAAGAAGCTCACCTCATCACCATGATAGCCGCGCCGGCCGAACTCATAGCGATAACTGGCCTCAACACGGTAAGTCGTACCACCTTTGTTACCAGACGAGGTCTTGAGTTCCGCAGTCTCAATCCAGCACGGCACTTCCACCCAGCTGCGCGAGGCCCACCATGAACTGATCGCCGGAAAATAGAGAAACACACCGACGGCTAAGCCGGCCAGGATGAAGGGCAGACCAAACAGCACAGCACAACCTCCGGTGAGCTGTTTCGTGGAGCGGGCCGCAGAACGATTGGAGCGTAACATGCCCGCAACATGCCACAAACCGACTGACTTCCGCAACTTCCGCGTATGATGGAGCCCATGCCTCCCGCCTTTCATCCTTACGGCCCATCCCACAAGGCGGTGCTCGCCATCACGCTGGTACTGTTCATCGTGATGCTGCTGCTTTCCCGCACCCGCTGGGCCTTGCTTTCACAGCGCGTGCTTGGTACCATGCTGCTGGCCTTGTATCCTCTGGGACTGGCAGTGCACGCCACTTACGGCTCGCTCAGTGTGTACACGGCGCTGCCCCTGCAGTACTGCGATGTCGCCACTCTGGCAGGTGGCATCGCCCTATGGACGCGCCGTCCGTTTTTTTGTGAGGTGGTGTATTTCTTTGGCATCGCAGGCACCCTTCAGGGACTGCTGACCCCCGCCCTGATCTATGAGTTTCCAGACCCGCGTTTCTTTTTGTTTTTCATCATGCACGCCGGAGTGCCGATCACAGCGATCTACGTCGTCACCGCCATGAAGGTTCGCCCGCGCCCTGGGGCCGTGCTGCGCATCATGACCTTCTCCGTGGCCTGGTATGCCGTGATCGCCGCCGTGAACTACGCCATCGGCGCCAACTACGCTTTCCAGTGCTCCAAACCCGTGCAGGCCAGCCTGTTTGACCAGCTCGGACCGTGGCCGTGGTACAATCTCACCAGCATCGGTCTTGGCCTCGTCTTTTACTCTCTGCTTTACATCCCTTTTGCCTTCCGCAGGGCCAGACACTGACGCCCCGGCCCTCCCCGGGCGTTTTGGCCGCGCCGCACCTCTCCGAGATGTCGCTTTGCATTTCCAAATTTGCCCCCATAATCGCGGCCCTTGAAAGCCCCTCCAACCCAGCCCACGAAAATGAAAAACCCCACATGGACCACCGACGACAGCGCCGAGCTTTATGGCATCCGCGAATGGGGGCATGAGTATTTCGACATCGCGAAAACCGGCGAGGTCGTGGTCAAACTCAAGGACGGCAAGAAAACCAAGTCCGTCTCCCTCGCATCCATCGTCAGAGGTCTGCGCGAGCGCGGCACCCAGCTGCCACTGCTGATCCGTTTCGGCGATCTGCTGCGCTGGCGCATCGACGAACTGAACGAAGGCTTCGCCTCTGCGATCAAGGAAGGCAAATACCAGGGCGTCTATCGCGGCGTTTACCCCATCAAGGTGAACCAGCAGCAGGAAGTCATCGAGGAAATCACCCGCTACGGTCGCAAGTATCACTACGGCCTCGAAGCCGGCAGCAAGCCGGAGCTCATCGCCGCGCTGAGCTACATGCACGATCCGGAAGCCTACATCGTCTGCAACGGCTACAAGGACGAGGAGTTCATCGACCTCGCGCTCTACGCGCAGAAAATGGGTCTGCAGGTCATCCTCGTGCTGGAAATGCCGACGGAGCTGGACTTGATCCTGGATCGTTGTGAGAAAATGGGCGTGCGCCCGACTCTCGGCGTGCGCTTCCGCCTCAGCGCCGAAAGCGCCGGCCACTGGAGCGGCTCCGGCGGGGATGCCAGCATGTTTGGCCTGAACATCTCCCAGCTCATGCACGTCGTGGACAGCCTCCGTGAAAAGGGCATGCTCGACTGCCTACGCATGCTGCACTACCACCAGGGCTCGCAGATTCCAAACATCCGCGCGATCCGCCAGGCGGTCACCGAAGCGGCGCGTGTTTACGTGGGTCTGGTGCAAGAAGGTGCGCGCATGGGCATTCTCGATCTTGGCGGCGGTCTCGCCATCAGCTACGACGGCCTCAAGGGTGCCAGCGAAGCCAGCAGCAACTACGGCACCAAGGAATACTGCGCCGACATCATCGAGGCGATCACCGAAGTCACCGCCGAAGCTGGCGTGCCGCATCCGGATCTCATCACCGAGTCCGGCCGCGCCATCGTGGCCTACTACTCCGTGTTGATCATCAACATCCTCGACATCAACCGTTTTGAGCCGCGCAAGGGCGTCGCCGATTTCGATCTCGACAAGGATGCCCCGCCCCTCCTGCGCAATCTTTATGAGCTGCGACTGGATGCCGAAAAGCATGCCTCCAAGACCTCCCGTGACCGCCTGCAGGAGATCTACAACGACGCCATCTACTACCGCGACAAGCTCCGCAGTGAGTTCAATTACGGCAAGGTCAACCTGCGTGAGCGTGCTCACGGTGAGGAGCTCTACTGGGACATCCTCACCTGGGTGGCCAGCATGAAGGAAAGCTGCGACCACGATGGGAGCCAGATGGATCGACTTGATACGATCATGACCGATTTCTACTACGGCAACTTCAGCGTCTTCCAGAGCCTGCCAGACCTTTGGGCCATCGACCAGATCTTCCCGGTCATGCCGATCCACCGCCTCAAGGAGAAACCCACGCGCAATGCCGTGCTCTCCGACATCACCTGCGACAGCGACGGCAAAATCGACAAATTTGCCCACTCCCACGGCATCAACTCCACCCTCCCGCTGCACGACCCGCAGATCGAGAAGGGCCATGAGTACATGCTCGGCATCTTCCTCGTCGGCGCGTATCAGGAAACTCTCGGCGATCTTCACAATCTTCTCGGCGACACCAATGTCGTCAGCGTCCGCGTGGAAAACGGCAAGGTGAAATACAGCCGCGAACTCGAAGGCGACAGCGTCGCGGAAGTGCTCACCTACGTCGAATACGATCCCAAGGACATGCTCACCCGTTTCCGCAACCTCGCAGAAAGCGCCGTTGTTTCCAAGCGCATCACCGCCACTGAGCGCCGCGAGATCATGGAAAGCTTCGAGGCAGGTCTGCGCGGCTACACGTACTTCGAGAGCTGATTCTTCTCACATAAACGTCGCCTTGCGCGAGATCGCCCGCTGCAGCAGTTCCAGATACTGCGCGCAGGGAATCTCGTGCCCGCCAAACATCGCGAGATGTGGCGTGGTCCACTGCGTGTCATGCAGCAGGTAGCCGCGCTCATGCAGCCGCCATTGCAGGTGCGTCAGCGCCACCTTGGAAGCCTGCGGCTCGCGGCTGAACATCGATTCCCCGAAGAACGCCCCGCCGATGCTCACGCCATAGACGCCGCCACGCAGCTTGCCATCACGCCAGACCTCCACGCAATGCGCAAAACCAATGCGGTGAAGCTCCTCGTACGTGTCCATGATGGCGTCCGTGATCCAGGTGCTTTCACGGTCGGCGCAGCCCCGGATCACATCTCCAAAGGAGGTGTTCCAGCGAACTTCAAACGGGTGCTGCTTCAGGTAGCGCTCAAACCGGCGCGGCACATGAAACTCCGCCACCGGCAGGATGCCGCGCATCTTCGGCCGGTACCATGAGATGGAGCCATCGTCCTCCCCCATGGGGAAGGCTCCCTCACAGTAGGCGTTCAAGAGATCCACTGGCTCGATTTGCGACATGCCGCATTCTAAAGCGATCAAACTTCATGATTCAACTCTTGAACCGTGAACCGTAAACGCGAACGTAGCAGCGTGAACCTCGCCAATCAGATCACCATCTTCCGCATCCTGCTGATTCCCGTTTTCATCGGGCTGGTGATCTACTATGGCGACAGCGCCCGCGGGGAGCACCCCAATGAAGCCCTGCGCCAATGGGCGGCTGCCGTCTTCGGCATCGCCTCGATCAGCGACGCGATTGACGGCTGGATCGCCCGCCGGTTCAATCAGCGCACCCGATTCGGGGCCATCATGGACCCCCTTGCGGACAAGCTGCTCATGCTCGCCGCCATCATTCTGCTGAGTTTCACCTCCTGGCGGCAGCATTTCCCCCTGTGGTTCCCGATTCTCGTTATCGGCCGCGACCTGCTTTCCATCGGCGGGGCTTTCCTGATCGACCACTTTGCCGGCAAATTCCAAATCCACACCCACTGGACTGGCAAAACCGCCACTTTTGCCCAGATGGCGGCCATTTTGTGGATCCTGCTTGATCTCAAGCCCGAGTGGCTCATCTGGCCCACGATCTTTGCCGCCACTTTCACCGCCTTGTCGGGTTTTCTCAATCTGGCGGACGGTGTCAAGCAGTTGCAAGCCGCTGGACATGATTGACTCGGGGGGCTCACCGTGCTCTCTGAACAATGCTCAAAACCGTTGCCATCGTCGGACGCCCCAATGTGGGTAAATCCGCACTCTTCAACCGCCTTGCCGGGAAAACCATCTCCATCGTCCACGATCAGGCCGGTGTGACACGGGACCGCATCACGGCGCAGTGCCGCCGGGGTCCGGCATGGTTTGAGATCATGGACACGGGCGGCATCGGCGCCAGCACCGACGACGTTTTGACCGATCAGGTGCAGATCGAGGCCTCCATCGCCCTGGATGTGGCGGATCTGCTGCTGTTCGTTGTCGATGTCGTCGATGGCATCACCACGATCGATCAGAGCCTCGCCCGCGAACTGCGCCGCACCAACAAGCCCGTCATTCTCGTCTGCAACAAGGCCGATTCCCCGAAGCGCAAGCTCAACGCCAGCGAGTTCAGCAAATTCGGCTTCCCCGACACCCTGGAAGTCAGCGCCGCCCATGGCCTTGGCATCGACGAACTCGTCGCACTCATCTCCGAGCGCCTCGACCTGAAGGAATCCAGCGAAACGGAGGATGCCATCTCGCATCAAAACACGCGTCCGTTGAAGCTCGCCATCGTGGGCCGCCCGAACGCGGGCAAATCCTCGCTCGTGAATGCCATTCTGGGCTCGGACCGTGCCATCGTCAGTGATGTCCCCGGCACCACGCGTGATGCCCTCGACATCAAGGCCACCTGGAACGGCAAGCAGTACCAGCTCATCGACACCGCCGGCATCCGCCGTCGTGCGAATCTGGATACGGTCGTCGAAATCTCCAGCGTCGATCGCAGCCTGCAGAGCATCAAGCGCGCGGACTTGTGCCTGCTCGTCATCGACTGTGCCGCAGGAGCAAAGATGCAGGACCGCAAGATCGCCCAGTTCATTTTGGAGGAGCGCAAACCCTGCATCCTGGTCATGAACAAGTGGGATCTCTTTCATCCGGATGGCAACCAGAAGGACCGCATCGAACATCTGGACGAACTGATGCGCCGCGAATTCTTCTTCCTCAACTACGCCCCGCTCGTCGCCATCTCGGCGAAGAACAAAGACCACATCGGCAAGCTCTTCGTGCAGATCGAAAAAGTGCGCAGCGGCTCACAGAACCGCATTGGCACCGGCGCCTTGAACCGCCTGCTCGCCAACGCCATCGAGAACACCCCCGGTGCTCTGGGCCGCAGCACACACAGCTTCAAGCTGCTCTATGCCACCCAGGTCAATGAAGCCGAAGGTTTCGCCATTCCCGTGCCGCACTTCGTGCTCTTCGCCAATCGTGCCTCAAAACTCACCGACAGCTACATGCGCTATCTGGAGAAAGTCATTCGCGACGAATGGAGCGCCCCTGGTGTCCCCTTCAAAATGAGCGTGCGCGGCAAAGGTCCGAAGTCCGCGCGGTAAGCTTGTTGGATGCCTGCCTGCCTTTGGAATTTGGCACTCCTGCCTTCCAAAGCCGGAGGATGCTGACTAGTCTGCCGCATGGCCACCATCCAGACCACCACCGTCGGCTCCTACCCTGTCCCCGAATGGCTCAGCGCGCTGCCGAGCGGAGCCGCTGTCATTGATGCCACACGCGTGGTGTTCGACACGCAACGTCAGGCCGGCATTGATCTGCCGACGGATGGCGAGCTGTATCGCTTCGATGTGAATCATCCCGACACGAACGGCATGATCGAGTACTTCGTCCACAAACTGGGCGGCATCGACAGCCGCGTGGGTCGTGCGGATGCCGCGGCGTTTCGTGCCAAGCATGAGATGGCCTTCCGCAGCAAACCCGCCGCCGTCGTGCGCGGCCCCATCACCGAAGGCGTCCTCAATCTGGCCGAGGACTGCGCCCGTGCGGGCAAAGTGGCCGGTGGCCCTTTCAAGTTCACACTGACCAGCCCCTACATGCTCGCGCGCACCCTGCTGGACACGCACTACAACGACTTCGCCGCGCTCAACATGGCCATTGCCGATGCGCTGGCTGCGCAGGCCGCCGATTTGCAATGCGACTGCGTCCAAGTCGATGAAGCCAACATTCCCGGCAACCCAGCGGACGCGCCCATCGCCGCCGCAGGCATCAATCGAGTACTGGATGCGGTGAAAGGCACAAAAGCCGTGCACTTCTGCTTCGGCAACTATGGTGGCCAGACAATTCAAAAAGGCGAGTGGGCCACGCTCATCACCTTCTTAAACTCACTGCGCGCAGACCACCTCGTGCTGGAGCTCGCTCATCGGCCCGCCGCTGATCTCGACGCTCTCAAGGAACTCGATCCCAAAATCGGCGTCGGCCTCGGTGTCGTGGACATCAAGGTAAATCACATCGAAACTGCCGACGAAATCGCCCGCCGCATCGAAGCTGCGGAGAATAAAATCGGCTCCGGCCGGGTGAAGTTCATCCATCCCGACTGCGGCTTCTGGATGCTCAAACGCAGCATCGCCGACCGCAAGATCGAGGCGCTGGCAAAAGGACGTGACCGGTTCGAAGGACGGTGATTCACTCGCCCCCATGAAAAGGATCTTTGTCTTTGCCGCGCTGTTCTCCCTGACCACCAAGGTGCAGGTGAGTGAGATTCCGTAACCTCACGCCAGCCCAAACAATTTCTTCAACACCGCTTCATCCGCCGTGGTGGCGAGGAGGAAAGTCTGGCTGCCATCGCTCCAGCTGGCCATGTTCCAGTTCTTGTTGCTCTTAAACTGGGGCCGAAGCTGTGGCGGCAGGTCGGTGAGTCCGGTGTTGTCCATCACGACGAGGTGCGCCTCTTTGCCAGGCTGAATTTCAAAGCAGATGATGGATGCTGCACGACCGCCGATCAGGATGCGCTTGCAGGCCAGCACAGACATGGTCCCCACCTTGCCAGGCAGACGATCCGGCGTCGGGGACTCATCAGCCACAAGCATCTTTTTGATGGCTTCGAAGTCACGCGACATGTGATCGACCTTGGAAATGCCGTACTCGACTTTCGTCACGGCGGCGAGCGAATCAGCCTGCCAGCCGGGCATGCTGTTGCTCACCGGCCAGAGCATCGCCCAGCCGACCACTACTGCGGCAGCAGCGGCCGCCAGTGTGGGTAGCACCCAGCGGGTGGGGCTTTTAGCGGGCCGTCTGGCGTTTTGCAGAATGCTTGCCCGCAGCCCTGCTGGAATGGTGGCAGCAAAGGCCCCGGCGACTTGTTCATCAAACTCAGTGCGCTTTTTGAGCCATGCGCCCAGTTCGGGATCGCTATCAGCCATCCCACGCGCCTCTTGCGATGCATCCTGAGGGCGGAGCGTCGTGGCATCGAGTTCGAGTCTGGCTTCTTCGCGGTTCACGAGGCGGATAGGGGGATAATGTTGGAGGGGGCGGAGTCTTCGAGGCGGCGCAAAATGGTGCGCAGGCTGTCTTTGGCGCGGGAAAGGCGTGACATCACTGTGCCGATGGGAACGCCCAGCGTCTCGGCGATGTCCCGGTAGGATAGCTCCTTGAGGTAAAAAAGCACCAGTGGTGCTCGGTAATTGGGCTCCAGTTCTTCGAGCGCCGTTTGCAGCGTGGCGCTGTCCACGCGCGGATTTTCGCCGTCATCATGGTGCTGCGTGGCGCCATGCTGCTCGGGTTCAAATTCGACCTCTTCATATTTTTTCTCGCGGCGGGCGATGCCGAGCCATTCGCGGTAGATCGTGGTGAACAGCCAGGTCTTCACCTTCGAGGCATCCCGCAGCGTGTGCCCTTTCTTTGCCCATTGCAGAAAGGTTTGCTGCACAAGATCCTGCGCAGTGGCCTCACGCCGGCACATGCTCATGGCAAAGCGGTAAAGCCCCTGATAGTGGGAGTCCACGATCTGCTCAAAGCTGGGCACGGTGTCGGTCACGCGTCGAGGTATCGTGCGGGTTGCAGGCAGTTCAATGCCGAATTGGAAGGCAGATTCCATGAGTTCATGGGTCGGGTATGCAGGTGGGAGACGTGACCGCAGCGTTTATTCCCACAATTCACGCTTTTTTTCGCCGACGCAGGAGTTCATCGGCCGACAACCTGCCAGGACCAAAAATGAAGACGGTCACGCTGGCCAGCAGAAAGAGAAACGGCGGGGCGCTGACGAAGGAGTCGGCATCTGACCAGATCGTTTTGACCACATCGAGATGCGCCGTGCCGTAGGCGACGAGCATGGTGAAGATCAGTGGCACGCAGGTGACTCGGGAAAAGAGGCCCGCCAGAAACAGCAAGCCTCCGAAGCACTCCGTGCAGCCCGCCATGTACGCATTCAGCTCTGGAAAAGGAATGCCGAGTTCGGTGAAGAAAGCGGTGGGCACGCTGATGTCGCTGAGCTTGCCTTTTCCGGTCTGAAAAAACTGCCAGCCCCAATAGAGGCGGATGCCGAACAAAAAGGGATCTGCCAGGCAACTGGCGGCGCGGTCGAGGAGTGTGTTGGCGAGGGTCCAGGGCTTCATGATTTGCGGGGAAATTGGATGAACCACCCGAGCTGGGAGAATTCGGCGAACCAAACACGAATCTGCGCGGGCCAGTCAGTCTCGGGACTGGCTTGGGAGAGAGCGAATTCGATGGCATTAGCCAGCGTGAGGCCATCCCTCAATGCCGTGAGCATGGCGAAGGACTCCGGGGCAAGGCGCTTGAAGTACAGCTGGTTGTCATGGCGGTGAACGGCCAGATGCACACGCTCGCGCTTTAATTTCGGTGCCTTGGCGACTTTGGCACGTGTGGGTGCCTCGGACATGGCCTGGCTGGCTGAACCGCGCACATCGGCGTCTGCTTTTTTCATCGCGGTAATGAAGTGATCGACCGCGTGTTCAATCTGCAGAAACACGACGCAGGGCTGGAGCCCCAGACGAAGCATGGAGGGGTCTGCGCCAAGGAGATCATCGATCCGCAGCGGCTTTTTCAATACCTCGTCAAAGGCAAGCGTCTGCGCCCATTCAACGCGGGCCACATCACGCGCGTTGAGATCTGTAACAAAAGCGGGAAGTGCGGAGCCTAGATTACGCAAAGTCCAGGAAGTGCTGGGATGCTGCGCGAGGTAGTCGCGGCAGAGCCGGTGAAAGCGGCGCTCGCCCAGGAAAACGCGCAGTGCAGGATAGTCGTCGTAGAGACAGTCGAGCAGGCGGAACCAGTACTGGCGGGCGTAGATTTCAAGGCGCTCGAAACCGCTCATACTATCGTTCGGTGTGATGAAATCGACCTCCGTGCTGACGGGCATGCCGTCCTGGCGCGTGAGCGGCTGCATCAGCGCCGCAGCCATGGTGCGTTGCAGTTGGCGCAGGTCGGCATTGGTGCGGAGACGGCTAGGCGTGGGCATGCTCATGAAGGTAGCGGCTGGCTTTGAGCGCTTCGGCATGCACATCATCGAAGCTGGGAATTTTGTCGTCCCATTCGAGGAGTGTGGCGGTGCTCCCGGTGTTTTGGATGGCGGCGGCGTAGAGATCCCACACGGGATCTGGCACGGGATGATCGTGGGTGTCGAGGATGACGTGATCCAGCCGGGTGTGCCCGGCGATGTGAATCTGGCCGACGCGATGATGCGGCACTGCACGGAGGTATTCGAAGGGATCGAAGCCGTGGTTCTGCGAGGAGACGTAGATGTTGTTTACATCCAGGAGGATGCCGCAGTCAGCGCGCTCAACGACTTCGTTGAGGAATTCCCACTCGGTCATCTCGTTCTGCGTGAATTCGGCGTAGCTGCTCACATTTTCCACGCAGATGGGCACTTCGAGAAAATCCCGGGCCTGCCTGATTTTCTCGGCGGTGTGCCTGGCCACACTCTGGGTGTAGGGCATGGGCAGGAGGTCGTGGGAGCAGCGGCCATCCACACTGCCCCAGCAGAGGTGATCGGAGAGCCAGGGCGTGTTGGTCCGCTTCACCAGACGCTTGAGCTTTTTAAGGTGGTCGCGATTCAGCGGATCGGCATTGCCGAAGTACATCGACACCCCGTGCTGCACGACGCGGTATTGCTCCAAAATGCTGTCCAGCACCTCCAGCGGGCGGCCGCCATCGACCATGAAGTTTTCGGAGATGATCTCAAACCAATCACAGACCGGCTTCTTCTCCAGAATATGCCGGTAGTGCGGCACACGGAGGCCGAGACCGATGCCTAGATCGGTGTGACCATTGTGAGGGTTGGCGGGCATGCTCTGGAATTCCAAGTGTAATGTTTAAAGATTGGCCGCAGCCACACGCGGGGGTGTCGTGTGGCTGCGGAAATCGATTCGGCTTACTTCTTCGGCATGGTGTTGCAGCCGCCTTTGCCCTTGCAGGAGTTCTTGCCTTTGCAGCCGTTGTCACCGGACTTGCAGCCACCCTGTCCTTTGCAGGTATTGTGTCCCTTGCAAACGTGCTGGCCTTTTTCAGCCATCTTTTCGATGGAGACGCCGAGGCTGGCGGCCTTCTGGGTGCTGGTGGTCTGGGCGGCGTAGGCGCCGGAAAGGAGACCGGTGAAGGCGGCGGCGGCGATGATGTGCTTGGTGCTCATGGTGGGTGTGATGTATTTTGATTTGTTTGTTAGTTCTGGCTGGCTGCGGGGATTCGAGCCATCGCAACGTTGGAGCCTCCGCCTGTGCGATTATTCCCGCCGAACTGAACTTTCTTTTAGCAGGGGGCAAAAAGTCCTGCTTTAGTTCACGTCTGCGCCTGGATTTGAACCGTGCGCTTCTTTTCCATGGCATCTCCCAAGCACATTCATTTCATCGGCATCTGCGGCACCGCAATGGGCTCCACCGCAGTCGCTCTGCGCGCCCTCGGTCACACCATCAGCGGATCCGACAATCAAGTTTATCCGCCCATGAGCGATGTGCTGCGGGATGCCGGCATCACTGTGACTGAAGGCTACAATCCGGACAACCTGCCGCTGCAGGCGGATGTGTATGTGGTGGGCAACGCAATCTCTCGCGGCAATCCCGAACTCGAGGCACTGCTGGAGAAAAAGCTGCCTTACGTCTCCATGGCGGAGATGCTGAAGCGCGAGGTCATCCAGGGCAAACGCAGCTTTGTGGTAAGCGGCACGCACGGCAAGACGACGACCACAACGATGCTTGCGTGGATCTATGAGCACGCAGGCAAAAACCCCGGCTTCATGATCGGCGGCGTGCCGGAGAATTTCGAATCAGGCGCACGCTTCACTCACTCGGACCTGTTTGTGATCGAAGGCGACGAATATGACACCGCCTACTTCGACAAGCGCAGCAAATTCCTCCACTACCTGCCGGAGTGCGCCATAGTGAACAACATTGAGTTCGATCACGCGGACATCTTCCGCGACCTCGACGAGATCCTGCTCTCGTTTCAGCGCTTCCTCAACACGGTGCCTCGCAACGGCCTTGTCCTCGTCAACGGGGACGACCCGAACTGCCTCAGCCTGCGTGCCAAGTGCCCGGCACCGTTCAAGACCGTGGGCTTGGGCGACACTTGCGACTTCCGCATCACGATCACCCGCGTGACGCCCGAAAGCACCCATTTTGAAATCAATGGAGCAACGTTCGACGTGCCCATGGTCGGAGAGTTCAATGCACGCAATGCAGCGATGTGCGTCTGCGCAGCCCGTTTTGCCGGATTGAGTGATGATGAAATCCGCGCCGGTCTGAGCAGTTTTCGCGGCATCCGCCGTCGTCAGCAGGAGCGTGGCACGGCCCACGGCATCACGATCATCGACGACTTCGGCCATCACCCGACCGCCATTCGCGAGACACTGCGAGGCCTGCGCCAGCGCTATGAAGGACGCCGCCTCTGGGCGCTTTTCGAGCCCCGCTCAAACACCAGTCGCCGCAACGTGCTGCAGAATGAACTGATCGAAGCACTGACAGAAGCCGACGGCTCTGTCATCGCAGCAGTAGCCAATCCAGAAAAGGTCGCCGCAGATCAACGACTCGACACCGCCAAGGTGGCTCAGGCAGTCACCGCACGCGGCAAACCCTGCTGGTTTGAAGCAGACACCGACGCCATCGTGAATCGCCTGAAACAGGAAACTCGCACAGGCGATGTGATCGTGGTCTTCAGCAACGGCGGCTTCGACGGCATCCACGACAAGCTGCTGAAAACGCTGTAGGACCGGGCCTTTTACGATTGCTTTCAGCGCAACAGCGAAGCCGATCATCGGCTTGGGAACAAATGACCCGCTAATAAACAATCTCCACCTCGTCGCCCACACGCACCTGGCTGAAGAACTGCTTCGCCTTCTCGTAGGGAAGACGGATGCAGCCATGTGACGCAGGCTGCCCCGTGACATACCCGCTGTGCAGGCCGATGGCCCCGCAGTTCAAACGCATGAACCAAGGCATGGCCACATGGTAGAGCGTAGAAACATGGGAGGTGTGCTTGTCGGTGATGACATAGCGCCCGGCCGGTGTGCCGTAGCCTTCACGCCCGGTGGAAACCATGGTGTGGTTGATGATGCGCCCCTGCTTGGTCACCCAGGCACGTTGACTTGAAAGATCGACAGTCACGAGCGTGTCCGGTTCCGACTCAGGATCGCGGCCCAGCAGGACACGCATGAGGAACAGATACCCCTGCGTGGCGGCAAAATTGATCGGGTAGCGGTGAAAGCGTGTGGTGCCCATTCCTGGCCGGCCTCCCGCGCGCATCAGAGTGACCGCGCCTTCCACATCGCCTCGTGCAGCACAGCAGATCATCGGGGTGATGCCACGATCGCTTTCCATGGCGTTTCGCAGATCTTTGATCGTGCAGCGATCAATGACCTGCTTCAGAATAGGTGTGTTAAAGCGTGTGTTGGGATCGACACCAAAATCCAGCAGCGCCTGCAACACGGGAACATTCCGGCGCAGGGAGGCGATCGCTATCGGTGGCTGTTTTTCATGCGCCGGCTGGTTCAGATTCACTCCCGAGAGCGCCAGCACATGCACACAATCCGCACGTCCCATGCGCACGGCGGCGCACAGCGGCGTATCTCCGCCCAAGGTCATTTCGTTGGGGGAAATGCCCATGGCGATGATTTTGGCAAGGTGGGCGGCGTCATCGTTGAGCACGGCCTGATACGCCTGGGGCAGCGCCTCGGTGCGCGGCATCAGACGAGTCCAGTGATCTTCGATGGGATCAAGGATCGGACGCCAGACAGGCATTTTGAAGTCGATGGCAGGAACGGGTTTGTCAGACTTCCTGGCAGCGGCCACCGTGGAATCACCGTTGGACGGCTTCGTTGGAATGACCGGTTTAACCTTGGCGTCCTCAGCCGCACGTCTCAGGGCGGCTTTTTCCGCATTCGGCGACACTGGCAGCGGACGCACCGGGGCAAATGTTGCATCAACAGGCAGCGCGGCACGGATCTCCGCACTGTTCTCGCTCAGCTTGCCTTGGCGCACTTTGCTGACTGCGGCCACGGGTGGTGTAACCGCATCCACACGAAACATTTCATGGTTCTTCAAAAGCTGGATGATACCCCAGCAAATTCCCACGCCGACGATCGGCGGAAGAATGCAGGCACCCAGCATGTTGATGAATGAACCTTTTTTCATTTTTGCGTCACAAGCCTGCCATCCATAACAAAAATGATCAGTGTGTCGAGCGGGTTTTCACCGAGTGAAGGTCATACCATTTACAAATCAGGTTTTGAGGCTGCTTGTGGGGAGAAAATTAAGGCAATTCAGCAGAGTTTTATGGTAATTCAAAAACATGATGAGACATTACTCGATGTTTGTGGCCGCCAATGCATCAGACTCCATGTGTTCGCGCATCATGTGCGCAGTGGTTGCCTTGTTATGCCTGGGCATAGCACCATGTCGTGCGATTGTGTTTGAAGCCACCGCCGATCCGAATCACAACACCACAGCCCCCACCGGCATTTTTGCCAATTCAGGCTGGCAGTATGAAGGCACTTACGGCGCCTATCTTGGCACCATGATTGCACCCCAGTACTTCATCACCGCGCAGCATTTCGGCACTCAGGGCTTCACCTTCACACAAAACGGCATATTCAGCGGCGGAGCAGATGTGACCTACAACATCGACACTGCGGCCAATGGTGGCGTCGGCTACTGGGACATCGCTGGCACCGACCTGCGCATCTTCAAAATCCAGGAAACTTTTGCCACCTACGCGCCGCTCTACACGGGTTCCTCTGAAACAGGTCTGACCATGCAGGTCAACGGCAGAGGCGGTCCGCGCGGGACGGATGTGATGGTCGGTGGGATTCTGCATGGGTGGCAGGACACCAATCCTGACGGCAAAGCGCGCTGGGGCACCAACACCGTCAGCGGCATTTATTCGAGCGCCATTGGCGATCTGCTCACCGCCTCATTCAGTGCCAGTGGCACCGCCGAAGAGGCCACCCTTTCCAACGGTGATTCCGGCGGCGGCGTGTTCGTCAATGACGGTGGCATCTGGAAACTGGCTGGCGTGAACTACAGCATTGATGGCATGTTCGACACCAACAACGTCACCGGAGATGGCAGCGATTTCAATGCAGCGCTGTTTGATCGAGGTGGCCTATATCAGGGCTCTGACTCCTTTGGCTGGACCTACATTCCCGATCTTCCTTTGGACAATCCCTCCAGCATGTACGCCTCGCGTATCTCCACCAGCGCGGCCTCCATCATGTCCATCACCATGGTTCCAGAGCCGCAGTCGGCATTGCTGGTGATGCTGGCCCTCTCAGCAGGTTTGCTGCAGCGCAGGCGCGTCACGCGTCCGGTTTGATCTCAGCAAAGATCAGCCTTCCGGCACTGGTCGGAAGGGTGCCCGAAACCACCACATCCACCGTCTGCCCGATCTGCGCAGCGGCGTTGTTGACGACGATCATGGCACCGTCTGGCAGATAGCCCACCGCCTGGTTCTTGTCCTTGCCAGGTTTGGTCAGCGGCAGCCGCAGTTCATCGCCCACGCTGAGTTCTGGATTCAAGGCTGCTACCAGCTCGCGCAGGCTGAGCACCGTGATGCCACGCAAGCGGGCCACCTTGGCGAGATTGTCATCGTTTGTCAGCAGGCGGGCATTCAGTTCACGTGCCAGCGTCACCAGCCGCACTTCCACTGAGGCATCTGAAGAGCCGTCTTCATGAATGGAAACCTTCATCTCCGGCCTTGCCCGCAGCTTTTCCATCATCTCCAGCCCTCGCTTGCCCCGCAGGGACTGCGCAGCGTCAGGGGAGTCTGCCAGATGCTGGAGCCCGTCTAAAACGCAACGCGGAACCACGACGGCACCGCTGAGAAATCCGGTGGCAAAAACACCTGGCAGCCGGGCATCCATGACGACGTTTGTGTCCAGCAGCAGCGGTTCACCCTCAGAGCCGTCTCGGCGGAACCGGATGTATGGGATCAGAAAGGCAAACTGGTCCCGGTCACTGCGCAGCGCAAACGTGACTCCGAAAAACGCCAGAGTCCCATAGATGCAGATTTCTGCGACGTTTTGCAGCGCCACCCCTTCCTCGTGATTTTGAAAATAGGCGAGCTGGAACACGCCGATGCGCGTGATCAGCCACGCGCAGAAAAGGCCCACTGCCAGCCCAAGCGTAGCGTGGGAAAAATCCCGCAGGGTGAAGTGCGCCAGCAGCACATCCAGCACCACCAGCATGCCCATGAACACCGCGCCGCTAAGCGCCCCCACCCAGGCGTCCTGGTCCAGGCCCAGGGCGATCGCGATGCCAATGAAAACGGAGAACGCAAAGAACAGCGCACGCACAAGGCGGATGGGCCAGGAAGTTTTCATGGAGATGCCCACGGATTAAAGGCAAAAACCAGACGGGGCAAAAGGATTCTCCCCCGGAATTCGTCACGGCCTCATGGCCAGACCACCACGCCGCGTAAACTGAAGCTCCACGCCGGCATCCGCAAACACCCGTCCCATCTCACGTTCCAGTTCTGCCACACTGCGCCCCGCCAGGATAAACTCCCGCACGGCGTTCTCCTCAGACATGCCCTGCTCCATGGCTTGCAGCAGTGCTTTCACACCAGCGCCGTTTCCCGCACGATCAAGGTAGGTAAGATAGAACGTCAGCAGCATGGCCGAGGCACGGTTCTCAGTCGCGACGGGCGTATTCAGGCTTGCCGTCCACGCTCTGGAATCCATGACCATCAGCTCGGACAGGTTCAGCATTCCAAAACGCACCGCCTGCCCCATCTGCCGGGCACCCGACTCACGCAGGCTTTGCCGCAGCTGATCGATCGTTTGCGCAGCAGACAACCCGGCATTCTTGGCATCAGCAAACTCGGGGACGTCCGCCAGCAGCCACACCGGGGGCATTTTTTTCACGACCGGCTCTTGGACCTGGGGTGGAGCCTGCACCACTGCGGACGCGGGTGTCGGCACGGGATCTTTCTTCAGTCCATAGGCCGCCAGCCCGGAGGACTGCACTGTCTGCAAGGGTGACTTCAAAGTCCGCGCCTGGACGAACGGAGATTCACGAACAGCAATTGCGGCACTGGGGTGCGGCGTCTCCTTTTTTAACCACAGCACAAACGCCGTGACACCCAAGGCGGCTGCAGAAACAACAGCCAAACGCAGCATCGTGATCATGCTCAGCTTCCCACGCCGATGCCGTTTGCGAACGGTTTCGGTTTGGTTCATCTGCGGCATAGGCGCGCAGCTGGGAGCAAGAGGATGCATGACTATTGGTACTGACCGGGTAAAAGCCTCAATCGTCAAGCCACCTTGACTAAACCTTCCTTTAAACAAATTTAATTAACCCGAATCACTGCATCATTGCCTGAGCCTTTTCAGCCACCACCGGCTCATCCCGAAACACCGCCAGCGCCGGACGCAGCAATTGCGGATCTTCGTCCAGTGTCCGCTCGGCAAGCTGCCGCGCCAGGCGCACCAGCCGCGTATCTGCCAGCAGTTCACCAAACAGCAGCGGTGCCTGCCCGCTCTGCGCATGGCCCAGCACATCCCCTGGCCCACGCCGCCGCAGGTCCTCCTCGGCGATCTGGAAGCCGTCGCTCGTCTCCTCCATGATTGCCAGCCGCTGACGGTTTTCCTCGTCCTTGTCATCCACAAACAGCACGCAGTAGCTCGTGTGCGCTCCGCGACCGATGCGGCCACGCAACTGATGCAGCTGAGCCAGCCCAAAGCGGCCAGCGTCGTGGATGAACATCACCGTCGCGTTTGGAACATCGATGCCTACTTCGATCACCGCGGTCGAAACCAGTGCGTCCAGCTTGCCCGCACGGAAGCGTTTCATCACCTCCTCCTTCTCCTCCGCGCTCATCCGGCCATGCAGCAGACCCACCTCACATGGGGCCAGCAGCTTGGACCACTCCTCATGTCCCTTCGTCGCCGCACCCGCATCGAGCTTTTCCGATTCATCGATCAGCGCATAGACAATGTAGCCCTGCCGACCCTCCTCGATCTGCTCACGCAGGAATTTGGCCGCGTCCTTGAGCTTGGTCTTCGGTCGCACCTTGGTGATGATCTTCACCCCATCGCGTGGCTTCTGGTCGATCGTTGAAACCTCCAGATCCCCGTAGATCGTCAGCGTCAACGTGCGCGGGATCGGCGTGGCCGTCATCACCAGCACATCCGGCGTATCCCCCTTGCGGATCAGCTTCGCCCGCTGCGCCACGCCAAACTTGTGCTGCTCATCAATGACAACGATCCCCGTGTTGTGCATCAGCTCTGCGTCATGCAGCAGTGCATGCGTGCCAATGACGATCTCGGGTTTCGCAGAGCTGCTCTTTCCGCGCATCAGCTCCACGCCATCCCCATCCTCACGCTTCGAGCCCGTCCGTAGCGCCACACGCAGTCCCAGCGGTTCCAGCCACTTGCGTGCGTTGCGCGCATGCTGCTCAGCCAAAATCTGCGTCGGTGCCATTAGAACCGCCTGCCGGCCTGATTCGACCGCACGCAGCATCGCAGCAAAGGCCACCACCGTTTTGCCGCTGCCCACATCGCCGTGCAGCAGGCGGTTCATCGGATTGCCCGAGGCCATGTCGCGATGAATTTCATCCAGACAACGCTGCTGCGCCGGGGTGAGCTGAAACGGCAGCTCGTTGAAAAAATCCCGCAGGAGCTCGCCCGTGCCGACCTGCCTGCGTCCGCCCGACTCGATCACGCGCCGTTTCCGCCGCGCCACGCGCAATTGGTAACCATAGAACTCCTGCAGCGCCAGGTAGCGCCGCGCCTGCTCCAGTTTTTCCATGCTGGATGGGAAATGCACCTCCCGCAGTGCTTTCGAACGCGACATGCCAGCGAACTCCCCTTCCCCGCTCGGTGCGGGCAGCAAATCTTCAATAAACGACTCTGGCAGCGCCTGCATCACATGCCACACCGCCACGCGCAGGGCTTTCTGCGTCATCGCCCCTTTCAGCCGGTAGATCGGTGTGATGCGCCCCGTGTGAATCTGACCCGCATCATCATCCGCGCCGCCTTTGACGATCTCATACTCCGGATGCGCCATGCTTAGGCGGCCTTTCGTGTCCTTGATGATGCCGTAGACAATCAGCTCCTGCCCCTCCGCCAGCACCCGGCTCATGAATGGCATGTTCCACCACTTCAGCGTGAGCTGCTGCCCCAGCAGCCCCGTCGCATGCCGCACCACCGCCTCAAACACGCCCGCCCTGCCGAAAAACTTGTTCCCCGTCTTCGTGATCAACACGTGATGACACGACGGCAGCAGTCCCGCCTGAAACGCCAGCGCCTGCATCTGCCGCCGGTCCTCGTGCCGGGATGGCATCAGAGCAATCACATCCGCCACCGTCATCACCCCCTCCTTGCCCAGCAACCGCGCGGCATTCGCGGGCATGCGGGGAACTTCAGCGAGAGAAAGGTCGAGTGGGATCACTGGGTGAGATGGAATGCGTGTTGATGAGTGTCAAAGACGATCTCCCATTCACACCGCCTTCTCCATCACATAATCATCCATCACAAAACCGCTGCCGATGTCACTGACGATGTCTTCGGTGAATCGGAAGCCCGCCCGCAGGTAAGAGCGGATGGCCGGGGCGTTGCGTTTGTTCACACGGAGGCGCACAACTTTGCAGCGCATCTCGCGGGCGCGGTCCTCGGTCCATCGAAGAGTGATTCCCCCAAGCCCATGGCCGTGCACTTCAGGCAGCAGGTAGAGCTTGTTGATGAAGAGCACGGGCTCGAAAAGAAGCTTCTCAAAAGAAATGTAGCCGACCGGCTTCGGCCTGGCTGTCTCCACGAGTGCATACCACACATCACGCGCCTGCATTTCATGCGCCATGGATCCAGGCTGATACCAGATGGAAAGCATGTAGCGAATCTGCTCCACGCTGATGATGCCGGGATAATAGGCATGCCAGATTTCATGTCCCAGCCGCTGCACCGTGGGCAACTCGTGGGCACCAATCCGGCGGATGCGGGCGCTGAGCGGTTCGCGGTGCGTTTGTATCGTGCTCAGTGCATGCCGCCAGACATCCTCATCCCGCGCTGGTGAGAGGCGGTGCAAATGCTCGGCGATCTGTCCCTGCGTGGGTTCCACGATCTGCTCCTCGCGGATTTGCTTCTGATCCGATGGGAACTCAGCCTCCGGCAGGATCAACTGCGCAAGATACCAGCAGGCCCAGGCACGCCAGGTGCGCAGCTCCTTGTTCGGCTCCACCATGCGCGTGGCCAGGTGCTGCCAGTGACGGCGGGGATTGCCGATGAACTGGCCCTCAACCCGGTGCTGCATGATCCACACCAGCGCCAGATACGGCAGCGGCCATTTGGCGAGAACGGGCTCATCAGCGCTCAGTGGCAGTGACAGCGCACGGTTGATGATGAGGATGCTTTTGGCCGGAAAACCTTCACGCCACAGGCTCTGGGCATAGTGCAGCGCCGTCTCATAAAACAGCGGCCCACGCTCATGATTCAGCGCCTCAATGTCCGTGTGATCGTAGTGCCGGTTCTCCTCCGGCAGCAGCGGGCAGGGCGGATTGATCCATGCGGTGTGTCGCATGATCAGTCAACGCTCACGGAACGTGGCACTTTTGGGCAGAGCAATGAGCCAGCAGCCGTTTCCGGGTCATCTTTGAGGAAGAACTTCAAGCGACCACGCCGGTCGCACACCCACACTTCCTTTGCTCCTGCTTCAAAATACAGACGGCGCTTCTCCTCGATCTCGCCGCGTTTGTTGCCAGGAGACACAACTTCCACGCAAATTTCAGGAGCACCCTTGAGCGCCACACGTCCGCCGACTTGAACCAGCCTTTTTTTCGACACCCAGGCCACATCCGCGACCTTGATGCCTTCACTTGTCGAGATGGGACATTCGACAGTGATTTTGCCAGCAGGCGCGTGCTTTTGAAGCAACAAGGCAATATCAGCTTGTTTGCCTCCATGGGAAAATTCGGCGTAGCACATCATAATCGGATTCCCGTACCGGTCGGTTTCCACCCTCCCTGGCCAGCTGCGCACCAGCGGATCACGCCCGATCTCCTCCCAGCGGTCAATATTGAAGACCGTCTGGTTTTTAATCTCGGGGATGGAAAGCAGGGCGCTCATGGCTTCTGGTTTTAAGTTTGCCACATTAATCCGGCTGCTTCAACTCCCATCCCTTGGCACGGCCCAGCGCCCGGTTCCAGCCCTGCGTGATCTGGGTGCGGGCGGAGGCTTTCATGCCCGGCTTGAATTTGAGGTCCACCTGCCAGTGCTTGGCGATATCGGCCAAGTTTTTCCAATAGCCCACGGCAAGTCCCGCGAGGCAGGCCGCGCCGAGCGCGGTGGTTTCATTCACTTTGGGGCGAACGACTGGAACACCCAGCAGATCGCACTGCAACTGCATGAGCAGATTGTTCACGCTGGCACCGCCATCGACACGCAGCTCCTTCAGCTTGATGCCCGCATCAGCTTCCATGGCCTTCAAGATGTCCATGACTTGCAGGGCGATGCCCTCCAGCGCCGCACGCGCAATGTGCGCCGCCGTGGTGCCGCGCGTCATTCCCACCAGCGTGCCGCGCGCATAGGCATCCCAATGCGGTGCCCCGAGACCGGCAAACGCAGGCACAAGGTAAACGCCCCCGGTGTCAGGCACACTCGCGGCCAGCGCTTCAACATCCGTCGACTGACGGATGATGCCCAGCCCATCGCGCAGCCATTGAATCGCCGCGCCAGCAATGAACACGCTGCCTTCCAGCGCGTATTCGGTGCGCCCGTTGATTCGCCAGGCCACGGTGGTGAGAAGTTTGTTTTTGGAATTGATCGGTTTGGTGCCGGTGTTCATCAGCATGAAACAGCCCGTGCCATAGGTGTTCTTCACCATGCCGGGCTTCGTGCAAATCTGGCCAAACAAAGCCGACTGCTGATCTCCCGCGATGCCTGCAATGGGAATCGAACCGCCAAGCAGCGATGTCACGCCAAACTCCCCGCTCGAATCCCGCACCTCCGGCAACATGGATCGCGGCACGCCGAAGATTTTCAACAGTTCCTCATCCCAGATGCCTTTGCGAATGTCATAGAGCATCGTGCGCGAGGCATTGCTGACATCCGTGGCATGCACCTTGCCGCCGGTGAGATTCCACAGCAGCCAGGAGTCGATGGTGCCAAAGGCGAGCTCACCTTTCGCCGCACGGGCTTTGGCTCCTTTCACGTTTTGCAAAATCCACTGCACTTTAGTGGCGGAGAAGTAGGCGTCCACGATGAGGCCGGTCTTGCGCTGAATGAGCTTGTCGAGCTTCTGCGCGCGCAGCTTGTCGCAAATCGAGGCCGTGCGGCGGTCCTGCCAGACGATGGCGTTGCAGATTGGCTTCCCGGTTTTGCGATCCCACACCACGGTCGTCTCCCGCTGGTTCGTGATGCCAATGGCGGCCACGTCAGCGGCCTTCGCCCGCGCTTTGTGCAGCACTTCAGAGGCCACCCCGGCCTGCGTGGCCCAGATTTCCTGCGCATCATGCTCCACCCAGCCCGGTTTAGGGAAGATCTGCCGGAATTCTTTCTGGGCCGTCGCCACGATGCCGCCGTCGTGGTTGAAGAGAATCGCGCGTGAGCTGGTGGTGCCCTGGTCTAGTGCGAGTATGTATTTCATGGTTATTTCAGATGTTCCCAAGGCCAGCGTGCCGAGTCAATGCCTTACAAACTGCCGGGGAACATGTAGATGGCATTTTTCAGTCAGAATGAATACTCTTGCCTGGAAAGCATCCAAACTCACCACCATGCAAACCGTCCCTGAAACCGCAGCGCCCGCCGCACCGCGTGCGCGTTCCACCAAGAAAGTCGTGCTCATCACCCTCGCCGTCATTCTCGGCTGCGCGGGCATCGCCGCCGCCACCGGCGCATTCTGGGTCAAACAGAACTTCTACCCCTCCGCCATGACTCCTGTGAGCCTGACCGCCACAGAAAAAGCGGAGTTCGACAACAAGCTGCAGGCCCTGAACAATCCTGCCGCCATTCCGCCCGATGAGGCAAACCGCACGATCGTCGTCAACGAGCGTGAAGTGAACGCCTACCTCGCCCAGCAGCAGCTCGGCGAGACCGTGCAGGTGAAGTTTGGCGAAGGCCAGGTCTCCGCTGTGGTCATTTTCACCGCCCCGGAAGATTTCCCGATCGTACCAAACCAAAAGATTCGCCTCCGCTTCACCTTCGGCACCAGCCTCTCGGCTGAGCACAAACTGTCGCTGAAACTCGACGACCTCAGCCTCGGCGGCATTTCCCTGCCAAACAGCTGGATCGGTGACCTCAAGGGCGTGGATCTTGTGGCTGAAAACGTGGAGACTGATCCTGCGCTACAAAAATTCCTCGCTGGCATCCAGTCGCTGGAGGTCCACAACGGCACACTGCGCCTCGTGCTGAACAAGTAAAGCAGCCGAAACAATCAAAAAGCCGCAGAGGTGATCCCTCTGCGGCTTTTTTCATTTAGGCTGATCGGATCACTTCTTCGCGTCGGCTTCGGCAAGGATCTTCTTGGCTTCCTCAGCACCGATTTCGCGCACCTTCAGATTGCGCCAGCGGATCTCGCCGCCGTGCGTCTGCAGCATGATCGGTCCCTTGGCAGGCAGCGGCTTGGTGCGGTCGTAGTAGTTTTCCATCACATTCCCGTCGACGACGAGCTTGTCGTTCAGCCACACCCAGGTGCGCGCCCCGATCTGGCGGATGCGGAAGCTGTTCCACTCACCCATGGGCTTGTCCGCCACCACCAGTGGATCGCGGCCGGGAGTGTCCGGGGTGTTGTTAAACAGACCACCTGAGCCAAGGTGCGGCCTGCGTGTCGGTTTGGCCGGATCGAAGACCTGGGACTTGTCCCAAATCTGCACCTGGGGTGCGCCACGCAGGTAGATGCCGCTGTCAGCACCTGCCACGGTTTTGTATTCGATGAGGAATTCGATGTCGCCAAATTCCTCTTCAGTGGTGGCATAGGGGCCGTGACCGTCGTTGACCAGTTCGCCGTTCTCCACCTTCCAGTCTTTGGCGAATTCGTCGCGCATCTTCTTGAGCGCTTCGGCTTTCTTCTCGCCTTCGAGTTTGACGACGGAATGTGGGTTCAGGCCGTACCAGCCCGTGAGGTCCTTGCCATTAAAGATCGGGCGGAAGCCGGAGTCTTCAGCCTGGGTGACAAGACAAAGAGACAGCACCAGGCCGCCGAGAGTGAGGGGATTGAGTTTCATGATCATGGATGGTGAATGTGGAGGTGCCTCACTTTGCTTCCTTGAGCTTGGCGATGAGGAATTCGTTGATCGTCTTGTACTTCACATCCGTCGCGCCCGGATAAACGACCTCACAGGCCACGCCCTTTTCTTTGCAATGCTCCTGCAGTTTCACGCCAAAATTGGCGGTGTGCGTCGGGTCCTTCTGCTCCTGGCCGATGGCAGGAGGAGCACCGAATAAGCAGTACACACCAGGATCATCAGAAGAAACGAGCGCGTAGGGCGAGTACTCATTGATCCAAGGCAGAATGCGTTCCCGCGCCGCCACGAAGTCATCGAAGTTTTTAAACTCACCCGCCTTGCTGAAGGCATGGCCGCCATACTTGCTGTTCGGCGTCCACTCGCGCATCTGCTTGGGATCCAGCGTGGTCTGCGGACCATTCACGGCAGCCGTGTAAAGGCGGGTCGATTCACGTGCGATGGGATCGCTGCTTTTCGGATCGGCCATGTCGTCGTGGAAAGCCAGCCACAGGCTGCTGCATGCACCTGCGGAGCCACCGCTGGCGCCAATGCGGGTCTTGTCGATGTTCCACTCCGCCGCCTTGCTGCGCACGGTCTGCAAAGCAAGCGCCGCATCCGTCAGCGGTGCCTTCACCGGCGGCACCACGTCCTGTGCCTGCGAGATGTAGCGGTAGTTGATCGACACCACCGAAATGCCCTCCTTCAAGAAAGGCTCTACGGCGATGCCCGCCTTGTCCCCGCCCATCCAGCCGCCGCCATGGATGAAAAACAGCAAAGGCGTCGGCTTGTCCGACTTCGCCTGCCAGAAATCGAGCACATTTCGCTCAGCCGGCCCATACTTCAGATTCGCCACCGTCGGCGGCGGATTCTTCGGATAGACTTTCTTGGCCGGAGCCTTGGCCGCAGGGGCATCAGCTTTTTTTGCGGGAGCCTCGGCCTTCTTCGCCGGTGTGTCGGCGGCAAAGGCAATGGAGGTGAGTAAAAGGAGGGAGAGAGCGAGTTTCATGAGAGCAGGTAGAACGCTCTTAAATCAGCTTATCTGGCTGCAATCATGAGTCTTCCTCCGCAGCCATACCAGTCTGGCTGCGGGTCGACATGACCTCTCACTTCTTCAGCGTCTCAATCAGAAACTCCGCAATGCTCTTGTGCTTCACGTCTGGTGCACCGGGATAAACGAGCTCGCATTCGTCACCGATTTCGCGGCAGTGTTCCTGAAGTTTGACGCCGTAGTTCGCGGTATGCGTGGGGTCTTTCTGCTCCTGCCCGATGGCCGGAGTATTGGTATAGAAGAGATAGACGGGCGGGTCATCCTTGGAGACGAGCTCATACGGCGAGTACATTTTGATCCACTTCAGCACGGACTCGCGCTTTTCCAAAAATTCGGCAAAGCGGGTGTCGCGGGTTTTGCGCTCGTTCGGGTCCATGAATCCGAAGGCATGACCGCCGTAGCGGCTGTTCGGCGTCCATTCCTTGAGCTGCTTGGGATCCAGCGAGGTCTGCGCACCGCTGACCGCCGCGCACCACAGACGAGTGGATTCACGGGCGATGGGATCACTGCTCTTGGGATCGGCCATGTCATCATGGAACGCAAGATAGAGGCTGGAGCAGGCCCCGGCAGAACCGCCACTGGCTCCGATGCGCTGCTTGTCGATGTTCCATTCCACCGCGCGGCTGCGCACAAACTGCAAGGCACGCGCAGCATCCTCCAGCGGCCACTGCACAGGCGGCATCACGCCTGCAAGCTGCGCCTGCCAGGAGTAGCGGTAGTTGATGGAGACGACGGAGATTCCGGCCTTGAGGCAGGCTTCGAGCTCGCCGACACCGGACTTATCTCCTGCGACCCAGCCACCTCCATGGATGAAAAACAGCAGCGGCGTGGGCTTCGACGAATCCGCTTTGTAAAAATCAAGCACCTGCCGCTCATGCGAACCATAAGGCACATTCGCGATGGTGGGCGCACGTTTAGGAGCCGGAGCGGGTTTAACGGCGGGGGCAGGCGTCTGTGCGTGCAAAGACGCAGCAAGAAGCAGAGTGAGGATGACGGGCGATTTCATGGCTGGAGAGTTCAATAATTGGAGTTTCATAAAGCGGGCAGCGGCGGCTTTTTGAAAGGTCGGCAAGACCAATCCAAACGTGCCGCACAGGCCATTTGATCAAACAAAAGCAATCGCGACGCAGTTGGCAGCTTACGCCAGTGCCCGGGTGATCACCCGCCGGTCCTCGACGCCGGTGAGGCGTTGGTTGAGTCCCTGATGCAGGTAGCTGAGGCGTGAGTGGTCGATGCCCATCAAGTGCAGGATCGTCGCGTGCAGGTCGCTCACGTGACAGCGGTCTTCGACGGCCTTGAAACCGAGTTCGTCGGTGGCACCGATGGCCTGGCCACCCTTAACGCCTGCTCCGGCCAGCCACATGGAGAAGCCATGCCAGTCGTGGTCACGGCCCGGCTTGCCCACGCCTTCGCTGGTCGGGGTGCGGCCAAACTCACCGCCCCAGACGAGCAGTGTTTCGTCCCACAGGCCGGTGCGTTTGAGATCCGCGATCAGCGCCGCGATGGGCTGGTCGGTTTCACCGGCGTGCAAAGTGTGATTGGTGATGCAGTCGTTGTGACCGTCCCAAGTGTCCTCAATATGGCCGCCGCCGGAGTAAAGCTGGATGAAACGCACACCTTTTTCGATGAGCTTGCGTGTGATGAGGCACTTGCGGCCAAAGTCTGCGGTGAGCTTGTTGTTGAGACCGTACATCTCACGTGTGGCTGCGTCTTCGCTGTCAAGATCGACCACGCTCATCGCTTCGGTTTGCATGCGATAGGCCAGCTCGTAGGACTCGATGCGCGCCATCAGTTCCGTCTCTTCGGGATGCCGCTTGAGATGTTCTTCATTCAAGGACTTGAGGAGATCGAGACTGCGCCTCTGGGTGCGGTCGCTGGTGCCTTCGGGTGTGGCGAGGTCAAGCAAAGGCGAGCCGCCGCTGCGGAACAAGGTGCCCTGATACGCCGCTGGCATGTAGCCTGCGGTCCAGTTCGATGCACTACCGATGGGACCGCCACGCGGATCGGTCATCACCACGAATCCCGGCAAGTCTTGATTGGCTGTGCCGAGACCGTAATTGAGCCATGAGCCAAGGCAGGGCTTGCCGATGAAAATGCTGCCCGTGTTCATCTGCAAGCAGCCGGAGGCATGCGCTGCTGTGTCAGCATGCATGGAGCGGATCACGCAGAGGTCGTCTGCATGCATGGCGGTATGTGGAAAGAGGCTGCTGATTTCAAGGCCGCTCTGACCGTGCTTCTTGAACTCAAACGGCGACTGCATCAGGTGACCTACTGCGCGACCGTTGGAGCCCACCTTCGCATCGCCATGATAAGGCATGCCGTGGTATTTCTTGAGCGCCGGTTTTGGATCAAACGTGTCCACCTGGCTGGGGCCGCCGTTCATGAAAAGGAAGACGCAGTGCTTCGCTTTGACTGGAAAATGCGGGCGCTTTTCTGAGAGGGGGGATTCCGCCATTAAATCAGCCAGCGCCAGTCCGGCAAAGCCGCCAGTGGCACGCATCAAGTATTCGCGTCGTGTGAGAGGGCGGTTCATCGTCTTACTCGGGATAAACAAACTCGTTCAGATTCAAAATCACGCGGCAGGCCTGCTCCAGCGGCTGGTCTTGCAGAAAGGTGCGCATCTTCGCCAGTTCATCAGGTGCGGGATTGCGGCAAAGGGCGAGCTTCCAGGCGAGGGTGATCTGCTTTTCAGGATCATTGCCTGCTTCATGGCGCAAGCGGGTGGCAAAGTGCTGTGCCTGCTGGTTGACGAATTCCCCGTTGAAGAGGCTCAGCGCCTGCGGCGCGACCGTGGTGACCTGACGCTGCGGGCAGCTGCTGACGGTGTCGGCGAGGTCGAGGGTTTCGAGCATGGGGATGACGAGGCCGCGCTTGATGAAGGCATAGATGCTGCGGCGCGAGGCTTCCCGTTCTTCGGAGGTCTGCCAGACTTTTTCCTTGTCGGTGTTGGCTTCGAGCGCGGCCTTGGGAATGCCGGGCTTCATCGCCGGGCCGAAACGCTTCGGATTGAGCTGGCCGCTGACGGCGAGCATGGAGTCGCGGATGGCTTCGACTTCGAGGCGGCGGTAGCGCATGAGCGAGTTCGACGATTTGCTCATCTGCCACGCACGGCTTGTGAGGATGAGGCGGTGCAGCTTTTTCAGCGACCACCCAGCCTCATGCATGAACCAGTGAGCGAGCCAGTCGAGCAGTTCAGGCTGTGCAGGAGCGGCACCCATAAGACCGAAATCGTTCGCAGTGGTCACAAATCCCTGTCCGAAGTGCTGCTGCCAGACGCGATTTACGATTACTCGGGCCGTAAGCGGATTTTGCTCACTGGCGATCCATTGCGCGAGACCGAGGCGGCGCTGCGTGGTTTTGTCGTTCGGTGCTGGAAATGAGGGCTGCTGTTTGACGAGAATGGCAGGCACCGCAGGTTCGACGAGATCGCCGAAACGTGTGGGTGAACCACGCACGAGCACATGCGTCTCCGGTGCTTTTGCGGTTGGTTCACTCCAGGCGTAAACCTCCGCTCCATCAACAGGCACGGTCAGCTCTGTACGACCTTTGGCTGGACGCTTGAGAGGATTAAACACAGCCACGAGGCTGTAGTAGTCGCGAGTCGCCAGCGGCTCGAACTTGTGATCATGGCAGCGTGCGCAGCCGATGGTGAGACCGAGGAAGGCCTGCCCGGTGGTGCTGACAATGTCGTCGAGCTGATCATAGCGATCCGCCGCAGGATCTGCGGGCTCGTCGTCCCAATGCCCGAGGCGCAGAAAGCCGGTGGCAATGACGGACGCGAGGGAGCGATCCGGCAGTTCGTCACCCGCGAGCTGCTCCAAAACGAAGCGATTGAAGGGCTTGTCCTGATTGAGTGACTCGATGACGTAATCACGATAGCGCCAGACGAAGGGCTTCTCCGCATCGCGCTCGTAGCCGTTGCTGTCGGCGTAGCGCACCACATCCAGCCAGTGGCGAGCCCAACGTTCACCGTATTCAGGGCGTGTGAGCAGGTCATCGATAACGGCGTTGAGATCACCGGATTTGGCGAAACGCTCCTGCTCTTGAATCGTCGGAGGTAGACCGGTGAGATCAAGGTGCACGCGGCGGAGCAGCGCCAGCGGATTCGCATGAGGCGCAGCCTCGCGTTTGCCGAATACGAAGGCGTCAATCGGATGAGCAAAGGCAGACGCAGGCAGTGGTGGACTCTGCACGGGTTGGAATGACCAGTGCTCGGAAGGCTTCTTTGGAATCACTTCATCCTTTGGAAAGGGCGCACCGTCCGCGATCCACTGCCGCAGCAGTACGATCTGCTCTGCGCTCAAACGTTTGCCTTCCGGCGGCATGCGCTCGTCTTCATCCGTGGAAGCGATGCGTTCGAGCAAATCATGGTGAACCTCTTTTTGAATCAAAGCGCCGGCATCGAGCCGCAGATCACCTTTTTGCTTCACGGTGCCATGGCAGGAAATGCAGCGCTCCTTGAGCAAGGGCTTGATGTCTTTCACATAGTCCGCCGCCATGACGGGCAACACGAATGCATACGCGCCCAGCACTGCGAGGAACGCAGATGGCATGGGAATGCAGCGATGAAGTTCAGGCGGGCGCATGGTGTGGCATAGACTGTCTGACATACCCATACGGGCATTCCACCGTTCTCTAAATTGAATGTTTGACCTCATGCATGTAGATTTTGACATGGCCGAGGAGCGCGATCCCAATCTCTACTTCAACATTCCAGGTCCCTGGAACATGAACGCGACGCGGCCCATGCACTGTGATCTGGGGCAAATCGTTTACGCGGGAACCAAGTGGAACAGCCAGGCCACTTATGCGCATGCACCGCCACCGCATTACCTGCGCCCCACGCCGCACTACCTGCTGGTTTTGACACTTGAGGGCATGGCGGATTACATGGACGACACGGGCGTGCGCTGTGCGCTGCAGCCCGGCACGCTGGTGTGGTCAAAGCCTGGCATCAATCAAAGCTACGGCCCTCAAGAGGGCGAGCGCTGGAGTGAGCTGTTCCTGTGGTTCAATGGCAGCATCTTCGATGCCTGGCAGTCTGCCGGATACCCCGGAGATCGCAGCCGCGTGCTGGAGCTCAGCCCCCTGCCCTACTGGACGAACCGGCTGCGCCGTATCCTCGAACCACCACCGGATGCGCCCCATGAGACGGCTCTGTCACGCCTCTGCCACTTCCAGCAGTGGCTGGCCGATGCTCTTCAATTTGATGCCTCACAGCACCAGACGACGGAGACCCTGCAGTGGCGGGAGACAGCAGAGCGCATGCTGGCAGACGGCAAACTGGGAGCGCCATCGCTGGAAGAAATCGCGGCTTCTCTGGGCATGTCCTACAGTGCTTTTCGGAAACGCTTTGTGCAGTTGACTGGCAAAAGTCCTGGCGAATTCCGTGCGGACGCGATTGTGCTGCGTGCGTGTTCCAGGCTGCTGGAGAGCAGCCACACGCTGGCCCAGATCGCGGGTGATCTCGGCTTTCATGACGCGTTCCATTTCTCGCGGCGCTTCAAGCAGGTGGTGGGGATGTCGCCGAAGGATTTTCGACGGCAGCACACGCTGAGGTGAGGATCACACTTCCGGCAGTTCAAATCCGGCGGCGTATTCCTCCTGTGCCAGCTTGTTGGCCTCAGCGGCAAACTCGCCGGTGAAAACCTCTTTGACCGGATCGAAATCGAGCCATGGGCCGACGACCACCTGCTCGACTTCCGTGTTGATTTGATTCGCGGCAAGCGTGGCGAGCATGTCTGCAAAAATGGCCTGGCCGAACTTATCTCCCTGCAGACGCTCTTTGATCTCCTCGTTCTTCATGGCTTTGCCAAGGCGGTAGGAAGTGTTCGCAAGGTTCGCCAGTGCGGCGGCCTGCTGACCGTGGCGGATGTGCAGCACGTCCTTGGTGTATTTACCGGCGCGCACGGAATCGATGAAGTTTTTCATGTGATCCGGGCCGGTGAGGAAGTTCTCAAATTTCGTGATGGTCTTGCCCTCGTTGTCGTACGCCTTGGACTCCGCGACGTAGCCGCCTTCACAGTGGATGATGTTACCGGTGCGGATGCCCTTGTAGGGCGGTTCGCCGGTTTTTTGATCCATGTTCTTTGTGGGCAGGCCAAACATGTCCATGAGCAGAGGCACGGGCTCATAAGGGTGGAAGGCGAGCTGGCAGTTCGCCGTCTGGCCGTCATCCACATAGCCCCAGCGATGGCCGAGGCTCATCACACGCTGCGGCAGCGTGGCGGGATCGTTGAGCGCCCAGCGGGCCACGTCATACTGATGCGGCCCCTGATTGCCGATGTCGCCGTTGCCATAGGGCCACTGCCAATGCCAGTCGTAGTGGAACTGCTTGCGCATGATGGGCATCTCAGGGCGCGGAGAAGACCACAGCTTGTAATCCACCGTGGCGGGCGGCGGCTGGGCGGCATCCACCTTGTCAATGCTGAGGCGCAGACCGTGGACGAGCGCATGGGAGAGCTTCTTTTTACCGATGTGGCCTTCATTCACCCATGCCATCGCAGCAGCCCAGCCGAGGTCGGAGCGGCGCTGCATGCCGTGCTGCACGATGATGCCTTTCGCTGCTGCTTTGGTGGCAGCCGCCATGAGCTTGCTGCCTTCAATGAGATTGTGGCAGACGGGTTTTTCCACATAGACGTGCTTGCCATGCTGCAAGGCCGTGAGCGCGATGAGCACATGGCTGTGGTTTGGCGTGGCGATGGTCACGGCATCGATGTCCTTGTCCGCGCAGCACTCGCGGAAGTCACGGTAGGTTTTGACGGTGATGTTCTGCTTGGCTAGCTCGGCCACTTTCTTGTCCACGACGGCGGAATCGACATCGCACAGGGCCACCAAGCGCACGCCGGGAACTTTGAGCAGTTCCTTGATATGGCCGCCGCCACGACCACGAAAACCGATCACCGCGACACGCACATCTCCGTTGGCCCCGAGCGGCGCTGCCCAGGCGGGCATGGAAATGGCTCCGGCAAGGGAGGTCTGAAGGAAACGACGACGGGAAGTGGCAGGCGTGTTCATGGTGCCGCTCATAACGTCGGCTGCGGGCTTGCCTTTTCGGAGTTCGTGCCTAGCCATGAAAGATGGAGCCACTGCCGACCCTCAGCGAAATCGAAGCCGCCAAGGCGCTCATTCGCCCCCACATTCACGAAACACCGGCGTACCGCTGGCCTCTGCTCGAAGCGGGCCAAAGCTGCGATCTGTGGTTGAAGCATGAAAACCACACGCCCGTTGGGGCCTTCAAAATTCGCGGCGGGCTGGTCTATATGGACGAGCTGAAACGTCAGCAGCCGGAGGTGCGCGGGGTGATCGCGGCGACGACGGGGAATCATGGGCAGTCGATTGCGTTTGCGGCGAGGCTGAACGGCCTGCGTGCGGTGATCGTGGTGCCGCATGGAAACAATCCAGAGAAGAATGCTGCGATGAAATCGCTGGGTGCGGAGCTGGTGGAGCATGGGCGGGAGTTTCAGGAGGCGCTGGAGTACTCGCGTGAGCTCGCCGTGAAGGAAGGGCTGCATGCGGTGCCGTCATTTCATCCGTGGCTGGTACGGGGTGTGGCGACGTATGGGCTGGAGCTGTTTCACGCGGTGAAGGATCTGGATGTGGTGTTTGTGCCGATCGGGCTGGGGTCTGGATTCTGCGGTGTTACGGCGGCAAGGGAGGCGCTGGGATTGAAGACGAAGATCATCGGCGTCGTATCCGAACATGCCCCGGCGTATGCCTTGTCGTTTCAGCAGCGGCAGTTTGTCGAACAAACGAGCATGACGCGAGTGGCGGAGGGAGTGGCCTGCAAAACGCCGAACCGGGATGCGCTGGAGCATGTGATGCGTTATGCCCATGATATCGTCACAGTAAGTGATGATGAGACCGTCACTGCGATGCGTGAGATCATTCAGGGAACGCATAACATCGCCGAAGGCGCGGGCGCTCTGGCGTATGCTGCGCTGAAGAAGCAACGCGACACATGGCAGGGCAAACGTGTGGCGTGTGTGCTCACGGGCGGGAATGCGAGCATGAGCATCCTGCGCGAGGCGCTGGGAGTGTGACGCAGCGCGGAGCGTCTTGGAGTGCGCCGGTCCTCCGGCGCTTTCGAACGTTCCATGGCCAGCGAAAAGCTCCAGAGGACTGGAACACTCCAGGACGCTGGCGCGCACTCGATTACCCAGACCTACGGCTTCACCAATGGCAGCACGATGTGGGAGGGGTGCTCGCGGTCGAAGTGAATGGTGTTCGTGGCGATGACCGTGCGGCGATGCTGCTGGAGAGGCTCGCCGGTGTTGGGGTTCACGTCGAAGCGGGGGAAGTTGCTGCTGCTGATGTCGACGCGGATGCGGTGGCCTTTTTTGAAGACGTTGCTAGTGGGGTAGAGCTTGACGGTGAAGGGATAAACCTTGCCGGGCTGCATGAGCTTTTCTTCCTGCAGTGAATCACGAAAGCGGGCGCGGACGATGCCGTCGGCCAGATTGAGATCAAAGCCGTGCGGCCAGTCGGCGCTGGATGGATACACATCGATCAACTTGGCGGTGAAATCCGTGTCCAGGGCGTCGGAGGAAGCCCAGAGTTTGACTTCGATCTCGCCAGTGATTTCGGTGTCTTCGGCTAGCGGTGCTGTTTGGAACACCAGCACATCACTGCGGGCGGACAGCGGGATGGGCTTGGTCCAGTTCCAGAATTTGTCACTGCCACGCTGATCCCACGCACCCTGCTGCATGATGCCGTCTCCGGAAGAAATGTTGCCGCCGAGCGTGGGCACCGGGTTCTTGGGGTCAAAAGCATAGGTCACGGATGCGCGCTCGTCCTTGGGCTTCGCGTCACTCAGCAGGCCTTCGGCATGCAGATAGAACGGGGTGGGTTTCATTCGCGCCAGAGGCCATTCGTTTTCATCACGCCATTGTCCACCGTGATTGAGCAGGCCGTCCTTGGTCTTGCTGCCATCTCCTGTGCCCATGACGAAGATGCGCACTTTTTTGGCGAAGGGAGCGGCCTTGCCGACGCTGTTGTCGATGCCCTTCATCCAGTGATCAAACCACTCCTTGCGCCATGCAAGCTGGTCCGCAATGGCCGCATCGCCGCCAAACTCCACCTGCCCATGTGCTGATTTGTTCTGCGCGCCGTGAATCCATGGGCCCATGATGAGATAGACATCGCTCTTGAGCGTCTTCGACAGCGCCTGAAAATTCGCCGAGGTGTTGCCGGCCCATGAGTCATACCAGCCGCCGACCAAATAGACCGGCATGTCTTTGTAGCGCGAGGGATCAGCCAAAATATTGTTTTGCCGCCAGAAGGCATCATCCTTGCCGTGGCGTATGGCCTGGATGAGCCAGTCCTCATATTCAGGGGCGAGCTTCAGAGGCGTTGAGCCGGGGCGCAACGGCAGCAGGGAGAGGTAATCCCAGCGATGGTCCGCCATTTCCTTGAGCTCGTTCTGAGTCGCAGGATCAAGCGCCGCATTGCTGCCCTTGCCGGCATTGAGCATGATCCAGTTCCAGAAGCGCATCTCAAACGCACCCGCATTGCGCATGCTCTGCCGTCCCATGTTGGACACGGCATCCACCGGGATGACGGTGGTGAGCTGCGGCACTTTTTCCATGGCCATCGCGTGTTGAGTACCGCCGACATACGAGGTGCCCACCATGCCGATCTTGCCATTTGCCCAAGGCTGTGCGGCGATCCATGCGGCGCAGTCGGCACCATCCACGCCATCATCGGTCATCCAGTGCCAGACGCCCTCGCTGGCATAGCGCCCACGAGTATCCTGTGCCACAAACGCATAGCCGTGCGCCGCAAAGTACTCACCGAAACTTTTCGCGCCGTCCTTGTTGTAAGGCAGACGCGTGAGGATGACAGGCAGCTTTTCGGCGCTGCCCGCAGGCAGGTAAACATCCGTGGCGAGCTTCACGCCATCGCGCATCGCCACCATGACGTTCTTTTCGACCTTAACGCCCGATTCCTGGGCATGAAGCAACGAAGCAGCCAGCAGGACCGCCATGAATACGGGACGATGGATCATGATCTTACTCCGCGAGAAGTTTGGTCACCTGTGCTTCCAGACCGCCGCGTGCATTGGTGCTCACAACCATGCCCTTCTTATTGAGCAGCCACATGGCAGGGATCGAATTGATGCCGTATTTGGAGGAGATCTCGTTCTGCCAGCCTTTGCCATCAAAGTACTGCGGCCATTCCATGCCTTTCTCCTTCACAAAGGCCTCCAGTTCAGCCTTATCGCTGTCGAGCGAGATGCCCACAATTTCAAACCCCTTCGGGTGCAGTTCCTTGTAGGCCTTGAGCACGTTCGGCAGTTCGGCCACGCAGGGCCCGCACCAGGTGGCCCAGAAGTCGATGAGCACCACCTTGCCCTGAAGTTTTGACACATCCACTTCACGACCGTCCACGGCGGTGAATTTCAATTCAAGCGGCTTGGTCTTCAAGTCGGCGGCCGCCTTGACACTCTTGATCTTGCCTTCCACCACCTTGTTCATCTTTTCAGCGGGATAATCTTTCAGATGCTTTTCCGCTTTCGCCAGCCATGCGGCGGCGTCCCCTTCAGAGCTTTCGGCGGCGTCGGCTGCCTCCATGACGCTCATCAAGCTGGCCTGCGATTTGGTTGCAGGTTTGGCGTCTGCGGCGTTGAGAATATCTTCAAGACTGACGGCTTTCTTTTCAGGAGCAGGGACCCCTGCGACTTCACGCGCACGTCCGACCATCATCTCAAACAAGGCGGCATCCCAGCGGGAGGGATTTTCCGGCGCGACCTTCATGGCCGCCGCATGAGCGGAATCGAACTCAGTCAGCCCCTTTTTCAGCAGTGCGATCGCTTCATCCCGCGATTGCGGCTTGTCCTTCGGATTTTTGAGACTTTCGACAATCTCATTCACTTTTTGCCATTCAGCATCGCCATTGGCAGCATGAAGGAATGAAGAGACGGCCAGGACCAAAGTCGTGACCCCAATGCGGAGAAGGCGATGCGCGTTCATATGCAAACCTAAACGGGAGACCGCAGCCTCACCAATCTTTTCACGCGAAGATTTCCATCACGGCTTCCCCTCTCAACTCCTGTCACGCCTCGCCAGGATGACACTTCCCTCAATCTGAAAGGCGGCCTCCACGGCAAGGCGAATGACTCCGATGAATGCGGCACGTGCCATCATCATGTTATTCAGCCAGCAGTTTCTTCACCTTCTCCTCCAGCCCCTCAAAGGCAGTCATGTTCACGACCACGCCCTTCTTGTTCAGCAGCCACATCGTGGGGATGGATTCGAGATTGAACTTGAGGAACAGCTCGTTCTCCGGGCCTTTGCCATCGAAGTACTGCGGCCATTCGACGCCTTTGTCTTTCAGGAAGGCCTCGAGTTCTGCTTTGTCGGCATCGAGCGAAACACCAATGACCTCAAATCCCTTCGCATGCTGCTCTTTGTAAATTTTGAGGACCGTCGGCAGTTCCTCGACGCAGGGCCCGCACCAGGTGGCCCAGAAGTCGATGAGGACGACCTTGCCCTGCAGCTTGCTCACATCCACCGCACGACCGTCCACGGCTGTGAACTTCAGGCCCAGCGGCTGGGTCTTGAGATTCACCTCCTGCAGCTTGACCTCCACCATCTTGTTGAGCTTTTCCTCCGGGAAAGCCTTCAGGTGCTTCTCCGCCATGGCGACCCACGCAGCAGCGTCGCCCCCGGGAGCAACAGCAGAGTCAGACGCGAGCATGACCTGCGTCAGACTGGCCTGTGATCTCGTCTCGGGCTTTGCATCCGCTGCTTTAACAATGTCGTCCAGGCTGATGGCTTCCTTCTCAGGCGCAGGGACGCCGGCAAGCTCACGCACATGCCCGAGCATCGCTGCAAATAGAGCCACATCCCAACGGGCAGGATTGGTGGGCGCCGACTTCATAGCTGCGGCATAAGTGGCATCAAAATCCGTCAGGCTGTGCTTCAGCATCATGCGCGCCGTTTCACTCGTCTGGGGATTCTCCTTGGGATTCCGGATGCCTTCGATGATGTCATTGACCTTCTTCCACTCGTCATCGCCATCGGCGGCATGGATGGATGAGGAAACAGCCAAGACGAGAGTCGTGACACTGAGGCAGAAAAGGCGGAGAGCTTTCATGAAGAAGGGAGAGCCTAAACGGATGAAATCCACGCCACCAATCTTTTTACGCGAAGATTTCCGTCACGGCTTTTCCTTTGCCGTCTTCAGTCACGTAGAAGGGGCGGCCTTCGATTTCGAATTCCGTCTTCGGACTGATGCCCATGGCCGTCATGATAGTTGCATGCAGGTCCATGACACTGACCGGATTTTTGGTGGCAATGAGAGGGCGTTCATCGGCGGTTTCGCCATAGAGGTGGCCTTTCTTCACGCCACCACCGAACATCACCACGCTGGTTCCGCCGGTGAAATGGCGGTGCAGGCCGTAGTGCTTCATCTCGCTGAGCGTATCGACTTTGAAGGTGGTCTGATCGTTCGCGGTGGAGCCGGGCTTGCCTTCCATGAGCGCATCGCGGCTGAACTCGCTGGCAATGACGATGAGCGTACGGTCCAGCAGGCCCTTTGCCTCCAGATCACGCACGAGCTGCGAGATTGGCAGGTCAATCTCCTTGTGCATGGCGTCCACGGTGGTGTGGCCGTCTTTGTGCGTGTCCCATTGGAAGAAGGGCACGTACTCGGTGGTCACCTCGACGAAACGTGTGCCCGCCTCGACCAATCGGCGGGCAAGCAGGCAGCCACGGCCAAAGCGGCCGGTGTCATACTTGGCGTAGCTCTCCTTCGGCTCCAAGGTGATGTCGAAGGCCTCGCGCTCCTTGGCACTGAGCAGGCGGTAGGCGTTGTCCATGCTACGCAGCATGGACTCCTGCTGGTAGTCGCTCATAAACTCACGCTGCGGGCTTTGATCGACGAGCTTGCGAAAGAGGCGGTCGCGGTTGGCGAAACGATTCGCATCCATGCCCTTCGGTGGTTTTACGGACTGCGCGGCTTCTTCAGGAAACGGCAGGTTCATGGGGCCGAATTCGCTGCCGAAAAATCCGGCGGTGGTGAAGGCCTTCAGCTCTTCGCTTTCGCCCACCCCTTCGAGCCGCTGCCCGATGTTGATGAAAGCAGGCATCACGGCATTACGCGGACCGAGCACCTTGGCCATCCATGAGCCGATGTGCGGGCATGCCACTGTCTGCGGCGGCACGTAGCCGGTGTGCCAGTGATACTGGTGCCGCGAGTGCAGAATGCTGCCGAGGTCGGGCTGCACTGCGCTGCGGATCAGCGTGGCGCGGTCCATCACCTTAGCGATGTTTTCCAAGCCCTGGCAGATTTTGATGCCATCCACGTTGGTATTGATGGCGGGAAAGGTGCTGAGCATGCGCTTGACCTCCAGACCCTTCTCGAAGGGCAGGTAGCGCTTTGGGTCAAAGGTGTCAGGTGCGGCCATGCCACCGGCCATCCAGAGCAGAATGCAGGCGTCGGCTTTCGCGGGGGGGTGAGTGACCTTCTCTCCCGTTTTCGCCCAGATGGCCTGCGGTGCGCCGGTCATCCACGCAGCCGTGCCTGCAGCCGCGAGCTTCTTTAGGAAATCGCGACGGATGAGGTGCTCGGGGAGGGTGGAATCGATGTCGTGCATGACAGTACTCAAACGCAGCAACAAGCGCTTCACTGACGTAATTTTCCACTTCCTCTGCCATCTTGGATCAATCCCCAAGATTCCATGATTGACGGGCGTCTTGCTATCGCCATCTCCATACTTGTGCTGACCAGTCTCCACCATCTGCTGTTTGTGCTTCTGCCTGTCGCTCTGACGGTGCGCCTGTGCGTCAAACCACGACCGGCCGCGCATGACGTGGCGAATGGAATCGCGCGCTTTTGCCTGGGAATCGGCAAATGGGTGCTGCTGGTCGATCCGCTGTGGCATCTCGCGACGATGACTTTCCGGGGCGGACCGGAAAGCCTGGGCACCAGCGTGGCGTGGATGGGATTTCTGGGGCTGCTGCTCAGCCTGCATTTCGCCTTCACCTCCGCTGGTGATGTGATCGCCGGACTAGGCGGCATGTTGGGTTTCAAGGTGGCGGAACCGGTGCAGGAGGTGCTGACGCTGCGGCGCTTCACGCGGGGAAACTGGCTGCGACTGATTGTGCTCCTGCTGGTCATCACCGTGATAGGAGCACTGGTGCAAACGGCTTCGTTCGGTGACACCTGGCTGCATTTGAAGGCGCTGTTCGCACCTCCGACGCGGACGATTCCCACGCTGATTCAGCAGGCGCGTGTGCGGACGGATTTTCATGTGCTCACGATTTTTGCGGCACTGGTCTGCCTCATCGGCCTGCCGCATTCGCGCGATTTTCTGCGCGAGCCGGCTCCGTGGAAGGCGACAATCTGCCTTCTCATTTTCACCTTTGCCGTGGCGATGCTCTGGACGCATGCCGCCCCCATGTCATGAAACCGACGCTTCCCCGAATCGACCCTGCGAAGCGGACCGTGGTGCCGCCCGACCCGGAACTGAGCCCCAAGGCAGCGCGGAACATCATCCGTGTGTTTGCCCTGATGCTGGCCGTGCCGCTGCTGTTTGAAGCTGCGTCATGGTTCACGTCTTCCAAGACCAATCTGGCGGCGGCAACGGTGCGCAGCGGATTGCAATGGCTGCTGATGCATGGCCTGAATGAAGGCAACAAAAACGTCTATCTCGGGCGTGAAGGCTGGCTCTTTGACCAGCGTGAACTCGACCGTCTGGCACATGCCAGACGCCCAGCCAACGACCTGCAGTCCGGTTTGATCAAGCTGGCATCACAGCTGAAGGCTCAGGATACGACACTGCTGGTGATCACGATTCCAGACCGTGCCACGATGTACCCGGAACAAATCCGCCCCGGCCGCTATCTGGACGTGGTGCGTTTGAAAGGTGAGGCGGGCCGACTGGCTGATTTGAAAGCGGCGGGCGTCAATCTGCTGGACATGACGGAGCCGCTTTGGGAATTCCGTGACAGGCAGCCGGTGTTCTTTTCGCATGACAGTCACTGGACCCCGGAGGCCATGAAGGCGGTGGCCCTGGCGGTGTACAAGCATGTGCATGAAAAGCTGCCACGTCTGAGCAGCCCGGAGACGCCCGTGATCAATGCCAAAATTCTTGATCGCACCGACCCCGGTGATCTGGCGCGCCAACTCGATCCACTGCATGCCGCCAAGCTGCTGGGTGAGGAAGAGGCGAACCTGGTTTCCATCCAAGGCTTCCCACCGAGCGACAAATCCCCCATCGTCCTGCACGGCGGTGAATTGATGCGTGTGTACGATGATGCGCAGCTCAGCTTTGGCGGGGGCGGTCAGGCGCCGGAGGCTGGTTTTGCCACTCAGCTTGCCACTTTGCTGGGGCGCCCACTGGACGTCCGGGGTATGCTGGTGCCGGGAGAAAGCTACGAAGACAAGAAGCTGGTCATCATTTTGTTGCCGATGGCGGAACTGGTGCCGTAAGTTTGGCGAACCCATGCTGCGACTTCTCCTTCATTTCTTTTTCGGCGGCGTCTTTGTTTATGCGGGGATTCTGAAGGTGGCGGATCCGATGTCCTTTCTCGATGACATCCGCAGCTTCGATCTGCTGGGAGATCCCTGGGCCGCATGGCTGGCCATGGGCCTGCCGTGGCTGGAAATTTTCGCCGGGCTGGCGGTCATGAGCGGCCTGCTGCGTTCCGGCGGCCTGCTGATCTTGAATGGATCGCTGGTGGTTTTTCTGGCGACCATCAGCATCTCATGGTGGCGCGGCATCGACATCCGCTGCGGCTGCTTTGGGCACGCGGATGCCACCTCCAACTACCGCGACCTCATCCTGCGCGATCTGCTGCTGCTGCTCGCAGGGATCGTACTTGCATGGCACGGGAAGCCGAAAGCAAAAGCATGAGCGCTGAACTGAAATACCACTTCGCCTCCGACAACACGTCCGGCATTTGTCCCGAAGCCTGGCAGGGGCTGGAAGAGGCCAACGCAGGCTATCAACCCAGCTATGGGGCCGACTCGACCACTGCCGAGGCCTGCGAAATGTTCCGGCGCTTCTTCGAGACGGACTGCGATGTGTACTTTGTCTTCAACGGCACGGCGGCGAACTCGCTCTCGCTCGCCACGCTGTGCCAGAGCTACCACAGCATCATCACCGCGCAGGAGGCTCATGTGGAGACGGACGAATGTGGTGCGCCGGAGTTTTTCAGCCACGGCTCGAAGATCCTGCTGGCCCGCAGTCCGCTGGGGAAGCTCGACCCCGCTGATGTCGTTCGTCTGGCGACCAGCCGCAGCGACGTGCATTTTCCGAAGCCACGGGCCCTGAGCATCAGCCAGAGCACAGAGCTGGGCACGGTGTACCGCCCGGGCGAGGTCAAGGGCCTTGGCGCTGTCGCGAAACAGCATGGCCTGTCGATTCACATGGATGGTGCGCGGTTTTTCAATGCGCTGACCGGATTGAATTGCGCGCCCGCTGACATCACCTGGCGAGCCGGGGTGGACGTGCTGTGCTGCGGCGGCACGAAGCTTGGCATGGCGGTGACGGAAGCCGTGGTGTTTTTCAACAAGGAGCTGTCCCAGGAGTTTGCCTACCGCTGCAAGCAGGCGGGGCAGCTTTGCTCCAAGATGCGCTTCATCTCGGCGCAGTGGCTGCGCATTTTGAGTGATGAAACCTGGCGCAGGCATGCGCAAAACGGCAACACCCTGGCCAGACGCCTCTCAGATGCACTCGGCCATCTGCCGGGTGTACAGATTCTCTACCCGGTGGATGCCAATGCCGTGTTTGCCAAGCTGCCGGACCGGATGAAGGAGGGCCTCAAGGAGCGGGGCTGGGTTTTCTACAGCTTCATCGGCGGCGGTTCACGCCTGATGTGCTCATGGCGTACCACGGAGGCGGATGTGGATGCCTTCGTCGCGGATGCGGCTGCTTTCGTGTGAGCCGTCTTACACGCCTTCTGGCGCAGCATCAGCCGCTGCGGCTTCTTCCGCCACGGTGGAAAGGCGCTTGAAGTGCAGCTGCAGCACACGCCGGAGGTCCGCCTTGGTGGTGGTCACCTCATACTCTTCAATGACCACTTTTTCGCCCACCTTGGGCAGATGGCCAAGGAGATGCGTGACGTATCCGCCGATGGTGGTGACTTCGTCGCTGTCGAGATCAATGCCGGTCTGATCGGCCAATTCGTAGAGGTTGTAGGTGCCTTCGACGGTGAACTCGTTGTCGTTGATGCGACGGAACTCGCTGACTTCATGGTCGAATTCGTCCTGAATATCGCCCACGATTTCCTCCAGCACGTTGTCCAGCGTCACAATGCCGACGGCACCGCCGAATTCATCCACGGCAAGGGCCACGTGCACGTGTTTGTCGAGGAAGAAGCGCAGCAGCTTGTCGATGGGCATCATCTCCGGCACCATCTGCAGCTCGCGTTTGATCTTGCGCAGATCCGGCTGCGGTTTGCCGATGAGGCTGAGCAAATCTTTAATATGAATGGTGCCGATGGCGTGGTCGAGATGCCCTTCCACAAGCGGATAGCGCGTGTGCTTGGAATCGATGGCGATCTTGAGATTGGCCTCAAAGGTTTCATCCGCATCGAGCGAGACGACCTGGTTGCGCGGCGTCATCACATCCCGCACGCAGCGATCATTGAGGGCGAGGGCATTGAGAAGGATGTCCTTCTCAGTTTCGGTCACTTCCTTGGATTTCTGGCTTTCGGCCACGATGTGGCGCAGCTCTTCTTCAGAGTGGGCGATCTCGTGCTCGGAAACGGCCGTGATGCCCAGGAAGCGGAGGACGAGGTTGGTGCTGGCGCTGAGAATCCAGATGGCCGGCTTCAGCAGGATGTAAAACAGGTGCAGCGGGCGCGCGATCAGCAGCGCGGTTTGCATGGATTTGCGGATGGCGACCACCTTTGGCGTCTGCTCGCCAAGCACGACGTGCAGGAAGGTGACGATGGCATAGGCGATGCCGATGGACGTCCAGCGGATCACCGTCTCGTTGACGATGCCCATTTTAAACAGCATCGGCTGCACGACGACAGCGACAAACGGCTCGCCGAAAATCCCCAGCGCGATGCTGGTCAGTGTGATGCCCAGCTGCCCGGCGGAGAGGTAGGCGTCCAGATTGCGCGTCACGGTCTGCGCAAATTTGGCACCGCGCATGCCGTCTTCGATGGCGGCCGTGAGCTGGCTGTCCCTGACTTTGACGATGGCAAACTCAGCCGCCACAAAGAAGGCGTTGAGCAGTACGATGACCAGCACAATCACAGCCTGCCAGAAGACTTCACCAGCGGTGAAACTCCACTCGCGAACGAGTTCAGCAGAGGCATTGGCGAGCAAAGGAGTCATGGAGCGGCGCGATCAGGCGTTCACAGCTTCTCGTAATTTCCATCGCATCGTTTTTCGAGGATGGTGAAGCCGGCGGCCTTAGCGTCGGAAACTGAGAGGGGTTTGGTGATCTTCGGCGTGTTAAAACCGGAAATGAGTTTTTTGACCGGCTGCCTGCACAGAGGGCATGCCTCCAGCGCAGGCCTGCTGAGCGGACGGCGCAGATCAAAGCCTCTGCGGCAAGCAGGGCATCCTTTTTCAGGGTCGTCAGCGATGTAGGAGTAGGTAGGCATCAGAGAAGAACGCACCGCCTCCCCCATGCAGCCAGAAAAATTTCCGGCTGCAAGTTCGGACGGAATTCTACCAGCTGGACTTCGTCACCCCGGGGATCATTCCTTGGGAGGCGAGTTCGCGGAAGGTCATACGGGACATCTGGAAGCGGCGAATGAACGCGCGACGACGGCCGGAAACGCGGCAGCGGTTGATGAGACGTGTCGGGCTTGCATCACGTGGAAGCATGGAGAGACCGACGAAGTCGCCTTTCTCCTTGAGTTCTGCACGGAGTTTAGCGTACTTTTCGACGGTTTTACGTTTGCGCTTGTCGCGCTCGAGCCAGCATGTTTTTGCCATAGGGGCGTGGAGTCTGCCCCAAAGCGCTCCATTCGCAAGAAAAAATTTCTACTAGCGAACGCTCTATTTCACGCTAAATCCCCAACCATTATGGTCATCTTTACTGGAATGTGTCTTGCAGCCGGTCTGCTTTTCTGCGGCGTCATCGCTTTCACCTACCTGGTGAAAGGCTGAATTAGCCCTTTTCAAAGCTGCTTACTGGTAGAGAAAAGTCGTCAGCGGGCTGGTGGCTGAAGCCTCTGCTGCGCCCTCGCTCAGGCCGATTTCATAGGCGCTGCGTCCTGCTTCCACAGCCATTTTGAAGGCTTTGGCCATCCGGACTGGGTCGGCTGCCACGGCAATGGCCGTATTTACCAAGACGGCATCCGCCCCCATCTCAAATGCCTCGGCAGCGTGGCTGGGTGCCCCAATTCCGGCATCCACCACCACCGGCACTGTGGCCTGGGTGATGATGATTTCGATCTGACGACGCGTCGTGATACCCTGATGCGAGCCGATGGGCGAACCCAGCGGCATGACCGTAGCCGTGCCCACATCCTGCAGACGGCGGGCCAAAACGGGGTCGGCATTGATGTATGGGAGGACGATGAAACCCTCCTTCACGAGAATTTCAGCCGCCTTGAGCGTCTCGATCGGGTCTGGCAGCAGGTAGCGGGGGTCAGGATGGATCTCCAGCTTCACCCAGTTGGGCAGCCCCGCCGCCACGGCCAGGCGGGCCAGACGCACCGCCTCCTCCGCATTCATCGCACCGCTGGTGTTTGGCAGCAACAGGACGTTCTTGGGGATGAAATCGAGGATGTTGGCAAAGGGATCCCCCTTGCCGGTCAAATCCGCCCGGCGCAGTGCCACGGTCACGATCTCTGTCTCCGAGGCCACGATGGCATCCCGCATCAGCTCACCGCTGGCGAATTTGCCCGTCCCCATCATGAGGCGGGAGTTGAACTGACGATTGGCGATGGTGAGGGGCAGATTTGGCACAGGAAGTGAGAGATGCACCCAATCTCGCCTCACGCAAGCATCACCCGCTGCAGCAGCTCACCTGTCGCAGGTTCAATTTCAGTCTTATTTGCGAGATCAACCGTGACTCTCATGGCCGGGCGGCTCTGCGGGCCCGGAGTCGGCTTGCGACTTCCTCCAAGGGTATGGCGCTGCTTTCGCCTCGTTCCAAAGCTGCTTTGAGTTTTTCAAGCAGCTCCCACGGCCAAGGGATGGCCTCCCATTGGCCGCTTTCGCCTTCTACACGAAGAACCTCGTCCAGCAGCAAGCGATCCTCCCTCGAGAGCTCGTCGATGCGGCCTTTGATCTCGGCGACCGGGGCTGGAAGCGTGGCTGTCATGCAGGGAGGATAGTTTCTGAATCGCTAAAATCAACTCAGCATCACCCGCTGCAGCAGCTCACCAGTCGGTGGCTGGATGCCGATGTAGAAGTCGCCAAATTCGCCATACTGGGTGGTGACTTCATCAAAGCGCATCTCATAGACGATGCTTTTGATCTGGAACATGTCGTGCGCGAAGAGCGTCACACCCCACTCGTGGCTGTCGAGGCCGGTGGAGCCGGAGATGAGCTGGCGCACCTTGCCGGCGTATTTGCGGCCCGTCTTGGCGTGGCCGCCCATGAGTTCACGACGCTTGGCAAAATCGTTGGCATACCAGTTTGCGCCCACGCTGCGACGCTTGCTCATCGGGTAGAAACAGAAGACCTGCCAGTCGGGCATGTTCGGATAGAGGCGGTCATTGAAATATTTCGTCATGTGGCCCTTCCATTCCGCCACACGCTTGTCGAAGGCCTCCGTGCCGGGAGTCAGGTTTTCCGCTTTCTCGATCTGCGCCTTGAACTCTTCTTCGCTCTGTGAGTACTCGGTCCACTCCGTCATGGAAAGATAGCTGTAGGCAGGCGTCAGCACATCAGGGCCCAGAGCCAGAGTGATCTGCTTTTCAAAGCGCTGTGAGTCGTGCAAATCCGGCGTGATCAGCATGAAGCCCAGCTCCGACTTGGGCGACACCATGGCAAACGCGAGCAACTGCGTGCCGGGATGCTTGCGAATGGCCTCAATCGTGCGTGTGAAGTTCTCACGCCGCTCCTGGCGCTCTTCCGGCATCAGCGCCGCCCAGTAGCCATGATCAATGGTAAAAAACAGGTGCTGCACGACCCAGCCCTCCTCGGAAATCAGCGGTTTGGATTCAGCAGGGCCGTTGGACGTGGGGAAAGAGGTCGGAATGAGCATGAGGTTGGGTGGGGTTACACCCGTCACATACGCCGGAATTCAGGCGGCTCAACGGACGATCATTGGCTTTTGCTGTGCTTTATCGGTTCTTCCACAGCTTCAATCAGGATGGATCTCCAGCCTCCGGAGCATGGCCGCGAACCGGGGGCTTCCGCGCAAGATGGACGCCAGTCCAGCCAGCCAGAGCGCCAGCCCGAGAATCCAAGGCAGATCAGGATGTGAAGGAGGTAGTTGAATAATCGTGTGCCTGCCCTCAAACCAATGAACAGGTGCCACGATGATTTTTGAAAACATCGCAAACCCATCCGAGCTGCCGAATCCCATGCCGAATCCAACTAAATAGGTCAATACCGGAGGAATCCAGGAACGCGGCATGAGGCAGGCTAAAATGACCGGAAACACAGAGCAATAGCCGCCCCTCAGTAAAACCGTGGCGAGATCGAGCTCCCGTCCTCCCATCCCATTTCCCCAGAGTCCAAGAAGAAACCCAATGAGGCAGGCGGGAATACCTCCCACCACGAGCGCCACAAATTGGCGCTCATGCCAGGCAAGTTCACGCATGGGATTCATGAGAGTGGCGTTCTTCACAGCTGTGGCTAGCATGGCATGACATGAAAAATTCGTCGAGACTGTTTCTGCTACTTTTTGCCCTGAACGTCTGCTCTGCGCAGGAGGCGTTTGACCGGCTGACCTTTCATGCGGCGCCGAAGCCGCTGGCGGCAGAAGCGAAGACGAGCGACTGGCCGCGCGTGCTCGGCCCCACGAATGATGCCCACTCTCCTGAAACCCATCTGCTCAAGACCTGGGGCCAGAACGACCCGAAGCCAGTGTGGGAAGTTCAGATGGGTGAGGCCTACAACTCACCCGCCATCAGCGGCGACTTCTGTGTGATCTTCCATGCCCTGGAAGGCAAGGAAACCATCGAGTGCCTGCATCGTGAAACAGGGAAGCGGTTCTGGTCGCAGGATTACCCGATCTCGTACCAGGATCGCTATGGCTTCGGCAATGGACCGCGTGGCAGCCCGGTGATTGCCAATGGCATCGTCGTGACTTTCGGCGTGACTGCCGAGTTGCGCGCGTTCGATTTAAAAACCGGCAAGGCATTGTGGCAGCATGATCTGCGCAAAGAATACAACGTGCCTCAGGATTTCTTCGGAGCGGGCGGCACGCCGCTGATTCTCGACGGGCGCGTGATCGTGAATGTCGGCGGCAAAAAAGCCCTGATCGAAGACAACGAAGGAATGCGCGACCGTAAAACGAAGCTCGCGGAAGCAGGCGTGAGTGTGGCGGCCTTCGATTTGCAGAGCGGCAAGGTCGTGTGGATTGTCGAGGACTCCTGGGGCGCGAGCTATGCGTCTCCCGTTCCCGTCAAGCTGCATGGACAGACGAAGGTGCTCATCTATGCCGGTGGCGAGAGCGACCCGGCCACGGGCGGCCTCATGTGCATTGATCCCGCAAGCGGCAAACTGCATTCGAAATTTCCATGGCGCAGTGAGGACTACATCCAGGCCATTGGGACTTCCCCCGTCGTCATTCCGGAGAAAAACCGCGCCTTCATCACCACGGCGTATCCGAAGGGCCGCCCGCTCGGCGGTGCGATGGTCGAGTATGACGCGGAGTTTCAGGTGAAGGAAGTCTGGCAGTCCAGAAAGCTCGGCGTCCACTGGATGAACCCGGTGTATCACGACGGTCATCTCTATGCGATTGACGGCGAGACAGAGCCCAAGTCGCGCCTTGTCTGCGTAAATGCGGATACCGGTGCGGAAGTATGGGAACAGCACATCGAGTGGGAAGATGCTGAGTTTAGCAAGCTGACCGGACGTGCCAATCCCACCCGCCTCAGCATCCTGCGTGCGAGTTTGCTGAAAGCCGATGGTGCCTTCCTTTGTCTCGGCGAAACTGGTTCGCTGCACTGGCTCGATCTGACTCCGTCCGGGGCCAAAGTGCTGGCTCAAACCCAGCCGTTTTATGCGCTCAACACCTGGAGCCTGCCCGCGCTGAGTCACGGCCTGCTCTATATACGCCAACAGTCGCAGGATCTGCTGCATAAGTCAGGCCAACGGGTAATGGCCCTGGATTTGAGAGGTAAGTAAACCGTGCCCATACATGGACATGAGTCAGTGGCAAGGCACCGCTTACTGAGGAAAGCCGGGCCTCTGTAGCGAACTCTAACAAAATAAGTAGAGGCTGACACTACTCCGGTTTCAGCCGGCCTTGTTGAAAACATTTGAGTGCCATGCACCCGATGTTTTTCATCATCTTTAAATTCCTGCAAATGAGCAACTTGAAACGCGCATGTCAAAGCGCGTCAGGTGATGATCGGGCACTCTAAAAACAGCACCCCATCAATGATGGAGACATCTGTTGCTGCGGAGACCGGTTGTGCCCTAGCCAGCGCATATTGAGAGATGGCACGTCAAATGCTAGTGCTCTTGGATACCTGTTACAAACATCACATCAGATTCCAAAGTCATCAAATGCTGATGACAAAAGTCCGATGAAACCTAATGAAATCCCCATGAGCTCATATGCATACATCATCGCAAGATGTGCCGGATCGAAAGCAGTCATCTGCCTTTCGCTACTTCTGTTATTGAATTCCTGCAACGAAAGTGCCACCGCAACCGGTCATGAGGTTAAAAGAACCTTTCCTGTCACTTCCGCCGTGGTGATGGATGTGCCGAATGGCCAGGAGTACGTCGCAAGCATTCAGAACTCCAACTTCATTGAACTGGAAGCACGGGTAAGCGGCCGCCTCGAAAAAATCTCTGTCGACGAAGGCCAGCGGGTCACTGCAGGACAGCTGCTATTCACCATCAGCAGTCATTCCTATCAAGAGGAGGTGAAGCGGGCCAATGCCCGGCTCAAAAGCGCCCAGGCGGAGGCCAAGATGGCGGAGATAGATCTGCAGAACAATCAACTGCTGCTGCAGAAGAAAATCATCGCCACTTCAGAGTTGGAAATGGCCCAGGCAAGGCTGGACTCGGCCATGGCCAAAGTGGACGAGGCGAAAACCACGGTCGCCGATGCCGAGCGCAGACTCTCTTATGCCGAAGTGCGCGCGCCGTTTGACGGCATCATCAACCGGATCCGCAACAAAACCGGCAGCCTCGTGGCAGAAGGGGATCTGCTCACATCCATTTCCAATGACGGAGATGTTTACGCCTATTTCAATGTGTCCGAGCGTGAGTATCTGGAGCTGGCCAGGCGCAAGGACCTCGGTGTGCAGGGCAGTGTGGCGCTGGAGCTGGCCAACGGAGAAATCCATCCTTTCAAAGGCCGGATTGAAACCTGGGAAAGCGTGATTTCCAAAAGCACCGGAAACATCGCCTTCCGGGCCAGCTTCCCAAATCCCAACCATCTCCTCAAGCATGGTTCCAGCGGCAAGGTGATTGTGCAGTCGGAGCTGAAGAACGCCCTCGTAATACCGCAGAAATGCACCTTTGAAGTTCAGCATAAAACCTGCGTGTACATGCTCAACGCAGACAACAGCATTCAGCTGAGAAGCATCGACACGAAGCTGCGCCTGCCAAACCACTATGTGATCGACTCCGGCCTCCTGCCGACCGACCGCATCATCTTTGAAGGCATCCAGGTGGTGAAAGAAGGCGATGTGATAGCTCCTGACTTCAAAGCCCTGGCAGACGTCGCCCCGTTCTGATGCTGCCAGACTACCGGACAGCCAACAATAAACTGGTGGGGGATGCCGCTGTCAGACCTGACGGTCTCAGGCCTCTATCCCCATGCACCCAACCGATGAATCAAACGCTGAATGATTAACGAGTTCATCCGCAGACCCGTGCTGTCGATGGTCATTTCCATCATCATCACCTTCCTGGGTCTGCTGGCTTTGTATCAACTGCCCATCACCCAGTTTCCCAGCATCGCTCCGCCGGAGGTCAATGTGACGGTGGAGTACATCGGTGCCAATGCGGAGACGCTGACGAAGGCCGCCATCGTCCCGCTGGAGCGGTCGATCAACGGCGTACCTGGCATGAAGTACATGTCCTCGCGGGCGGCCAATGACGGCGTCGGCGTCATTTCAATCGTCTTTGAAGCAGGCACTGACCCTGATGTGGCGGCGGTGAATGTGCAAAACCGCGTGAACAAAATGATGGGCGAGCTGCCCGAGGAAGTCATCAAGGCCGGGGTCCAGATCGCCAAGGAGGAGAAGGCCATGCTGATGTACCTCGACGTCACCAGCACGAATCCTGAACTCGATGAGATGTTTTTGTACAACTTTGCCGACATCAACATCCTCACCGAGCTCAAGCGAATTGAGGGCGTCGGTTTTGCGAAGATCATCGGCGTCAAGGAATACTCCATGCGGATCTGGCTCAAACCGGACAAAATGCTGACCTACAACATTTCGACGGAGGACGTGCTGCTCGCCTTGAAAGAGCAGAATGTGGAGGCCGCTCCAGGGAAGGTGGGGGAAAGCTCGGACAAGACCGAGCCGCACCTGCAGTACGTGGTGCGTTATGCAGGCAAATACCAGAACCAGGAAGATTATGAAAAGATCCCCATCCGCTCCAATGACGAGGGCCAGGTGCTGCGTATCAAGGATGTCGCCGAGGTCGAATTCAGCACCCTTTACTTCGATGTGGAGACCCGGTTCAATGGCAGGCCCACGGCCGCCATTCTTCTCAAGCAGCTCCCCGGCTCCAATGCCAACGAAGTCATCGCCAGCATCAAACAGCGCATGGCGGAAATCAAGGAGGACACTTTCCTCCAGGGCATGGACTATGACATCAGCTACGATGTCTCCCGTTTCCTTGATGCCTCGCTGCATGAGGTGGTGCGCACGCTCGCAGAGGCCTTCCTGCTGGTTTCCTTGGTGACGTTTGTCTTCTTGCAGGACTGGCGCTCCACGCTGATCCCGGTCATTGCGGTCCCGGTGTCATTGGTCGGCACCTTCTTTTTCATGCAGCTGCTGGGCTTCTCGCTGAACCTGATCACGCTGCTGGCACTGGTGCTCGCAATCGGCATCGTGGTGGACGGAGCCATCGTGGTGGTGGAGGCGGTCCATGCGAAGATGGAAAGCACCGGCGCAGGCCCGCGCCAGGCCACCGAGGAGGCCATGGGTGAAATCGGCGGTGCCATCATCGCCATCACGCTCGTGATGGCCGCCGTCTTTGTTCCCGCGTCCTTCATGTCCGGCCCCTCGGGCATTTTCTACCAGCAGTTCTCCCTCACGATGGCGATAGCGATCGTGCTGTCAGGCTGCGTCGCGCTCACGCTCACCCCGGCGCTGTGCGCCCTGATGTTGAAAAACATGCATCATGCGCCCAGGAGCAGCAGCCTGCTGAACCGCTTCTTTGGCCACTTCAACCGCAGCTATGACAAAATTTCGGCCACTTACACGCGGTGGATCTCGGCGCTGGCAGGCAGGCGCACGCTGAGCTGGGGCATCCTCCTGGGCTTCTGTGTGGTCATGGTCTTCATGGGCGGCAGACTGCCATCCGGATTCATTCCCAATGAGGATCAGGGCGCGTTTTACGTGGGTGTCACCACTCCGGCCGGCTCCACCCTGGAGCGAACCAAGGCCGTGGTGGATGAGATCCAGAACTGCTGTAAGGGCATCACCTCTATCTCATCAGTCTCCACTCTGGCAGGCGTGAACATCATCACCGATGCCAGCGGCGCAACTTATGGCTCCTGCCTGATCAATCTCACCGGCTGGCATGAGCGAACCGAGTCGGTCAGGGCTGTGATGGACGAACTTCTCCGCAGGACCCATCACATCAAAGATGCCGAGATTGAGCTGTTCTCACCACCCGCCGTGCCGGGATACGGCAACGCAAGCGGCTTCGAACTCCGCCTTCTGGACCGGACTGGAAGCGGCGATTTCAAAAACATGGAAAGCGTGGCCGCAAAGTTCATCGACGATCTGGAGGCACGGCCGGAGATCGCCAATTCCTTCACCAGTTTCGACGCCAGCTTTCCGCAATACCTGCTGCATGTGGACAGCGACATCGCGGCGCAAAAAGGGGTGACGACCAACAATGTGATGAGCACTCTGCAGACCATGCTGGGTGGCAAATACGCCACCAACTTCATCCGCTTTGGCCAGCTCTACAAGGTCATGGTCCAAGTGCTGCCGGAATACCGCGCACGTCCGGAGGACATCCTGAAACTTCACGTCAAAAATGACCTTGGGGAGATGGTCCAGATCAGCACGTTTGTGGAGCTGGAAAAAGTGTACGGGGTGGATCAGGTCACACGCCACAACATGTTCACCTCGGCTGAGATCAACGGGGAGCCTGCAGCCGGGTTCAGCAGCGGCGCCGCCATCCAGGCCATTCAGGAAACGGCCAGGGAAAAACTGCCGAAAGGCTTTGGCATCGACTGGGCCGGCATCACCCGGGATCAGATTCTGGCAGGAAATCAGGCGGTGTTCATCTTCCTGATCTGCCTCGCATTTGTTTATCTCCTGCTATCCGCCCAATACGAAAGCTTTCTGCTGCCAATGCCGGTCATCCTGTCACTGCCCACAGGCCTGCTTGGCGCATTTGTGTTTCTGCTGTGGATGGGTCTTGAAAACAACATCTATGCCCAGGTGTCCATGATCATGCTCATCGGCCTGCTTGGAAAGAACGCGATCCTCGTGGTCGAGTTCGCCATCCAACGGCAGCGTGAGGGCCTCACCCCGCTGCAGGCGGCGGTGGAAAGCGCGACCTCGCGCCTGCGCCCCATCCTGATGACGTCACTTGCCTTCGTCGCCGGTTTGAGCCCCTTGATGATGGCATCGGGCGTCGGCGCGGCTGGCAACAGGACCATCGGCGCCTCGGCGGTGGGCGGCATGATCTTCGGCACCGTGTTTGGCATGCTGATCATTCCGGGCCTCTACGTCATTTTTGCCTCATTCACTTCAAGCCTAAAACCATCCAAGGAACCGGAACATGCGTGAGACCCTGCATCTGAACTGGCCATTCCTGAGCGCCTGCGTTTCGTTCATGACGCTGATGTTCACCAGCTGCGAAGATCTTCGCCGCCATGGCAAAAAAACGGAGCAGGCGCCGGACAAAACCGCCTCATTCACCGGAGTCAGCCAATGGCGGAAACACTTCACCGATCCCCGGTTGCAGTCCCTCACTGAGCAGGCGCTAAACAACAACCGCGATCTGAAAATCGCGCTTCAGCGCATCGAGATGGCGAAGGCTCAAATCACCGCCGCACGCAGCATGCTGGCCCCCAAGGTCTCGGGCGTGGCAGGCGCGGGCATCCAACGCTTTGGCCTCTACACCATGGACGGTGCCGGCAACAGCACCACGCCCATCTATGACGGGCGCATTGTCCCGCGGGATGTCCAGGACTACACAGTCGGTTTGCAGACGAGCTGGGAAATTGATCTCTGGGGAAAACTGCGGAGCAAAAAAGCCTCCGCCTCCGCGCGCCTGCTCGCCAGTGTGGAGGGAAGGAATCTGGTGCAGACGCATTTGATTGCCGACCTGGCCACAGCCTACTACGAGCTGCTGGCGCTGGATGCTGAGATCATCAACATCGATGAGACCATCAAAATCCAGCGTGATGCGCTTGAGACGGTGCAGACTCAAAAACAGGCGGGAGCCGCCAATGAACTGGCTGTACAGCAGTTCGAGGCACTGTTGTTCAACCTTCAGGGCATGCGACTGGATACGCAGCAGCGGATCGTGGAGCAGGAAGGCATCATCTGCACCCTGCTGGGCGATCCGCAGCGTCCCATCGCCCGCAACAGGACGGCCCTGATGCATGCCCAGCTGCCGCAGCTGTCATCCAGTGTGCCGGCCGACATGCTCAAAAATCGCCCTGACATCCGCCGGGCTGAATTTGAACTGGCGGCTTCAAAAGCGGACGTGAAGGCGGCCAAGGCTGCATTTCTGCCCTCAGTCTCCATCAATGGCGTGCTGGGACTTCAGGCTTTCCAGAGCAACCTCCTGCTCAATGTTCATTCCGCCACCTACTCGGCGCTGGGCGGACTGGTGGCTCCGTTGATCAACCGCAAGGCGATCCAAGCCGAGTTTGATCACGCCAACGCCTCCCAATTGGAAGCACTCAACACCTATCAGCAGTCCATCGTGAACGGCTACGTCGAGGTGCACAACCAGCTCGCCTTCATCCGCATTTTAAAGGATCTTCAGGTGCTGAAGACCAAGGAGGTGCACCTGCTGATTGAGTCCGTCGGCACCGCAGCAGACCTGTTCCGCACGCGTCGGGCCACCTACATCGAGGTGCTCAACGCGCAGCAGAACGCCCTGAAGGCCCGGCTGCAGCTGATCGGTGTGACCAAGCGGCAGTTTCAGGTGCAGGCCAATCTGTATCGCGCCTTGGGAGGAGGCTGACCGGGATGGCCGCCAATTTCGTGCTTGGCGGCAGACAGGCGTTTTGATAGCCTCGTCTTACATCCCGAAAATGAACACTGCCATTGTCATCCGCATCTGTGTCATCACGCTCGTCCTTCTGGTCATCGCTTTGATCTGGAGTTTCGTGAGAGAAGCCGGAGACGGCATGAAGCTCGTGTTTGTGATTTTGCTGGGGCTGTCCGGCGGGCTTCTGGCCGTGAAGTATTTAATCCCCTGGCTGGGCGATCTGATGGGAGAGGCGGTGTTCTCCTCCGGTGAGAAGGTGGAGCAGGATCACATGACCAAAGCTGCAGCCCGCATCGCCCAGGGAGACTACTCGGGAGCCATCGAGCACTATGAAAAAATGCTCGAAGAGAAGCCGGACGATCCCTTCCCGGTGGCCGAAATCGCCAAGATCCATGCTGAGCGTCTGCGTGATCCTCAGACGGCTTTGAAAGTGCTGGAAGAGCATCTGCAGAGCAAAGACTGGCCGGTGGATGATGCCGCCTTCATCATGTTTCGCATCGCCGACGTACATCTGACACACCGGCACGATTTTGAAGCAGCGCGCGACATGCTGGAGCAGATCATCGGCAACTTCCCAAACACCCGCCACAGCGCCAATGCGCACCACCGCATCAGCGAACTCGAACAGATGCAGTTCAAGCTGCTGATGGAGCAGCGCTCCAAGGCGGGAACCGCCGGCGCAGAGAAGGCCTGATCGTTTCAACACCAGCTGCCGATGCTCGAGAAGCTCCCGCTTTGGACCCGGGCCAATCCGCTGCTGACACTGGCGCTGGCTGCCGTCAGCGGTATCCTCGCCGCAGATATGGGATGGCTGCCCGCGCATGGCGGGTGGTTTCTGCCGGTCACCACGGCGCTGCTAGGCGTGGCGCTCTTCAGCGGTCGCGCATGGCTGCTGATCCCGGGTGCTGCGCTGGTCTTTGCCTTCATCCATGCAACACGCACAGACGAAACATTCCGCCACCCGCTGCGCCTGGCACTCCAGCAGCAGGACAAGCCGGTGCCAGCAACGATTCGCGGCAGCCTGCTGCCGGAATTCGACACCTCGCCGGATGAGCGCACCCATGCGCTGTGCACCACACAGAAGATTGAGATTCCAGCAGCAGGGATCGTGATTGAGCAAACTGCCACGCTGCTGGTGCGGCTGCCCAAAGGTGTGCGCTTTCCAGGTGCTGGCGTGTATGAACTCCGCGGCAGCATCTACCTGCCCCGCACTGCATCCAATCCAGGCACCTTCGATGCGCAGGTATACTCCCTGCGCATGGGGCGCGTGGCCCGTTTTGACATCGACCACATGCAGCGCATCGGCGGCAGTGGTGAGGAATGGTGGTGCGCCTTTTTGGAACGTGCGGAAGATTGCAGGCGCTGGATCAGCAGGCAGCTCATTCAGGACCTCGAAGAAGATCCACAAACGGTCGCCGTGCTCCGGGCCATGGCGCTGGGAGTCTCTGCCGAGGCGGATGATGAAATCGAAGATGCTTTTCGCAACAGCGGCACGCTGCATGTGTTTGCAGTCAGCGGCCTGCATGTGGGCCTCCTCGGAGTCATCGTGCTGGCGCTGTTGCGGCAGATCGGAACACCACGCGGCATCTCGCTTTGGATGGTTATTTTCGTCGTGTTTGCCTATGCGTTCGTCACCGGCTGGCGGCCTTCGGCGGCACGGGCGGCGTTCATGGTGGCCATTTACTTGAGTGCCACGCTGATGGATCGTGAATCGTCCCTGCAAAACAGCCTCGGCGCCGCAGCCCTGCTGCTGCTTGCCACGGACTCGCATCAGCTGTTCATGCCGGGGTTTCAACTGTCCTTCGGCGTGCTGTGGCTGAGCACCATCGGCTCCGCCCCGTTGCTGAAACGACTGCTGCCATTCACACGAATCGATCCCTTTTTGCCGCCCCAACTCGCCAGTTGGCGGCAGCGCACCTGGAGCCAATGCCGGCTGTGGTTCGCGACCACTTTGAGCGTGTCGTTTGCCGCATGGATTGGCAGTCTGCCGTTCATCCTCGGTCATTTTCAATCAATCACTCCGGTGGCGGCGATCGCCAACTGCGTGCTCGTTCCGCTGTCGTCCCTGTGTCTGGGTGCCACCTGCCTGAGCCTCGGCGCTGCCGCGCTCCATTTGACGGGCGCTCAAATCATTTTCAACAACGTCAATTGGGCGCTGGCGAAGGCGATGATCGCCAGCGCGATGTGGTTCGCCGGCCTGCCTGGCGCGAATTTTCATTTTCAACCCGGCATGTCTCTCACCCCTGCCCCCGCCGTCTGGCATGTGCTGGAGCTTCCCCATGGCGGCGCGGCGAATCATCTGCGCATCGGCAAGACCCACTGGCTGTTTGACACGGGCAGCGAAGCCAGCTTCCGCCGCGTGCTGCGTCCCTATCTGCATTCCAACGGCGTGGATGCTCTCGCGGGCGTGTTCCTGAGTCATAACGATGTCGACCACATCGGTGCCGCAGGGCAGGTCATCACGACGTTTGACGCGCCCATGCTCTTTTGCAGCACCCAGGAGCCGGGGCGGCGTAACTCCACACGCTCCGCACTGCGGCGCCTGCTCGATGAACCCCACCCGCCATCGCTGCGCAAACTGCATGTCGATGAACGTGTCACTCTCTCCGATGCCAAGGATTTCCAGATTGAAGCCACGGTATTGTACCCGACGCAGCAGGTGCAAAACGACCGGGCAGATGATCGTGCCATGGTGCTGATGGTTCAGCTCGGTCCCTGGCGCGTGCTATGGCTGAGCGACACCGGCTGGCACGCCGAAAAAGCTCTCTGCTCCAGCTCCGAGGATTTGCGCTGCGATGTGTTAATCCGCAGTCAGCATGAGGTCGATCTCTCCACGAGCTCTGAATTCCTGCTCAAGGCGAGCCCGCAGATCATTCTCTGCGGAAGTGATGCGCGCGCAGTCGAAACAGCCCTGCCCGAATCACTGGTTCAACGGGCCAAAACACAGAACATTCCGCTGCTCGACACCTGGAGCACTGGCAGCATCGACCTTCAGTTTCACCGAGATGAACTTCGTATCGTCACCAACCGCAACAAGCAGCGGTTCGTGTTGAAACCGCGATGACATAAAACGCTTCTTAAAAAGCTACGGTTCTGCCTCAGGCCTGGCTCCAAGGCGGGCAATGATATCTCCCATCTTGTTGTTGCGGATGACTTCGAGCTTCACCTCGCTGCCAGGGGGCTGGGTGCGGATGATCTGCAGCAAATCTGCCGGAGATCGGAAGGCCATGCCCTGAAACTTCGTCACCACATCCCCCTGGCGCAGCCCTGCTTCAGCCGCAGGTGATTTGTTGCCGATGTCCGTCACCAGCGCGCCACGGCGTGAAGTGCCCCACACGGGATCGATCTCCACAGGTTCGCTGCTGACTTCGAGGCCGAGGTAGCCCTTGCCCGTTGAACTGGTCACACCATTCGCCTGCTTCGCACTTTCCTTGAGCTTGGCCTGAATGTCGTCCACCACCATTTTGGCTTCATTGGATGGAACGGCGAGTCCCACGCCCTGCCAGGCGCTCACCGTCGCGTCACCCCGATAAATGGCGACGTTGATGCCGATGATCTCGCCACGAATATTCACCAGCGGACCACCTGAGTTGCCGGGATTGATCACGGTGTCCGTTTGCAGGTAGTCAAACTGGCTGTCGCTGAGATGGCGATCACGCGCGCTGATGATGCCCTGAGTCACCGTGCCGCTGAGTCCGAAGGGATTGCCCACCGCGAGCACGATCTGCCCCACCCGGGCGTCGTCTGAATTGGCAAAACTTAACGCAGGAAAATCGAGACGCGGACTGTCGATTTTCAGCAGGGCGATATCACGCTCTTTGTTGAACCCCAGAATGAGCGTCGGATAACTTTTATTGGCATTTGTGGTGATCTGAATGTCCGCCGCCTGCACGCCTTCGATGACGTGGTAGTTGGTGACCACATGCCCTTCTTTGCTGATGATCACCCCGGAGCCGAGGCTGGGTACCACCTGATCACGAGGGCCGACGAAGCCATAGTAGGAATGCCAGCTGCTCTTTCCGGGCCGCACCGTCTTGGTGGTGACACTGACCACCGAGGGCAGCACGGTGGCGGAAATTTTAGAAAATTCATCATTCAACCGGGTTAGCATCGGAACCTCATCGGGCGCTATTTTGGGTTTTTTCGGTGGTGTGAGCGCCGTGGGTCCCGGCTTCTCTCCCTTCAATAAATTGAGCAGCCCATAGCCCTCCCTCCCGTGACGCCACCACGCAAACAGCAGCGCGGCCAGCACGAACACGGAAAGGGCAAAAAGCAGACGACGGAGGTTTTCCATGCGGCACCAATGCGCCAACGGCTGCCAACTTCAAAGTTCAATGTTATGCGCCTCTTTCCAGCCTAAGCCATCAGGCCGCCTGCTTTGGACACAGGATCACGAGTTTTTGGCGGGAGATCGGCTGAGGTTCTTCAGGCTCATTGAGTGCACGAATCACAGCACTCTTGATTTCTTCAGGCTCAAAAGGTTTCGTCACGTAATCACAGACGCCGCGCCGCACTGCGGTCACGATGTCGCGCGTCTCAGAGCAGGCGGAAACCATGACATAGCGCGTCTTGGGCGAAGCCTCACGCGCATCACGGATCATGTCGAGTCCATCGACGTCACCGAGCCGACGGTCCACCAGAGCCAAATCTGGAGCCATCTCTCGGATCGCTTCCAGCCCAGCACGGCCGTTGTCGAAAGCCATCACCTCGTGTCCTTCAGCCCGACAAAGGGTGGCAAGAAGCTTCAAAACAGGCGGATGATCTTCGATAACAACAATATTTGCCATATTGAATGAAATTGTAGCATTCGGCCTTGGATCGGCAAGAACCATGTAAGAAACTTGTAATGCCATGCCACCCTCTGCGGCTTCCCGTTTGCGTCGGGGCTGCAATCCGGCATTCTAACCGCCCGCCATGTCTTCCCCCCTGCTCCGCTACTGCCCCGACCTCTACAACTACCAGCGCCGCGAAACACGCCCCGTTTTGGTTGGAAACGTCCAGATCGGAGGCGGTGCGCCCGTAGTGGTGCAGAGCATGCTCACCAGTGACACGCGTGACGCTGCGGCCTGCGTGAAGGAGGCACTCGGTCTCGCCGAAGCCGGCTGCCAGATCGTCCGCGTCACCGCTCAGACCCGCATCATCGCCGAAAACCTCCAGCACATCCGTGATGGCATCCGTGCCGCCGGTTGCGATGTCCCCCTGGTGGCCGACATCCACTTCAAGCCTGACGCCGCCATGGAAGCGGTGAAGTGGGTGGAAAAAGTCCGCGTGAATCCCGGCAACTACGCCGACAAGAAGAAGTTTGCCGTCAAAGAATACACCGATGACGAGTACGCCGCTGAAGTGGCCTACATGGAGGAGCAGTTCGTTCCGCTGGTGAAGGATTGCATCCGCCTGGGCCGCGCCATGCGCATCGGCACCAATCACGGCTCCTTGAGTGATCGCATCATGAACCGCCATGGCGACACACCGCTCGGCATGGTCGAGAGCGCCCTCGAATTCGCCCGCATCGCCCGCGCGCAAGGCTACCACAACTTCCTCTTCTCGATGAAGGCCAGCAATCCGAAGGTCATGATCGAGGCCTACCGCCTGCTCGTCGCGCACCTCAATCAGCTCGGCTCGGATTGGAACTATCCGATCCACCTCGGCGTCACTGAAGCAGGCGACGGTGAAGACGGTCGCATCAAGAGCGCCATCGGCATCGGCTCCCTGCTGGCCGACGGCATCGGTGATACCGTGCGTGTCTCATTGACCGAAGACGCCATCTTCGAGATCCCCGTGGCACAGCAGCTCGTGAAGCCCTACAACGAAGGGCTTCCTGCGCAGTTCGAGCATATCTCCAATGCACCGCAGGTCAGCTACGATCCCTTCGACTACGTGCGCCGTGAGACCGAAGTGCTCACGATCAATGGTGTCAAAGCCGGCGGTCATGAAACCGTGCCCGTCTTCACCACGCGCAAGAAATGGGACGCCGTAGCTCACAAGATCGACAAGCTCGGCGACTACAAACCCGAGGTCGTCATCGAAGATAGCGGCGTGGTCGAGATCGACCCGCGTGACGATGCCGCCATCGCCAGTCTCTATGAAAGCACCGAGGCGAAACTCGTGACCATCAAGGACGGACTCAAGCTGCCCGTCATCGCTGCGTATCGCCTGCTCGCCGCCAAATTGCAGCCACGTCATTCGATCCTGCTCAAAGACACACTGCAGGCCGCCGGCAGCGACGACTTCACCGAGAACCTGCTCGTTGCCGCCACGAACATCGGCTCGCTGCTGTGCGATGGCATTGGCGACGCGGTGATCGTGAATGGCGAAGAGGCCCCCGGCCAGGCCCTCCGCATCAGCTACAACATCCTGCAGGCCGCCGGAGTCCGCATTTTCAAGACCGACTACGTCGCCTGCCCAAGCTGCGGCCGCACGCTCTTCAACCTGCAAACCACCACGCAGAAAATCCGTGCCGCCACGGGTCATCTCAAAGGCGTGCGCATCGCGGTGATGGGCTGCATCGTCAACGGTCCCGGTGAAATGGCCGACGCCGACTTCGGCTACGTTGGCGGCGCCCCCGAAAAGATCAATCTCTACGTCGGCAAGACCGCCGTGAAGTTCAACATCCCCGAAGGCGAAGCCGTCGAGCGCCTCATCGACCTCATCAAGGAGCACGGCCGCTGGTTTGACGCGCCTGCGCCTGTCGCGGCATGAGAAAGCGGCACTGTTACACTTAAACTCCGGCAAAAAGGCCAGCCACATTCACGCTCACTCCGCTGAGTGCTGCACACTCCAGCACTTCACCTTCGGCAACACGCTGCTGGGTTTGGTAACGACCGTTAACTGGCGCACGATACACCTCGATGCAGCGTTCCGTCGCATTGACGATCCAGTATTCCGCCACGTCGGCTTCTGCATAAATCGAAGCCATCTCGCGATCCACCAGCAGACTGCTGACAGACACTTCAACGACGAGTCGGGCAGAGACAGGGTGCGCGTTATAATCGTCACGACGACCATCCACGATGGAGATGTCCGGCTCTGGCTCGGAATCCTTGAACGTCAAAGGAGCCTCCTGCCGAATCCAGAACAGACCGCTGACGGCAGCCCTCAAGAACTCGATCATCGCATCTGCCAGCTTGGTGAGAAGGAAGGATTTGCTCATTTTTTCGATGATCACCCCACGGATGAGTTCTGCCCGTTCAGGAGCCAGTCCTTTGTCGATCATTTGATGCCATGCCGCGACAGACAGCGGCATTGCGCGCTGCTGGAAGGCTGGTTGCGACAGGATAGGCACCATAAGGAAATATTAAGGTCAAAAGCAAAACAGGCAAGCCTAAGCAACGGCATCCACTGCCCGCCATCGCCTGACCGCCTCCGCATTTGACTCAAACGCAAACTGATCCAGCGGCACTTCATCCAGCGAACAAATCAGGAACTCCGACACCTCCGAGGCCTGCATCACCACGTTGTTGAAGTCCGGCACGCGGGCGGTGTAGCAGAGATCCAGCGTGGGCCAGCTGTAGCCTTGAAACAGGTAACGGTTGTTGAGCGTGCAGAGGTAGGTGAATGCACTCGCCGGCAGTTCAATGCCCACCTCCTCATGTGTTTCACGTGCGGCAGCCATCTCGCCGCTTTCTTCCGGCTCAATGACACCGCCGGGCAGCCCGAGCAGGCCGAAGCCGGGCTCATGCGCGCGGCGGATGATGAGAACCCGATCCTGCGCATCAAGCAGCAGCGCCACAGCGGCGGGGATCGGCGTGATGAAATGACGGAAGCCGCAGGCAACACAGACAAACTCGCGGTCACTCTTTGGGAGCCAGTCGTCCTTGCCGCAGTCGCTGCAAAATTTGAAGGGGGATTCAGCCATGAGGCTTTCCCTGCCGCCGATGCGCGCGCCATGCCAGCAGAAACACCAGCGCGCAGGCGGCTTTCAGTACAAAGAGCCACCAGGGCTCCCACCACGCACCGGTTTGCACTTCGATGAGATCAGAGACACCAAAGCACGCAAAGGCCACGGGCAGCAGCCAGCGCCAGGGTCGTTTCATCCGCAGTCGAACAGCCAGCACGAGAGCGATGGTGAACCACAGCCCGGCTTCAGCGTAGTTAAACACGGCATGCAGTGAAAGCGGGACCTCTTCGTTCATGCATGAACATTCCCCGCCAAACTCTCGCGGGCAAGGTCAGGCCAGGTGATAATTCTTGATAACGCTTCTTGGCTTGGATGACATGATTTGTCACAATTCACGTTAATTCTGACCATGAGTACCAACCTGCTCCAGTCCTGGCTGCGCCTTCCCAATGGGGAGCGTCATGATCTGAATGGCACCTGCTCCATCGGCCGCGCGCCGGACAATTCCATCCCGGTGGCCGACAGCGAAGTCTCCCGCCGCCACGCCATCATCCAGGCACAGGGGGAGCACGAATACTGGCTGGTCGATCTCGGCAGTGCGAACGGCACCTATGTCAACGGCCGCCGCATCTCGCAGTCGGTGCGCCTTCACAACGGGGACATCATTCGTGTCGCCAGCAACGAACTGGAATTTTCCTCCGAGATCCTCAGCGCCATGCATCCGGCAGGCCAGCAGGTCATGGCCTCGACGATGATCCACATCCGCCAGGCGCAGTGCTGGCTCATGGTGGCAGACATCATCGGCTCCACCCAGCTCTCACAAACGCTGCAGGGTGCGCACTTCCCGCGCATGACAGGCAGCTGGTTCAAAAACTGCCGCCAGATCATCGACGAATGCGGCGGCCACATGTCGAAATATCTGGGTGACGGGTTTTTCTGCTACTGGGATGATACCGAGGACAGCGCCATCCAGGTGCGCCAGGCCGTGTCCAAGCTGTATGAAGCCCAGCTGGCCGCCAATCCGCCTTTCCGCCTCGTGCTGCATTTCGGGGCTGCCATGCTCGGCACCGTGCCGACGATGAACGAGCTCAATCTCCACGGCCCCGAGGTGAACTTCGTCTTCCGCGTCGAAAAGGTGGCCGCAGCACAGAAGCAAAACATCCTCTTCACCGAAGCCGCCGTGAAACGCATGGTGGCAGAAAACGAAGTCCGGCTCGTGTGCGAATGCGCCGTGGAAGGCTTTTCGAAGACCTATCCCTTTTACACGCTGGTCGCGTGAAGCGACCAGCACGCTTGCCTGATCAGTCCACCGCACTCGCCGTGCCATCAGCCTGCTCCGGCTCAGACGGCAGCAGCATCGCCACAGCGGCGGAAGGAATGAAAAGGAATCCCGCATACAGCAGTGCCGTGCGGAAGTCACCGACCTTCACAAAGATGCCGAAGAAAACCGTGCCACCAGCCGCGACGATGCGGCCGATGTTGTAGCAGAAGCCGGAGCCGGTGGTGCGCAGCAGCACGGGGAAGAGCGGCGGCAGGCACATGGTGAAGAGTCCAAACACACCCTGGCACGCGCCGATGATCGCAAACTGCCACTTCGTCGCCTCCCAGCTCCACACCTGCGAGAAGGAGAAGTACATGATCGCAAAGTAGGCCAGCATCATGCCGACGATGGCGTTGCGGTAGCCGAAGACCTTGGCCAGGCCACCGGCGATGTAGTTGCCGATCAACGAGCCAAACATGATCCACATCAGCCCCGTCACCACGGCGGCATCCTTGACGGATTTGTCGATGAGGGGGGAGGAAAATTCAGCGAGGCTCAGCACGTGCTTCTGCTGCCAGAAGAGGAAGGTCCAGTGTGCAGTCAATGACACCGCGCAGATGAGCATCACCCGCCACGTCACACCACGCACCGCAGGGCTGAAAAGATCGCTGATCTTGGGCACTTCCTGGCCTTCACGGGCCTGCGTCCACTCCTCAGTCTCCGGCACCGCTTTCCGAATCCACAGCGTGATCAATGCCGGCAGAATGCCGATGAGAAAAATGTAGCGCGGCTCTTTTCCGGCGAGCAGGTATCCGGCAAAGCAGGCCAGCAGCACGCCGCAGTTCACCGCGCTTTGCAGTGTGGCGGCGATCCATGGGCGCCATTTTTTCGGCCACGTTTCAGACAGCAATGATGCACCCACCGCCCACTCACCGCCGATGCCGAGCGCTGCCAGAAAGCGGAAGATCATGAGATGCCACCATGTCTGCGCAAAGAACGACAGCCCGGTGAAGCAGGCGTAGGTCAGGATCGTGAGTGTCAGCGCCCGGCTGCGGCCCAGCACATCGCCAATACGGCCAAAGAACGCTCCGCCAACCGCCCAGCCGACCAAGAATGCAGCCTGGATGATGGAACCATGCATGCCGACGGTCGGATCGCTCTCCGGCACCATCATGAGCTGCGCCACGAAGGCCGTGGCGACCAGCGTGTAAAGATGCATGTCGAGGCCGTCAAACATCCAGCCCAGCCATGCGGCGAGTCCGGAACGGCGTTGTTGCGGCGACAGATCGCGAAGACGGGTGATGTCAGGAGTGGCTGGTTGGCTCATGCGGGCGCGAGTCTTTCGCAGCCGGGCCGGAATGGCAAGCACGGATCACCGGCTCTTCGCCAGCTTGTTGTACTTCTCCACCAGCTCGTTGAACTCCCTTGTGCGGGCATTGAGCTTGGAAATCGCGTCATTACGCTCTTCCACCAGCTGCTTTAGCAGCTCGTTCTGCTTTTCCATCGCGCTGTTCTGCGTCGTGACGACGCTGTTGTGGCTTTTGATTGCATCCGCGCCTTTGCCAAACGCGAGCTGCGTCGCCTCCAGACCGTGCTGCAGCTGCCTCAGCTCGCGCATGTAGATGGCGATGGTGATGCCGCGCGCGACGGAGTCGGCGGAGAGATCTTTGTACTCACGAGACACCTCGACCAGCCGGGCCTCCACTTCGGCACGCAGTTCCGTCAGACGAGCAATTTCCTTTTCATACTCGCGCACCTTGCGCTCCGCTTCGATGCGCAGGGTGTTTTCCGCTTCGAGCCTTTTGACGAGATCCTGGATGTGGCCGCGCAGACGGTCCTCGCGCTGCCATTGCACGATGCACACGGCGCAGAGCCCCAGGGAGATGACAACCAGCAGCGTGGTGAGCAGACGCTTCATGGGTCAGAGAGACGGCTTGGCCGCATTCACGGGTTTGACGTTGAAGGCCACCTTGGTGAAGCCGACCCGCTTGGCGGCATCAAGCACTTTCACGAGATCTGAGTAGCGTGTGTTCACATCGGCGCTGATGTACACCGGCGTGGCGGGGTCCTTGCTGAAACGTTCGGCCAGTCTGCGATCCAGCTCCGGCAGCGTGATGCCGGCCTTGTCGAAAAACACATCCCCTGTGGCGTTCACTGCGAGGTTGATCATGTCCGGCTTGAAGTCGGACTGCGCCGAGGAGGCGACGGGCAGGTTGACCTTGATGGTCTGCTGCTTGGACATCGTGAGGCTGACCATCATGAAGGAGGCCAGCAGGAAGAACATCACGTCAATGAGCGGGATGATTTCCAGCCGCGTCTTTCGTTCGGGCAATGGCGAATGAAGTTTCACGGCAGGATCAGGCCTTCGGAGTGGCTTTGTCAAAACCGTGCTGCACGGCGAGAATCAGCACGTTGTTTGCGGCGGCTTCGAGATCAAACTTCAATCCGGCCAGACGCGAGTGGAAGTAGTTCATCGGCACCAGCGTGCCAATGGCGATGCCGAGACCGGCGGCGGTGGCGATGAGCGCCTCGCCGATGCCACCGGTAACTTTTTCGACAGCAAGTTCGCTGCCGCCAATGCTGGTGAAGCTTCCCATGATGCCGGTGACCGTCCCGAGCAAACCGAGCAGCGGTGCCAGGGTGACGATGGTGTCCATCGCGCTCAGGTAGCGGCCTGCATCCCGCAGTTCCTGCCCTGCGGCCACTTCAAGCGCACCCTGCATGCTGGTGTGGCGATGATTGAGCCCGTGATGAATCATGCGCACCACGGGATCGCTGGATTTCGCCGAAAGGGCGATGGCCTGGGCGAGGTCTCCCGCCTCCAGTTTTTCATAGACTTCGTCCACCTGCTTGACGGAGCGCTTGGTGGCAAAGCGCACCCACCAGAATACACGCTCCACAAAAATGCAGACCGCCACCACCGTGACGACGGCAATGGGATACATGATGGGACCACCTTTGTGGAAGAGATCGACGACGACGTTGGCTAGGATGGGCATGAGGGAAATAGAGGCATGTGAATGGATGTCATGGCAGTTTGAAATTAAAGGGCTGGCTAAAACTCCTCGCCACGCCAGTGGCAGGCGCACGCCATTCCCGGCGCACCCAGGAGGCAGCGCTTTCATCGAGTGGACTGTAACCGGAGGTGCTTATAACACTGACACTTTCAATCACGCCCGAGGGACTGACGCTGATTTTCAGACGCACAGTGCCATGCATGCCCGCCCTTTCCGCAAAATCAGGATAAGGCGGCTTGGGATTAATCCACTTTCCACCTGTGCCATTCCCTCTGCCCCCCATGCCCCCTGCCTGGCCTCCCTGTGTTCTGCCCGATGATGCACCACCGCCACCAGCCGCCACGGCAGTATTAAGTGTGCGCTGCGGTGCCGGTTTAGGCTTGGCCACGGGATCAATGGGCCGCAACGCGTCCTCAATCTTGGGTGCGGTAGGCACGGCAAAGACATCCTCCAGCGTCATCGCCTCCGCAATCTCAGGCAGATCAAGATTTTCAGGCGGCGTCTCGATTGCCTCAGAAATCACTGTAGGCAGTACTGGATCACCTTCAGCCGATTGCTCAGCAGTGTCTGGGAGTCCCATCTGGTCTCCATTTAAAATCTCCTCAAGTGGCGTTTCCACATCTTCTTCGAGAGTCTTCAGATGAATCGGCGGCAGATCGTCAGCAAACATGCCAATGACGCCCACAGTCAGAAAGCTACCCGTGATGCCCACGAGCCATGAAAGCGTGATGAGCACACGCGCCCAGTTACCACCACGTTGCACCACCCTTGCGGCAGAGCCAGCAGCAGCGGTTCTTGGCTTTGGAAGGTTGAAGCCCATGGTGGGCAGGGGATTTATCACTGAGGAGGTCATTGCACAAGGCGGGGCAGGAATGGACGATGAAACGTAAGAATGGCATGTCAACTTGCAATTGCGACTCAGTCGCATCATTATGTTTTTATTGCTCTCGATACTGCCAAAGTTGTCCCAGAAGCCCTTCCGAATGCCCCCTCCCCCGGATACCCACGAATCCTCCCCTGACGATCGCAATGCAGTCGCCAAAGTCTGGATGAAGCGCGGCATTGCACTGCTTTCGGCCAATGACGCCGCTGCGCTGCCGGAGGCCCTGAACTGCTTTGAGCAGGCGCTGGCCATTCGCCGTAAGCTCCCGTTTGAGGAAAGCGCCTGGTATCGCTGGCTGCTCACAGCCTGCTGGATGAACCGGGGGGACGTGCTGACACGACTGGGAAACCCAGCTGAGCTGATCGCAGCGGTGCAGAGCTTTGATGAGGCCATCTTGCACCTGCAAAAGCTGCCGCTTGAGGAGGACTCGCAGTATCGCGGTCGGCTGGCCCTGGCATGGATGAACCGATCCCTGGCGCTGCGTGCGCAGGCAATGCCTGAGAGCCTGCACGCTGCGCTGCTGTCGCTGGATCATGGCAAAACCGTGATCGAGGAAAGCGTGGCGCAGGGACTTCCGGTGAATACGGCCCTTCTGCCGATCTTGCTGATCAACCGCGCCGCGCTGCTGCTGGAAATCTCCCCTCCCAGGATGCTGGAGGCCATGCAGGTGGCGGAGGAGACCCTGATTTTAAGCAACCCCACGGAACATCTGAATCTGCAAGCCGCCGAAATCGGCTTGAAAGCACGCCATATCTTCTGCCGCGCCGTGGCCCTGCTTCTGGAGACACCCCCGGTGGACACCACTCGTGCGGATGACTGGATCATGCAGGCCACGGACAAAGTGGACGAAGCCATGCAGCTCACCGCCAGATGGGAGAACCAGAAAGAGGCCGAACCTTTCCATGCCCTGCGTCATGAATTGTTTCGCTATGGCTGCAACCTGCTCCTCGCTTACCAGCCCCATTTCATGGCGGAGTTCCTGCTCGATGTGCTGGATCCAGAGCAGGGTTCCCCGCTGCTGGCAAAAGCGGACGACCTCTACCAGGTGGGTCTTGAAGCCTTGGATCTGGCGGCGGCGGAAATGCGGCGGCGCGGGCCCTTGGATCTCGGATTGCAGAAAATGGACCGGCTGATCGAGGTGCTGGAGTCGATGAGCCGGGCGGCAGAGCGGATCAAAAAACGTTCCGCAGAAAGAACCGCATAGCGCCCATCTTCATGCCGGCAATGGGCCAAGACACTCCGCTGCTTTGACGTCCACCGTCAAATTCTGAGCCAAAAGATTGGGCTGAAAGTCAATGGGGCTTTGGATCGCCGAGCGTTTTCAAGACCCATTTTCAGTCCCCGGGAGACCGCAAAAGACCGCAAGTTTTGAGCAAAAGGTCGCTATTTTCCAAGGTTGACTGGGTTTGAAAATGAGACTTAATCGCAACTTGCTAATGAAATCGAATCTCATTAGCATTAGTTAGCCCTTTCCGATCATCCCTCTCATGCCAAAAAAATTCGCCTCCCGCATCCGCCGCGCTGCTCGCAAGACAGGCCCCCAAACTCTCTCTGTCACCTCGTTGCTGTGCGCTGCAGGCAGCCTGAGCGCCCAAACCGCCGCCCCCAGCAAGCTCAAGCCGCAGATTGAAGAAATTCCCACCGAGCTGCCCGAAGTCCTCATTGAAGCGACTGGCTCGGTCTACAACCCCACTCGCCTGCAATCACAGAAGTACACGGAGCCGCTGCGCGACATCCCACAGACGATCACGGTCATTCCCAAGGCGGTGATCGAGGACCGCGGCGCTTTCAGCCTCCGCGATGTGCTGAAAAACACCCCAGGCATTTCCATGCAGGCAGGTGAAGGCGGCGCAGTGTCTGGCGACAATCTCGCCATCCGCGGCTTCAGCGCACGCAGCGACATCTACCTCGATGGCGTGCGCGACTACGCCAACTACAACCGCGATCCTTTCAACACCGAGCAGGTCGAGATCACCAAAGGCCCCTCCTCCTCCACTGTCGGTCGTGGCTCCACCGGGGGCTCCATCAACACCGTCAGCAAGATGGCCAATCTGACAGACTCCGTGCTCACCACGGTTAGCGGCGGCACCAGCAGTCTCTACCGCGGCACGGTGGATGTGAACCAGAAGCTCTCTGAGCACACGGCCTTCCGCCTCAACACCATGTACCACAGCGCTGATACACCAGGACGTGACCACGTCTCGATGGAGCGCTACGGCATCGCCGCATCGCTGGGCGCGGGTCTGGGCACGGACACACGCTTCATGCTGAATTACCAGCGGCTGGAGGAAAGCAACGTCCCGGACTACGGCCTGCCATGGGTCCCCAACAACGGCACCTTCAGTGGTTCCGGAGCCGCACTCGCCGGCTACCAGAACCAGCCGCCTCCAGGCGTGAGCTTCAACACCTTCTACGGCATCCCCGGCGTGGACTATGAGAAGGTTCAGACCGACCACTTCACGGCGATCTTTGAACACGATTTCTCTGACCACGCGCGCGTCCGCAACATCACCCGCTACTCGCGCAGCCATCGCGACTCCGTGAGCACCGCACCACGGCTCCGTGACGTTGGCGTGGCCCCGGGCAATCAATATACCACGATACTGAACCGCCAGTTGCAGCGTCGTCAGCAGTTCACTGAAATGTTTGGCAACCAGACCAATTTCGTGGCCGACTTCTCCACCGGCCCGATCAAGCACGCGCTCGTCACCGGCATGGAGTTCTATCTCGAGCACCAGCAGAATGCCAATGTCGCCGGGGTGGCAACCCTCACCGATTTGTATGCCCCCAGCGTAACATATTTGCCAAGCGCCTTCTCACCCCCGGCCGGCACGCAGGACCTCACGGGCGCTACCTACCCTGGTCTGCCAGCCCCGATTGAGGCGTACCTCTACACCGTCTCCGCTTATGTGTTCGACACCATGAAGATCGGCAAACACTGGGAAATCAGCGCCGGCCTTCGCTATGACCACATGTATGCTACCGTGAGCGGACCCGGCAACACCTCTGCCGGCGGCTATGCCAACGCGGACGATCTGTTCAGCTACAAGGCCGCTCTGATCTACAAGCCTGTGAAGCAGGGCAGCATTTACTTCGGCTACGGCACTTCGTTCAATCCCACCATCGACGGTGCTTCCGGTGCAGGCCTGGGCCTCACCGCCGCCACATCCTCGCTGGATCCTGAACAAACCTCCACCTTCGAGCTCGGCACCAAGTGGGACGTTCTCAAGGAGCGCCTCTCGCTCACGGCGGCCCTCTTCCGCTCTGAAAAAACCAACGCCCGCACCACGGACCCATCCGGCGTCACAACTCTGGGCGGAGATCAGCAGGTTCAAGGCATCGAGTTCAGCATGACCGGCAGCATCACCAAAAATTGGCAGGTCTTCGCAGGTTACGCCATCATGGAAAGCGAGACGAAAGCCTCCACCGCCGCAGGTGCAATCGGTCAGTCCTTGTCAAATGCCCCCCCTCAAACCTTCAACCTGTGGACGACCTACACCCTCCTGGAAAAAACGCAGTTCGGCTTCGGAGCCCAGTATATGGGCCCGCGTACGAGCAACGATTCCGCCGCAAGCGCCCGCACCGCCCCAAGCTATTGGACACTGGATGCCATGGTCAGCTACAAGTTCTCCGAGAAGATCAGCCTGCGCCTGAACATCTACAATCTCGCGGATGAGCGCTACGTCGGCAGCGTCGGCGGTGGTCACTTCGTCCCCGGCCCGGGACGTTCCGCCGCACTCACCGCAAGCATCAAATTCTAATCTGTTTCCCCTTCCCGTCATGCTCATCGCAATTCCCGATGTTCTCACCGCTGAGCAGGTTGCTCATGCGCGCCAGCTCCTGGACTCCACCGAATGGGTGGATGGCAAAGGCACCGCTGGTTACCAATCCGCCAAGGCCAAGGACAACATGCAGCTCCCGGAGGACAGCCCCGCTGCGCGTGAGCTCGGAGAGATGATCCTCACCGCTCTGGCTAAAAATCCGCTCTTCCACGCCGCCGCACTGCCTCAGCGGATTTTCCCGCCGTTGTTCAACCGCTACTCCGGAGGCCAGTCCTTCGGCACGCATGTGGACAACGCCATCCGCCAGCATCCCACCATGCCCATCCGCATCCGCACGGACCTCAGCGCCACGCTGTTCTTCGCCGGCCCGGAAGAGTATGACGGCGGGGAGCTTTGCATCGAGGACACCTACGGTGTACAGCGTGTGAAGCTCCCCCCCGGCCACATGGTTCTCTACCCCTCCACCAGCCTGCACCACGTCACCCCGGTGACACGCGGCGCCCGCATCTGCTCCTTCTTCTGGCTGCAAAGCATGATCCGTGACAACGGCCAGCGATCACTCCTCTTTGACCTCGATCTCGCCATCCAGCGTCTGGGCCGCGACCTCAAAAACAATCCCGTGGCTGAACAGACCGGCGTGCAGCTCACCGGCGTCTATCATAATCTCCTGCGCCAGTGGGCGGAAATGTAACCGTGAAGCCCACCTTTCTTCGCCTCATTTTCTGGGGTCATCTCATCGCAGGTCTCGTCGCCGGTGTGGTCATTCTCTCCATGGCCGTCACCGGCCTCATGATTTCATACGAGGCCCAGCTCATCGACTGGGCCAATCGAGATTTGCGCGTCGCCCCGCCTGCCGCAGGTGTCTCACATCTCGACATCGAAACGCTGCTGGCCAAGGTTCACGAAACCAAGCCCGATTTGAATCCCAGCGGCATCACCTGGAAAGCAGACCCTGCCATGCCCGTGACGCTGTCCGTCGGAAAAGAGGGCATCTACTTCGCCAATCCCTACAACGGCGAATTTCTCGGCGAGGGCCACCGCGCCTGGCATGACTTCTTCCACGCCGCCACCGAGTGGCACCGCTTCCTCACCGGTTCTGGCCTTCCCAAAGAAGTGGGCAAGGCCATCACCGGCGCAGGTTGTTTGATCTTCAGCCTGCTGCTGCTCTCCGGTATCTACCTCTGGTGGCCGCGCCACTGGCGCTGGGCCAACGTGCGCGCGGTCATCCTCTTCAATCCCAAGCTCAGAGACCGCGCGCGCAACTGGAACTGGCATAACGTCTTCGGCTTTTGGAGCGCGCTCCCTCAGCTCTGCATCATCCTCACCGGCCTCATCATGTCCTACGGCTGGGCGAACAACCTGCTCTTCACCCTCACCGGCAGCGAGCCACCACCTCCACGCGAACGCCCGGCAGGCGGTCCTGGCGGCAAACGCGAAGGCGGCGGACCCGCAGCCCCATCCCCTTCCCTCACCGGACTCGAACCACTCCTCGCCCAGGCACGCCAGCAAATCCCCGGCTGGTCCACCCTCAGCCTGCGCATGCCTCAGAAACCCAGCGCCCCTTTTCCCCTCATGGTAGATCGTGGTGGCCGCGGCCAGGTCCATCTCCGCACCATGCTGAATCTCGATGTGGCTCAGGCCAAAGTGCTGCCCAGCCCGGACGATCTGCAGCACCAAAATCTCGGACGCCGCCTGCGCATGTACGCCCGTTTCCTCCACACCGGCGAGCTCTTCGGCCTCATCGGTCAGACCGTCGCCGCCTTGTGCACCTTGGCCACCATGATCCTCATCTGGACCGGCTTCGCCCTCGCCTTTCGTCGCTTCTTCCCCAAACGCGGCCACGTCGCCGCATCGGAGACAGCTTCCTAGTTTGGTCCTTGTTAGGTTGGATCAAGTCCCTGCGGGGTGCGGAAGTGGTGTTCCGCCGCCGCAGGGACATTCCCCTCGCATGAAGCGCAAGAAATGGTTGCCACTTTGCAATTGCGACTCAGTCGCACAAAAAACTTGCGCGTATAGTCATCCAACTCACTATCGCAGTCTGCTGCGACAGAATCTCAAGACCGACCTTTGATGAAGCCCATTGCCCCTTCCCATTTCCCCCGCACCGCTGGTACCTCACTTGCTGCCGTTGCCCTCCTTTTCCTTGCCATAGCTTCCCATGCTCGGTCCCAAAGCGTTCGCAATCCGGCAAGCAAACCGAGTTCAGACATCGTCACCGAACTGCCAAACATCGTTATCACGGCAGACGCTCAAGAAGAACCTCAGGTCAAAATTCCCTACCTGCCGCCCGTCGAAGGCACCAAGATTTATGCAGGCAAGAAAGCGAGTTCCTTGAACATCCAGGCACTCCCTGAGGTGCAGGCCAACAACTACAGCCAGGCCTTTGCCATGACGCCCGGCCTGATCACTGCTGAAGAAAGCACTCCGCTGGTAAGCCTTGGCTATCGTGGGATCGGCTCGCCAGATCGCGCCCAGTATTTCATGATGCTGCAGGATGGCATCCCCATCGCCGCAGACCCTCAAGGCTACCCCGAGTCCTACTGGACCCCGCCGCTGGAGTCCACCCATCGCATCGACTTCGTCCGTGGCGGCGCCTCGCTGCTCTACGGCCCGCAGCCGGCCGGTGCCATGAACTACGTCTCATCCATGCCTCGCACGGACCGCCTCTTTGGCATGCAGACCAAGCACATTTTTGGCAGCAACGACCTCTACTCCACCTTCACCTCCATCGATGGCAGCGCTGGCAAATGGAGCTGGTACGGCTGGTTCAACCACCGCTCCGGCACCGGGTTCCGCAAAGCCAACAGCGACTTCAACGTCGATGGCGGCCGCTTGAAACTCATCTACCAGCAGGCCACCGACACACGCTGGATTTTTTCCCTCGATGCTGGCTCTGACCGCCATGGCGACCCCGGTGGACTGACCGCCTCGGCCTATAACGCCGACCGCAATCAAACCGTGCGCACCACCGACCGCTTCCGCCTGAGCCGCGTCGTCGCCAGCGCAGAGCTCCAGCACAAGTTTTCCAGCCAGACCGAGCTCAGCGTGAAAACCTGGGCCGGTGCCTATGACCGCTGGAGCAATCGTCAGACAGGCGGCTTTGGCACCGTCACCGCCCCTACTACGGCCATCCAGCACCAGCAGTTCTACAACTGGGGTGTCGAGCCCCGCATCCGCCACGATTATGAGCTCTGGGGCGGCAATCACTCCCTCGCCGCAGGCATGCAGTTCTACATGTGCCGCTCTCCGCGCAAGGACGCCACCGGAGCCTATCCCACGGACAACATCGGCACCGTCAACACCGTCGCTGCCCGTGATGTGATCTACGGCTCCGTCTTCCTCGAAAACAAGTTCACCTTCGGCCGCCTCACCGTCACGCCCGGTTTCCGCATGGAGATGGTCAATCAAGACATCACCGTCAGGAACATCGGTGTCACCACCACGCAGCGGGATGCCAGCAAGTTCGACAAGCAGCCGCTCTTTGGCCTCGGCCTCTCCTACGATCTCGGCAACCAGACCGCCGTCTATGCCAACATCTCCCAGAGCTACCGTGCCACCACCTTCGGCCAGTCGCTCATCCCCGCCGCAGGTGGTACGGCCAGCGATGTCGCCCCATCCCAGGGCTGGAGCTACGAACTCGGCCTCCGTGGCAATCCCAAACCCTGGTTCACCTATGACACCTCCTTCTTCCTCGTTGATCTCGATGACAAGATCGGCACCGCCGGCCTGAACATCCAAAGCGTCGGCCGCAGCATCAACTACGGCTGGGAAGGCGCCGCACAGTTCGATGTCATCGGCGGGCTCGATGCGCTCAACGGCACTCATCGTGGCGAATACCTCGGTGCCCTCAATCTCTACGGCAACATCTCCGTGCTCGAAGCCCGTCTCTCCGGCGGCGTCAACAACGGCGGCACCCCGCAGTACGCTCCGCCCTACATCATCCGCACCGGTGCCATCTACAAACGCAAGAGCGGCCTGAAGATCGCCTTCCTCGGCACCTTGATGGCCCGCCACAATGGCACCGACAACGCCGACGGCCGTTTCGACATTCCCGCCTACACCACCTGGGATCTCACCGCCGAAGTCCCCCTCGGAAAAAACTTCTCCGTCATGGCCGGCCTCAACAACGTCTTCGACAAGCACTACTACTCCCTCGTCAACAGCAGCGGCATCATCCCCGCCTATGGCCGCAACTTCTACGTCGGCGGCACCTTGAAATTTTGATCTGAATTAGGTTGGATCAAGTCCCTGCGGGGCGCGGAAGTGGTGTTCCGCGTCCCGGCAGGGAAAAAGTGGTCTCTACTTCAGGCGCCAGCACTCGATGCGGCTCCGGTCAGCCCTTCCTGACGGCCGGCTTGCATGCTGGACCATGATGAAAAGAAAACGTCCGTCACGGGACGGCACCACTGTCTCCATCCAGTTGCCCGTGTATTTGATGCCAAAGCGGGAAGTTCCATCCATGGAGTAAACACCCAGGCCGTTTGGCTCCGCGTTGGCAAAGAAGCACTGCGAGTCCGCGGTAAAACCAACCGGTCCAGACTGCATACGTCTGCCACGAAACATCGACTGCATGCGCTTCGTGATGACATCCCACAGGATGACACGATCATCCTCCGCCACAGAAATGAGCTTGGTGGAGTCCGGCGAAAAAGCGTACTTGCTCGGGTAGGACGCATGTCCCACGAACTCCGTGACCAGCTCCCCCTCTTTGGCGGAATCGAGGAGCTGGATGGTTTTGAACTCTTCATCCACCAGCGCTATCCACTTCGCATCGGGTGAGAGTTTTGTCGTTCTCCTGCGGTTTGACTGAAGCTCCTTCGTCCACAAGGTTTTGAATGTGATCTGATCCATCCGAACGAACCGTTCCTGATTGCTCTCGCCTTCAAACAATCCAAACGGCTTGTCAGCGGCAAGTTGAAAACTGAACTGCGGCTCCACCGACTGCCAGGATTCTTTTCCGCTCGCCACATCCCAGACATGGATCTGACCCATCGAGCTTGGAGCATGAAACAGCAACTGGGTGCCATCAGGGTTGAAAAACACGTTCAAGTACTCGCCTGACTGGGCAATGCGATGCTTCTCCTTTCCACTCCCCGCATCCAGCACACGCACACCTCCGCCTTCGTCACTCATGCCCACGGCAAGCAACGAACCGTTGGGGTGGATCACCATGCTGTGTGCCAGCCCATCCAGTTCCACAGACCATTCAGGCTTATCCAGATATTTTTCCGGCCGCTTGAGTTCCTGGATCGCGAAAGAGCCGATCTTGAAATAGGCTCTCAGCAAACCACGAACTTCGTCTGCCCTCTCGTCGTTCCAGGAGCGCTCAATGGAAAAGTCTGGAGTGATCTTTTTCAGCAGCGACGCCAAGTGGGTCACATCCTCGGGCCTCAGACGATCAAGCTCCGGATCACTTGCCAGCAGCCTGATGAGTTCCTTTCCTGCACGTGGTCGGCGCTGTTCCAGCCTGGTGAGAAACACCGTCTGCGGCGTCGATCCGCGGGCGCCATTTGACTCCGTGTAAAACCATCTGGCCACTGTGGCCAAGTCCGTTTCATCCCCAAGATCTGCCAAAGCTGCCATCACCTCGGCACGCTCCCAGCCCCCGTATTTACTGGCGTGATACTGCATGGCCTCAACTTTCACCTGTCTGGCCCGCGCCGGATCAGCATCCATGGCAGCCGTGTAGTGTTTCAAGGCCGTCAGGTCTTTGGCATTCTCAGGTGAGAAAAAATGTTTGGCATAGGTGATGATGAACCTTCTGCCTTGTCTGGGGTCATCAATGGCTGGCTCCTTCAGCCCCGCTCTGCGACCCGTCTGCAAAAACTCCACCAGTGCCGCAGCTCCAAGTCCACGCACCGCACGGATCATCTCCTCCTCCGTGGCATACCAGTCCTGCCACTGCCCGGTGGACATTAAGACGCCATCGGCCATGTAGAGCATCAGCCAGGCACGAGTTTTGGGCGGCAGCTTCTCCGCCTGGCTCCAGAATTGTTTCAGGGCAGGCTTGGCCTCTTCCTGCGGCGGTGAATATCCCATGGAGGCCCGCTTGTGTAAAAAACCATGCCAGCCTAGCCAGTCCATGTTCGACTGCCTCTGCTCCCACCACGTCTCCGCATTGGGCTGAAACGCCTTTTGGGCATCATTCGGATCCCGGAAATCGCAGCCCACCATCTGCAGGCATGTGCGCGCCACATCTGCCACTGTCTGCGGGATCGTTACCATCTCGGGGCCAATGAGGTCTCCACTATGGCCGAAAGGAAGGGTCGGGGTGAAATCATTCGCCAGCCTGATGCACACCGGCACAAAGTCAGGCTTCTCCTGGGCTACGAGCGCCAGAACCGCCAGACAGCGTATTGCTGCATCTCCCTGCTCTGCGAGCCTGACCAGTTCGGCGCTCTCGAGCTCGGCTGAGCAAAGCCCCTGAAGAGTATCCCATGCGGCACGGATCTTTTTCACCCGCTCGTAACCCATTGGCTGCCGATTGTAGAGAAAATCCGCGGTCGAGATGAACGGCAGTTCTTTCTTGAGGGCCGTCAGCCGGTCCTCGGTCTCAGACGCGAGGGCCGGAGTCGTCCAGAGGGCAGCCCACAGAATGATCCTTCTCCAGTCATAAGCAGAAACTCGTTTCATGATGAAAACGAGTATGCCCTCCCATCAAAAGGACTGTCAATCCTATCTCACCAAGGCACATCACTTCCGAAATGGCGAAGCCGGAATGCCCGCACCGTTGAAGAGCGAGGCCACGGGATTGTCCTTCCACGCATACCGCACCTGCTTCGGGTCGGCGACGGCCTTGGATGAGACGACAACCGTCTCGCCCTCGATCTTCGCCTCAGCCGCATGCCACTGTCCATCCACTCCGGCGATTTCAAACTCACCAAGCTCACCTTTCGCGTTCAACCCCTTGGCATGCGTGAAAGTGATCACGAATGCGCCGCCCTTGACCGTGGCTTGGTCAATCAGCGGCCCGGAAGTGTCAGCCACATCCTTGTGATACACCGAACCCAGCGCCCACTGCGCGAGGCGGCGGCCCACTTCCTGTTTGTTGGCTGGATGAATGTTTTTCGCCTCGCCAATGTCGAGCGTGATGGCCATGCCGCTGTTCGGAATCGTGCTCAGTGCGTTGAGCATCTGCTCGCGCACAATCGGCCATCCGTCACCGACGCGGGTAAAATTCGGCAGCTGCACCCAGGCAAAGGGAAACTCGTCGTTCCAGCGTGTGCGCCAGTCCTTGGCGAGCAGCGTGAGCTGAGCCTGGTAGAACGACGGCTTGGGGCCGTTGCTGTTCGCCTCGCCCTGATACCAGATGGCACCACGAATCGCATAAGGGATGAGCGGCGAAATCTTGCCGTTAAAGAGGCCCCCCACATTCCCTTTGCGCTTGCGGGTTTCGATCGGGTCACGCGGCTTGCGCGGTGCGGATTTTCCCTCCGCCTTAGCCGCCTTCACCTCCTCGGCCCATTTGGCCACTTGACGCACATAAACAGCCTTCACCTTGGCTTCATCAAATGCTGCATCGTCCCGCTTCAGCGCCTCAAAGAAGGGCTTCAATTCCGCGCTCGCATGCTGTGCCTCAGGACTGATCCAGGACTCGATCGGCGTGCCACCCACGGAGGAATTGATGAGCCCGACCGGTTGCTTGAGCACCTCATAGACATTGCGGCCAAAGAAATACGCCGTGGCAGAAAAACGCCCCACCGTCTCGTGGGAGCAGATCACCCAGGTGCCTTTGCCCTGCGACTGCGCCGTGGCGGCAGCCGCGCTGCCTTCGGTAAACATGCGGATCAGCGGCACATTCGCCGCCGCCTGGCTGGCCGGGTAATCTTTGGCGCTCTGCACGGTCATCGCCATGTTGGACTGCCCCGATCCGAGCCACACTTCGCCGACCAGCACATCGTTGATCGTCTTGTCACCAATCGTCAGCGTCTGCGGCTCAATGGAAGCAGTCAATGCATCCAGTTTGACCGACCACTGGCCGTTCGCGTCCGCCTTGGCCGTTTTCTTTTGACCCGCGATGGCCACGCTGACTTCCGAGTTCGCGTCCGCAGTGCCCCAGACAGGCACCGGCTTGCCGCTTTGCAGCACCATGTGATCGGAGAAAATCGCAGGCAGCGTGACGGCGGCCTGAGCGGACAAGGAAAGAAGAAGGAATGAGGTGAGTATCTTCATGGCAGGGAGGGATGAGAAGAGCCTTGTCAACGTCAGGACCCGCACCATTGCTTCACAAATGTCTGCCGCCCTTTTTGCCGCCGGCCTCGGCGATGTGATCCGTGTTTGCTATCAGAATGCCAGCTACCGCGTGCTGAGCGAGACCACACAGCCGGTTCCCGTGATCATGGCCTCTCACAATCCGTTTTCGATCGAGATCTTTCGCCATCATCGCAACGCGAAGAATTTCATCCTCTACGATCTCGCGCACAAATATGTGGAGTTCTTCAACGCCGGCCTGCGCGGTGTGGACATCAGCCGGGAGCTGTGCGCCTTTGCCGGTGTGGACTATGCGCAGCTCATCCGCGGCCCTGCAAACGGCCATGTCCCCGTGTTTGACGCACCGGACAACATTCCTTCAGACGGACACATTGTGTTCCAGCCCTTCGCAGGTGTGACGGAGCGCTCCCTGCCTCCTGATTTGATCGAAAAGACTCTGCAAGTGCTCAGGAAACTGCCGTGCCGGGTGTTCATCGTGACGCGCAGTTATCCCCGTTCCGGCGGCGGCAAGCTTGTCCACAACGCAGAAGACGGGCGGGCTTTTGCAGGCGGCAATGTAACCGTTCTCGAAAACCTCTCCACACCTGCGACACTTAACCTCGTGAAAAGCTGCCGCGCCTATGTGGGCAGCTGGTCCAGCCTGCAGCAGGCCGCTTGGTTTGAGCACAAGCCCGTTGCCGTGTTTTACCCAGCGGACCATGTCGATGTGAGAAAGAAGACGGACTACGCCTTCGGCATGGATCGCGAAAACACACTGGGCCGTGAATTCCCGCAGGCGGATGCAGCTGAGCTGGCGGCCTTTCTGCAGCGCTGTTGATCACCTCTCGATGAAACGCCGCAACACCTCAAAGTGACCGGCGGCGGATGCGGTCGAAGCGGCATAATCTTCCTGCCGCAATTTGTACGGCACCTCCGTGGGTGTGATGAATGGCACGCGGCTTGTTCTCGAAAAAATCATGCCATGATAACGTCCTGTGATGACGAACCGTGAGGAGGCGATGCACCGATACGCTGCCTCAGGGTCTGCTGCGTTGATGGTCTTCGAATCGGGGAAACGCTGCGCCGCTTCCTCCAGCATCCAGCCATCATCCACCAGCGCGCCCATGCGCAGCCATGACACCGGAGCACCGCTGGCCGCAAACTGGCGCAGGTAGTGGTTGATGAGCGCATTGCGCGGATTGACCAGGCCGGCGGGTACAATCGTCACACCTTCTGCAAGGCCCTGCTGCAGCACACCTGCCGGATGATAAAGATACGCCGCATCTGGGAAGAAAACAGCGTCGGCTCTGCCGCTGATCTCCCGTGCGATGCGGACACACTCGGGTGAGCGCAGAGTAATGAAGGCTGCCTGCTGCAAATACGGCACCCATGGCTTCAGTGACCGGGCATAGGCGGAATCACGTTGCACTTCAAACTGAAATCCACAGGACAGAATGCCCCAGGGAATGCCGCTCTCGATAGCCGCATGGATGTAAAACCGCATGCACCGGAAATGGGGCGACTCCCCCTCTTCGGGTTCCGCTCCGGCATTGTGCAGCACCCCGCCTCCGCCTATCACGATCATATCCAGATCGTCTGGCAGGCTGGATGGGAGGTCTGAATTGTAGAACACCAGTTCATGCTCGGGCAGCTGTTGCGCAAAGACGAGTGGATAGGTGTCGTCACCGATGTTGCCGTACCCTGATGCTCCGACGAAAGCGATTTTCATGCACCGTCATGCTACCACAGAATGGGATGAGAAGGACAGTCCATGGATGAGCAAAATCGGGAAAAACACAGCGTGCAAAATTTCACTTGAATTATTTAACCATTTGGTTAACTATTCAGCCGGTTACAAACCATACTCCTATGAAAACAAATCTGCTTCTTATCACTCTGTCCCTCCTCTCCCTGGTGCTCACCACCTCTGCAGGCGAACCGCCCAAGCCCTACACCGGCTCCGCCGAATTTGAAAAACTCAAAACACTGGCCGGCACCTGGCAGGCCAAAGTGGACATGGGCCAGGGCCCCATGACCGTGACGACCCAGTACCGCGTCATCTCCGGCGGCAGCGCGCTGGAAGAGCGCATGTTTCCCGACACCCCCAAGGAAATGGTCACCCTCTACCATGAAAAGGATGGCAAGGTCGTGCTGACCCATTACTGCATGCTGTGCAACCGGCCCAGCATGACGCTGGTGAAGACCGATGACAAATCCCTCACCTTCGACCTGGCCAAGGACAGTGAAATCAAAGTGGAAACGGAGAAACACATGCACTCCGCCGTCATCACCTTCGTGGATTTGAATCATGTGACACAGAACTGGACGTTGTTCGACAACGGCAAAGCCCAGGAGGACCATTCATTCCAGTTTGAGCGCGTGAAGTAAGCCCGCTTGCCAGCGCGCCACGCAGCATCCACTCGTTTCTCCATGAGACGCGCCCCCCAGCCTCTGCTCCTTGATCTCGTATTCGCCGCACTCTCCGATGCCACACGGCGGGGGCTGCTGACACGCCTGATCGAGGGAGAGGCCACGGTAGGGGCGCTCGCAGAGCCCTTGCAGATGTCCCTCCCGGCCGTCTCCAAGCATCTGCGCGTGTTGGAGGATGCAGGACTGCTCAAGCGCCGGATCGAAGGACGCACCCATTACATCTCCGCCAATCCCAAACCCCTCCGCGAAGCAGTGAACTGGATCGAACGCCACCGCCAGATGTGGGAAGGCAGTTTCGACAGACTCGCCGCCCTCGTGGAGCAGGCCCCGCCAGAGCCACCCGCCCAAGAACAGACCAAACCTAAAAAGTCATGACCACTCTCGTCGCCGAACAAACCCTCAATCTCACCCGTCGCTTCAAAGCACCGCGCGAGCGCGTCTTTGCCGCCTTCTCCAGCGCCGAAGCCATCCAGCAATGGTTTGGCTGCGGACCTCCCCACATCATCGAATGCAGCGCCGACTTCCGCGTCGGCGGCAGCTACCGCACCAGTTCGTACAATCCGGAAACCTCCAAAGCCGTTGTTGCCGTGGGTGTTTACCGTGAGATCACACCGCCCTCGAAGATCGTCTACACCTGGAAATGGGAGAACGATGAAGACTGGGCAGACTGCGAGTCACTCGTCACCTTTGAGTTCAAGGCCGTTGGCGATGAAACCGAACTGCATCTCACCCAGACCGGATTCCCCAGCGACGACAGCTGCCAGAAGCACACCTACGGCTGGAATGGCTGCCTCGACAAACTGGCGGCCCTGCTCGCTGGAACTCCTCAGCCTGCTTTCAAGCATTGCTGCTGAACAGCCGGGATCGAGCATCCTGCCGCCGCTTCGCCTGGCACGGAGCGGTGGCCAGCAGCTCCTGAAATTGCCGCGCCACAGTCTCCCAGCGGAAGGCCTCACCGCGCACGTGCACCAGTCCTTCTGCGGCAAGACGGCTGCGCGCATCTCGGTTTTCATGGAGCGACTGCAACGCAGCCACGAAGGGTGCCTCATCGACCAAGGAGCCGGTCGTGTTGATCTCAGGATGAATAAGCGTGCGTGAACACGGAATTTTAATCGCAGGTCTGGCCCACTCCCCCAGGGCAGAAGATTTGGGCACGATTTGCGGAATGCCGCAGGCCATGCCTTCCATCGTGGTCAGCCCCCAGCCTTCCCCCAGCGTGGTGGTCATCTGCACATCGAGACAGTTATAGACGAGCCTCAACCTGTGTACGTCCTGCAAATCCCGGATGTCTTCGGCACCGGTGAGGATCAGACGGTCAGCGACACCGCAGTAGGCGGCCACTCTGCGCAGATCCCAGCCCGTGTCTTTTTGAGCGCAGTGCAGGAGCAGATAAGCGTCGGCGATGTTGTGCTGTTTGATCCAGGCGGCGAAAATCTGAATCGTGAGATCGAGCCGTTTGCGCGGCTGGTTGCGATTGACGTTGCCCACGATGAATGCGTCCGGCGATACATCGAGCCGCAGCGTCTGCCGTGCCGCAGCACGATCCCCTGGCCTGAATATTTCTGTATCGATGCCATGCGGAATGATCTGACGCTGGCCGGTGAAACCTGCGTCGCAGGCAGCACGGTGGCCAAACCTCGTGTACCACACCGCCGAGTGCAGCCGGTTGATCTCCGCCATGGCCGCAGGGTCTAGGTGACCGCCATCCACGGGCATGTAACCGATGACCGGTACTCCGGCGGGCGCGATCCTGGCAAACTGCGCCACGTTCCACCAGTCGCTGTTGATGATGACGGCAGCGGGATCAAACTCGGCGCAAAGATCCTGGAAACGGTTCATCCCCCACATGTCACCTCCCTGCTGCGCAGGCATGATGCGATAAGGCAGATCATGGTCCCCACCATCATAATTCACGCCAGAGACCACGATCTCCCAGTCATGCCGCAAATGATTCAGAATCGCATGAGTCACAGTGGCAAAGCCGGTGGGCACCAAGGCATCTCCGATCCAGAGCAGCCGCGGCTTGGTTCGCCGGGCCGTGAAAGAATGACGCGACACTCCGGCAACCGCCGCGCGACCGCTGTCACCGGAGTTGAAGGTCAGACCGCTGGCCATCACCGGCATCACAGTCCCCCCCGCTCCACCAGCTTCAGTTTTCCGCTTCGTTGTTTGAGAATACACGGCAGGCTTCCGCTGCGAGAGCTTCGTCCCAGTGGCCGGTAAAGTTTTGGATTTCACTGCCTTTCGCCTTCTGTTTTTCGAGGTCGAGGTGTTGGTGGCTTTGGCGGCCAGTTTTGCCATCGGTTGCTTTTGAGTGATCATGATGAGTCTCTTGAAATGTCATCTCTGCCTTTCAGCGCCTGCATTTTCCGAAATCATGCCCTGCTTGAGAAGCGCACTGTACGATTTCGCCAGTGGCAGCAGCGCATCATTTGGAAACGAGGGAGCCAGCGGTCTCCGGGCGACTTCGTTTCCATAAAGGCAATCAGGGTGTTTTTCTCCTTTTTGCAAGACTTCCGGGCAAAAAATCCGCAAAATAGTATTTATTCATCACAAGAAGAAGCCTCTACTTGTCGTCGTGAACTCCGCAGTCAGGCAGCAGGGCTCGGAGCTGTTCCAGCACGGCACCCTCGAGCGGCGGGATCCCCCCGATGCGCAGCAGCCGCAGCTGCCGGCAGGCAGCAATGTAGGGTATGGCCGCGGCAGTCACCGCTGGACTGGACATCAAATCAAGACTCGTCAGCGTAGGCATGGAAACCAGGCTCTTGAGCGCATCCGTCGGCACTGCCAGCCCATGCAGGTTAAGGTTGGAGACCGTTCCGGCGTCTCGAATCCGGGCCACGAGTTCATCATAAACAGCCACGTCCGTCACCGGCACCACCAGAAAAGAGACACGCCAGACGGTGAATGCGCCTGATGGCAGGTCTGCCAGCTCATCCAGATCGGCAGAGCCTCCCATCGCTTTCTCGGAACTGGCGGGGGTCTGCACATTCACCACGCCGCCATGCTCTACGACGAAACGCGCGAGCGCCATCTGCTGCGGGTTCACGTCAGGAGATAACGGCCGCCCCGCCTCAGCGGCTTTCGGATTCGCCTCGGATGCCGCCGCCAGCAGACCCGATTGCCATGCCACGGCAAACCCGCCCCCAAGCAGCAGCAGCGCCGCAGCTACCCAAGGCAGCCAGCGCCTGCCAGCCCCGTCATCCTGCCGTATTTTGAGCGTCACTGCGCCGGTGGGAACAGCCTCCTCTTTTTTTCCCGCCGGTGCGGTGAGGCTTGGAGACTGTCTGCGAAAATTTTTCCAATTGTCGCTGTTCTTGAAGAGCTTTTCCAGCACCTGCGTCATGTCACGCACATGCTGGTAACGTTTCTCGGGATTGTTTTGCATCGCCTTGCTGACGACAGCATCGATGCCCTTGTCCGCACCAGAACGAATCGAGGGCGGCTCCCACACCCCCTTCGGAACATGCCCGGTGAAGAGCTCATAGATCATCACTCCCAGCGAATAGATGTCCGCCCGGTGGTCGATATCCCTGCTCTGATCGAGCGCCTCGGGCGCGATATAATCAGGCGTCCCAATAGTCATGCCTGTGGCCGTGTAATCGACTGACTGCGGACCAATGACCTTGGCCAGGCCAAAATCGGCGACCTTCACATTGCCACGCTCATCGACGAGAATGTTGGCTGGCTTGATGTCACGATGCACAATTCCGTGTTCATGGGCAAACTGCAGCGCCTCGCAAACCTGGGTGATGATTTTGAGGATCTGTCTCGGCTCAGGTGGATCACGCTTGAGCAGATGCTGCAAATCCATGCCGGAAACAAACTCCATGACGTAGTACATCTGGCCGTCGGGGGTTTCACCAAAGTCGTAAACAGCGATGATGTGCGGGTGATTTAGCAACGCGAGCGCATGCGCCTCCCGTTTGAAGCGTTCAGCAAAGCTCTCCTTGTTCCGATGCACCTGAGGCAGCAGTTTCACCGCCACCGTGCGGTTGAGGCTCTTCTGCACCGCCTTGTAAACCGCGCCCATGCCGCCCCTCTCGATAAACTGAAGAAACTTGTAGCCCGGAATCAATGCATCCAGCTCCTCCGTCGATGGCGGAGTAAAGGGCTCGAAATGAACGGCATCCCCCCCATGTTCATTCACCTGGTTCATTCCGATGAATTAAGAACAACGAGGCGCTTTAGCAAGACCCTAGACAACGCAGGGCAAAATAATCACTAGAAACCACCTCACGCCGCCTGGTATGCCGCCAGCAACTGCCCCACGCTCCGCTTCCAGTTCAGCTCCTGGGTCAGCCGTGCATGACCGGCGGCTCCCAACGTTTGACGACGGGGCTCGTCGTCGAGGAGAGTGAGGATGGCATCGCCCAGCTTTTCAGCCGAGTTTTCCATGACGTACACCGCGCTCTCACCCGCTGAGAACCGGCCTTCCACGGTGCCAAACATGACCATCGGTTTGGCGAAGGCCATGTATTCCAGCACCTTGTTCATGGTGCAGTGGTCGTTGTAGGCGTTGATGGGGTCGCAGGCGACGCCGAGGTCCATGGTACGTAAAGCACGGCATAGAAACTCGTCGCTGACCCGTCCGGGCATGCTGAGGTAATCCTGCAAGCCAAGCAGGTCACGCAATGCGACCAGATCCGCATGCTCCGCGCCGGAACCCATCAGCAGAAACTGCACATCCGTGCGCTGACGGGTTTTAACGATGTGATCCGCGGCGCGCACGAGGTAGTCCACGCCATCCGCATTGCCCATGACGCCTATGTATCCCACCAGGTACCGTCTCCCGGCACGCAGTGCTTCATCCGGCTGCGCAGCGGTGTTCATGCGGCTCGGCGCTGTGCGCACCACAAAGGCTTGGTCCTCACGCAGCTTCCCACGCTGTTTCACCGCTCTCAGCACGCTCTGATTCGTGGCGATCACCACATCCGCCAGCGCAAGTGTGCACCGCTCGGCAACCCGCACCGCCAAGTACATCAGCCCACGCCTGCCAAATTTCGCCTCAAACATCTCCGGCCACAGATCATGCACATCAAAGATGACTTTCACGCCACCAAACAGTTTGAACGGCAGCGCCACGAGAAACAGCAGATCCGGCGGATTGCAGAGGTGAATGACATCAAAACCACCACGCCGCCAGGCTTTAACGGCACACCAAAACTCCCCCCACAAAGCGGAGGCGTATTCCGTGATGAATCCACCCAGCGATCCTGCCTCCCCACTGATCCAGTGCCGGTAGATTTGGATGCCTTCCAGCACTTCCTCCGGCTGCGTGTAGCCGCGCATCTGCGGGCAGATGACCGTGACCTCATGCCCCGCATCACGCAGGGCGCAGGCCTCCTGCCACACGCGCCTGTCGAAGGGAACGGGAAGGTTCTCAACGAGGATGAGGACGCGCATAAGCGGCGGAAATTACGCGCCTGCGGCGCCACGCTGCTCTTTGGAGAGCCACTCGATTTTCAAGACCTTGCCCTCTTTGGCTCCACCGCCAAAGAAATCCCCCGTGTCCTTGAGGGTGACAAAAATGATGAAGCCAAAGAGCATCAGCGCACACGCAGTTTGCACGTACTCCAGAATCCTGCCCTGCGGCGGCTTGCGGCGGATCGCCTCAGCAGCAGCCATGGTGATGTGCCCGCCATCCAGCACCGGGAAGGGCATCATGTTGAGGATCGCCAGGTTGATGTTGAACACCACGCTGAACCAAAGAACCAGGCGCCAGCCGTCCGGGTGCTGGAACAGCTTGTAATACAGACGGCCCACTCCCACCGGGCCGCTCATGTGCGCAGGGCTGAGATCAGACTTCGGTGAAACCAGCTTGGACACCAGATTGCCCATGTGCCGCACGGCATCGCTGATCTGCTCCCACGGGGTGATAACGCTGGGAGTACGCTTGCCTTCCACATCCCAGGCCACGCCAATCATGGGGTATTCCTGATGATCATCCGTGACCTCCTTGAGATTGTTCTTGTCCGGGATGCGCGGCAGGATGGGGATTTGGATGACCTTGCCCGCACGTTCGATGTCCAGCATGATGGTCTTGCCCGCCGTGGCTTTGATGTAATCGCCCAGATCCCCCATGCTGCGCAGTTGTCTGCCATCAGCACGCAGCACCAGGTCATCTGGTTTGATGCCCGCTTCTTCCGCCGGACTGTTTTTAGCAACACCCCCGACCATGGGCGTCATCTGGCCTTCAAGGCCGATGGAACGCAGTTCGGGCCGTTTGAAGATCGAGCGCCACCAAGAAACCGGCTCCGCCTTTTTTTCGCTGTTGGGCCAGGCCTTGGGATCCACATTGAACTTCATCACTCCCTGTCCAGGACGCTCCACCTCGAAGGCGATCGTGTCACCTTCGCTGGCCACCACGCCCCAGCGCACACTGTCCACCAGTCCTTCGAAGCGCTTCACGGGCTGACCATCCACCTGAAGGACCTTGTCCCCCGGAAGAATGCCCGCTTTTTGAGCCGGACTGTCTTTGGCCACATAGCCGACGATCGAGGTGGTGTGGGATTCGCTCTCCGGCTTGCCCACAACCCAGACGGCCACGGCAAACACACAGGCAAGCATGAAACTGAACAGCGGACCCGCAAAAGCCACGATGGCCTTGTCCAGCGGCGTGATCGCCGGCAGCCCTTCCTGGTTCACCTCACCTTCGAGCCCGCCCATCGGGGCCATCTGCGGCAGCGCCACAAAACCGCCCGCAGGAATGCTGCCGAGGCCGTACTCCACGCCATTAATGGTCTTTTTCCAGAGCGGCTTGCCAAACCAGATGTAGAACTTTTCGACCTTCAGCCCGCGCCAGCGTGCCGCCAGGAAGTGGCCCCACTCGTGAACCACGATCATGAGATTGAACACGAGGATCACCTCCAAAATGAGGATGATGAATCGGAGGATTTCACCGAAGGAACCGAGAGAGGAAAGCCATGCCATAAAGTTGGAAGGAAAAGATCAGGCGGAGCGCGGCGGAATTGCCGGAGCACTGCATGACCAGACGGGAAAGCTAACACCCCCCCATGGTTGGCGCAAATGTTGCGGGGAAGTTTGTGTTGGGGCCGATATATGAAATATTTGCCATCCCCCTTTCTCAAACGTATCCCAATACCGTTCCATGATACTGATCCGTGCTTCTCTCTTCCTGCTCATCCCTTGGATGATGATTTCCTGTCGTACCGCCAAAAGCGTGGTGGCCGCTGTCAATGTTAAGCCCACTAAAATGCTCCCACACGGAAGCGAGCTAAAGGAAAACCGTAAACGCTCGCCTTTCATCGGCAACTGGTGGAACACCGACAAGCGAGTTCTGGACGCTGCTGAAAAGGTGAAGTCGATCTACATAGCCCCCGTGGTCTCCGATGAATTGCGGCCCATGCTGCAAAAATTCACCCAGGTGGAGTTCAGCAAGAAACGGCGTGAAAAGAAAATGAAGGGCCTGCTCACCTACGCTCACGATAAATTTGTCAGCGCCTTCAAGGCGAACAAAAAATCGCGCTTCACCGTCGTGGATGCTCCTTCCAAGGATGCCATGACCCTGAAACTCTCCATCATCGAGTGGGAACCCAACACCTACTCAGGACTGGTGGTGCGGGAAGCCGTGGACCTCGTGACTCTGCCCATGGTCGGTGGCAGCTTGCTTGGAAAACCTTCACGCGGCACCATCGCCATTCAAGGTGTCCTGACCGAGCCCAAGACCGGCAAGTCCGTCTTCGAGTTTGCCGACAAAGAAGAGGCCAAAACCCTGTTCTTCTTCTTTCCCCAGGAGCTGTTTCCTACCGGTCAGGCCAAGTTCGCCATTCGTGAATGGGCTCGGCAGTTTGAAAAGATCATGAGCTCACCGCCCGACAAGCAGATCAGAGACAGCATGCCCTTCCAGATCATTGGCTTCTAAGATCGCTGAAGTTTCCCAAGCGGTTCGCTCATAAAATTCAGAACCACTCTATTCGGGCGGAATTATACCCCTGTCGCGTGGTCGTTTACTCATTGCCAAGAGGGCGGAATTGGTGCGCTAATCCTGCGCACTCCCTTCGCCATGAAAAAGCCGTTCCTTCAATCTCTCCTGATTCTGCTCGTCGGTCTTTCACTGACCCTTACTGCCTGCCAGTATCCCTACGCCTACAACGGCTCAGGCCCCTATCGCGGCACCTTCATTCCTTACAACACCACCGGACGTGGCCCGCTGGGCGATCTCGCAGCCAGCACCCTTGGCTCCAATCGGGACCACTACTATTATGTGATTCGCGGCGCAAACGCCGGCACACGCTGCTACTCCGCCCGTCCCTATTACACGGGCATCTACAGCCGCCCGGCGGCCTACCCGGTCTCATATCAGCTGCACCCCTACTACTCGAACGGCATCTACAGCAGCCCGTATTACACCCGCAGCCCTGCGTACAGCAGCAGCTTCACCAACCGCCCATGGGGTGGTGGCTACGGCTTTGGCCAGCCCTTCAGCTGGGGCAGCGGCCTGGGCCTCGGCTCACGCTGGTTCTGAGCCCCGTTTCAGTCCGCTCTGAGCAACCTGCGCTGTTGGCCAGCGCAGGTTTTTTATTGCAGCTCAAAGATGCCCTCGATCTCAACGGCGATGTTCCCCGGCAGCGAACCCATGCCCACCGCGCTGCGTGCGCCGATGCCGCATTCCTCGCCCCAAACCTGGCCAAACAATTCGCTGCAGCCGTTGATGACCTTCGGATGATCTCCGAAGTCTGACGTGCAGTTCACCATGCCGAGCAGTTTCACCACGCGCTTCACGCGGTCCAGGCTGCCCAGTTCGCTTTTCAAGGTGGCCAGCAAGGCGAGGCCAGTCTGCTTCGCCGCAGCCTTGCCCGCTTCCAGATCAAGATCCGCACCGACCCGGCCGGTGAGATACTTCCCATCGCCAAGATACGGCCCATGACCAGAGACGTAGGCGATGTTTCCGACGATCACGACCGGATTGTAAACACCCCCGCGCGGCGGTGCGGTAGGAAGTGTGAGACCGAGGGTGGTGAGTTGTTGTTCTGCGTTCATGGCTGTGAGTTCAAAAGAAGCATCAAGCATCGTCAAACAGATGACGATTCTTCCAAAAGTAGCTGAAACCAGACACCAGCGTCAGCAGGCTCGTCAAAGAAATGAGGGCCAAAGCCACCATTCGCTCGACATCCGGACTTGCCGTGAAAGCCGGGTGAGTGAAGCCAAAGATCGGCTCGAGCGATGCCTGCCTCATCATGAAATAAATCACCGTCAGGATCTGCCACAGCATCTTGTGTTTCCCCAGTTTTTCCGCAGACAGCACCGCCCCCTGCCCCGCCGCCACCAGCCGGATTCCGGTCACGAAAAACTCCCGCGCCAGGATCACGATGGTGATCCACGCCGGCATCCGCGTCGCTTCGGGGAAGTTCTTGTCTGAGCTCAGCAGGATAAAGGCTGCGGCGATGAGGATCTTGTCCGCCAGCGGGTCAAACAGCTTGCCAAAATTCGTCACAATGCCGCGCGCACGCGCGATCTTCCCGTCAAAGTAATCGGTGGCCGAGGCAATGCCGAAGATGATCAGTGCCAGCGAAATGGTGTTCGCCCACGGGATGTAAAAACACACCACAAACACGCCCGTCAGGATCAGGCGTGAGAGAGTGAGTTTGTTCGGCAGGTTCATGCGGTGGTTGGTCTCTCTGTCTAGCGATGGAATCCCCCTGCTGTCAATGGCGGTCCTGCAACGAAAGAACATTGCTCAATGCCACTGGGCGCTGTCCAGATCAAGGGTTCCGATACTGCGGCTCAAACTCACGTTCCCGCGGGCTTTTTAAGCGTGGGCTCTCCCTTCAACCACCCCAGCGAGGCAAGGAACTTATCCGTGGCCAGCAGCGTCTCGTAGTAAAACTGCATCTTGCCGCCCTTGCCGGGATTGAAGAAGCCGTGCCCCTGCCCCTCGTAAAAGATCGCTTCACAGCGCACCCCCGCCTTTCCCATATTTGCCTTGAAGCGCTCCACGACGGCCATGGGGATCAGCTTGTCCTGCGTGCCGAGGAAGATGATCGCCGGCGGATCATCAGCACTGATGTTGTGCGCCGGAGAAAACTCTTTGAAGCGTTCACCCACTCGGGCGTAGCCCCAGCCCTGATCCGGCCCGTTGTCGAAGACAGGATTGAACAACACCAGCGCATTGGCCCTCGGCGAAATTTTCACATCGTCCTGTGGATCATCCAGTCCTTCCACCATGCCCACAAACGCCGCCAGATGCCCGCCCGCGCTGCAACCTCCGGCACCAATGCGCTTCGGATCAATCCCCAGCTCTCCCGCGTGGCCACGCACCCAGCGCATCGCCGACTTCGCATCATGCACACAATCGATGGGAGCTCCCTTGTCGCCCTTGGCAATCAACCGGTACTCCACCTGGATGCAAACCATGCCACGCGTGGCCAGATACTCACTGTGCTGGGTGAACTGAGTCGGCCCGCCGCCCACCCAGCCGCCGCCATGGAAAAACACCATCGCTGGACGTTGATCGCTGCTTTTCCAGTCCGGCGGATTGACGATGCTGAGCTTCAACTCACGATCACCCGCCTTCTTATAGGTGTGCGTGATCGGTTCTCCGGCAGACACTGTGAGAGCCAGGAAAAACAGGAACAAAAAGGAACGAGACAGCATAAATGGATCTGAACGCGCTGGTTCATGCCCGCTAAAACGCGGCCTGTGAATGCAGTTTGCAAAATAAACGGAATGGCGGTCAATCTCACCTCAGGCATGAATTTCACTTCCGACCCTGCACTGCTCTATCTTCTCGGCGGCACTCTGGGAGTACTCGTCCTCGCTTCAGTCATCGGCTGGGTGCTGGCAAAACGGGCTGTATCGGACTCTGCCAGGACAACGGTGGCAAACCTGAACGCACGCACCAAGGCCTGGTGGACCATGGTCGCCGTTTTTGCCGGCGCGCTCGCGGTGGGGCCCGTTGGCACAGCCGTGATGTTTTTCTTCAGCTCCTTCATGGCGCTGCGCGAGTTCATCACCCTCACGCCAACGAAGCCCGCAGATCACCGGACGCTCTTCTGGGTCTTCTTCATCATCACCCCGCTGCACTACTACTTTCTGGCAACCCAGTGGTACATCATGTTTCTCATTCTGATCCCGGTTTATGCCTTCCTGTTTGTACCCATGCGCTCCGCACTGGCAGGCGACTGCGAGAACTTCCTCGAACGCACCGCAAAAATTCAGTGGGGGCTCATGATCTGCGTGTATTGCATCAGCTACGCCCCAGCGATCCTCTGGCTGGATCTTCCTGACTGGCCACACCAGCGGGCCAAGCTGCTTTTCTGGTTTATCACCGTCGTCGAAATGAGCGATGTGATGCAATACGTGTGGGGCAAAATCTGCGGCAAACACAAGATCGCCCCCACCGTCAGCCCCAGCAAAACGTGGGAAGGTTTCCTCGGCGGTGGATTGACGACTGTGGGCCTCGGTGCCGCCCTGTGGTGGGCCACGCCGTTTTCACCCTTGCAGGCAGCAGCCATGGCCGCCCTGGTCGTACTCATGGGCTTTGTCGGCGGACTCGTGATGTCAGCCATCAAGCGTGATCGAGGTGTGAAGGACTGGGGCGGGGCCATCGCCGGCCATGGCGGTTTTATGGACCGGCTCGACTCGCTGGCCTTCGCCGCACCAGTGTTTTTCCATGCAACGGGCTATTTCTTTGGCCGCTGAAGCCGGAAAGCCTGGATGCACGAGCTTCGTACACCACACCCATGCTTTTCCGTGCCTTCATCGTTTCTGCCGCTCTGACCGCCACCGCATCCGCGGCGACGAAGCTCGACTTCAACCGCGACATCCGGCCCATTCTCAGTGACAACTGCTTCGCCTGCCACGGCCTGGACGCCAAGAAACGGAAGGCAGATTTGCGGCTCGATGTCCCGGAAGTCGCCTACAAGGCCATCGAAGGCGTGTTCCCCATCAAGCCCGGCAGCCCCGAGGCAAGCTCCGTCATCCAGCGCATCCTGACCAAAGACGAGGATGAGGTGATGCCACCCCCTGAGTCGAACAAGCACATCACCCCCGCTCAGGTGGAGATCCTGCAGCGCTGGATCAAGGAAGGCGCGGAGTTCAAAAAACACTGGGCCTTTGAAGCCCCCGTCAAAGCGCCACCGCCAGCAGTCAAAGGACCAGTTCAGAACGGCATCGATGCCTTCATCCAGGACCGCTTGGCCAAAGAAGGCCTGTCCCCGTCGCCAACGGCTTCCAAAGAAACTCTCATTCGCCGCGTCACACTCGATCTGACAGGCCTGCCGCCGACGCTGGCTGAAGTCGATGCCTTCATCGCGGACACAGCGCCGGATGCCTATGAAAAAGTCGTCGCCCGCCTGCTGAAATCCGAACGCTATGGCGAGCACATGGGCCGCTTCTGGCTGGATGCCGCACGCTATGCAGACACCCACGGTCTGCATCTCGACAACGAGCGCAGCATGTGGCCCTACCGCGACTGGGTCGTGCGCGCCTTCAATGCCAACCTGCCCTACGATCAGTTCACCATCTGGCAGCTTGCCGGTGATCTTCTGCCAAATGCCACCGTGGATCAGCAAATCGCGTCCGGCTTCAACCGCTGCAACGTCACCACCAGTGAAGGCGGCAGCATCAATGAGGAGTTCATCTTCCGCTACGCCGTGGATCGCGCGGACTCCACGGTGGCGGTGTGGATGGGCCTCACCGCAGGCTGCGCCGTGTGCCATGATCACAAGTTCGACCCCATCTCCCAGAAGGAATTTTATTCGCTCTACGCCTTCTTCAACAGCACCGCCGATCCCGCCATGGATGGCAACATCCTCCTCACCCCGCCCATCCTCCGGCTGAGCACTGCCGAGCAGAAAAAGCAGCTCGCGGAACTCGATCAAAAAATGGCCGCCGCACAGACGAAAATCCGCGCGACAATTCAGTCACTGAACTACACCGACCCCGCCACTCAAACCCCGCCTCCGCCGGTACAGAACAGCGAGCTCGTGTGGTTTGAGGATGCTTTCCCGGCGGGTGCCAAGGTCGGTGTCGCAGGCGAACCGACCCAACTCATCACCAAGGAAAAAGGCCCCGTTTTCAGCGGCACCACCTCACTCAAGCGCACCGCCACAGGTGTGGCGCAGGACTACTTCACCAGCGGCGCCAAATTCGACATCCCGCCAAACGGCAAGCTCAGCGTGCAGTGCTACATCGACCCCGCCAATCCTCCCAAGGCCATCATGCTGCAGTTCCACACAGCCGGCTGGAACCACCGTGCTGTCTGGGGCCAGGAAGGTGCGATCCCCTTCGGCCAGGTGCGCACGCCTGAAAAAGTACAAATGGGCGAACTTCCCAAAGCAGGCGAATGGGTGAAGCTCGAAGTGCCCGCAGAACGTCTGGGCCTCAAGCCCGGTCTCAAGGTCAGCGGCTATGCCTTCACCCAGTTCGGCGGCACCGTTTACTGGGACCGGCTGGCCATGACCTCCCGCGTCGATCCGGCCAAAGATCCGCAGTGGTCATGGAGCAAGTGGATTGAAAAAAACCAGGGCAAGCGTGTTGCTGAACTCCCCAACGATCTGCAGACTCTCGTGCGTGGCAAAAAGCCCGCCGAATGGCCCGAGAAAGACGCCACGCGGCTCAAGGAGTGGTGGTTTGAAAACGAGTATCAGGGCGCACGCAGCCTGGTGGAAGGTGCCCGTGGTGAAAAGCTCGCGCTGGAGTCCCAAAGAAAAACGCTGGATGACGTCATCCCCGCCACCTTCATCATGGCCGACCTGCCGCAAAAACGCGACAGCTTCGTGATGGATCGCGGCCAGTATGACAAGCCAAAGGACAAGGTCACCCGGGGCACCCCGGCTGTCTTTCCTCCTCTCCCCGCACAGGCCGACTACACGCGCCTCGATCTCGCCAAATGGCTCGTCAGCCCGCAGCACCCGCTCACCGCCCGTGTGCAGGTGAACCGCCTCTGGCAGCAGTTCTTCGGCACCGGCTTGGTGAAAACCAGCAACGATTTCGGCTCCCAGGGAGAGCCTCCCAGCCACCCTGAACTGCTCGACTGGCTGGCCGTGACCTTCCGCGAAAGCGGCTGGGACATGAAGGCCTTTGTGCGCATGATCGTCACCTCAAACACCTACCGGCAGAGCGCTCAATGCTCCGACCTCGCAATGCAAAAGGATCCGGAGAACCGCCTGCTCGCCCGTGGCCCGCGCTTCCGCCTGGATGCCGAGGCTGTGCGTGATCAGGCTCTTTTCGTCTCCGGCCTGCTCAGCCCCAAGATCGGCGGCAAAGGCGTGAAACCCTACCAGCCCGAGAACATCTGGGAGCCCGTCGGCTTCGGCGGCAGCAACACCCGCAACTACATCCAGGACCACGGCGAATCACTCTACCGCCGCAGCCTCTACACCTTCTGGAAGCGCACCGCCCCGCCGCCGAACATGACCTCGTTCGACGCGCCCAATCGCGAGAGCTACTGCCTGCGCCGCGAACGCAGCAACACCCCGCTGCAGGCGCTCACCCTCATGAACGACATCCAGTTCTTCGAAGCCTCGCGCAACTTCGCCCAGCACGTCATGCAAACCAACGCCAGCACGGACGCGCGCATCACCGCCCTCTTCCGCACCGCCACCGGCCGCTACCCCAGCGCCCAGGAAGCCGAAATTATCCGTCAAGATTTCACGAAGCAGCTCGCCGCCTACACCGCCAAGCCCGAGGAAGCCAAAAAAGCCATCACCTACGGCGAATCCAAGCCCGACGAAAAACTCAACCCCGCCGAACTCGCCGCCTGGACCATGGTGGCCAACCTCGTCCTCAACCTCGACGAAGTGGTGACCAAGGGATAAGCTTTCTTGCACTCACCTCTGAATATCAGCCATGAAGCTCCGAGAGCATCTTGATTCACTATCGAAGACGAAGAGACGCGTTTTAAAGAGTTTATTGAGCCAGCTTCAGCAGCAACTCATGCATTCTCGCCGTCAGGCACTCGCCACCGAGTCCAGACTCGGCCCCCCGGCATGGCACGTTATGACAAAGCGCCTGGCAGTCACTTCTCCTCTAAGCTCCGAAGAAGAGGCCGTGGCTTTAGTAGCAGAATCATTGGCGACGAATGGCCTCCGCGGCCCGTCTATTCATGGTCGCCCTAAATTGCTTGGCCGAGCGATGATGCCTCAAAAGATGACCCGAGTACTTCAGAAAGCACGCAAGGGGCGCGTCTCAAAAAAACATGCCATTCCCCCATTGTCGGACATCACCCGTTCTGAGCTGGTCAGACTTGTACAGACACACGACGAGATAGTCGGTGTGCCTTTGTTACGACCGCCAGTGTGGGCCACATTCAATGAACGTGACCACAACACCGATCCCTTTGCGGGCATTCATTCACCTGCAGCCATGTCCTCGCTACTGGCCCTTAACTGGGACGATGAACGTGAGGCACTGCTCATTATTTACCAGCCCCATCCGCGAAAAGCCCTACGATTTCCCACTTTGGCTGATGCCGTCTGGGCCTACGATGATCAGAATGGAATTCGTCGGACCGGATGGCATCCCTACTTCCTGCCTGCGCCTCCCACCGCGCCTTGCGGACGCTCGAAGCCTGTGGGAATATATTGTCGTCAGAAAGGGAGACCTGAATTGGTCCATGACCACCTCCCCTCTACTGACATCGAAGATGTTCGTGTATTGCCATGAAAACCACTTTGCGGACCAAGAGCTTGGAGTTACCCATCCCTCGACTGGATGAGAAGGGACAGATAGATTTTGAAAGCGTAAACCGCTTGTCTCAGGAGCAGATGACCAGTTGGATCACTCTGCGTTTACAGGGTCATGATAGCCTCTGCCCGCCGGACGAACGAGAAGGGGCCGCTTGGCAGGATTTGATTGCGGCTGTCTACGGGCATCGTCGTGCCACAGATGAAACATGTCGCCGCATCCGGCGGGCGTTATTCGAAATTGGCACCCTTTTCACGCGCTGGCCCGTTACTGGAGGTTGGCATCCGTTTGCTATCGAGTCATTTTTTGATCTCGCTTCTGAGGTGTTTGCTGAAAGCCGTGCAATGGGCCGGATGGCGCGGCTAGTAGTTCGGTCGGTGCACGTATTGCCTTGGGTGGCCAAAGGGCGCAATTCCCTTACCTGCGACCTTAAAGCAGCCGCCATGCAATGCCTCATCGATTTGGAACATCGCGAGAAGCCCACAATATGGGAAACACGCTGGGGCCGAGGCCGTCATCCGGAAATTGTCGGATTGGTCTTCGAAGGCATCCAGAGAAGTGCAGGCTATCGAGCCGCTTTTCGTTGGCTAGGCCGTTCACGCCCATGGAACACAGAATGCGTCCTCGACGCCCTCAGCGCTCGCTGGGGTCAGCTTCTTCATGATTGCCAAGGGCAGGATACACTAATTGAAATAATTTCGTCAGAAATGTTACCAGGGATGGATCTTAATTCCGTTCAAGAATTGGCGGAGTGGTTAGAACGCGAAAAACAAACAACACTTAAAATGAAAATGGTTGTTTCCCCTTCTTTCGGTTGTCTGGCAGAGATCGTTAAAATTGCTGCAATGAAGCCCGTATCGGTATCGAATGAAAAGGGGGAATCAGTGACTATCACTTATTCATCCGCGCAGCAAGACATCATTGATAAACTAGGCGTCATCTACCGGACAATGGTTGCGCAGAATCCTGCACTTGAAGATTACAATATTCGTGAAATCAGCGAAGCCGCCATGGCCGCGACACTGCAGCAACCAAAAAGAAACAGAATTGACCCAGCCATAGAGTTGATCAGAACAAATGTTCATCCACTGCGCAGATGCGCTTGATGCAGAGATCAGTCATCATAGTGGCCCCAGAACCTGAGGATTTTGACCCCACGCTCCTGCTGAAATACCTGGTAGACCAAGCGATGTTTGCGATTTAGGCGACGCGCTAGGCACCCTGCAAAATCCCGGGTGAGCATTTTGAAGGGCGGCGGGTTCTGATACGGATCCTCTTCTAACGCATGAAGCAAATCTAGAGACCTCTTTTTCAGACTCTGCAGCCCAGCCTGTTGCAGGCGCTGCCAATCTTTCTCGGCTTGGGGAGCCAGTCGAATTTCCCAGGTCATGCTTTTGCCAACCGAAAAGGTTTACAGGCGTCCCAAGGGATCCGCATACCTTCCAAAATAGTGCGGCGCAATTCAGACTCGGACTCCAATTCTCTAGTAACAACATCGGCCGATTCGTCCCAAGGCATTCCATCAATATCATCATCGGAAAGCGTACGGGCCTTTTCTTCCAACTCCTTGAGTTTCTGCATGACCGCCTGCAAACTTTCCTCTTTCGATATAAATGCTGCGATTTTGTCTGTGTCAGTGAATCCAGCCGTCTGCTTCCGTATGGCGGAATAAAACACAACCGGCACGCGCTTCATAGCCTTGATCTTACGGGCTTGTTTTCGCAGCCTTTCTCCAGCTTTAGCAATTCCCTCCTTCATGATTGCTTTGCTTGGCTTGCGCGAATCTGGACCCGGAATGCTAAAGAGCATCATGGCATCACTCAGCCAAGCACGCGGCGGCGGCATGAACCCTTGTTCAATGTCTTTCAAAAAGGCCAATGCCTCTGCCTCAGATCCAATCCATTTAATCGAAAAACCACGTTCAATTTCTGAAAGCAGTTTGTCTTGAATAGACTTCGCTTGTTCAGGGTCATCTTCTGTCAGAAGATAATATCGTTCATTTTGCATATGGTAATTTAAATGATTGTATCTCTAAAAACCAGTCGAACTTCGGTAATACCATCTGATTTGCGGGTAGGCGAAATTTCAAGGCTACCATTGTGAGCTTCCATAATTTTGTCCACAATCCACAGCCCAACGCCATTACCTTCCCCAGTCTGATATTGGGCTTTCACCCCACGCTCTCCGCGTTTTTTAAATCGGGTAGTTTCTTGACCTTGAATAGGTATTCCTTGGTTAGAAACGCATACCCAGAATTGGCCAGTCTTAGATTTTCCGGCTTTCACTTCAATCTTAGTGTTGGAATAGCTGTATTTAACAGCATTATCCACCAGACAGGAGAGGGCCTGAGTGATGAATTCCAAGTCCGCTCTCATTCCAGTGGGGACATGCCGATAGAAACTGTCAGCATTTAACACTAGGCGCACGTTACGATTTTGGGCAGCCAAACGAGGCTGATTAGATAAGCATATTTCTCCCGCCACTTTCACCCAGTCTGCAGGGGTGATTTCAATGCCATGAACAGTTAGACGTTCATCATGTCCTAGTTTTGCAATTACCCCAACGATTTTGGCCATCATTAAAGATCGTTTTACCATGCCACGTAGAGCATTCAGGTCAGCCGGGGGAACCCATTTCTGCGCATCAACCATATCAGTCAGGCGCCGTTCGGCGTCTGTCAAAGGTCCCTTCATCTGGTGGGCGATATCCTCATATGCCTGAGCCTGTTGCTTAACAGCATCTGACTCCTTGCGTTTGTTCTCCCATGCCTGCTCTTGAAGTTTGACTCTTGAATATTCAATCCCCATTAGACGTCCTATAGTTTCTGCCATGCTAACAGTATAAGCAGGAAAAGAACGCTCTTTGCAGGAGCGGATGTCAATAACGCCCACTACTTCTTCATCGGCATCAATAATCGGTGCGATGATCATGTGCCGAACATCATCGAAGACCTTTTTATATCCTGCATACCGGCTTACATTTTCGAAAACCCTAGTTCTCTTGCTTTTCACCACTCCCGCCGCTAGACTGGTTGCTCCATCGCCATCCAGTGGCTGACTTCGTTTGATCGCTGCATTCAACTCCTGCTTGCTGACATGTTCACTTGGAGCTGGGTAGGCATAAAAATATAGACTTTGAGTCGCTGTATCAATCAACCGCACTGTATTGATTTCCGCATCAGGGATTACTTTTTCCACTAGGCGCAATCCTTGCAAGAAGGTATCCTTATAAACCCCTTTTTTGCTCTGATAGTGACCGCCACCAGCCTCGGCCAGCTTTTTCCATGCGTTCTTTTCTCGACGATGCTCATACTCTTGTTCCCAAGCACGTAGTAGTAGCCCCAGCTTGCGAATGGCAAGGTCCAAAAGTTCGATGTCATCTGTGGAGAAGAAAAAGCGTCCCGTACGCAGGTTCCAGCAGTGCACCAAGCCTTCAACCTTCCCATGGCGGTCGAAAATCGGCACCCCCAACCAAGCATGAGGGTGAGGACCTTCTTTTTCTCCAGGATTTTGCCGCTCAAAGCCGGGATATTTACTCTTGAGTTCATCAATCATTTCTGTGCAATTGCGAGTATCATGAATTCGCAATGGTTTTCCTGTTTCTAAAACTAAGCCGCTAAAACCAGTATTGCGTTTTGCAAAAAGAGGCCGACGCGCTTTTTTAGCGTGCTGCCCTGGTGTTACATATCGACACTCAAAACACTCTGCCACAGAAGCACTGGGTAAAAAAATGGCCACTTCCTGGCATTGAAAGGCATGCTTAACCGCTTTCGCCCACCGACGCAAAGCACCAGTTAACCATTGCTTTGCTTCCTCGCGTTCCAATTTAGTCAAGAACTCATCAACAATCGCTTCTGTCTCCTTTAATAGCTCGTAGGCGGCACGATCCCATGCCGAGCGATACAGACGAGAAAGCACCTTGGCAGCTCGTTTAGCAACAAAGCATTCTTCATCACCAAACTCTGGTTGGTCACTCCGACGGTACAAGCATATGGCTGCTTGACGTCCGCTTAAATGAAATACCATGGGCACCGCTAGTGCTCGTGATATATTCTGTGATTCAAACAAATGGGCAAATTTGATTCCATCATCTTTTATGTGATTAGATACCCTTTCTGTTTGTAGGATGACTGCCTCCGCAGCCAGCATGCGGAGGCCATTGTCGTCGTGAAGAGGCAACCGCGCAATTGGGGGCATATCCCCACTCTTTAGCCAACCCGCCACCAAGTTCATATAACCTATTGGGGGGGAAGTAGTGAGATCTACATCCCCTGTGCAACGCCAGAGCGCAGCTCCCGAGGCACCTGCCATACCTGCCAGCGCCTGGAGCATTTTTGTAATTGCGAGTCGGGCAGGATTCGCGAACGAGGCTTCGACAAAGCGATCAGCATCCCATCGTGGGAAACCAGTTTTCGGCGAGGTTAGAAACTTCCTGCCCATATGGGTTGATGCTACAGCACTATTTCATCTGGTCAATCACCACCCCTCAAACTCCGTCTCCCGATCCGCCGAAGAAAAGCAGATCACTATCTCCGCATCCTTCCCATCCAGCGCACTCGCATTGTGCCACTGACCCGCAGGAATGGAAATGATGTCGCCGGAATTGAGAATGTACTTCTGATCCCCAAGACTGTGCTCCAATCGGCCCTTGAGCAGGTGCAAAATTTCATCGCAATTGGGGTGCCTGTGACGCGGGTTCGTCTGGCCTGCCGGGATGATCACATGCCCCATCGTCATCGTGGTTGAATTCCCCATCTCGCGCGAGGCCAGCCACGTGAGTTTTCCCCACGGCTGATCGATCAAAATGCCTTCGGCAAACGTGCGAATAGGAGATCCATTCATGATGCCTGTCATGATTCCCATGACGCAGGGTTTGGCGACTGATTTCTGAGTTCTGTCAGCGAGGTAAGTTGTTTGTAAACCAATGTTTAGAGCATTGCTTACAGTTATTGAAACTCTACGGTGACAGTGTTCGCAGTTTTGAATGCCCAACGCACCCTGTCATGCACTCCGCATCACTCACTTCCCGGTTCACGCGCTCTACATCCGGCCTGCTGTCGAAACTCCGCGTTGTGGCCCTCTTGGGGCTGATGGGAATCCCGGGAATGGCGTCGGATCTGCCCTCCTACCGCAGCCTGTTCGTCGATCAATCGCTGCGCCCTGATGCACGCTCTCTCGCCGCCTTCGACCTCGCCATTTTGAATCCTCAGGCGCAGCTCGACATGGAGCCCGGCCATGCCCTGGGAAACAACTACTTCGCGCTGCTCGACATCGCTCATTTCCGCACCGGCACACCTGCCGCCATGCAGAGCGCAGCGCGCCAGTTGTCCTCGAAACCTTCCGCCTCAGACCAGCAGACCCGCATCATCGATCCCACAGATTCCCAATGGCTCCCCTGGGTCGTCGAAGCCCTCGCAGACCCGGCCGCGAAGAACGGGTTCGACGGCTTTGTCCTCAGCTTCGGCGCTGAAGCAACCACTCCAGCAGCACGCACCGCCGTGCTTTCACTCGCCGCCACCCTGCGCCAGCGTTATCCAGACAAGCATCTCCTGCTGGATCTCAGTCTGGGACTTGGCGTGGAAGCCGTTCACATTGCCAATGGTTTCCTCGCCCTCGGCGTTTACACCCGGGAAGGCAGAAACGGCGTAGTGGACTGGACGCCCATCGTGGAAACACAGCGCCTCACACGCCTCATCCGCACCGTTCAGATGCAGGGCCTGCGCGTTTTCGCCGTGGAGTATGCCTCGGCCGATGACCGCACCGGTTGCCGCGAAGCCGCGCAGCGTCTCACCAGCCTCGGCGCTGTTCCCTTCATCACCACTCCGACGCTGACCGGCGTCAATCTGGGTCCTCTGGAAGAAGTCTCCCGCCGCGTGCTGGTGCTTCACGGCTGGGATGAAAAGCACGTCGGCGAAAAGTCCTCCCCCGCAGCAGCCACCGTCACCTCACGCCTCCTGCGTCAGTCCTTGGAATGGCTGGGCTGCGAGCTCGATTTCCGCGCTGCCAGTGGCACCAGCTTCCTGCCGGCAGACCACGATTTCGCCGCCGTCATCCTCGACTCCACCCTGGTCCTCAGCGCTGAACAGCAGACGACCCTGGCCGCCTGGCTGCCCTCGCTGCGTGCCCGGAAAATCCCCCTGCTTCTCACCGGCATGCCATGGACGGACGCCGCCGCACGCCGTCTCGCCCTCCAGCATCTCGGCCTCGGTGGCAGCGCCCAACCGGCAGCCCGCCTCGTCAAAACGAATGTTGTCGCCATGGATTCCTCCTTGCTGCGCGTGAACACGAAGATCACCTCCCGCTCGCTCGGCTTTCTCGATCTCACAGCCCCAGCAGACTCCCGCATCGTGCTGGGACTCTATGGCCAGGATGCCATGGGCACCGGACATCGCTTTGATCAGGCATTCCTCACCAGCTGGGGCGCTGCATGGATTGATCCAGCTGCTGAGGCCGCCTCCTCACAGCTCGATCTTCCAGCCTTCCTCACTCAATGGCTCGGTGCCGACCGCAGCCTCCCCGTGCCAGACACCACCACACGCACCGGCCGCCGGATCTTTTACAGCCACATCGACAGCACCGGCTTCTCCACCCCTTCCACCCTTCCCGGCTTCCCTCTCTGCTCCGAGGTCATGCGTGACCGCATTCTGGGCCGCAATCTTCTGCCTGTCACGGTTTCCGTTTGTGAAGCCGAAATGCGTGCCTGGCTGCCCGGCCAGCAGACCGGCCAGGCCGAGCGGCTCGAACACGTGGCCCGCAGCATTTTTGAAATGCTGCAGGTTCAGGCCGCTTCGAACTCCTTTTCACGTCCATCCCAATGGACCGCTGACATCGACATCACCAGCAGGCTCAACGACCGCGCCAAAACCACCCGTCATGACATGGAGCGCGAGATCGCCGGCTCCATGAGCTACATCCATCGCCGCCTGCTCCCGCTGGGCAAGGAGGTGAGCCTCATGCTCTGGCCTGCCAACGCCACTCCTTCCGCTGAAGCTGTTAGCTACTGCCACGCCATGGGTGTTGAGAGCCTTTCTTCGACATCCAGTTTTGATCCCATCTCCAGCCCCTCAGGCTCCCGCACGCCCCTCCGCATGGAGCCCCTCGCCCTCCGCTGCAGCTTCGCGGATGTGCGCACCGCAGCAGGCCTTGCTTCGCTCGAAAAAACCTTCGCTGCATGCTCGGAACAACCGCTGCATGCCATGACCACCGCCGCCTATGCCGCGAGCGTGCGCGATGCCCGGCACACCCGCATCCTGCGTGCCGCTGCGGATCATTGGATCATCCTGAATGCCGGTGACTGCCGCACCCTGCGCCTGCCCGCGACAGCCGGCCTGCCTGACATGGCGCGCTGCCAGGGAGTTTCAGGCTACAATGTGGATCAGGGTCAGCTCTACATCCACACCATGGGCTGTGCGCGCACCGAACTGGTGCTCACTAAAAACAAACCGGCACAGCACCTCCATCTTGTGGAATGCAGCACGGCGGTTTCATTCTTTGAGCTGACCACAGGCCGCGCCACCTTCCAGGTTCGCGATCTCCGTCCCGTGGAAATCGTGCTCGGTGGTTTCGAGCCCCGCGGCCAGTGCGCTTATCTCGAAAACGGCCGCCCTTACACCGCAAACGCAGACGCTCAGGGCCTCGTTCATCTCGAAGTCGCCTGCCGTTCCACCGTCTCCCTCCAGTCCCTGCCGCCCGCCGCCCACGCGGCCATGCGCTGATCCCCACCTCTTTTCCGAGCCCTCATGTCACGCAGCTCCCGCCAGGCTTTCCTGCTCATTTTTTCCTACACCATGCTCGCCGTCGCCTGGGGCTGGCGCCTGCTGGCCAACGATCCGTCCGCCCCCAAGGAAAACCCGCTGCTGAACACCACACGCACCGCCATCGCTTCCAGCCTCGCTCATGTTCCCAAGCACCTGCAACTGCCTGCCGTGTTTCAGCTCGCATTGCTGCCGGATAGTGAAGTGGAGGCGCTGCACACCTGGCTGAAGGCGGCCCCCGAGCAGCGGCTCCGTCAGCTCACGGTGCAGCAGGGTCCGCTCCATACGCCCTGCCCGCTGAACACCGCGCTTCTGTTTGTCGAACTCACGCGCACCGACGCACCGCTCATCGACGAAAGCAGGCTCCTCGTCTCCGCCGCCGGCGACCGCATCGAAGAACCCCATAAAATCGAAGCACTCGAACTGCTCGCCTCGCAGGCCATGGCGACCCACGAACGCACCTTGGCCGTCGAAATCCATGAGCGTGTGTGCGACTCTGCCGCCGCCACCTGGCAGAATGTGCTGAACCTCACCGAGGCTGCACGCACTGCACGGCGTCCGGCGGCAGCCTTGCGTGTCGTGAATGAGTGGCTCGGTGCTACGCCGCCGCGCCTCAATGAGGCCGACCGAGAAGCTGCCCTTGATCTGCAGAGCACCCTTCTGCTCGAAGGCACCCGCTATGCCGAAGCCTCCCGTGTCGCGCTCGATTCTCTGCGTGCCTTGAAGCCCGCAGACGCCATCCCGCCGCGCCTCATGCAGCGCGCGCTGCATGCCACCCGCGCCGCAGGAGAATCCGCTGAACTGCTGCCTTGGATCGAGCGCCAGCTGCGCACCTGCCCCGACCACAAGCGTTCTCTGAAAGAACTCGCCTCGGCAACAGCCATCGACCCTGAATATCGTCGCTGGCTCAACGAAGGCGCCAGCATCGCCGATCTCAATCATCTGACCAGCATCGCCTGCGAGTTGTACTTCCGCCTCGCCGCCATCGGTGAGACCCAGGTGCTGGCCCGCTTGCACGCACTGGCCACCCAAATCGGGCATGGCAAAGAACTCACCAACGTGCTCACCAGCCTGCAGGGCCGCTTCTCCCCGGTGCAACTGGCACAGGCGCTGACCGACGGCGATGCACCTGCGGCTGCTCGCACACTGCTCGCCGCCCACCTCCAGTCATCACCCGATGACCGCGCAGGCTGGCGTTTGCTCACACAGCTCGACATCATGCTGCGCGGCGAATCCTCCGCTCCGATGCTGTGGGAAGGCTTCCTCAAACGCTTCCCCGACGATGCGCCCGCTTTGCAGCACCTCGCCAGGCTGCAAGTCTCCGCCGCGCAGCCTTCCCAGGCCCTGCGCACACTTCAGTCCATTCCCAGCGCGCAGCTCGATGAAGCCACCCTGCGCCTCACCACCGCTCTAGCCATCCAGCTCGATGACATTTCCTCCGCCCATCGTGCGCAGCAGCTTCTCATCGAGTCTTCACCCCATCCCGCTGTCAGCGATGTCCTCGCCCTCGCCACCACCACCCTTCAGCATCCTGAAGGTGGAGCTGCGCAGACCGCATTGACAGCGGCTCTCGCCAAACTACCCGCCGGCACCGCACTCCACCAATCCCTCACCGCCCTGTCCAGCATCAGCGAAGCCACACCCTTCAACACTGCGGCAAAGTCTGAGTAAGCATCATAATGCATGCTTGATTAGTCCGGTCTGTCCGTCACATTTGCCATATGCAACTGACAGCTGTCCTCACACCGGCGGAAGAAGGAGGCTATGTTGCCTTCAATCCGGAAACTGGAACCACGAGCCAGGGTGAATCCGTTGCCGAGGCCGTTGAAAATCTGCGTGAGGCCACGGAACTGTTTCTCGAAGAGTTTCCGCAACGCCGCATTCTTGGGCATGCGCTCATGACAACTTTCGAACTTTCGCATGCCTAAGCTCCCCCACGTATCGGGCAGGGAGGCCGTGCGCGCTTTGCAAAAGCTGGGTTTCGAGGTGTCCCGTCAAAAGGGCAGTCATATCGTCATGAAACGTGGTGCCGATGGCTGCGTGATACCAAATCACCCGGAGATCAAAACCGGCACGCTCGCGGGTGTGCTCCGGCAGGCTGGAATCTCCGCAGAAGAATTCATTGCTGCTCTTTGAGCAGTTTGAAGCTCCTTGCAGACTTACTCACCATGAAATCCATTCACGCCTTTCTGCTTCTCCTGCTCATCCTCACCTCCGCCGGTTGCAGCACACTGCCGCGTGATGAATACAGCCGCCGTCAGGTTTATGAGCGCCGCTTGCGCAGCCTCGAATTCCCCGTCAGCCGCGCTCGTCTCTACAAAACCCTGCGCCCCGCCTCACCTGCATCCCCCACCGGCCAAACCGGCTCCGGCCTCCTCACCGGCAGCGAATTTTACCGCCTGGACGACATCTTCGTGGTCGAAATGTCCGTCGTCTACAAAGCGGTGACCGGCATCGACGACTACCTCAATTCCGCCCCCACCGTCGGCAGTCAGGTCCGCTCCATTCTCGATGCCTCTCGCAGCATTGAAAACTTCATGGATCGCGGCACCCCGGAACATCCAGCCGACATCATTCAAAAAGCACGCATCCTGAAGCGGCCGGTGATGCGCTATTAATCCGGTCTCACCCGTGCTTCTTGATGATCTGAATGAAGTCCGGCAGATACTCCTTCGCCTTCTTCTCGCCCACCCCGCGAATCTTGAGCCCCGCCTCAATCGTCTTCGGCTTCAGTCGCGTCATAAACTCCAGCGTCTGATTGCTGAAGATAATATAGGGCGGCACGCCCTCGGCCACGGCCACGGCAGTGCGGTGCCGTTTGAGCTTCTCAAACAGCGCATCATCAAACCCAAGCTCGCGCGCAGCCAGTTCCTCATTCATCGCCGTCTTGCCCTTCGGCTTCGTCACCGGCGCATGCATCGAAGGCCAGCGCATCTTCACGTTCAGGCCCTTTTTCATCACCTCCGCGCCACGGGAAGTCAGCGTGACTTTCGGATACTCACCGCCGCTGGTCTCAATGAGCCCGAGCTTTTCAATTTCGGCAAACAGAGGGTGCAGCGCATGCGTGCCCACATCCTTGAGCAGCCCATACGTAGTTAGCTGGTCATGCCCCGCGTCCACGATCTCCTTGGACTTGCTGCCCACCAGCATCTGGATGATGCGCCCTTTGCCAAAGCGCCCTTCCCACGTGCCATCCGGCAGCTTCACGGACATACGGGCAATGCCGCTCAGCGCCTGCCGCAGCATCGTGACTTCGTCCGCTCCGCCTTCACGAGGTGGCTGCACGCCTTCAGCCCGGCACACATCGCAGGTGCCGCAGGGCGTGCTTTCGCTCTCGCCGAAGTAGCGCAAAATCTGCTCCTGCCGGCAGGCCTTGTCATCGTAGCAGAGCTCCACCATCGCCTTGAGCTTCGAGCGGTCACGGCGGTCTTTCTCCTTCAGGGCGTCCGTGTCGAATTTCAGATCACGCGTCAGCACAGTCGGCTGCAGCAGTCGCGTGCCACGGATGCGTTTGCCGGGAATGTCAAAACGTTCGATGTAGTCGTTCCGGTTCAGGAAACTCAGGGCCGAGCCGATCGCCATGCTGTTCTTCGCGCCGGAACGCTCCGTGATGTCATCAATCGAAGCCTGCACCTCATGATTGGAGTCCGCCGCATTCAGCAGCGTCTGGTACACATTGCGGATGATGTCCACGCTCGGGTTGTTCCCATCAATGAAGAACTCCTGCGTCTTCGTGTCGGCAAAATTAAAGAACAAATCGCACTGCGAAGGCTCACCATCGCGCCCCGCACGCCCTGCCTCCTGGTAATAAGCCTCCACACTGCCAGGCACATCGAAGTGCACCACAAACCGCACGTCAGAGCGGTCGATCCCCATGCCAAAGGCGTTCGTAGCCACGGCCACATCCGCCTTCTTCGTGATAAACTTCGTCTGCCGCGACTCGCGCTCCTTGTCATCCAGCCCGCCATGGTACTCGATCACCTTGATCTTCCACGAACGCAGCTCCTCGCCCACCTCCTCCACCCGTTTGCGCGTGGAGCAGTAGATGATGCCCGTTTTGAACTGCGAGATGATCTTCCTCAGCCGGTCATACTTGTCCGAGTTCGATTTCGTATGCGCGATGTTCAAGCTCAGGTTCGGGCGCTCAAAGCCACGAATCGTCACAAACGGATCACGCAGCGCGAGCGTCTGCAAAATGTCATCCCTCACCTCAGGCGTAGCCGTCGCGGTCAGGGCCACGACCTGCGGTCGATCCAGCTGCGCCAGCGCCTCGCCCAGCCGCATGTAATCCGGTCGAAAATCATGCCCCCACTGCGAAAGACAGTGCGCTTCATCCACCGCCACCAGCGCAATCTGCACCTGCCGCAGCGCGTTCGTAAACGCCCGGCTGCGAAACCGCTCCGGCGCCACATAGACCAGCTTGTAGTCGCCGCGTCGCAACGCATCGATGCGCTCCTGCTGCTCGCCCAGCGAGATCGAGCTGTTGATCAGCGTCGCAGGAATACCCCGCCGCTCCAGCGCATCCACCTGATCCTTCATCAAGGCAATCAGCGGACTCACCACCACTGTCACGCCGTCCATCACCATCGCAGGAAGCTGGTAGCACAGCGATTTGCCTCCCCCAGTCGGCATGATCACCATCGTATCACGCCCGCTCAGGATGCTCGCCATCACCGTTTCCTGACCATCCAAAAACTCCCGAAAGCCAAAATACTTCTGCAACGCCATCTTGGCGTCGTGAATGGGAGTGGAGGCTGCAGTTGGAAGAAGTTCGGACACGGACGCTCGATCATGCACGCAGGGAGGATGAGCCGCAAGAACCCACAAAAATTAACAAAAAAGAAGATCCAGACTCCCCCTCTTATTTTTGCTCATTTTTGCGCCTCTTTGCGGCCAATCAATGCTCGTCCTTCTTCCCCGCAGCCTTCGGCTTCAGCGAAGGCGTAAACCCATACTTCTCCCCCGCCTGACGCAGGCATTTTACAATATTGGTCTCCTCAAACTCCAACGCCGCCTCGAGATTGAGCCCGCTCGTCTTGGGCATCTTCTCCGCCTTGCGCTCACGCGCCATCATCAGGGTGCGCGCCAGTTCCGTGCCCGGCTTGTCAGGGAAAGTGGCCCAGTAGTTCGGCTTGAGACAGGGAATGTCGAGCGGATCACGCGTGATCATCTCCAGGTGGTAGTCGATCTGCGGATTGTACTTTTCAAACAAGGCAAACATGCGCGGAAGATCCAGGAGGCCCTCTCCCAGCGGCACTTCGGCCAGCAGAAAACCCGTCGCCGTCTCCTGCACCGCCATGTCCTTGATATGCGTGGTCACCGCAAAGGGCGCGAGCGTTTCAACGACCGTCATCGGATCTTCCAGCAAAGCGATGCTGTTGCCCGTATCGACACACGCCCCAATGTGCGGACTGCTCAGACGCCCCAGCACCTCCGCAAGCTCCGCCGCATGAAAGTCCTTGTGATTCTCAATGCCAATCTTCACCTTCTGCCGCCGCGCCACTGGCTCCGCAAGCTGCATGGACTTAAACGCCCCGTCCTTCCAGTGCCTGAAGTCCTCCAGGCTGGCAAACAGCTCATAGCGCCTTCCTCCGGTAGCCGAACGAAAAATCGTCGCCCCCGCCTCCTTGGCGATCCTCACCTCCTGCTCAAATCGCCCCACATCATTCTCATTCTTCGGCAGCGTGATGCTGCCCTCCAGCTTCATGCCATAGGATTCACAGGTCGCGCGCACCTTCCCCGCAAACTCACTCGTCCACCCACCCACCAGCGTCTGCAATGAACCCACGCCAAGATCCCGCACATGATCCAGCACATCCAGCGCATGCTCAAACGGCGGATACTTCAGATTCGAGTACTTCCCCTGCCAGCGCTTCCAGTACGAATGAATCACGATCCCCATCTTCTTCCCCCGCAGGGCTCCCGAAGAAGGCAGCGCAGCCGCAAAAGCAGCAGCAGAGGTGAGAAACGTGCGTCGGTTCATGCGGTTTCAGTGAACGTGCATCCAAAGGAAATCATTTCTCCCACTTGATCAGCAATCTTACTGCCGAAACAACAACTCACGTATTTAGATTGGGGAGAATGGGCCTCATCAAACCAATCCACCTTCACCACCATCGAAGCCAGTCAGCCAGACTATGCCAGAACTCGTCTCCTTTTCGCATGGCGAGATAGCCAAAGAAAAGAGCGATGCCCGCGACAAACGCCCAAAAGTTCCCGCTAAAGGTCGCGATCTCTCTCAATGCGAAGATGAAGCCGATAAAACCACCAAATAGAAAACCACATCCAAATCGAAGACGCTTCTCAGAGGAGTCTGGCTCGGGGCTGTCTTTCATTACATAAATAATTGGCCATGCCTGACCACCGTATCAAACTTTGCATTCACCTCACCACCCCACCCACCCACTCCGGCTGCCGCTTCGCCAGGCACTCAGACAGCCACCGCACCAGATCGGCCACAGAGTCATGCTTCTTCCGCAAGGTATTGAGCGCAGACCAGTCAAGCGTCGGGCGCGACGTCGGCAGCGTGATCTTCTGAATGCGCAGCAGATTATGCACCGCCTCAAACTCCGCCGCACTCATGGCGCGCAGCTCCTTCGCCGAGGGCAGGTCATCCAGCACGGTCAGCGGAATCCCCAGGCTGCTGATGCCCACGCCAAACTGATGCCCGAGACTCCGCAGTGCATCCACGAGCGCCTCGTCATTCAGGCCTTCCGCGATCACGATCTCGCTCTGCAGCGTCCACCGTGTGGCGCTGAGCGCCTGAAAAAAGTCGGCGCTGAAGGTGTCCGGCGCCACGCTGAGCTTGAGTTGCACCCCGGCCAGCCCCACTTCCGGTCCACCTAGATGTCGGCGCAGATCAAGCATCGCCGCATCAAAACGCGGCGCATCATCGCTGCCCGTGTCGAGATCCCAATCAGCCACCACGAGATCGGGAATATCCCACTCACCTTCCATGCTCGGCGTCCCGCTGCTGTTGCGATTGAGCAGGAAGGGATAGCGCGAGCGCTGCAGGCACAGCCGCTCATAGATGGCCACCATCCGCAGGTAGCGCGACCAGCATTGATCGCTCTCGCCAATCTCGCTGTCGAACAGCCCCTGGCGCGTCACGCCGTTGCTGCCAGAGAGCGTTTTTTTCTGCCGCTGGTAGTACCCCTGGCCCTGATCCACCTTCGCGATGGGCGACGTGGGATCGTAGCTGAGGATGGAAAAATGGTAGCGCAGCGTGGCGTCGCTGTAGCCGTCTCCGAGGCGCAAGCGCACAAGGCGGATGAGTTCGGTGCCCTTGATCGAGTCCGCAGGATCATGCGGCAGGATTTCGGGCAGCAGTAGTCGCAGTTGTTCGCGTAGGTTCATCCTTGGTGCTGTGTCACAGCATGGCTGCGAAGCAGTTGTCTCGTCAACAACAGAAACGCATCAGCCACGCCGTTCCTCACGAATGACATAGCGGGTGCGCCGGCTGTTCAACCAGCGCACGCCAAACATGTCCATCGTCGCGCGCAGCGCCCGGTTGCCGAAGCCATATTTGCTCACGCCATGGATGCGCGCGCGGTGGTTCACCGGCATTTCAGTCACGCGCCAGCCCATGTTGCGGATGAGCGCGGGAATGAAACGGTGCATGCCGTTGAACAGCAGCAGGGCCTCGCGGCAGTCGCGGCGCATCACCTTCAGCGTGCAGCCCGTGTCGCGCACGTGATCACCCACAAAGCGGGAGCGCACAAAATTGGCGATGCGGCTCTGCAGGCGCTTGAATGTCGTATCCTTGCGCTTCGCACGGTAGCCGCAGACGAGATCATAGCCCCCGTCCTCATCCAGCTTCGCGATCATCGCGGGAATATCGGCCGGGTCGTTCTGCAGGTCGCCATCCAGCGTGACGATCACATCCCCCAGCGCGGCATAAATCCCGGCGTGCATGGCGGCGCTCTGCCCGCTGTTCTTTTCAAAGACGATCACTCGCACCCGCGGGCCACGCTGCACACGGGCAAGCGTCTGATCTTTCGATCCATCATCAACAAGCACCAGTTCGTAATCGCGCCCACCCAGGACCTTGTCGATCTGCTGCTGCATCTCCACGACATTGTCCTCTTCATTATAAAGCGGCACGACGACGGAAATGGCAGGTGAGGAGGACATGGAGGCGAAAAGGGCGTCAAAAGTCGGGCGCTCGATAATCGTGGCAAGCAAAGATTTTCAACCATCGCACCTCATTCCCCGCATGCATGACCCGGGCCACAGAGAGCAATTCAGTGCGCTGAAACCTCTTCTTGAGCGAATCGGGCAGGCCTTTCGCGTCCCTGTCCTCGGTGACAAACAGCGCACTTCGCCCGGCAAAAGAGCTCAGATCACGGGCTGGCCACTGCACCATCCCGGCTTGACCAAGGTAGTGATCCAGCTCGACCGCGAGCGGCCAGTCACCCGCCAATACAAACCAAGACTCCGCCCCACCCGCCTGCTCCAGCACGGCGGAGACGACTCTGGCGCTCTCACGCCAGCCACGCTGGGTCTTGGACGGATCAGCGGTGAATGCATGAGCGGAATTCGTCTCAGCACTGGGTTTGGGCGAAAATCGCCACGTCAGCCCCAGCGTGCGCGGCAGATCCGTTTGCAGCAAAAAAGCACTCTGCAGCGCGGCCAGCACTATCGTGATGGTGCGCAGGCTGATCTTCTGCTCGATCACCCCCGTCCGGGCGACCGTGCTGCGATGCGCCAGCAGCACCGCCGCAAAGAGCATCCACACCACGCCTCCCGTGTCCGGCCAGATTTCATGCGGACCATAGAAAAAGTCGATCCCCGCCAGCGGCAGCAGCATCGCCATGGGCAGGCTGCGGTGAGTTTGCAGCATGCCGTTCGTAAATCCCGCACGCACCGCCATCACGAAAAGCACCAGCAGCAGAGGAGAGGCGAGCACGATCCAGCGCAGCAAATTCGGAATCACCCGCCACTCAGGCAACCAGTGCCCCGCTGCAAACGTCGGCCAGCCATGCACGCCCTGCCAGATCAGCCAGACCAGCACCACCACGGACCATGCAGCCAGGATCCCTCTGAATCCCGTGCTATTCAGGTGATGCCGCTGATGCCTGGACAGACCCAAAACGCACACCACCGCCGCCATCGTGGCCAGCGCAGGCGGCTGCGCCAGCGCCGTGCCCGCCACGCAAGCCCCGGCAGCCCACCACGCCCGGTGCTTCACATCCTCTTTCATCAAAGCACCGCGCAAACACAGCGCTGCTCCTGGCACCAGCACACAGGCAATCGTCCCCGGAGTCAGCGTGACAGCGGCGAGATTGAAGGCAGGCAGCACATTCACAATCACCACCGCCCAGCCCGCGATCTGCTCATCAAACAGCTCACGCGCCAGCCGCCAAATCAGCAGCGATGCCCCCAGCGCGAGCAATGGCGCGAAGAACCTCACCCCAAATTCACCCGCACCTCCAATCAGCATGCCAAGCCTCGCAAACAGCGGCACCAGCGGTCCGACATCAAAAAAACTGCCCCACTGACCATGCTTGCCGCAGAAAACCGCCAGCGCCTCCTCTGGCGCGAGTTCCAGCGTCGGCAGCAGCGCCCAGCGCCAGAGCGTGAGCAGGCCCAGGGCGGCAAAGAGAAAGCGCTGGCGCTGCATGATGGTTGAGCGCATTGAATAGAGGACGCCGTCCGCATGTCAAAGTGTCGTCTCCAATCTCCCCCACTCTTATGAAACGTCTCTTCCTGCTCCCGCTGCTTCTCGCCTCCATGCTGCGTGCCGAGGATGCCCAGCCGAAAACCGCCGAGGAAATCATTCGCATTGTCCAGAACAGCTACGCCCTGCAAAACTACAAGATGACTGGCGAGCTTCGTGACGACACCTCCGGCCGCTCAGAGCCCCTCACGCTCACCATGCAAAACAAGGTCATGCGTTTCCTCTTCAAAAACGCACCGCCAGAAATCGTCCACCTGGATATGAACACCTCCCCGGCCACCCTTTATCAGGTGCGCGCCGGCGGATCGTCCGTCGTGCCGGACAGCCAGCATGGCAACAAGGTGCGCGGCATGGAGTTCAATTACGAAGATCTCTCCCTCGCCTTCCTCTACTGGCCGCGTCCCCAGCTCATGGGCGAAGACCGTGTCAGCGGCCAGAAATGCTGGATCGTGCGTGTCACCAACCCCAGCAGCCAGGGCCCCTACTACGCCGTGGATCTTTGGGTGCATCAGGGCAGCGGCGGCGCGGCCAAGATGGCGGCCTTTGATCGCACGAGCAAAATCGTCAAACGCTACCAGGTCACCAAGGTGCAGAAAGTGGAAGGCGCCACCACGCTCAAGGAGCTGCGCATCGAGTCCGTGAATCCCGCCAACGGCGAAGTCATCGGCCGCACCTACATGAAGCTGGATGATCCAGTGAAGAATAACTAATGCGTCGTCAGTGAAAGGGAGTCTCACACAGATCCCTCCCTGCGCCCGCACCGCCATGAAGTTCATCATTCTCGCCACACTGCTGCTCACGCCATGCCTGCGTGCCGCTGGTGCGCCGCCAAAGACCGCCGAGGAAATCATGCTCGATGTGCGCCAGAGCTACGCCGGGCAGAACCAAAAGCTGCAGGGCGAACTGCGTGACGGCGACTCCGGCCGCACCGAGCCCCTGGAACTCACCATGGGAAATCAGGTCATGAGCTTCCTGTTCTCCACCCCTCCGGCTGAGACCATCCGTGTCGATTTAAACACCTCCCCCGCCAGGCTGTATCAGGTGATCAAGGGCACTTCAAAGCAGGTTTCCGCCAGCCAGCTCGGCAGCAAAGTGCGCGGCATGGATTTGAATTATGAGGATCTCTCCCTCCGCTTCCTCTACTGGCCGCGCCCGCAGCTCCTGGGTGAGGACCGTGTCAGCGGACAGAAATGCTGGATCGTACGCGTCATCAACCCTGGCAGGGAAGGCCCCTACTACGCCGTGGACATCTGGGTTCATCAGGCCAGCGGTGGCGCGGCCAAAATGACTGCCTACGACCGCAGCAGCAAGATCATCAAACGCTACGAAGTCACCAAGATGCAGAAAGTGAATGGCACGAATGCCTTGAAAGAACTACGGGTCGAAACTCTGGATCCCGCCACTGGCAAAGTCCAAGGCCGCACCTACATGAAAATGAACACCCCCGCCAAACCCTGACGCGACGCATGCAACCGCCGCGCAAATTCACGCCCCATCCCTTCGCCTATCACCAGGAGCTGGACGTCCGCATCGAAAGCCTCACCAACGAAGGTGCGGGAGTCGCCCGTGTCGATGGCTGGGTCGTCTTCGTTCCCTTCACACTCGCCGGAGAGCTGGTGAAGTGCCGCGTCTTCCGCAATCACAAGAACTACAGCGAGGCCGACTTCGTCTCAGTCATCGAGCCCTCACCAAACCGCGTCACACCTCAGTGCCCTTTGTTCAGCCAGTGCGGCGGCTGCCAGTACCAGCACCTCTCCTATGAGGAGCAGTTGCTCTCCAAGCAGCGCCAGGTCGCCGAGCTGCTCAAGCACATGGCCAAGATCGAGCACCCCGTCTGCCCGGTGATCCCCTCACCCGTTCAGTACGGCTACCGCTCCAAGATCACACCTCACTTCCAGCGCCCGAAAGAAGGCGGCATCGGTGCCATCGGTTTCCTGCGCGCACGCACCCGCAATGCCATGGTCGATGTCGAGCAGTGCCCCATCGCCATGCCCGAGCTCAACGCGCAGCTCGCCTCCGTGCGCGAGCGCGCCCGCGCAAACTCCGCCGAATTCAAAAACGGTGCCACCCTGCTCATGCGTGCCGCCGATAACGGTGTCCTCACCCGCCCCGATGAAATCGCCGTCGAAAACGTGGACGGTGTCCGCTTCGAGTTCCAGGCCGGAGACTTCTTCCAGAACAATCCCTTCATCCTGCCCAAGTTCGTCCGCCATGCCATCGACGAAGCCAAAGCCACCGGTGCCAGGCATCTCGTCGATGCCTACTGCGGCAGCGGCCTCTTCGCCATCAGCGCCGCGCGCGACTTCGAAAGTGTCATCGGCGTCGAGATCTCCGAAACCGCCGTCAAAAAAGCCGCGCACAACGCCGAGATCAATTCCCTCACCAACTGCCGCTTCATCGCCGCCGATGCCCAGCACGTTTTCAAAGACGTTCCGCATGCCGGAGCCGACACCGTGGTGATCATCGATCCACCGCGCGCCGGCAGCAGCCCCGAGTTCTTGCAGCAGCTCTTCGCCTTCAATCCCAAAGGCGTCGTCTACATCTCCTGTAATCCCGCCACCCAGATGCGCGATCTCGTGCTCTTCACCGAGGCCGGATTCAAACTCGGCACTGTTCAGCCCTTCGATCTCTTCCCGCAGACAAAGCACCTCGAATGCGTCATGACGCTGAGCCGCGATCCCGAGGCATACGCCGCTCAGCTTTCCCCTGCCGCAGAGGTTCCCGCCGAAGAGACAGAACTCCCCGCCGCCGCCTGACCTCAAACGCGCTGCGCCCATGAACCGTTTCGAATTCGCCACCGCCCAGCGCATCATCTTCGGCCGCGGCGTGTTCCGCGAACTCCCAGAACTATGCCGCAGCTTTGGCCATCGCACTCTCCTCATCACCGGCAGCCGCCCGCAGCAATGGGAAGACCGCCTGCCTCATGTCGGCGTCCACTCCATCAGTGGCGAACCCACCGTTGAAGACATCCAAACCGGTGTCGCACTCGCCAAACAACTCAACGCCGATGTCATCGTCGCCATCGGCGGCGGCAGCGTGGTCGATGCCGGCAAAGCCATCTCTGCCATGAGCACGCAGCCCGGTGACTTGATGCGCTACATCGAAGTCATCGGAGAAGGCAAACCATTGGACGCCACTCCCCTGCCCTACATCGCCGTCCCCACCACGGCCGGCACAGGAGCCGAGGCCACACGCAACGCCGTCATCGCCAGCACCGAACACCGCGTCAAAGCCAGCCTTCGTCATGCCTCCATGCTGCCGCGCATCGCCTTGATTGATCCCGAACTCGCCGCCGATGTGCCGCCATCCGTCACCGCCGCCAGCGGCATGGATGCTCTCACGCAATGCCTCGAAGCCTTCGTCTGCCCCCGTGCTCAGCCAATGACCGATGCCCTCTGCCTCGATGGCATCCAGCGCGCCATTCGCTCCCTCGAACGCGCCTTTCAAAACGGCAATGACCTCGAAGCCCGTGGAGACATGGCCCTCTGCGCCCTCAACAGCGGCATCGCCCTCGCCAACGCCGGCCTCGGCGCCGTCCACGGCTTCGCCGCCCCCATCGGCGGCATGTTTCACGCCCCCCACGGCGCCGTTTGCGCCGCCCTCCTCGCCCCCGTCTGGGAAGCCAACTCCACACGCGTGACAGACCGCACCAAGTTCGCTCAAGTCGACTCAATGCTCGGTGGCGATGCCGTCTCATACCTCCACGCCCTCACCGCCCGCCTGCTCATCCCCAAACTCAGCCAGTGGGGCATCACCGAAACCGACCTCGACGAAATCGCCCACAAAGCAGCCGCCGCCAGCAGCATGAAAGCAAATCCCGTCTCGCTCACGCACGACGAACTGCTCCAGATTTTACGCGCCGCTCTGTAGCAACTGCGTGCGCGCCAGCGTCCCCGGAGTGCGGTGCTTCAGCACCGCTTTCGCCACACCCACAAGAGACAAGCCCTCCTTGTCTTCCAAACCTCCCAGGAGCACCATTCCCCAGAGTCCAGCCCCCACCCAGCCCCCACCACTCACTCCGGCTGAAAATCATCCTCCACCTTCAGCCGCTCCGTCTTGAACCGCTCAATCGCCCTCACCATGGCCGGCGCGGTCTCCCTCTCAAACCACGCCGCCGAGCACCACGGATAATCTCGCGCCACCTGCACAAGCCCATGCTTCACCGCGTTGTTGTGCGTGTAATTCAGTCTCGCAAAATACGATGTCTGCTTCGTGAGCAATGTCTCCCAGTAGTTGTGCCAGACTTTGCGCTCTGGCGTGCCATCCAGTTTGTTCACCCATCGAGACAGCGGCCCATGCAGTGCACGCACCATGACGGGCAGTGATTCCGCCCCCTCCACATCCGGCGGGGTCTTGGCAATAAAATGGTAGTGATTGGAAAACACCGCCCATGCTTCCAGCCTCCAGCCAAACTTATGAGTGATCGTCAATAAGCCTCGTTGCAGGACTTCGAGCCGGGCAGGGTCACGAAAATGGTGCTGTTTGAGATGCGTGCCCGCAGTGACGAAGTAGATGCCTCTGGCATCCAGAAGATGCGTGGGAGCATGCGGCCAGGGTGGCGGCTGATCTTGACGACGGGGCATAACACCACCGTCACTTGAAATTCGTCTTGAACGTCTCCCTCGGTTTCATCCCAAGAAACTTCACCCTCAACTCCGGATGCGCTTGCAGATGCCTCGACAGCTCAGGGCAGTTGGTTTCAAAATGCAGGAACTGATTGTCATCGGCAAACACCGCCATGATGTAGTACTTGTACTCCTGCCCGCCGACATTGCTGCTGTCACGGTCCGAATCATAGCGTGTCGACAATGATTTGAATTCAATGCTACGACGAGAGCCTTTGGCCACCGCAGGGATTCCCTGCGTCTCCGAAGTCGCAATGATGAGCTCTTCTTGGCCCCGCGCGTATTTGGCCGACGTTTCCATGGTCACCAGCAGGAAGGTGGCTGAAGCCGAAGCCATGGGCTGGGTTTTGGCACTTTCGATGATAATCTCCGGGGTCATGGTCATCGTCATCATGTAGGACGATCCTGGGACTGGAGTGTTTCGCTTGCCGACCTTGGCCTGGATGTGCAGAGACGGATATTTTTTCTCCATCTTCTCCTTGGCAGCTTTGTCCGGCTGCTGCCCCACAACATTCAAACTCACACTAATCAAGCCGATGATGCAGGCCCATATGCTTTTCTGGTTCATAAGCAGGATAAAACCACGTTGCAGGCCCAATCGTCAAGCCCCTTGTCGAATCCGCGCTGGCGAAGGTATGAATCGACCGTCCCGGTTGCCCGTCTCAGTCCTCTTTCACAGACAAAAAGAAAGCCGGGGCTGCTTTCGCAAACCCCGGCCCCGCTCGTTGTTGGTTGCGGTAGTTATTTGATGACGCCGGCGAAGCCAGCGGCATTGAGGGCGGCGGTCAGTTCAGACTTGGTGAACTCGCCTTCGACAGTGAATGAGGTGGACTTCGCGACGATGTCGCTCTTCGTGATGCCTGGAACAGTCTTCACCGCATTCGCTGCGGCGGTTTCGCACTTCTTGCAGCAGAGGTGCACACCGGAAACAGTGGCCTTGGTCATCTTCGCTTCCGGCTTCGTGCTCGCCGTGGATTTGCTGGCGGACTTGGAAGGTTCACCACCTTCGATCTTGCCGAAGTATCCTGCGGCAATGATCGCCTCCGCGGCTTTCATGGCATCACCCTTCTTCTTCGAGGTGATCGTCACCGTGGTGCTCTTTTCAGGCACATCAATCGTGACACCTTCGCCGATGCTGCCAGCCTTGGTGATGCCCTTGGCGCAGCTGCCGCAGCAGTTGTGCACGCCGGTCATGGTGAGTGTGGTCTCAGCGCGAAGAGATGCAGTGAGAGCAAGGACGGAAAGCAGAGTGATTAATTTCATAAGCGAACACTGAGACGATACGACAAGTCGGTTTCTTTGCACAATTTAATTTTTAACGTCGGATAGCAGTCATGAATCCGCGCGCCACCGCCGTGTCATGATACTCACCCGGTGTGAATCCCGCTTCATCCAGCAGCTCCGCATACTCGCTCGTGCTGTAGCATTTCCCCTGCGTGGAATGCATCAGCAGGCATGAATACTCAGCCACATGCAGTGGTCCCGTTTTGTCCGCATTGATGAACGCATCATGAATGATGAGCAGTCCGCCCGCCGGCAAAGCCGCATGTGAAACCGCCAGCAGCTTCTTCACTTCCGGCACGCCCCAGTCATGCAGCACGTTGGAAAAAAGATGCACATCGCAGCCCGCAGGCATGCCATCAAACATGTTGCCCGTCGCCACGCTCACGCGCTCCGCACACCCGCGTTCCTCGATCAATTTGCCCGCGATGCGGTCCACCGGTGCCTGATCATACACGATGGCCTTCATGTGCGTATGCTGCGCAGTGATCGCACACGCATAAATTCCCGAACCCGCACCAATATCCAGCAGGCAGGAGCGTCCGGTCAGATCCAGCTTCTTCGCCAAAGCCTGCGAGAGCAGCACCCCGCGGCAGTCCATCGCCGCTGTGAACTTCCGCGCAAAGTCCTCCTGCTCCATCGCCTTGTGCCAGTCAAAGGCCGCCTTGTCACCACTCCACACCGCCGGCTTGTCCGTCCTCAGCACCTCCAAAAAGTCGCGCGCAATCGGCCGGTCATGCAGCGAGGCAAAGTAAGGCCGCACTTCCCACACCGGCCCCGCACACAAAAATTCACGCGTCACCTCCGTCGCTTGAAACACCCCGCCCACATTCTCCACCCACCCATTCGCCGCAAACAACGTCATCATCGTATCCGTCGGACGCTCCGTAAATCCAAAGTGCCCGCAAATGCCCGCCAGCGAAGACGGATTCGCCGACAGCCACGTGAAGAAATCCACACTCAACGCCGCCGTCACCATGTCAGCCCCATAGAGGCAGTCTCGATAACGGTAAATGCTCGTCGGATCAGTGGCAGGCGCGGAGGTCAGGTCGTGAAACATAAGGCCGCATGATGAAGGCGGCCCCCATCGGCGGCAAAACCAGATTTCACTTTTTCTTCAGATCTTCCACAAGGTGCCCGGTGATGAATAGAAGCCGTGACACGCCTTCCGAAGGTTGCGCGCCCAAAACAACCGTCTGTCCGTCCCAAATGCTCAACTCCGTGGAGATGCGTCCGGTCATGTTGGGATCGTTTCTGACCGTGACATCCAGGGTGTTTCCATCCCCGCCGATCTGCCACTCCACAGTCACCCCGCTGCCGCCCATGGAGGCGGGAAGCACATACGCCAGCTGCTTGGATGCCGGATCGCCTTTCGGCTTCAAGATTTCGAGTTTCATATTGTAGTCAGCCACCTCGCTCATCCGCTGCAGCACCGTCGCATACTGATCGTTGGTGAAAACACCAGCCACGCTGAACTGTCGTAACACATCCTCGGGTGGCGATGATGTCGTCAGGGATAACGGCGGCGGGTCCAGGGTGGTGGCTGGCTTTTGATCACTGGGCGGCACAGGAATCCAGTCTCCAACCAGCTTCAAAAAATCGCCCTTTATCTCTACGGCATGCACCGTGGTGACCACTCTCTTCTTCACCGTGGCCCGCTGGAAATCGATCCATGCCTCAATAAAGTCCAGGTTTGGCCTGGTGTTGCGCACCGTGAGTTTTCCATCCTTCAGCTCCGCATCCGCCGGTTTCGGGAATGTGATTCCCGCCTCCTGGAGCACTTCAATCGGCGGCTTGTCCCGGGGAAAGTCAGCAGGCACTTGGTAAACACGCACGGCCCATTCGCTGGCGGCCTTGTCTGGCACATCAATGCCTGTGATTGATGGCTTGATCACCGCGGTTGCTTCAAAACTCGGCACCTTCTGACCTCTCGGATTCAGCGCTTCGGCAGTGATGAGAACCGTCACATGCTTTTTCGAAGTTGGCAGATGCATCACCAGTGTCTCCCCGCTCCCCAGTTCAGCCTGCGCGGCGGCAGTGTGGATTTGCACCCGCTCCCACACCGGCTTGTCCCCCTTTTGCGGCAGCCATGGATGCGATCCATCGGGATCAATCCCCAGATCCACCTTCGATGTGACCATCGCTTTTCCATTCGGCGTCGTGTTTGCAATGAGAAGGATTCTCGGCCCGACGAATTTCATCACACTCGCCATCTCTTTTGCCGGCGGCTTTTCAGGAAGCACCTCCCGCACGATTTCAGCGGTGGCTTCCTGCCCCAGCTTCATCGTGATGCTTGGCAGGTTGGCCAGGTCGATGCCCTTCTTCTGCAGCAGCTGTCCCCACATTTGCTGCACTTCATCAGCACCCAAAATTCCGCCATGCATCCCATAGTAACTCTCTGCCTGGATCAGTTTGCACTGAACATACACCAGCGGCGACCGCCTGCTAAGGTCATCAATGATCGTTTCGATTTGATGGTGCGCCGCCTTGTAATGACGCACCGTCAGCTGCGAGGTAGCCGGATTATACATCACAAGGGCGCCTTCAGGGAAAGGGATGCCTCGCTCCTCCAGCAGTTGACGCGCGGATTTTCCGATAAACTCAGGCACTGGAGCTTTCGTGACCGCATCTCCATTCAGAAAATCAGGAGCCACCCTGTACACTCGCATGTACATCACGCCACCATCATCCGCCTTTGTCTTCACCACTTCCTGCGCAGCCGCAGTGGCGGTGGTCGCAATCCCGAACGACGCCGCAATCACCGGCGCCACCACCGCGAAAGCCAGACACCCCAGCACAAACAGCGCCCCCAGTTTCTTCCTCACACCCCTCGCCTCCATCAGCGCCACCAGCCGCACCTTCAGCCTCTTCGCAGGTCGTGAATAAGCAATCGCCATCACGCATTCGCGCTGCGGAGCAGATCGGTCAGCCCAAGCCAGCAGAAAGTCAGCATACGCCGTGTGCTCACGCTCCTCCCCCACCGCAGCCGCATCACACGCCTCCTCACGCGCCCGGGCATATTCCTCCACGAGCGCATGCGCAAAAGGGTTCCACCACAGGAATCCGCGCACGATGTTTTGCAGCAGCACCACCACCGTGTCATGCAGGCGCAGATGCTCTGCCTCATGCCGCAGCAGCCAGCGCCACTGCCGGGCTGTGAGTTTTTCAAACGCAGAGGCAGGCACAGCGATCACCGGAAAAAACCAGCCCGCCACACAAGGCGTACCTTCTTGCTCAAAGACACGCACGCGCTCTCGCTTCAAGTCCTCCGGCAGTTGGTCATACTCTTTAATAGTAGGCTGCCTCAGCCGCCACGCCCAGCGCTGCACTCGCACACTTTGGTACAAAAGACGTCCCCACAAGGCCACAGTCACCAGCCAGAACAACCAGCGCAGCACCTTCACCACCTCATCAACCTCCCAGCCTCGCTTCTCGGTCGTGATGTTGATTTCAGGCGCCCTTGCAGGTGCCACACTCACACGCCAGTCCGCCTTGAAAGTCTCCTGAATCGGCGTCCACACCGGCACCTCCTTCTTCACCGGGAACAGATCCTGCATCGAAATATTAAACGGGCTGTAGAGACACATCAGCACCGCCAGATTCGCCAGGATGCAGCGGCGCAGCGCATCGCGAATGACAAACCGCACCAGCAGCCACGCCGCCGCACCGATCACCAAACTGTGAACCATGAAATTCAGCGTGCTGACCGTCTCCGCATTCATGACTCCTCCCCCTTCTTCCCCGTGCTGTTGCGCACGTATTTGCGCAGCTCCGCCAGCTCCTCTTCGCTGATGTCGCCGCTCTCCACCAGGCAGCGCACCAGCGCCAGGTTGCTCCCGCCAAAGAAGCGCTGCTTCAAATCCGCCAGCACACTCGTGCGGCCACGCTGCTCCGGCACGGCAGGCTCATAGGCGTGGCTGCGGCTGGAGTCATCCCGGCTGACCCATCCTTTCGCCTCCAGTCGCGTCAGCTGCGTTTGCAGCGTGTTCCGCGTCACGGGGTCACTGCGCCCCTGGTTCACCACTTCCAGCAGTTCCAGCACGCTCGACGGATGCTTTTTCCAGAGAATGTCCATCAGCGCCTGCTCGGCGGCTGACAGTGGGGGCAGAGATTTTTTAGCCATATTTCGCGAGTTTGCCGACAAATGTCGGATTTGTCGAGCCCAAACTCCGACACATGTAGGATGTCTTCTCGCCATCAATCCCGTTGATGAATTCCGCCCACGCCGCCCGTTGACTTGCCTCCCATCTCCTGACAGCATCGCCCCGCCATGTCCTCTCCCGCACCCAAATTCACCACCACCCACTGGCTCATCATCATCATCGCCAGCATTGGCTTCTTGTTTGACACCTATGAGCTGCTGATGACGCCCCTCGTCGCGGCACCGGCCATCGCCGAACTGCTCAAGCTCCCGATGAACAACCCCATCGTGACCACCTGGGTGGGCAATCTGCTCTGGATCGCGGCCCTGTGCGGCGGCGTGTTTGGTCTGCTCGGCGGCTGGCTCGTCGATAAATTCGGTCGCAAGAAGATCATGGCCCTGAGCATCTTCCTGTACTCCTTCTCCCCCTTCTGCGCCGCCTACTCCACCTCGCTGGGCATGTTCGTCTTCTTCCGCAGCACCACCTTCATCGGCGTGTGCGTCGAGTTCGTGGCCGCCATCACCTGGCTCGCGGAAGTCTTCTCGGATAAAAAGCAGAAGGAAAAGTGGATGGGCATCACGCAGGCCTTCGCCTCGCTCGGCGGTGTGTTTGTCACGCTCGTCAGCGTCTGGATCAACAAGCATGGCATGGACCTCCCGCACATCGGTCTGCCTGCCGGTCTCGGATCAAACGATCCCTCCACCTGGCGCTACCTCCTCATGACGGGCATCCTCCCCGCCATCCCCATCGCACTGCTCCTGCCATTCGTGCCTGAATCCCAGGCCTGGAAGGAAAAGAAAGCCGCAGGCACGCTCAAGCGCCCCAGCTTCGCCGCTCTCTTTGCCCCCGAGCTCCGCCGCGTCACTTTGGTGACAGCCGCGCTGTCCGCCTGCGCCTACGGCATCGCCTTCGGTGCACTCCAGGTCACTGTCTCACGCGTCACCCCCGGCCTGCCGGAATTGAGAGCCCAGTCCAAAGCCCTCGCTCCGCTGCGCAAAGCCGGTGAAGACCTCAACAAGCAGCTCAATGCACTCCCTGCCACCGACCCTGCCCGCAAGGAACTAATCGCACAGATCAAGGCCAACTTCGGCCAGCAAAAGCCGATCAACGATGAAGTGAAAAAGATGGCCGACACCGTGCAGTTCTACCAGGAAATGGGCGGCCTCGTCGGCCGAATCGCACTGGCCATCCTCCTCATCGTCGGCATCAGCCGCGTCGCGTTGTTGAAGGTCTTCCAGGTTCCCGCGCTCATCATCCTGCCGCTGACTTACTTCTATTTCTTCGAGCAAGGAGGCAATAGTTTCCTCTGGGCCTATGGCGTCTGCGGTCTGCTCACCGTCGCTCAGTTCAGCTACTTCGGTGAATACCTGCCCAAGGTGTTCCCCATGCATCTGCGCGGCACCGGCGGCAGCTTCGCCACCAATGTTGGCGGTCGCATGATCGGCACCAGCATGGCCTTCGTCACCACCAACCTCGTCGCCCCCATGCTCGCCGGCACCGGCCCCATGCTGCCCATGCACGTCGCCAAAGCCGCAGGCATCGTCGCCACCGCCATCGTGGTGCTGAGTTTCCTCATCGGCTTCATGCTGCCAGAACCCAAGGCGGAAGAGGCTTGAGCCGAGAGAGTCTATGTCATGGCGGCGTACTCATGCCGCCATGATTCGCTCTCTCCTCTCTCTCGCCATCTGCCTCGCCACCTTCACCCTCCACGCGGAGGATCCAAACGACGGCAAGCTGCGCATCATCGTCTTCGGCGCCCATCCCGATGATGCCGAATACAAGACCGCAGGCACAGCCGTCAAATGGGCGCGCCTGGGCCACCACGTCAAACTCGTCTCCGTCACCAATGGCGACATCGGCCATTGGAAAGAAGCCGGTGGCCCGCTCGCACAGCGCCGCGCCGCAGAAGTGGCGGCCTGCGCCAAAAAGCTCGGCGTCACCTCCCAGGTCCTCGACATTCACGACGGCGAACTCCTCCCTTCCTTGGAAAACCGTAAGCTCATCACACGCGTCATTCGCGAGTGGAAGGCGGACATCGTCATCGCCCACCGCCCCTGGGATTACCATCCCGACCACCGTTATGTCGGCGTCCTGATCCAGGACGCTGCCTTCATGGTCACCGTCCCCTTCATCGTTCCTGACGTGCCGTTTTTGAAAAAGAACCCCGTCTTCCTCTATTCCAGCGATGGCTTTCAAAAGCCCTACCCCTTCACGCCGGACATCGCCGTGAGCGTGGACGATTCATTCGACCAAAAACTCGACGGTCTCCACGAACTCACCTCCCAGGCCTACGAAGGCGGTGCCAGCGGCTCCGCCGAATACGTCGCCAAAGACGTGCCTCCTGCCGCGGATGAAGTCGCCCGCCGCGCCTGGCTCAAACGCCGCTGGGGCGCCCGCCAAAGCAGCGAAGCCGAGAAGTACCGCGACCTGCTCGTCAAACTCTACGGTGAGGAAAAAGGCAGGGCCGTGAAATACGCCGAAACCTTCGAAGTCTGCGAATACGGCCGCCGCCCCAGCGCCGCCGAGATCAAGCAGCTCTTCCCTTTTTATGAGGCGAAGTAATGCCCGCTCACCGAATTTCTGAAGTTTCTTTCGCATCGCATTTCCACTGAGTCCCTCTTTAACAAAACCGTTTTCGAACTCATCTCAGCCCTGAAAGGGCTGGGGACTCAGCCCAGGGTCAGCCGAGCCTCGGCGAGGCGACCCTGGGTAGAGTCATCAAAAGCCAGGAAGCAAACCCAGCACTCCGCCGCGCTCAGCTTCCACCAGCAGCGTCCACAACAAGCCCCGAAGCATGCCTGCTTCACAGGAATTTCCTTCACTCCCAAAGCTACGACGGCCAGCCTGAACGCGCGCCATTCATTATCCCTTCCTCTCACTTCAGTGCCTTGAAGCGGACTTGCAGTTTTTTGAGCGCATCCTTGTTGGCGGCGCTTTTGCGTTCCAGTTCACGCAACAGCGTCGCGGCACGCATTTTGTCTCCTCCGTTCATCAGGTCCTCGGCGTGGTTGGCCAGATCATTGAGCTGGGGAGTGAGGCCGGTGGTTGCAGCAGTCTGGGAAGCCTTGCCAGGATTCCCACGGGCATGGCCGCCGAAAATGTTGTCGACCTTCATCCACGTGGCTTCGGAGCCATCCTCTGAAAACGCCAGCCAGAACAAGGCGTTGTTTTCACCACCGGCTTCCAAGACACGTCGATTGGCCACAACGGCATCCACCTTCTGCACGATCCATTTGTCCGCTTTCGCACCTACCTCAAGCTCCTTCCCGTTCCAGCGCATCTTGAGTTCGGCCTTCTGATTCCTGCCCACCCAAACGACATTCTGAATGTCCTGCGGGAAATTTTTCACCGGCTTGATGGCAGTTCCGGCATCAGCCTTGAACTCCACCATCTCGCTGATGTTGATCGGGGTGAGGACCTTTAAGTCGTCGCTCACAAAATACCATGCGGCCCGGTTATCGCTGAAAACGAGCTGGAACACACCCACATCCACAAAGGCATGCTCCTTGTACGGATTCTGATTCATGCCATTCCCCGTCACCGGGAAGATGCTTTCACCATCGTAACGCAGGTGCCTGAGCGAGTTCGTGCCCCGCAGATCCCAAAGCACATTGGTGATCGAGGTGGCAAATTTCTCCACCTCAGGCCATTCCTTTTGTTGGCCCTGGGCAAGACTGGCGAAGGCGACGAGCGAAACAAAAATGGCATGCAGCGGTCTCATTAGGTCGGATTCTGGCATTCAAAGCAGGCTCTGGCAATCTCCAAACCATGGGCGGCTTTTGCAGTGGCAATGCGCCCGGAAACGGCTATGAACACGGCCCACTCATCCGTACGACCATGCAACCGACGCCCGCAGCCCCAGAACATTCCGAGTCCGAACTCCTCCAATTCCGCCGCGAAAAGCTCGACGGACTGGTGAAGGCCGGACTGGACCCCTTCGGCGGCCGCTTTGACACCACGCATCAGCCCGGCTCGCTGAAAGAACAGATGAAGTCCCATTTCGAAGAGCTTCAGGTAAGCGTCGCTGGCCGCGTGCTCTCTCGCCGCGAGATGGGCAAGGCCACCTTCTTTGACATCGGCGACATCACCGGCCGCATGCAGTGCTACCTCAGCAAGGGCGACGTCGGCGATGAAGCCTACGTGCAGTTCAATCAACTCATCGACATCGGCGACTTCGTCGGTGTGGAAGGTTTCACCTTCGTCACCAAGCGCGGCGAAAACTCCATCCACGTCAAAAAACTGACCCCGCTGTCCAAGGCCCTGCGTCCCCTGCCCGACAAATGGCACGGCGTCACGGACAAGGAGATCAAGTACCGTCAGCGCTACCTCGACCTCATTGCCAATGACCGCAGCCGCGAGATCTTCGTGACCCGCAGCAAGATGGTCGCCGCCATCCGCAACTACATGCAGGAGCGCGGCTTCCTCGAAGTCGAAACCCCCATGATGCAGGATGTCCCCGGCGGCGCCGCAGCCAAGCCCTTCGAGACTTTCTTCCACGCGTTGAATCAGCAGATGTTCCTCCGCATCGCGCCGGAGCTCTATTTGAAGCGCCTGCTCGTCGCCGGCTTCACGCAGATCTTTGAACTCAACCGCAACTTCCGCAACGAAGGCCTCAGCCGCCGCCACAATCCCGAGTTCACCATGCTCGAAGCCTACTGGGCTTACGCCGACTTCGAAAAGATGGCCGACCTCGTCGAAGGCATGATCTGCCACCTCGCCGAAAACTTCTGCGGCGGTCTCAAGATCGAGCACAAAGACGAAGAAGGCACCGTCACCAAGTCCATCGACCTCTCCCGCCCATGGCGCCGCGCCCGCTACACCGACCTCCTCAAGGGCGTCGATCCAAAGTGGTATGAGTACACCCCCGAAGAACGCAAAGCCCGCGCCAAGGAACTCGGCGTCGAGATCGGAGCCAACTTCGAAGACTACGAAGTCACCCAGCACGTCTTCGAGCGCCTCATCGAGGCGAAGCAGTTCGATCCCCTCTACGTCACCCATTGCCCGAAGGAACTTGTCCCCCTGGCCAAGCAGAACGCCACAGACGACTCCATCGTGGACGTTTACGAACTCATCATCAACGGCCAGGAAATCAGCCCCGGTTACTCCGAACTGAACAACCCCATCGTCCAGCGCGAACGCCTCGAGCACCAGGCCGGCGAAGAGACCCAGAAGATCGACGAAGAGTTCATCCTCGCCCTCGAACACGGCATGCCCCCCGCCGGCGGCATCGGCATCGGCATCGACCGCCTCATCATGATGCTCACCGGCGCCGAAAGCATCCGCGACGTCATCCTCTTCCCGCAGCTGAAGCGGAAGGACTAATTCTACATTGTTAGACTTGGTCGTCAGCCAGGCTGCTTTCGGCTCAGCGAAGCAAAGTAGCCTTGTTCCTGTGGAACAAGGAACGCTCCGCCTCGCCCCAGACACTTAACAAGGTAGAACTTAGGCCCGCTTGAATACTTGGGCTGAGCGCCCGAAGCAGGCTCATGCCCCTCCGAAAGCCCGGAGGGCTGGCATTCAAATAGCCGCGAGTGCCAACCCAGGGAACTGCACCTTCCCTCTCAAAGGTCGTGGAACCGCGTAGCGGTGACACAAAACGCCTCCATACCCAAACCTGACTGGGTCGCATGAACGACCCACGCTGATCACTTCTTCACCGTCTTGCCCGCATCCAGAAACTCGATCGCTTTCTTGAGCCATTCAGCCTTCGGCGGCTGGTGCCCCTGCCCCGGCACGTTCATCAACTCCACCGCCTTAAACCCCTCTTTCTTAAAGCCGTTTTCAAACACCGCGCTCGTGTTCTTGAGATTGAAATCCTTCTCTCCCGTCACGAGCACATAACGGCACTGGTCCTTCGCCAGCGCGGCAATCTCCTCATGCGGAATGTACCGCGCCTCAAAGACCTCACTTTTATCCAGGGTGACAATGTCCGTGTAAAAATTCGTGCCCATGAAGGCGATGGTCCCGGTGAACATGTCTGCATACGTCACGCCAAGCATGCTGGCCACACGCCCGCCGCCCGAGAAGCCGGAGACATAGACACGCTTGTCGTCAATGTCGTAGAGCTCGCGCATGTTGTCGTTCGCATCCACGGCCATGCGCATGCGGGCGAAGACTTCGCGGTTGTTGCCGGAATTATGCGCGCCCACAAAGATGAGCTTCTTCTCCGCCAGCACAGCCTCCCATTCAGGCGAGATCGAAGGCGCGGGACTCGGGCTCACCCAGATGAAAAGTCCATGCGGATCGCCCTTCTTGTACTTCTTCGGCACAATGATGTCGAATTTCTCCATGCTCACGTCGTAGGGCGGCGGTGTCTCCGCCGCATGCATGCGCATCTTGATCTGTGCATTGTCGGAGACCTGCGGCGAGACTTTGAAGGAAATGGGCGAACGCACACCGGGCTTGATCGCCACATCGGCGGCGAAGCTAAGCGCGGTCAGGAAGGGAAGGATCAGGAGGAGCCGGGACATGCGCCGATCAAAGCGGCTCCGTTTGCGGCTGTCGATGCTGAAATCATGCAATCTCTCAGCTGCACCACTCGTTCACGGGCCCATGAAGCACCTGCTCTGCCTCTTCCTCCTCACACTCTCCCTGCGTGCCGCAGATCGCGCGCCCAACATCGTTTTCATTCTCGCAGATGACCTCGGCTATACCGACGTGGCATGCTTCGGCTCCAAATACTACGAGACGCCCAACATCGACAAACTCGCGCAGCAGGGCATGAAGCTCACCCGGCACCACCACTGCCAGAACTGCCAGCCCACACGCGCCGCCCTGATGAGCGGCCAGTACGCCCCACGCACCGGCGTCTACACCGTGGGCGGCATCGACCGCTTTGGTTGGGAGTCGCGCCCATTGCGTCCGGTGGACAACGCACAGCAGCTGCCCCTGGAAAAAATCACCATCGCGCAAACCATGAAGCAGGCCGGCTACGCCACCGGGATGTTCGGCAAATGGCACCTCGGCGAAAAAGACGCATACCATCCCGGGCAGCGCGGCTTTGACGAAGCCATCGTCACCATGGGAAAGCACTTCGATTTCAAAACTCAGCCACCGGTCGAATACCCTAAAGGCGAATACCTCGCCGACTTCCTCACCGACAAGGCCGTCGATTTCATCCAGCGCCACAAAGACGCCCCCTTCTTCCTCTACCTGCCCCATTTCGGTGTCCATTCCCCGCACGACGCCAAAGATGAAATCACCGCCCGCTTCAAGGACAAGCCCCCCGTCGGCGGCCATCACAGCCCGGTCTACGCCGCCATGATCGCCAGCGTGGACGAAAGCGTCGGCCGCGTCATGGCCACCCTCGATGAACTCAAACTCGCCGACAACACCGTCCTCATTTTCGCCAGTGACAACGGCGGCGTGGGTGGCTACGCCCGCGAGGGCCTCAAAAAAGCAGGCGACATCACCGACAACGCCCCGCTCCGCAGCGGCAAAGGCAGCCTCTACGAAGGCGGCACCCGCGTCCCCTTCATCGTCCGCTGGCCCGGCGTCACCAAGCCCGGCTCCAGCAGCGATGTGCCCACCATCCACGTGGATCTATACCCCACCTTCGCCGAGATCGGCAAAGCCACACCTCCCGCCAATCAGCCCCTCGATGGCGAGAGCCTCGTCCCACTCTTTCGCGATGCCTCCGCCAGCCTGAAGCGCGACGCCATCTACCAGCACTTCCCCGGTTATCTCGGCGCAGGAGAAAACACCTGGCGTACCACTCCCGTCGGCCTCATCGAAGAAGGCGACTGGAAGCTCATGGAGTTCTTCGAAGACGGCCGCCTTGAATTGTACAACCTCAAGGATGACATCGGCGAGCAGAAGAACCTCGCCGCCGAACAGCCCGAAAAGATCAAGGAACTGCACGCCAAAATGATCGCATGGCGCGAAGCCATCAAAGCACCGATGCCCACGAAAAACGCCCAGCAGACCACCGCAGCACCCAAGAAAAAGGGCAAAGGCAAAAAGAAGAAAGCGGAGTAAACCCGCTCACTTTTTCCGCGCCAGATACACAAACGCCGGCGGCACATTGCCCCACACGATGCGGCTGGTTTCCACGCCATGCGTCATCTCATGCAGCAGCGCACGAAACTGCCTGCCGCCCGGCAGCTTGTGAAATCCCCAGTACGCAAAAGTGGCAAAGCATCCTCCCGGCGCGAGGTGCGGCAGCACATTGTTCAAAATGGCCTCCTGCAGCCCGCGCGGAAACGCCGTCCATGGCAGGCCGCTCACGATCGTGTCAAACTTCTCCCCGGCAGGCAGCACCTGGCTGAAATCAAACTCCTGCGCTCCAGCACACTCAAAGCGCATCTTCGGAAACCGTGGCCGCAGTTGCTGCACAAAGGTCTCGATCAGCTCGATGCCCACATAGTCCGCATCACGCGGCATGGCGTCGGCAATGGCTCCGGTAAAGGCACCCGTTCCGGGCCCAAGCTCAAGAATCCGTTTGGACTTCCACACACCCGCAGACTCCATCATGCGCTCCGCCAGCGCCGTACTTGAGGGCGCCACCGCGCCGATGGTCTTCCAGTTATGACGCAGTTCTTTGACGAAGGTGACGGCTGACATTGGGGCCGATGTTAACGAGTACCTGCCATGGCGCGAGAGCTTTTGCAGCAGAATGCCTTCAGCAAAGACAATTATTTTTTGATCTCCGCCGCGATCCGCTTCCGGCAGTCTTCTGCAGCTTGAGTGTACGGATGGCCCTCACCCAGGCCTTTTTTAAAGCCCTCCTGCGCGCGCGCCATGAAAACCAGCGCATCCTTGTGCCTGGCCTGCGCCTCAAGGCACAAAGCCAGATTGAAGCAGCTCATGAAAACATCGGCATGCTTCACTCCCAGCACCTTCTCGCGCAGCGCCAGCACCTTGCGGTGCTCCTTCTCGGCCTCCGCATGCCTGCCCATGTCATTCAGCGCCGTCGCCAGGTTGTTGCGGCTGTCCAGCGTGTCCAGATGCTCTTCGCCCAGCACACGCTGCCTCACCTCCAGCACCGCACGATACTCGCGCACCGCTTCCGCATGCCTCCCCTGTTCCTGCAGCGTCATCGCCAGATTGTTCCGGCTCAGCAAAGTGTCCGGGTGCTCCTTGCCCAGCACACGCTGGCGGATGGCCAGCACCGCACGATTTTCTTTTTCCGCCTCGGCATACTTGCCCTCCCCGGCCAGCGTGGCCGCCAGATCGCTCCGGCTTGTCAGCGTGTCCGGATGCTCCTTGCCAAACACCTCCCTGCAGGTGGACACGATCACCCGCAGTTCCGCCTCCGCCTCCACCAGCCGCCCCTGGGCAGACATGGCGGCCGCGCTTTCGTAATGCCGATGAAGAGCGATCAAGCGCCCCTTTTCACTCGCCATCTCCGCCTTCGGCGGCTCGGCTCTCAAGCCAGCCCACGGCAGCAGGCAGACAGCTGACATCACCAAGGATAGGCGCATTTCATGCATGGGCGTGTAGGATCATGCGGATGAGGGGATGGTGAAGCAAGACTAAAATCTGGTCAGACGGCGCTCTCACATATGAAAATGACTAATGCATACTTTCTAAACTTTGAACGCCATCCGCTTGGCCGCGTCCAATCCCGCCTCAGCTTCGTGCTGAACTTAAGCCCCTCATCCAACCATGAAATCCCTCTTCAAAACCCTCGGTTTTTCCGCCCTCACTCTTTCCACGGTCCTCCTGACCCAGTGCGCCGCCCCCCGTGCAGGAACCCAAGCTGAAAGTGCTCGTGCCGCCACTCCCACACAGACAGGAAACGTCACAGTAAAAGCTCTGGGGGACACCACTGTCGCCACACGCAGGCTGATCCATCATCCACTCACCAACAAGGACATCGGCAAAGTGTACGAGGAAATCACCATCGTGTCACCCCGTGGCACCTCGGTCGAAGAACGCGTCATCGTGCGCGCCTTGCCAAAGCTGGAGACCAATGTCGTCTCCAAATAACCCGCACCACGGGCCTGTCCCTGCCCCGGGTTAGTTTCCACAGCCGCAGGCTGTTCTCTTGACGTGTGTGGTGCTTTGCAGCGAGACTTCGCACCACACACGCCATGCCTTACCTCCTCGACGCGATCGTCATCCTCGGTTACTTCGCCCTGATCATCGGCATCGGTCTGTCGCAGCGCAGCAAAAGCGACAGCGTGGAAGGCTTCACGCTCGGAGACCGGCAGATTGCCTGGTGGGCCGTCCTCGCCTCCATCCTCGCGGCGGAGATCAGTGCCGGCACCTTCTTCGGCGCTCCGGGCGAAGGCTTTGCACTGCGCAATTTCACCTACATCCAGCTCATTGTCGGTTATCTGCTCGCGCGCGTGGTCGTCAGCGCCGTCTTCATTCCTGCCTATTACCGGCACAATGTCGTCAGCATCTATGAATTCCTCGGCCAGCGCTTCGGCCCCCGCACGCGGCGGCTGACGTCCGCCGTGTTTCTCGTCACCCGCACGCTGGCCAGCGGCACACGACTCTGGGTACCCAGCATGCTGCTGGTTCTGCTGTGGCATCTGCAATATCCCAACGAATTCTTGTCTCCCACCAAGGAGTTCTTCCTCACTGGCGGCGCATTGGTTTTAGTCACACTCGCCACCGCACTCTACACCTCCGTCGGCGGCATTCGCGCCGTGATCTGGACGGATGTGATTCAGATCATCGTCCTCATCTGCGCCCTCGGCTTTTCCTTGTTCTATCTGCTCGGCCACATCCCCGGCGGCTGGGCCGGTGCCACCAAGCTGCTCACCGGTGACAAAGACCTGCTCTTCTGGGACTGGGGCTTCAAGGAGGGCGCAGGCGTCTGGGGCAACATCAAAGGCATCCTCGAACAGGAGTACACCGTTTGGGCCGCTTTCCTCGGCTCCACCTTCGTCACTCTCGCCACACACGGCACGGACCAGGACATGGTGCAGCGCATGCTCACCGCCAAGAACAAAAAGCAGAGCGCCGTCGCCACCATCCTATCCGGCCTGGCAGACGTGCCCATCACGCTCGTCGTTCTCGCCATTGGCATCCTTCTTTGGGTTTACTACCAGCAGAATCCGGACCTCACATTGCCACGCAGTGAATCCGGCATCGTCTCCGCAAACAAGGTCTTCCCCCACTTCATCCTCACCGTCATGCCCGCTGGCATTCGTGGTCTCGTGCTGGCAGGCGTCCTCGCCACCGCCATGGGCTCCCTGAGCACAGCTCTCAATGCCCTCGCCACCAGCTACGTGCGCGATTTCCACTTCCGCTGGTTCGGCGAGCCAGCCACAGACGCAGGCCGCGTGCGCGTGCTGCGCTTTGGCACCGTTCTCTTCGCCGCCCTGCTCATCTCCGTTGCGCTCGGCACCGCCTGGGTCACCGCACATAATCCCACACTCCGCATCCTTCCCATTATCTTGGGCATCTTCGGCTACACCTACGGCTCGCTGCTCGGTGTGTTCATGGTAGGCCTCTTTACCCGCTCCCGTGGCAATGATTTTGGCAATATCCTCGCCATGCTCGCAGGCTTCATCGTCGTCGCCTACCTCAGCGGCCTGGACATCGATGTGCTGAAACTCTTCAATGCCAAAAGCACCTGGAAACATGCCGACTGGGTGCCCGTTATCGAGTTCCCGTGGCGCATCATGTTTGGCACCGTCGTCACCTTCTGCGTTGCGGTCCTCTTCCGCACCCCCGCCCAGACGCAGGCAGACATGCGGGCATAAAAAAGCGCGGACTGTTTCCAGTCCGCGCTCTTCTTGATTCATTGACGGTCCCGCCAGCGGCACCGTCTTCCACCACTCTTACGAGTAGCTGGCCTGCTGGCCCTTGATGTCGCGCTTCTTGATCCACGGCATCAGGCTGCGGAGGCGTGCGCCGGTCTTCTCGATCGGGTGCTTCTCGCCGTCCTTGAGCAGCTTGTTGAACTTCTTGTAGCCCGTCTTCGTCTCGCGGATCCACTCCTTGGCAAACTTGCCGGACTGGATGTCCTTGAGAGCTTCCTTCATGCGCTTCTTCACCGACTTGTCGATGATTTTCGGACCGACCTTCACGTCGCCCCACTTGGCGGTTTCGGAGATCGAGAAACGCATGCCGGCGATGCCGGACTCGTTCATCAGATCGACGATGAGCTTCAATTCGTGCAAGCACTCGAAGTAGGCCATCTCAGGAGCGTAGCCAGCTTCCACCAGCACTTCAAAGCCGGCCTGCACCAGCGCGCTGGCGCCGCCGCAAAGCACGGTCTGCTCGCCGAAGAGATCGGTTTCGGTTTCTTCCTTGAAGGTCGTTTCGAGGACACCACCACGCGTGCCGCCGATGCCGTGCGCCCAGGCAAGGGCGATCTTCTTGGCCTGCTTGTCAGCGTTCTGATAAATGGCGATGAGGGCGGGGACGCCTTTGCCTTCGGTGTATTGACGGCGCACGATGTGGCCCGGGCCTTTCGGAGCCACCATGATCACGTTCACGTCCGTTGGAACGATGATCGTCTTGAAGTGAATGGCGAAGCCGTGGCTGAACAGCAGGGTCTTGCCCTTGGTCAGGAATGGCTTGATGTCCTTGTCGAACACTGCCGCGATTTTCGTGTCCGGCACCGCGACGAAGATCACGTCAGCTTTCTTCACGGCTTCAGCGGTGTCATAGACCTTGAGGCCCTTTTCTTCTGCCACTGCGCGGCTCTTGCTGCCGGGGTAGAGGCCGATGATCACATTGACGCCGCTCTCTTTAAGGTTCAGAGCGTGGGCGTGGCCTTGGGAGCCGAAGCCGATCACAGCGCAGGTCTTGCCTTTGAGCGGTGCAAGGCTGGCGTCTTTTTCAGTATAGATTTTCGCGGGCATATAAGTTCTGGTTAGAGGGGCGGCGATAGTGCTTCAAGGGGGGGGCGGGGTCAAACGGCTTTTTCCCGCCCCGCCAAGGCTGTCATTGACCGCCACGGGCCACTGGGTAGTCTCCGCGCCTCCAATATGAAACCCACCATCGCCCTGCTCTGCACCGCACTTGCTGCGGTACCACTCATTCACGCCCAGGATGTCAAACCCGCACAGCCGGCCGACGCACCCGCAGCTTCCCCCACCCTCCCCATGGACAAAGTCAGCTACTTCATCGGCAAAAACGTCGGCAATTCCATCCTCAAGCAGCAGGAGAAAATCGACATCAAGGAGTTCACTGAAGGCGTCAAAGACGCTCTCACCTCCAAGAAAAGCTCCAGCTACTCCATGGGCACCGGCCTCGGCCAGCAGTTCGCCAGCGAAGGCATCCCGATCGACATCGAAAAATTCATCGCCGGCATCACCCACACCGTGAAGCCCGGCTCTGACAAGCCCGCCTACACCGAAGAAGAACTCACCGCCGCCATGGCCTCCTTCGAGATCTTCATGAAGGCCAAGGCTGAAGCCAACATGACGCCTGAGCAGCGCGCCGAACAGGCCGCCGTGAAGCAGAAAATGGCCGCCGCCAAGGAAGAGGGCGTAAAATTCCTCGCCACCAATGGCAAGCGCAAGGAAGTCACCACCACCAAGAGCGGCCTCCAGTATGAAATCATCAAGGCCGGCACCGGACCCAAGCCCGCCATCACCGACACCGTCAGCGTTCACTACCACGGCACCCTCGTGAACGGCACCGTCTTCGACAGCTCCGTCGAGCGCGGCATGCCCGCCACCTTCGGCCTGCAGGAAGTCATCAAAGGCTGGACCGAAGGTCTTCAGCTCATGCCCGTCGGCTCCAAGTGGAAGTTTGCCATCCCCTCCGATCTCGCCTACGGCGACAGCGGCAGCCCAAGCGGCGGCATTGGCCCAGGCGTCCCTCTCATCTTCGAAGTCGAGCTCCTCGGCATCGTGAAGTAATCGCACCCTTCATCATTGAATCCCATCAGGGCAGGTCCTCGGACCTGCCCTTTTTCATTTCGCCACAAGGCGTCAAGGCTAGGACCAGTTCCAAAACGGATATTCATTCGTGCAGAGACGACTTGGAAGTCTTCTCGGTATGGCGCTTTCCAAAACGGATTTCCGAAAAGCCGCGCGCGACGATACTCGACGGTGCTTGAAGGACTAGGTGCCCCACCTCGTGAAGGACACACGCATGCCCAGCGCAGGTAGGGCTGGCTGTCCTCAGCCAGCCGCCGTCGAAGCCCATGATCTTCGAGTATGAAACAGCCTGCTAACCGGAAATCCGTTTTGGGAAACGCTATGTAAAACATAGTCGCTGTTTGCCGTGAACCCATTGACCGGGTCATTCTTGGTTTGCGGAAGGAAGCGTTCCTCCGATGGCGTAGCCATCTCAGCCTGTAGCGAGGCGGTTGAGCGCAGCGACACCCCTCGTTCACAGAGCCTTCAATTCTCCCACGACAAGCATCGCGTAGCGATGCCAGCACGAGTCATTCATACGCACTCTGATTCCACCATGCTTCCTCTCAGGAGCATCTTGCGCCATTCCACTCCGCCACACACCAGCCCCAAAGGGGCTGCGTAGTACAGCCCAGGGTCAGCCGAGCCTCGGCGAGGCGACCCTGGGTTTCCGGCATCATAACAGGGAAGCAAACCCAACAGTCCGCCACACACAGCGTTTACCAGCAGCGTCTCCAACAAGCCCCCGCCACACATCTCCAGCGCTCCGCCATTGTCCACACCTCGAAACCCACGCTCAACGTCCTTGGCTGAGCATCATTCAGGGTCACTGATCGTTTGCGCTGTCCACTCCGTATGACTCCTGATATTCGCCTCCCCATGTCCCCTGCCCCGCTTTCACCCTCCGCCTCCTCGGCACGCCTGCTGTCCCTCGATGCCCTGCGCGGTTTCGACATGTGCTGGATTCTCGGTCTTTCCACCGTCGTCTCCCAGATCCTCAATCGCGCATTCCCGCAGTCCGATGCCGTCACCACCATCACCACTCAGTTCAAGCATGTGGACTGGGCCGGCTTCCGTTTCTACGACCTCATCTTCCCCCTCTTCCTCTTTCTCGCAGGCGTCTCCCTCGCCATCGCCCTGCCCCGCCGTGTCTCGCGTGATGGCCGCCGCGCCACCATTCGCCACCTGCTCGCACGCGCCGCCATTCTCGTGGCCCTCGGCGTCATTTTCTCCGGCGGCGTGAAGAACGGCTGGGATCAAATCCGCTGGCTTGGCGTGCTGCAGCGCATCGGCATCGCCTCAGCTGCTGCCGGCTTGCTCTCATTGTTTCTAAAAACTCGCGGCTTGACGGTGGCCGCCGCTGTCCTGCTCATCGGCTACTTCCTCATGCTCCGTTTCGTTCCGGTCCCCGGAGTTGGCGCAGGAAACTTCGCCGAAGGCATGAACCTCACCAACTACCTCGACAGCATCTGGCTGCCCGGCCGCAAATACGATGGCAATCACGACCCCGAGGGCATCCTCAGCACCCTGCCAGCCATCGCCACCGCACTGCTCGGCCTGCTCGCAGGCAAATGGATCACAGGTGCCTCATCACCTCCGCGCAAGGCCGCCGGGCTCATCGCCGCAGGCCTCATCATGCTCGCCCTCGGCTGGGCCTGGCATCCCTTCTTCCCCGTCATCAAGAAAATCTGGTCCTCAAGCTTCGTCCTCGTCGCCGCCGGTTGGAGCGCCCTCCTCCTCGGACTGTTTTACACCCTCGTCGATGTCCTCGGTTTTCGCCGCGGCCTCTCCCCCTTCCTCTGGGTCGGCGCCAACCCCATCGCCCTCTACCTCTGCTCCGGCTTTGGCTTCTTCCGCACCATCAGCGAACGCCTAGCCACCACCCCCCCGCCCCCCTACGACTGGCTCCCTTCCGCCCTGACCTTCGCCCTCATGCTCGCCACCGCCCAGTGGCTCCACAAACGACAGCTCTTCCTCAAGGTCTGAAGTACGATAGACCCTCCTGTCTGTCGATCAGCGCTCTCAAAAAACACATTCCGAGCGCAGCATCTGCCACCGTAGGATGGGGGTGGCGACAGCCCGCCCGTCCTTGAGCGCGGTGCAAACACCCATGCCCTTCATCCTCCGATCCAATCACCGAAACACGGAATCAAAGGCTCCATGAATCGCAGGGTTTACGCTGCCCCCCACAACGCCCCGGCAGGCTCGGAAGCGCGTAGCGCTGGCATAACGGTAGCCGTGGGTGCCAACCCACGGAATCGCGCCGCCCGCACCTGTGGAATCCAGTCGAACCGCGTAGCGGTGACACAAACCTCCGCTCCCCCCATCGCATTCTCCCCATCCTCACCCACCCGCTTGCTTCACCGGCAGCAGCAAATGCAGCTCCGCAAAGCCACGATAAAACTCCATCGCCGGCCGTGATGGATCCACCTCATGCTCCTCTGCCATCTGCGCAAACAACCCACCGATTTCATCGAGCTTGCTCTTCCAGTTCTCCAGCTTGATCCGCGCACACGGACCACCCGCCACTTCAATCACCGGCAGCCCCGTCACGCGCTCCTCCAGCTCTCCATCCGACACCAGCCCGGCGTAATACTCCATGCCCGCCTCCGTCGTACAAATCAGGCCATAGGCCTTCCGCCCCTTCATCGCACGCTTCGACTCGATCTCCTGCCATGACGCACGAATGCCGTCTGGAAAAGACCGCGCCTTCACCGTGATCAGCCGCAGCGGCACCTGCTGGATGACGGTGGATTTCATCGGGGTGTGCTGGCGGTATGGTATCGTTTCACCTTGGGCTCTTCCTGGCCTCGTCCACCGCTTTCAAGCCGCAGCGGCACCGGGCCGTCTTCTTTGACTTGAATCGTGGCATGCTCATGAATCACGCCATTGCCTTTGACGGTCATCTCCAGGACCACGGTGAAACCATCCTTCTCATCATGCGCACAAAAGGATTCCCACCAACGCACCTGATCATCACCATTAAACACCAGGAATGGACGGAAACCCATGCCTCCTCCAGGCGCCACGTCCTGGATGCCCAGCCAGCAGCACACCAGTCCATCACCATCCGGATTGCCACCTTCGTTCCAAAACACAAACCGCCGGATCTCCTTCCCACCCTCGCGTGCCATCAGCTCTGTCTTGCAAACAATGCTGCTTTCTTTGGCGAGCCACTTCAATCCGACCGGCTGCCCGGCATCATCATACTGCACCTCGGGGTAGCGGTCTGTTAGATGCTGATCGCTGGCAATCACATCACGGGTCAGAAAGACAACATCCGACCCCATGGTGACACACCTCCCGCCCACATCAGCCGCAGGAAGCATTTTGATCATCAGACCAAAAAGACACGGCAGGAGAAATTTCATGCGGGCATTTTAGACCTCACCCTCATTTGATGGCAAGGCCATCTTGCCCCTCGCAGCGCCCAACTCGAAAAAGCGCGCCGCCCGCCCCGGCAATTTACAATTCTCAGTTTTCAGTTCTCAGTTTACAAGACTCAGCACCTCGTCCTTCGAGGTGCTCAGTGCGAAGAATAAGCGCCATGCCCGAGCGCTCCCGGCCCCATCACTTTCCGCTCGCCCACTTCACCGCATTCGTCAGAATCTGCTGGTACGCCTTCAGATCATGCACCCGCGCATCATGCCCCAGCGCGATGCCCACGACCTTCGCCTTCGCATGCTCCGTGATCCACACACTCGGATGCGACGCCTTGTACTTGTCGCTAGGGCTCGTCTCCGCCAGCACGGTAATCTTGGCCGTCCCCTCCGGAATCTTATCAGCCTCCGCATTCACATAGTACAGCTCATCCTCCACGGTAAAACTCGCAGGCACTCCCGCCATGATCGGATGCTCCGCCTTCACCGCCTTCACCTCAAACGGATGAATCTTGTCATGTCCCCGCGCACCACCACCCACGATCTGCGCATTCAGCTCAGGCCATCCGCCAAAGCCATACCACGTGCCAGGATGCAGCATGATGATCCCCTTGCCCGCAGCCGCGAAATCAAACAGCGCTTTGCGATACACCGCCGTGTCGAAAAACTTCCGGTTCACGCTGATCACCGCCACATCTGCATTCGCAAGCTCAGCCGCAGCCTGATCGCGGTCCTCCGTGTAATGCACCGTAAACCCGGCCGCCTTCAGCGTCGCCACATCCGTCTCGCCAAAGAACTTCGCGAAGTTGTGCGATGACCCGCCGCCAATGACCAGCACCTTCGTCTTCCCAGCTTCCCAGTTCACCGGCGTCACAGCCACCAGCGGCCCATCCCCTTTGCCACCTTCTTTGGGCCCGGTTTCTGGCATACCACGAACGTCCACGTTTGTTTGAGGCTTCGCCACCGCCCCAAGTTTCGCAGGCTCCATGCTCGCCGTGATCGCCACCGTGCAAGGCGTGACAATGCTGCCGCTCGTCTCCAGCGTGATCTTCTTCAGCGCGCCCTTCTTCTTCAAGTTGATTGCGAAATAACGCAGCTGTCCGCGCCGGGTGAAGTCGCCCGCATCATCACTCAGCGGCACCTCGGCCTTGCCGATGTAGTCGGCGAAGTGCTCTCCGTTTTTGAGCACGATGCTCTCCTTGTCGCCGTCGGCGAATTCAACCTGCACCGTCATCGCGGGCTGCCCGAGAGCTTTGTTCCCGCCAAAAGGCCAGCCCCAGCCAGCCACACCACCAAGGAAGTGCAGGCTTGCGGCGGTGGCGCTCGTGGCGATCTCGACCTTCTCAGGAAAATTCTCCGCCACCGTGCCTTTGCCACCCCCTTTGAGCGCGATCAGGCTCGCGCCCGATTGCGATTTCTCGGGGTCCATCACGAAAAACGGCACGCCATTCACAGTGACATTTCCAAATTTGTGCAGCGTCACCGTCTGATCCTTCGCATCTTCCTTCGCGAAGATGCCGGCACGGCTGTCAGCGTTGTAGGCCGTGCGCAGATCAATCACACGGAACTTCTGCTCGCCACCGCAGATGAAGGCCAGAATGTCCCGCAGCGTCTCAGCACCCAACGCATCCAATCCGTCCGGCATCAGACTGCGCCGCGTGTTTTCCCGCGTGACGATGTCGTCCTTCTTGATTTCAAAATCACCCACCTGATTGCGCAGCGTCAGGCTCGCCTGGTTCTCCGTGATGATCACACCCGCCTGCGTCTCACCCTTCTTCGTGGTGATGTTCCAGGCCCAGAAGCTCGGATCCACCTCACGGTTCGGATCCACAATATGCACCAGCAGTTCCGCCGGACCGTGCGCCCCCATGCCCGTGAGCTGCGGCCCCACATCACGCAGCCCCAGATCCCCCAGCTTGTGACAAACCGCACAAGCCGCAGCAAACATCGCCTTGCCCTTCACCGCATCGCCCGGCTTCTCCACCTCCGGCGTCAGCTGCGCGAGCAGCTCATTCTTTGCCTTCGCATTCGGGTTCAGCTTGTCGATCATCGCATTCGCCTGCTTCGCCACCTGTTTGTTCGGATGTGTCCGCAGCCGCGCAATATTCCCCGGCCCAATCTCCTTCGGATCAATCTTCCCATTCTGGATAGCAGCCAGTAGCGCCAGCGAAGCCTCAGGCCGTTTCAAGATCGCATCAAAAGCCTGCGTGCGCAGTTCAGCCTTCAGCCCGTTCAGGTTCCCCACCAGCTCCGTGACACTCCCCTTCTCATCCATCGCCGCAATGATCGCAGCCTGCAGAGCCACAGGCGAATCCGGACGCGCCAAAGCCCCCACCACCAGCGCACTCGCCTCACCACCGATCCCAATCAGAGCCTTCGCAGCCGTGATGCGCTCACTCATTGCCGCAGCCTTGTCCTCCAGCTTCGCCGTCAGACGTGCAATCTGCCCTTTCACCTCAGCCGCCAGCACCCCCGCCTTGTCCCACTTCACCACCAGCGGCAACGCAGCCGCTGCAATTGCAGGCTGCGTGAGAAGCTTCTTCAAAGCAGCCGTCAGCTCCGGCGTGAGCGCAGGCCCATCACTCAACTGCTGGGTGATGCCCTGCAGGATGACAATTTTCAGCGCATCGGCTTTGGCATCCGCATTGGCACAGGCACTGATAAGTTTGTCTGCACCAGCAGGCAAGGCCGCCGGAAGCAATGCGGCTACAAAAGCTTCTGCCCCACCATGGGTGAGCGCGGCTTCAATGCTTGGCTGCGCCTGATCAGCGCAGGCGGCAATCAACGCAGAACGACTCCAGTCCTCCTTGGCAGCCGCGTAGTCCTTCAGAACCTTCTGACGTCCTGCTTCGGTCTGCACAGCCTTTTCAGCTGCTTCGTACGCTTTGAGGGCATCGCTGCCCATGCTTGCATTGAGGTTTTCGCCCTTCTTCACCACCTTGGTCGCCTGCTTGTGTTGCACCTTCCAGATGCGGCCAAAATAATGGTCACGGTCAGGACGCACCGCCGCATTCGCCGGACCATGAATCGGCCCGCGCGTGTCATTATGAATCACCGCCTGATTATAAAAATCCACCACATACAGCGCCCCATCCGGCCCCACACGGTTCTCAATCGGACGGAACCACAAATCCTTGCTGCGAATAAACTCCGTCTTCTCACGCCCCGCTTCACGATGCGCCTTGTAAGTCACTCCATCTTTCTCCACAAAGAAATGACTCACAATGTTCAGCGTCGGCTCGGTGGTGAAGTAGCTGTAGTTCCACTTCGACGGCCACGCGCCGCCTTCATAAATGGCGCAACCAGCCGCAGCCGTGTAGCTCCCCACCTGATCGATCTGCACATACGCCTGCTCCGGCCATGACATCAGCGGATACGTCGGCTCCTTCGGCAGCATCCCATTCGTGCCCATCACCCCCGGCAGCTTGCCCTTCGCCAGCACATACTCCGGCAGCACCACATGCAGGAAATGATTCCCGCTCGTCGGCTGCGTGAAAAATACCTGCCCGTCCGTGGTGATGTCCAGCCCCCAGGTATTCCCACCGCGCGAAGCATACTGCTCAAACGCGCTGCCATCCGGCTTGAACCTCACGACACCACTTCCATCCGTCCCAAAATCCTGTTTGCCATCCGGCGATGTCACATGCCCGGAGCTGTACCCATGCGTGGCATACACCCACCCATCCAAACCCCAGCGCAGATTGTTGATCACCGCATGCGTGTCTCCCGTTCCCAGCCCCGTGTAAAGCTTCGTCCGCTTGTCAGCAGTCTCATCACCATCGGTGTCTTCAAGATACCAGATGTCCGGCGCAGCACAGGCAATAACACCCTTCTTGTAGAAGCAGAAGCTCGTCACGAGTTCCAGCTTGTCCGCAAACACATGCTTCTTGTCCATCACCCCGTCACCGTTTGTGTCAGACAAAATTGAAATCCGGTCGATCGGATCACGGTCATACTTGGTCGTCCATGAGCCGCTGTCCTTCCACTTCTCCACATTCAGCTCACGCCGCCCGTTCGGATACTCCGGCGTCTCACACACCCACAGCCGCCCCTTTTCGTCCCAGTCCACATTCATGACCTTGTTGATCAGCGGCTCGCTGGCCACCAGCGCGATGTCGAACTCCGGATGCACCTCCAGCTTCTCCGCCGCCTTCTCCGGCCTCGTGGGTCCACCTTCCACATACCGCAGATTGTCCCCCAGCTCCTCCGGCTTGCACAGCTCATCCACATTCTCCCTCTTCCCCGCCCAGGCGATCCCCCTCAGCAGCAGCGCCCGGAAATTCGGCCGGCTGAAGTTCGCATAGTAGTGCCCCGGAATGCTGACAAAAGACCGGTAGTTGCCCTTCTCGTAAGTCCACATCTGCGGCTGAATGTCATAGATGCTGACCTCCTTGCCACCCTTCGTAATTTCAGCAGCGCGTTTGGCAGCCTTTTCATTCCGCACCCCCGCAGGTTTCGGAGTGTAAGCCCCGGCCAAAATGTGGCACTCAGGCAATACATCCATGTCGTAGTAAATTTCGTCATCCATTGCGAAATTCGACACATCTTTCGTGATTTTGTCCGACCTGTCGGTGAAATACAAATGCATCGGCCCCTCCCGCCATTTCGTCTGCCCATGGTGCCAGGAGCCGCCGATGATGCCCTTGAACCAGTCATGATCCTTGGAAACCGAGGCCGCGTGGATCGTCACAATGCCGCCCCCCCGCTGCAAATACTCCATCAAGTCCTTCCGCTCCTGCCCGATCTTGATGTCCCCTCCGCTGTCCAGATGCAGAATAAGGACATCCGTTGCATCCAGTTGCTCTTTGGTGGGAAATGCATCCCCCCCCGTCGCCTTCGCCCCCCGCTCATTCAGCAGCGGCACCCAGTCCCGCAGGAAGGAGGGATGATCATGCGCCCCCGGGCCGTGGGACTTCGGACCCGACCGGATGAAAACGCGCAGCGGCTCCGCCGCGAAGGACGAGTGCGGAACAACGCAAGACGCTGCAAGTGCGAGACAGAAAAGGAAACGTTTCATGGTTGGTTCGATGGTAGGCAGAACCAACGCATGATGTGAAGCCCGTTTTCGCACGGCACACTATCGGAAATGCACATGCCATCCGCGCCTGAAAAAACAAAGGGCACGACTCGCGTCGTGCCCTCGGTGTGAAATTCAAAGCAAACCGTCGCTTATTTCGGCTGTGCTGCGGGAGCAGGAGCAGGCGTCGGAGCTGGCGTTGCCGCAGGAGCCGGTGCTGCCGCAGGTGCAGGAGCCGTTGTTGGGGCTGGTGCAGCCGCCTTGGGTGCTTCAGGAGCCTTGGCCGGCTCTGTCTTGGCAGGAGCAGGCACGTCTTTCTTCGCTTCAGCCTTCGGAGCCTCGGCTGCATCCTTTTTCACGGCTTCCTGGATTTTCTCCAGAATCTTGGCCTTGGCCTGCTCTTCAGCCGTAGGGGCGGCCGGGGCTGCGGCCTCGGGCTTGGCATCGCCAAAGAGAGACGGAGCCTTGCTGCCGGTCTGGTGACGGCTCACAAGCACAGCCAGGAGGATGGTCAGGGCAAAAAGAATGATGGCCAGATAGACCGTGAACTTCTGCAGCACGTTCGTCGTCTGTGCACCCCAGACCTGGCTGGCGGCGGCGTCGCCGAAGGAGGCACCGAGGCCTTCCTGACGGGGGCGCTGCATAAGCACGACGAGAATGAGCAGAAGGCAGACGATGACTTCCACTACGGTAAGAATTCCAATGAAGATGTCCATAAAAGGGGCGCGAATATGGGGGGACTTCCCAGCTTGGCAAGGGGGAGTTCCAGTTGAGCAGCCCGATTCACTCCCCTGTCCAGGGCCAGTCAGGGCGTTTTCCGCCCCTTTACAGTGCGTTTACAGACGACGCCCGCCGCCTAAACCACCATGGTGGCATGAAGACGATTCTTTATGCCTTTTTCCTCGCCACGCCCCTGATTGCGCAGGATTTCCGTGCGCGGGCCTGGATTTCCCCCAGTTCGCGCATCATTCACTCGCAGCCGGTCCAGGTGACCCAGGTGGACGCCCACATCGACATTGCGGATCAAATCGCCACGACCACCCTCGACATCGCCTTGCGCAATCCGACCGCCCGTCCGCAGGAGTCCGAACTGCTCGTCCCGGTGCCGAGCGGGGCGGTGCTGAAGGCCTTCGCCTTTGAAGGCGGCAATTCCGAGGGAACGGCCAAATTACTGCCGCGTGAGGAAGCCCGACGCATCTACGACACCATCGTGGCACAGACCCGCGATCCGGCGCTGCTGGAGTTCGTCGGCAACGCCGTCGTGAAATCCAGCGTTTTCCCGGTCCCAGCCAATGGTACGCAGAAAGTGCGGGTAACCTATGAGCAACTGCTCGAAGCCGATGGCGCGCGGCTCGACTACGTTCTGCCGCGCTCGGAAGCGGTGGAATATGCGGTGCCGTGGAAGCTCTCCATGCGCGTCAAATCCACGTCACGCATCGCTTCGCTCTACTCTGCAAGCCACGAGATCTCGGCCAAACAGCCGGATGGCAACACCGCCACCCTGTCCTGCGAGACCAAGGACCCGGGTGCTTTCCGGGTGTCTTTGCTGCGTGAAACCAAGGATGAAATGACCGCCTCACTCCTGGCCTATCCCGATCCCAAGATCGGCGGCGGCTATTTCCTGGTGATGATCGCCCCGCCGAAGCCCAAGGCAGATGCGAAACCGATCCTGCGGGAGGTCACCCTCGTCATCGACCGCAGCGGCAGCATGGCAGGCCCCAAGCTTGATCAGGTCAAAGCGGCCGCCTTGCAGGTGATCGAAGGCCTGAACGACGGCGAAGGCTTCAACCTCATCGTTTATAATGAGGCAGTTGAGATGTTTGCCGCGCAGCCGGTGATCAAAAACGCCGAGACCACCAGGCAGGCCCGCGACTACATCAGCGCGCTGCGGGTGAGCGGCGGCACGAACATCCATGACTCCGTCGTCGAGGCGCTGCGCCAGAAGCCGCTCGAAGGCATGCTGCCTATCGTTTTGTTCCTCACCGACGGTCTGCCCACCATCGGCCAGACCTCGGAAAAGGCGATCCGTGAGGCGGTGGCCAAGGGGAATCCGCACCAGCGCCGCGTGTTCACCTTCGGCGTTGGTGTGGATGTAAACACGCCACTGCTTTCCCGCATCGCCCGCGATACCCGGGGCAGCGCGGAGTTTGTGCTGCCGAAGGAGGATGTGGAGGTCAAAGTGGGCCGTGTTTTTGAACGCCTGCGCGGTCCGCTGCTCACGAAACCAGCCGTGCGGGTGGATGATCCAAGCCGTGTGAGCGATCTCATCCCCTCTCCCCTGCCCGATGTGTTTGAAGGGGAGCAGATTCTCCTGTCCGGCACCTATCGCGGCGAAGCACCGCTGCATTTCCAGCTCACCGGCGCTGGAGCCGGGGGAGAACGGAAGTTCGATTTCACCTTCAACCTCGACAAGGCCAGCACCACGAACGCCTTTGTGGCACGTCTTTGGGCCAGCAATAAAATCGCGGTGCTCAGCGAGGCGATCCGTGACCTCGGCGCCGATGGTGCAACGGGTGGAACGACTGAGCTGGTGAATGAAATCGTGCGCCTTTCAACGCAGTTCGGCATTCTCACGGAATACACCGCCTTCCTGGCTGAAGAAGGCACCTCGCTCGCCGCAGCGCCTGCCAATGCCAGCAAGGCTGCCTTCAATTACAACGACAGGGCGATGAAGATTCGCAGCGGCGCTGCCTCGGTCTCTCAGGAGGGCAACTTGAAGAAAGCCGTGGAATCCAAGCAGCTCAACGTCCGCAATCGCTTCCTCGATGACAAGATGCAGGCCATCGAGATCACCAGCGTGCAGCAGTGCCAGGCCGGAGCCCTCTTTAACAAAGGCAACCGCTGGACCGACGCCAGCGCCGCCAAGGCTGAACGTGCACCCGATCGCACCATCGAGATTGGGAGCCCTGAGTTTGGCCGTCTGGTCGATGAACTCGCCGCCGACAACCGCCAGAGCCTGCTGGCCCTGCGTGGCGAGCTGCTGCTGCAGCATCGCGGCCAGCTGGTCCTCATTCGCTGAGAATTTCTCCCGTCAACTCATCCACAAACACATCCATGAAAACGCAATCCATCCTCATCGCCACGGCCTTGTCCGCGTGCCTCGCCATCGCCAAAGATGCACAACCACCCGCCCCCGTGGCAGAGATCACCAAGGTCGAAACAACCGCCGCTGACACCCCGCTGGTGCAAATCGCCGTGCTGCTGGACACCAGCGGCAGCATGAGCGGCCTGATCGAACAGGCGAAGACCCAGCTTTGGAAGCTGGTGAACGAATTCATCACCGCGAAGCAGGACGGCAAAACGCCCATCGTGCAGGTGGCGCTGTATGAATATGGCAAATCATCACTGCGGGCGGAAGAGAACTGGATTCGCCAGATCCAGCCGCTCACCCGCGATCTGGACAAAGTGTCCGAAGAACTCTTCGCCCTGACGACGAACGGTGGTGACGAATACTGCGGCGCAGTGATTGAGCGGGCGACGAAAGACCTCGTCTGGGATGCGAATCCGAAAGTGTACAAGGCGATCTTCATCGCCGGCAACGAACCTTTCACCCAGGGTCCCATCGATTCCAAAAAAAGCTGCCAGAACGCCATCGCGAAGGGCATCATCGTGAACACGATCCATTGCGGCAGCGAGTCCCAGGGCATCGCCGAGCATTGGAACCAGGGCGCTCTGCTCGCAGACGGAAAATACCTCGTGATCGACCAGAACCAGGCCATCGTTCACATCGAGGCACCGCAGGACAAGGAGATTGTGAAACTCAATGAACAGTTGAACAGCACCTACATCAATTATGGAAAGGAAGCACCGATGGCCAAGGCGCGACAGGTCGCCCAGGATGACAACGCCGCCGCCAAGGCCCAATCCGGCGCCCAAGTGCAGCGCATCGTCAGCAAGGCCAGCGCAAACTACTGCAACACCGGCTGGGATCTCGTCGATGCCTGCAAGCAGAAGGACTTCGACATCACGAAGATCAAAGAGGCCGATCTGCCCGAGGAGATGAAGAAGATGACCGCCGAAGAACGCAAGGCCTACCTTGAGAAGAAAATCGCCGAACGTGCTCAGATCCAGAAGCAGGTGCTGGCACTGAACAAGGAACGCGAGGCCTACGTGGCAACGCAGCGCAAAGAGTCCGCCAAGACCGACACGCTCGACACTGCCATGACGAAGGCCCTGCGGTCCCAGGCGGAGAAAAAAGGCATCGCGTGGGAGAAATGAACCTTTAAACTTCGCCATGCCTGCCACCATCCTTGTTGTTGAAGACGACGCCGCGATCCGCCGCGGCGTCCTGGATGCGCTCAAGTTCGCCGGTCATACGACACTGGAGGCAAGCGATGGTGAGAAGGGCATGAAGCTGGCCCTGAGTTCGACCTTCGACCTCATGCTGCTGGATCTGGTGCTGCCCCATGCGAGCGGCTTTGACATCCTGAAAGCCCTGCGCCGCGAACGGCCCGGCACACCGGTGATCATCCTCTCGGCCCGTGGTGAAGAGAATGACCGTGTGCGCGGCCTCCGGCTGGGTGCGGATGATTACGTGGTGAAGCCGTTCAGCGTGCGGGAACTGCTCGCCCGCGTGGAGGCGGTGCTGCGCCGTGCTCCCGAACGCCAGCCCGTGAGTGAAACGCTCACGCTCACCGCAGCGACGATCGATTTCGGGCAGAGCGTGGCCCGTTTTGAGAATGGCGAGAGCGCCGATCTGTCCGAACGCGAGCGTGATGTGCTGCGCTACCTTGCACTGAATCGCGGCAGGCCCGTTTCACGGGAGGAGCTTCTGCAACGCGTCTGGCACATCGAGAACCAGCAGACGGAAACACGCACCGTGGACATGCACATTGCAAATCTGCGCCACAAACTGCGAGATGACGCCGAGTCGCCGCGTCTGATCGTCACCATACGCGGGAAAGGCTACCAACTCACCTGATTCCCCCATGCGCAAACCGCTGCACATCTGGATCACTTTCATCGCCTGCCTCGGGCTGCTGCTCACGGCGATGGCGTGGGTGAGCTGGCACACGCTGGCTCTGGAGCGTGAGCGTGAAACGGCGGCGCGTGAGGCAGACCAGCAGGAGCGCGTACGGCTGGCGTTGTGGCGGCTCGATTTCCAGGCAAGTGCGCTCATGATCCGCGAGAATGCGCGACCGCCCTATGATTTTCGGCCGTTTCATTCGCCGGAAGGTCTGATCAACAAAGCCTACGACAATGTGGCGAAGGGCGAGGTGCTGGTGCCATCGCCGCTTCTCGCCGAGGTGCCGGAGCATGTGCTGCTGTATTTTCAGATGGACACGCGCGGTCAGGTTTTGTCCCCGCAGGTGCCGCAAAACAACGAGCGCACCCTGGCGCTGGCGCAGTTCATCAATGCGGATGACCTGACTCGCAGCGAGCAACGATTGAGCGGATTGCGCGAACTGCTCGCCAAGCCGGTGCAGGTGATCACGCCGCCGCAACAACGCGAGTCCTCGGCCTGGAACAACGGACGCGCTGCCCCCATGGCCCCTGCCGCGGCAACCCCGCTCAATCGCCAGCTGCTTGCCGAAATGGCCTGCGTGGCCCGCTTTGACATCGATGATTCCAAGGCGGCTGAAGCCAATGATGCCAATCTTCCACGCAATCCGGCCTGGAACACCCAGCAGGGCCAGGTGGCGTCCCAGCAGTTGATGCTGAACAGCACGGAAAACTATTCGCGTAATCGTGCAGTCAACCTGCAGGCCGAGGAGGCGATCAAACAGCAGCCGCAGATCAAGATGAAGCAAGGTGCCGGTACACTTGTTCTTTCCAACGAAAAGGAGGCCGAGACCAAGCCAGCAGCAGCGAAGGCTTTGAAAAAAGAATCCGTGAAACCGTCGATCAGCAGCAATGGATCCAGCTTCGCTGCTTCGTCAGATGCGGCTGCAAAGTCGATGGATGACAAGCAAATGGCGGCTCGGCAGCAACCCCAGGATCTGGCCCCTGCGGCGGCTCCAGCACCGATGCCGTTGGAGCCGAAAGCGGATGGTGCGGCCCGAGCATTGGGCAAAGAGTCCCCCGCTGCTCCAGCCGTTCCTTCCGCTGTGCAGCCTCCACTCAAAAACATCGCGACCGCGAACAGTTCGCGGCCTTTTCAGGGCGTGTGGATCGGCAGCAACCTCATGCTGACCCGCGAAGCCTTCGTGGATGGTGTGCGCATGGTTCAGGGCGTGTGGCTGGACTGGCCTGCTCTGCGCGAATCTCTGCTGCGGGAGATCACCGATCTGTTTCCGGATGCGAAGCTGGAGCCAGCGGCGAACGCCACCGCAGGAACACGCCCGAATGACGATCCGCTGCGCTTTGCGGCGCTGCCGGTGCGACTGATGCCAGGAGCCATCCAGCTGCCGCCGCTGCCGTTCTGGACTCCGCTGCGCAGGTCTCTAGGCATCGCCCTTGCATGTGTCCTGCTGGCGGCCGCGGCGGTGGGGCTGGTGCTCTTCGGCACGGTGGCGCTGAGTGAGCGCCGCGCGGACTTCGTTTCCGCCGTGACGCATGAGCTGCGCACGCCGCTGACGACGTTTCGCCTCTACTCCGAGATGCTAGCAGACGGCATGGTGACCGATGAGGCGCAGCGAAAGACCTATCTGGACACCTTGACCGGAGAAGCGAGCCGGCTGAGCCATCTCGTCGAAAACGTGCTCGCTTATGCCCGGCTTGAGCGTGGCAGTGCGAAGGCGCGAGCCGAAAACATCACGATCGGCGAGCTGCTGGACCGCATCCAGCCAAGGCTGCAGCAGCGTGCAAATGACTGCGGCATGACGGTGCAGGTGCAAGCCTCGGAAACGGACCGCAAAACGGAGCTGCACGTGGACGCGGCGGCGGTGGAGCAGATTCTTTTTAACCTCGTGGACAACGCCTGCAAATACGCCGCCCCACGAGCGGCGCATCCGGTGATCCACGTGGAGGCGGACACGAGCGGCAAGTTTGCCATGCTACGCGTGCGTGACCACGGCGGCGGCATCTCCCGCAGCGAGCAGCGGCGGATTTTCCACCCCTTTCACAAAAGCGCCGATCAGGCGGCGCATTCGGCACCCGGGGTCGGGCTGGGACTCGCCCTGTGCCGCAGGCTGGCCACCGCGCTGGGGGGAGCGATCACGCTGGATGCCAGCCACAAGGACGGCGCGTGTTTCATGCTGCGCCTGCCGAAGTAGTCAGCGCTCTCCTGCCAAGGTGACAGACCCCGTGAGGATGACATTGCCCGCATCATCACGGATTTCGCCACTGACCTGCCCGAGATTGTCCAGCATGCCCTGCAACGCGCCACTGAGGTGGAGTGACTGCCCGGGTGTGATACTGCCGAGGATTTTGATCTGGCGCACTGCGGTGAGGCGCATGTTTTTGAGCGGGGCTTCGCCCGGTCGTGTTTGAATGAGAATGCCACCCAACTGGGCCAGGGCCTCGATCATCAACACGCCGGGCATGAGCGGGGATCCGGGAAAATGGCCGCGGAGAAACTCCTCATCCCCCTTGAGCTTCCACACCGCTGTGGCGGAGGTGCCGGGAATCAGCTCTACAAGCTCGTCAATAAAACGAAACTCAGAACCGTGCGGAAGGGAGGAAAGCGCTTGAATTAGGTCGGCAGAAGATGGCATGCTGCGGTCTTATTCACGATTCACTCACAGAGCAAACAACAAGATGCGCGTCTGCGCCGACGTTCTGCCGTGTGCTCATCCATGTGTGGCACGTCGTTGTGCTGCTGCTGAGCATGATCTACTGGGCCATCGGGGGCTTGTTGTTTGTGCTGGCAGGTGCTGTTCTGGTGCCGGTTCTTCCCGTGGAAAAATCCCGCTCCCTGGGCCAGTGGCTGCTGAGTGTGGCCTTTCGCCTTTTCCTCACATTCCTGCGCGTGTGCGGTGTGTATGAGTGCGAATACATCGGTTTCGATGCGCTGAAGGATGTCAAAGGCGGGCTGATCATCGCGCCCAATCATCCGGCGCTTTGGGATGCAGTCTTCATTCTGTCCAAAATCCACGGCCTGCGCTGCATTTTGAAGGCGTCATTGATGCACAACCCGTTTCTACGTGGCGCAGCCAAGCTGGCGGGCTTTATCCCCAACAAGCCCGCGCATAAAATGCTGCAGAATTCCATCGAAGCGCTGCGCCAGGGCGACCGGCTGCTGTTTTTCCCGGAAGGAACGCGCACGCGGAAGCTGGAAAACTGCATCAACACGCTTCAGGGCGGTTTGGGCATCATCGCCACGCAGTCGAGCGCTCCGGTGTGGCCGGTGTTCATCGAAACCAACAGTGACTACCTTTCCAAGGGCTGGCCGCTGTGGCATCTGCCAGATAAAAAGATCCGCATGCGCATCACGCTGGGGGAGCCGCTGGCCAGCCCGCCGGATGAAAGTGCGGCGGAGTTCACCAAGCGCCTGCACGAGGTGTTTCTGGCAGCGCTGGGCCACCGGCCGAATGCTTGATGGGCGGGATGATTTGCAGCGTTATTCTTGAATGCGCACGCTGCTTCTTTTTTTCATAGTCGGCACCAGCCTCCACGCTGCGCCGAACATTCTCCTCATCGTCGCCGATGATCAGCGGCCGGACACGATTCATGCGCTGGGGAATGCCGTGATCGACACACCGAATCTGGACCGCCTCGTCGCCCGCGGCACTTCATTCTCCCGTGCCTATGCGGGCTACCCCATCTGCCATGTGAGCCGTGCGCAGATCCTCACGGGCAACCCCGCTTTCAAAGCGCTGCCGAAGTATCCTGGCGGTGCGATTGATCCCCGCCTGGCCACGCTCGGCGGGACGCTGCAAAAAGCGGGCTATCACACCTGCTATGCGGGCAAATGGCACAACGATGGCCACCCAACGCAGCGAGGCTACACCACCACCAGCGGGCTTTATTCCAGCGGCGGTGGCAAGGGTGTCACGCAACCGGACATGGATGATCGTGGTCGGCCGCTCACGGGGTATCGCGGCTGGACCTTCAAGGATGAAAACAACCAGGCAGAACTCGGCAAAGGCGTGGGACTCCAGTCCGACAACAGCCGGCACATCGCTGATGGGGCGATTCATGGGATTCAAACGGCCCCGAAGGACAAGCCGCTTTTCCTGCATGTGAATTTTGCTTTTCCTCACGACCCACGCCAGTGGCCGGCGGGCATGAAGGACCGCTATGACGCGGCGAAAATGCCGCTGCCAGCCAACTTTGCGCCGAAGCATCCGTTTGACCATGGTAACATCGACGGACGCGATGAACTGCTGCTGAAGACGCCGCGCATCGAAAGCGAGGTGCGCGAGGAACTGGCCATCTACCATGCCATGATCACGGATCTGGATGCGCAGCTGGGCCGCATTCTGAATGCGCTGCCAGCGGCTGATGAAACGATCATTATTTTCACGAGCGACCAGGGCCTTGCGCTGGGCAGCCACGGACTGCTGGGCAAACAAAACGAATATGAGCACAGCATCCGCAGCCCGCTGATCATCTGCGGTCCTGGGCTGCCGAAGAATGAGCGCAGTGCTGCACTGGTGAACCTGAACGATCTTTTCCCCACGCTGTGTGATCTCGTGGGCACCGCGGTTCCTGGCACTGTGCAGTCAAAGAGTCTGGCACCGTTGCTGCGGCATCAAGCCGAGCGCGCGCATGATTTTGTCACCGGTGTTTTTACGGATACCCAGCGCATGATCTGCGATGAGCGCTGGAAGTTTGTGATGTACCCGAAGGCAGGACGAGAGCAGCTCTTTGATTTGAAGAGCGATCCGGACGAGATGCATGATCTGAGCGGAGAGCCGGTGCATCGCTCAATGAAAGAGGAACTCGCCGCGAAGCTGCAAACCTGGCGGCAGCAGAACGGTGACCCAAACCTTGAGTGAAATGGCTGCGCCTTTTTGGCCGTTCAAGCCACCTGCCATGAAACACCTCTGCGTCGCGATCCTTTTTGCCATCTCCTTCCTGCAAGCCCAAAGCCCTGCTTCGACGGAAAAGCCCGCCGCCAAGCCGAAAACGCCTGATGCGGTGGATGAGATGGCCGCCGTGCTGAAACCCACGCGAATCGTGCCGTACAAGAAGATCGCTGACAAAGAGCTGCAACTGCATGTTTTTGAGCCGGAAGGTTTCAAGGCTGGCGACAAGCGCGCCTGCTACCTGATCATTCATGGCGGCGGCTGGACGGGCGGCACACCGCAGCGCATGTACCCCTTCGCGGCGCATTCTGCGAAGCTCGGACTGGTGGGGATCAGCATGCAGTACCGCCTGCACAGCACGAAAACCGGCGTCAGCGTCTTTGACTGCGTGAAGGATGCCCGGTCTGCTGTGCGCTACATCCGCGGGCATGCAACGGAGCTGGGCATTGATCCGCAAAAAATCATCGTCAGCGGTGGATCAGCCGGTGGTCATCTGGCCGCCGCCACCGCTCTTTTTGACCCTGTGAATGAAGACAGCGACGACCTCAAAATTTCCCCGATCCCCAACGCCCTGGTGCTGCTCTTTCCCGTCATCGACACCTCCAAGAAGGGCTACGGGAATGCGAAAATGGGTGAGCGCTGGCAGGAACTGTCCCCGGTGCACCACGTCCGCCCGGGCGTGCCTCCAACGATCATCTTCCACGGCACCGGTGACACTGTCACGCCCTTTGCAGGTGCCAAGGCTTTCCAAGAGGCCATGCTGAAGGCAGGCAACCGCTGTGAACTCGACATCAATGAAGGCGGAGTGCACGGCTATCTCATGCGCAACAAAGCCCTCTATGAGGACACCCTGCAGAAGACGGATGTCTTTTTGAAGTTACTGGGGCTGCTCAAATGAGGTGCTACAACGGGGAGCCCGGGGCTCATTCCTCGATCCATACCGGCGTCCCCGTCGGCACGAGATCAAACAGCTCGATCATTTCGCGATTGCGCAGGCGCACGCAGCCGTGGCTGGCAGGGCGGCCGATGCTGTTTTCATCGTTGGTGCCGTGAATGTAGATGTAGCGCTGGTAGGTGTTCTCATTGCGCGGCTCCGTGCCATGCAGCCAGAGGATGCGCGTGAGGACAAGATCGGACTTTGTTTCCATGCCAGGGGTCCAGCGACCAACGGGCTGGCGTGACTTGAAAATGGTGCCGCTCTCCGCGCCGTCGCCGTGCTTTTCCTTTACCACAAAGCGGCCCAGCGGCGTCTTGTTGCTGCCTTCGGTGAAGCCGATGCCAAATTTAGACGTGCTGCACGGCCACTCGCGCACCAGGCGCCTGTCATCAAACAAACGCAGCCGCTGCATGCCGATGCTGACTTCGAGGTGGGGGTGGGTGAGGCTCATGGGTATGGAATGATCGATGGCGTGCAGGAACTGCGTTTCATAGCATCTGCGGACGGAATTGCATGATTCAAAAATTACGTTTGACGGATTAGACTGATCGGTCTATTAATTCATCTATCATGAGCGACCGGACGACCAAAGAACGCATTCTCGACGCAGCTGAAGGGCTGATGCTTGAGAAGAGCTTTCACTCGGTCGGCCTGACGGAAATCCTTGAGGCCGTGAAGGTGCCCAAGGGTTCGTTCTATCACCATTTCAAATCCAAGGAACAGTTTGGCGTGGAAATGCTGAAGCATTACGTGGCCGATGCCACGGCCTACAAGAAGCAGATGCTGCTCTCCGACACGCCTGAGCCAGACCCGCTGAAGCGCCTGCTCAGCTTTTGCGAAGGCACGATCTGTCGTGTGCTGGAAACGAAGGGGAAGTGCCCCTGTCTGGTGCTCAAGCTGGCGGCTGAAGTCGCTGACATGAGTGAAGCGATGCGCGAGGTGCTTGCGGCTGGAAATCGCGAGGCGATCGCCATTCTGGAGCAGGTGCTGCAGGAAGGCCTGGACAAGAAGAAGATCGCCAAAACCGTGCGCCCTGCTGAAGCGGCTGTGATCATTCATGACCTGTGGAATGGAGCCATGCAGCGCTCCGCCATCTGCCGTGACGCGACCCCTCCACGCGAAGCGCTGAACTTCATTCGCACGCTGCTCACCCCCTGATTTTCTTTTCACCCCACTATAAACCGACCGGTCTATTCTTATCCAACCCACTCCTATGAAACCCATCGCCCTCACTACTGAAACCTTCGACACCACCCTCGCCAACACTGACCAGCCCGTCCTCGTGGACTTCTGGGCTGAGTGGTGCGGCCCATGCAAAATGATGTCGCCCATCCTCGACCAACTGGCCACTGAACAGGCCGGGCGAGCCACGATCGCCAAGGTGGATGTGGACGCCTTCCCCGACCTGCAAGCTCGCTTTGGCATCCGCGCCATTCCCACGCTCATCGTCTTCAAAAACGGCCAACCCGTGAACACGATCACCGGCGTGAAGAGCAAAGGCTTCCTCGAGGCCGCACTGGCCGCGTGATTTCCCCCTCTCCCCAAAACCAACGCCAAAAACAACCCCCAAGTCCATGTCCATCGACCTCACTCAACGTCCCCCACGCAGCCCACGCGTCCGCCTTGGCGGCTATGTTTTGCTCCCACGCCTGCTCGACAAATGCCGGGCTGAAATCGCAGGCAAGAACGGCGAGTATCATTACAACTGCCCGCTGGATCAGCGCTTCCTGAGCTTCACCGGCATCGACCACGAAGCCCTGAAAGCCGAAGCGGCCAAGGGACTGGGCGACGCCGACATGTTTGCCTGGATCGAAAAGAGCGCGCTGCACAAACGCAGCGACTACGAGATCGCCCACTGGAGCGAATACCGTGAAGCTGCCGTGCCTGCTGACAATGAAAGCCGCGAGTACATCAGCGCGCAGATCGCCAAGGCGGGAGGCTCTGCACGTGAAGACATCGGCACGTGGTTCGATTTCCTCGATTTCGACGACCACGTCTCATTCGGCGGCAAAGCCTGACCCACGCACGCATGAAATACACTTCACTCTTCTGGGGCGCGCTGGCCGTGCTCAATACAGCCGGATTGGCTGAGGACTCACTGCGCGAGCAATTGCACACGAAGCAGGCGGAATTTTCCACCAAGGCCCCGGCCGAGGTCAAAACCGCCTACGCAGCCGGCATTCAGGCTGTAGCCGATTCCGGTATTCTGAAGTCTGCCAAACAAGCGGGTGAGCGTGCGCCGGATTTTACTCTGCGCAATGCCACGGGAAAGGACATCACACTGAGTTCCCTGCTCAAGCAGGGGCCGGTGGTGCTGACGTGGTATCGCGGCGGATGGTGCCCTTACTGCAATCTCTCGCTGCGCGCTTTGCAGCAGGTGCTGCCGGAACTGCAGGCGGCTGACGCGCAACTGGTGGCCCTCACGCCCGAGCTGCCGGACAAATCCGCCACGACGCAGGAGAAGAACGCGCTACAGTTTCAGGTTCTCACGGATTTGAATCACAGTGTCGCCAAAAATTACGGTGTCGCGTTCAAGCTGACGGCGAACGTGCGTGACCTCTACAAGAAGCATTTTGATCTGCTCGAATACAATGGTGCGGAGGCTGGCGATGACACGCTGCCCCTTGCAGCCACCTACATCATTGATCGCGACGGCACCATTCGTTACGCCTTCCTTGATGCTGATTATCGGAAGCGGGCCGAACCTGCGGAACTGGTTTCCTTTGTGAAACAACTGCTGCCGCAGCAGGGCGATGCCGAGGCGGTGGCATTGCTGAAGCGCTTCTGGCTGCGTGTGTGGAATCCGCCGCATGATCTCGGCGCGGTGGATGAGCTTGTTTCGGAAGATTTTGTTCTTACCAATCCCAGCGGTGACACGGTGGGCAGGGATGCCTTCAAAGCCTGGCTGCGCGAGTTTCAGACCAAGCTGGGGGATGCGCGGCTCATGCCCATGGAGACCTTTGCGAACGCTGATGGCACTCGTGTCGTTTCACGCTGGCAGGCCACGGGCATCAATCACGGTGTGCTCGGCACGCCTGATGACGGGCAGCCCGTCGAATTTTCCGGTATCGCCATCTGGGAGATCCGTGATGGCAAACTCACGCACAACTGGGTGGAACGCTCCGCCTGGGAACTGCACCGGAAACTCACTGGCAAACCCTGAACTCACAAGACCCCACTCCCATGCAAACCACATTCCAAAACAAAGTCGTCCTCATCACCGGAGCCACCAGCGGCATCGGCAAAGTCAGTGCTCTCGCCTTCGCCAAAGCCGGGGCGAAAGTCGTCGTCAGCGGCAGGCGTGAAGCCGAAGGTCAGGCCGTCGTGGCTGAAATCAAAGCCGCGGGTGATGAAGCCACCTTTGTGAAAGCGGACGTCGCCGTGGAGGCTGATGTGGCGGCGCTCGTGGCCAAGACAGTGGCGACGTATGGCCGACTCGACGTCGCTTTTAATAACGCGGGCGTTGAACTTACCGGCACCATTGTGGATGCCACCGAGGCCGACTACCGCCGCGTCTTTGACATCAATGTCTGGGGTGTGCTCACCTCCATGAAGCATGAAATTCCCGTCATGCTCAAGCAGGGCGTAGGTGTCATCATCAACACCAGCAGCGTGGCAGGACATGTGGGAATGGCAGGTGCGAGCATCTACGTGGCCAGCAAGCATGCGGTGGAAGGCCTCACGAAAGCGGCGGCGCTGGAATATGCCAAACTGGGCATCCGAGTGAACGCCGTGGCACCTGCTGCGATCGAGACGGACATGATGAACCGCTTTACGGGTGGTGGAAATGAAGAGGCACTCAGCTACATGCGGTCTCTGCATCCCGTGGGCCGTTTGGGGCGCTCCGAGGAGATCGCCAACCCGGTGCTCTTCCTCGCCAGCGATGCGGCTTCCTTCATCACCGGTGCCTCGCTCAATGTGGACGGTGGCCTGCTTGCGCAGTAACAATAACGCGTCATGACCCCGCTCGAAACCATCCGTGAAATGTATCGCGCCATGCGCGCGGGAGATGATGCTGCCTTCACCGCGCTCTGCACCGACGACCTCGTCTGGCAGCAGAGCGCGGGTTTTCCCGGCGGCTCCATCTGGCATGGTGCCGCCGCAGTTATTGAGAATGTTTTCCGCGCCAACGCCAAACGCTGGACCGGCTTCGCTTTCACGGATGAAGAGATGTTCGCCACCGGTGACCGAGTCGTCGTCCTCGGATATTACAGCGGCACCTCTCCCGCCACTGGCAAAGCCATGCGCGCCGCCGTTGCCCACGTCTATGATTTGAGAGACGGCCGGATCGCGCGCTTTCGCATGTTTGCTGATACGCAGCCGATGTGGGAGGCGATGGCTGAGTAAACTGCGTCCGCCGTGTCCGACTTCACAGGCGAGCCGCGAGGTACTCTTTGAGGCGGGGGTTCACCCTTTCAGCAAAGATGCCATGATACCATGGCGAACGGATCTGCCACATGATGACCAGCACGGTAAACGGCAGCTGATACAGCATGGGCGAAAGACTGTCCTGTTCGCCTAAAACAAAATGCGCTGCGACATTGAGTATGAATACCAAGGCCCACAGCAGTTCCAGGCGTCGCCATACGAGGAAGACATTGCAGAAGAGGAAGAAGTGCCCGAGTGCCGCGGGAACGATCCACCAGAGTGGAAATGACTGGCTCCGTAGCCACCATGACAAGACCGCACCGACGATGAGAATTACCGCATCGAGCCATGACAGGCGGAAACCGCTTGTCCGGCTCGTGGATGGAGTGGAATTCATAGAAGGAATGATATTGGATCAGCGCCTCATAGCGCTGCCGATCTGCCGCCGCGAAGCAGCAGAAGATGATCTGTTTCAGAGAAGATGGTTTGCTGATGAATTCGCGTACCGCTTCCACGGCGATCTTCGCCGCCTGATCAGGTGGAAAGCAGTAAACGCCGGTGGAGATGCAGGGAAAAGCGATGCTTGTCAGCCCGTGCTCTGCGGCGATGCGCAGGGAGTTGGCATAGCAGGAGCGCAGTTTCTCGCTCTCTCCATTTTTTCCGCCATTCCAGACGGGGCCGACGGTGTGGATGATGTGACGGGCTTTGAGGTTATAGCCTCGGGTGATTTTGGCCTCGCCGGTGCGGCAGCCATTGAGCATGCGGCATTCGGCCAGCAGCTCTTTGCCTGCGGCGCGATGAATGGCACCGTCCACGCCGCCACCGCCGAGGAGGGAGGAGTTGGCGGCATTGACGATGGCATCCACTTCGAGGGTAGTGATGTCGGCCTTGAGGGCTGTGAGGATGGCATTCATGAAAATTGGATGAAGCTGGTCGGCACATGTTCCACGAGCCAGACGCGGTTGGTGCTGAGGTAAAAGGTGTGGCCTGCTTGAAGCATTCGGCTGGGTTCATTTGAATTCTAAATCGAGAGGCTCGCGAGCTTTTAGCCAGAGCGGAGGAATTCCTTCACGCCCGACTCGCAGAGCGACGATTCCTCCGACGATTGCGCAGTTGGTATCACAGTCGCCATCACCCTCGAGCGTGGTGATCAAGGCTTCGTGATAGTTGTCGAGATGGCGAAGCGCACACCAGATAGAGAAAGGTACGGTATCGGGTGCAGTGACAAGAAAACCAGATCCAAGAATCCGCGCGGCATTTTCGGCTGACATTTCCAGCGGCACGAGTCGTGCCTTTCGAAGGCCTTCGTGGGTTTCTCCAGTGGGTGTGAGTTCCAAGACCTTCTGCCAGATGGCTTTGCGGGCATTTTCCAGAGGAAGCATTCTGGTATTCCATGCCATCGCGGCCGCCAATGACACCGCGACGCTGCCCGCAATCCCTTCTGCATGAGCATGTGTCACAATGGATGATTGCCAGCTTTCGGTGACGACTTTCGCCAGACTATCAGCGAACCAAGCACCCAGAGGTGCTGAGCGCATGGCGCTGCCATTGCCCTTAGAGCCACGCCCGCTGAACGCCGCAATCGAAGTTTCCCGCCAGTTCGCTCCGCTCGCAATCTCTTCCAACTGCATCCGTGCGCCCTTGCCATAGCCGCGGCCGGGATCAGCCTGATAGCGCCTGACGAAGCGCGAGGCCAGCGAGTCAGTCGCGATTTGACCATGGTCCACCATCTCCTCAACGATGGCCATGGCCATCTGCGTATCATCCGTGTGCCACCACGGGCCGGAAGGGAGACCATCACGCTCAAAGACGCTTCTGGCACTGCGAGCACACGTCGAAAGCATTTGCCCGAAGGCATCTCCTACAGACAAGCCATCGAGGGATAACAATGCGCGGTCGCAAAGTGTTGTTGATGGTGTTGAATTTTCTGTGCTCATATCTCGAAAAGGAATCCCTTTTTTTTCAGGCGCTCATATTTCGCGGGATCGAAGCGGAAGAGTTGGGCGGGGCGGTGGGGGCCTTCGCGGTGTTGTTCTTTGAGGGGGATGAGGAGGTCGTAGCTGAGGACTTTTTTGCGGAAGTTGCGCTTGTCGATCTCGGTGCCGAGGACGCTTTCGTAGAGGCGCTGGAGCTGGGTGAGGGTGAACTTGGGAGGGAGGAGCTCGAAGCCGACGGGCTGGTAGGTGAGCTTGCCGCGGAGGCGGGCGAGGGCTGCGGCGAAGATTTCGGCGTGGTCGAATGCGAGCGGGGGGATGTCTGTGACGGGGAACCAGCGGGCCTCGGCGGCATCTGTGGAGGCGGCGGTGGTGTGGTCGGCGGGTTTGGTTAAGGCGTAGTAAGCGACGCTGACGACGCGCTCGCGGGGGTCGCGGTTGACGGTGCCGAAGGTGTAGAGCTGCTCGAGGAAGAGGTCTTTGAGGCCGGTTTCCTCCTCGAGCTCACGGCGGGCGGCGTCATCGAGGGTCTCTTCGACACGGACGAAACCGCCGGGGAGGGCCCAGTGGTCTTTGAAGGGGGCGAGGCCGCGGCGGATGAGGAGAACCTGGAGAGCGCCGCCGTCAAAACCGAAGACGACGCAGTCCACGGTGAGGGCGGCTCTTGGGTATTCGTAGGTGTGTTTCACACACGAAGTAATGTGTATTTTTCACACGAAGTCAAGACGGGTGTTTTTGGGAGAGGTGGATTGAGGACGGATCAGAGCGGGCTCAACAGGCTGTGGATTTCGGGTGGTCTGGGACGTTTGTCCGGAACCGGCTGAAGCCGGGACTACAATACGAAGAGCCCGGCCCCGGACGGGCTGCAATGGAGCGAACCCCGAACTACGTGCGGGGACGCTGCCCCAGAGGGCGGAAGGATCGAGGACGAGGATGATTCGGGGCAGTCCCGGGAGGAGGAGTATGAGTAAGAGGAGGAGGAAGATTGGGGAAAGCCGCGCCTCCTCCACTGTTTACCCGCCCTTGCATCCGGCGGGTGAGGCCTTACTATCGCGGCCCCTTTTGAACCAACCCCTCGTTAGTAGAATACCATGAGCACCCTGAAGAATGTCGCCATCGTCGGAGCCACAGGCGCTGTGGGCGCGGAGATGATCCGCTGCCTGGAAGAGCGCAAGTTTCCCGTCGGCCAGCTTACCCTCCTTGCCTCCGCACGCAGCGCGGGGAAGAAGCTGAAGTTCAAGGGCGAGGACATCACCATTCAGGAGCTGACGCCGGATTCCTTCAAGGGGATCGACATCGCGTTGTTCAGCGCAGGTGGCGGTATCTCGCGTGACTTTGCCCCGCATGCGGTGAAAGCCGGTGCGGTGGTTGTGGACAATTCCTCCTTCTTCCGCCAGGACCCGAACGTCCCGCTGGTGGTGCCGGAAATCAATGCAGCGGATGTGAAGAGCCACAAGGGCATCATCGCCAATCCGAACTGCACGACGGCAATCTCGCTGATGGCGCTGTATCCGCTGCACCAGGCGTTTGGTGTGAAGCGCATCTTTGCCTCCAGCTACCAGGCGGTGTCCGGCACGGGAGCTCAGGCGATCGAAGAACTGGCGAACCAGTCCCGCGAATGGGCCAGTGAGAACCGCGCGTGGGATGCTGCCAAGCTGGACAGCAAGCCTCACGTGTATCCGCACCAGATCGCCTTCAATGCGATCCCGCATGTGGATTCCTTCCTGGATTCTGGTTACACCAAAGAAGAGATGAAGATGGAGAACGAGGGCCGCAAGATCATGCACCACGACAAGTTCCGTGCGTCTGTGACCTGCGTGCGCATCCCGGTCTTCCGTGCGCATAGCATCGCCATCAGCGCGGAGTTTGAGAAGCCTGTGACGGTGGAAGCGGCACGTGAAGTCTTGTCCAAAGCCCCCGGGCTGGATGTGCTGGATGATCCTGCCGCGAAGCAGTATCCGCTGGCGCTCGACATCGCGGGCCGGGACAACTGCGCCGTGGGCCGCATCCGCATGGACTGCGCGCTGGACAATGGCCTGGCCTTCTGGGTCGTAGGCGACCAGTTGCTCAAAGGGGCGGCGCTGAACGCGGTGCAGATCGCGGAGTGCCTGCTGTAATCAGACTGACCAAACCAAGGATTCAACCAAGGGCGGGGCCGATGAGGTCCCGCCTTTTTTGTGTGGGTATGTCAGCCCGGGCTTGAAACGGTTTTTTTCGGGTTTGGGCCGCCGATTAAGAGTCTTACAATTTCCTTACAACGTACTCACAAGCCGCTGACTCAAACTTTTCCATTCATGCGATGTTACCCATAGATCAAAGGAAAGCGGGCAGCGGCCCGGGCCTCATGATCACCCTTTTCTCAAAGTGTGGTTATCCTTCTGGCTGTTGGAAACTCTACGAATCACCGGGGCGGACTCAAAAGGTCCGCCCCGGTTCTTTTTATGGTTTTTATAAAATTTAGATGACCAGATAAATCGCGAGGCTAAATTTTACATCTCGCGCATGCTCCAACGCCGTTCCACGATCCTGTTCATCATTCTGGTGATCCTGCCGCTAGCTCTGCTGGCATGGCTGGGGACGTATCTCATTCGTGATGCGGAGAAGCGAACGGACGCCTCCATGCAGGCCATTCTAGCTGAGCGACTTAGCTCGGCTGATCAGCATCTTCTGCATGACATGCGGCAGATTACGGACCGGCTGGATGTGTGGGGTGCGCAGAGCATTGGATCAGCCCGTTTGATGTCCCAAAGGCTGGCCAAGCACCCATGGATTGCCCAGACATGGTCTGTGACTGGCGAGGGGGAAACCGCTCCGGTCGAGTCTTTCGAGGGACTGGCCGGATATCAGCCGGGGCAGATTTTCAAAGCCGAGGACCGCATCAAAGCCATTCTGGAATCCACACGTAACCCGGACAGCATGCCGCAGTTTGTGTCAGTCCTAGAGGATGGAGGACCGCCGTTTCAGCGTGTCTATGTTTCTGGCAAGCATTCATCCCTTCAACGGCGCTCATCCGAATGGATGACGTACCTCAAGATGTTTGGCTACCACATCGACGATCGTCCGGTGCAAACAGACATCCCCATGTCCTGGAGCGGCTGGCATGTGGGCGATTCCGTTTTCATGTACTGGCACCGGTTTGCCGACGGCAGCCTGAGCTGTGCCCTGCTGAACCCGCAGATGCTGATGAACTCCTTGTTTCAGCGCCTGCCGCAGCCGGGGCTGGCCATCCCGCCCGGCCGCATGATGCTAACGACGGTGAAAGGCATCCCGCTGCACGAATGGGGCAAGCGACTGCCCGGGTCTGAGCGCCCGCCTGCAGCGCATCGGGCCTGTTCGGAGCCGCTCTCACAATGGGAGATGGCTTATACGCCCGCGAATGAGGAGTTTCCCAAGCCCTACCTTTTCCCGATTTTGCTTGGTGTCAGTTCCGGCATCGTGCTCGTCTTTGTGGTGGGCTGGCTTTATTTCCACGAGAGCGCCAGTGAGATCCGCGTGGCGCAGCAGCGGGTGACGTTTGTGAACCAGATCTCTCATGAACTGAAGACGCCGCTGACCAACATCCGTCTCTATGCTGAAATGGCGGCGCATCGTGCGGAATCTCAGGGAGACACCATCGCGAAACGCCAGCTCGGGGTCGTGGAGGCAGAGACCTGCCGTCTGGACCGCCTGATCCAAAACGTGCTCAACTACGCGCGCCAGCAGCGTGACAAGCTGACCATCCAGCCCAAGCCGCTGGCACTGGATCAAACCGTTTCGCGCATTGCCGATTTTTGGAAGCCGCTGCTGGAGACCAAGGGGTTTGAAATCGTCACCTCTTTTAACGGACCGCAAACTATCATGGCTGACCCCGACGCCATTGAACAGATCCTCGGAAATCTGATTTCGAATGTCGATAAATACGCGAACGCCGGCAAGTGGATCGCCATCCACACGGAGCAGGATGAGCGCAATGCCCGGATCATCGTGGAGGATCACGGCCCAGGCATCCCATCCGGCAAGCGCCGCACGGTTTTCGAGCCCTTTGAACGCCTCCGCTCCGACCTTGCTGAAGGTGTGAGTGGAACCGGCATCGGATTGACCATCTCGCGCGAACTGGCACAATTGCATGGCGGTTCTCTTACGGTGTGTCCTAATTACCGCGACGGCGCACGCTTCATTCTCACCCTCCCCAACCAGTCATGACCAAAATACTCATCGCCGAAGACGACGACCACACGCGAGATGCCCTGCGTGAAGTGCTCACCATGGAGGGCTACGCAGTCATCCCCGCCAGCGATGGGCTGCAGGCGGTGGATTTTTTCCGCGCTGAAAACCCCGACTTCGTCTGCCTGGATGTGATGATGCCTGGCCTGAACGGCTATGAGGTGTGCAAGCAAATCCGCCGCCAGGATGAAAAAGTGCCCATCCTCTTTCTCACGGCCAAAGCTGAGGAGATCGACACGGTGCTGGGGCTTGAACTCGGTGCGGATGATTACATGACCAAGCCCTTTGGGGTGAAGGAGATCATCGCCCGCATCCGCGCCATTTTGCGGCGCACGGCATCGCGTGGCGGTGGCAGGACGGATGATGATTTCACGATGGACGATCTGCGCATCGTGCCAACGGAGCTGCGTGCCTACCGTGACAAGGTGGAGCTGGCCCTCAGCCCGCGGGATGTGAAAGTGCTGCGACTGCTTTATGACCGCCGAGGGAAGGTCATTGATCGCAATACTCTCGCGGACGAGGTGTGGGGCGTGGATTACTTCCCGGAAAGCCGTGCGCTGGACCAGCACATCTCTCAATTGCGCAAGCGCATCGAAAAAGACCCGGCTCAGCCGAGAATTATTCGCACTGTGCATGGTGCAGGCTATCGGTTTGAATGACATGTGATTGCGTCAGCGTAGAATGACGCTCACGTTAGTCATTCTCTCCCATGCTTACCTTCGACGCTCACCTCGACCTCAGCCTCAACGCCCTCGGCGGATTCAATCGCGACCTTCGCCTGCCTGTACATGAGATTCGACGTCGTGAGGAAGGCATGACCGGCAAAGGCCGCGCCCGTGGCACCACCGCCTTTCCGGACATGAGGCGTGGCAAGGTGGGGCTCTGCGTGGCCACGCAGCTTGCGGGGTGCATGCCAGGGCCATCTCCCATCGCGGGATGGATGTCTGCGGAGCAGGCTTGGGCGGAAACGCAGGGGCAGCTCTCGTGGTATCGCGCCATGGAGGAGGCGGGTGAGATGCGCCAGATCACCAATGTACGTGAGCTCGATGAGATGATCGCGCTCTGGAACAACGACTCGATTCCCGATGACGAAAAAGCCATTGGCTACATTCTCAGCCTCGAAGGTGCGGACTCCATCCGCACCGTGGGGCATCTTGAAAAAGCGTGGGAGCAGGGGCTGCGTGCCATGGGACCTGCACACTATGGCGTGTGCCGTTATGCTTTGGGTCATGACAAGGTGGGGCCCCTGCCCGCCGGTGGCAAAGAGCTGATCCAGGAAATGGACAGGCTGGGCATGATCCTCGATGTGACGCATCTCAGCGATGAGTGCTTCTGGCAGGCGCTGGAGATTCATCAGGGCACCGTGTGGGCCAGCCATAGCAACTGCCGAGCCCTGGTTCCTGATCCGCGCCAGTTTTCCGATGACCAGATCAAAGCACTCATCGCACGCGGCGGGGTCATGGGCGCAGCGCTGGATGCGTGGATGATGGTTCCGGGCTGGATCCGTGGCAAGACCACGCCGCAGGAAGTCGGCCTCAAGCTTGAGGTCATCTGCGATCACATTGATCACGTGTGCCAGCTTGCAGGCAACGCTTTGCACAGCGGCATCGGCACGGATCTGGATGGTGGCTATGGCACCGAGCAGACGCCGGAGGATCTCGACACCATCGCCGATCTTTCCCACATCCCCGCCATGCTCGAAAAGCGCGGCTACAAGGCTGAGGACATCGCCAATATCATGCATGGCAACTATCTGCGCCTGCTGCGTGAAGCGTGGGCGGAGTGATGCAACGCGGCGGCATCAACCGCAGCGAATTTGTTTCACGCCTGGCTCCAGTTCTTCGACCGTGAACTTCACGGGCAGGAACTGCTCGATCAGCGCCATGTTCGTCCGGGTGTGGTCGCTGATCGCCAGCGTGTGAAACACGCCGCCGTCGGCCAGCGCCATGGGCAGCAGGAGTTGATCCGCCAGATGCACTCCCACGGGTGCGGATGAGGCGAGGTACGAGCGCAAGCCTTTCGCCGCGCCTGTGGCCACGGCTTCAGACGATTTGCCCTGCTGCGCGATACCGCTGCTGATCTCGCACACGTTCGCAAAGCGGGCGCCCAGCAGGATGGTATTGCCGGGGCCGGGGCTGTCATTGGCATAGCGAAGTTCAATGTCGGTGGCCGGCCAGGCAAGGAGGGCGGAGGCCGTCGCGATTTCGCGCTCGGCGATTTCGCGATGGAGATGGGCATGGAGGACGCGACCGAACGTTTCGACCGCGTCTCCGCGCTCGGTGAGTTTGAGCCTTTTCCACTTTTTAAGGGGTTGGATTTCTGCCGTAATCACACCACCACCTGCCTGCATGAATCCATGGCGCTCCAGCGTGGCGGTGGTTTTCACGCCCATGCGTTGAATCACCGGCAGATAGCATTGCTCGATGAATTCAAATGGTGGAGCCATGGGGTTGTGTGTCCCGCCTTCGATGCGCAGCGTGCTTGATGATTCCGCATGCAGGAGCGCGGGCAGCAGGGTTTGCAGGACGAGGGTGGTGCTGCCGCCGGAACCAATGGGGAAAGAATAAGCGCCGGCCATGACTTTCCCAGGGTGGAACACGAGTTCCACCGATCCGAGCTCAGCGCCGTCGACGCTCGCTTCGCACACTTCTGCGGCGGCTTTCACGCAGGTGAGATGCTGGCGCATCAGTCCAGGCTTTGGCCGCTTGCCACGGATGTTGGTCATCCGAAATGGACGACCGGTGACGAGGGACAGGGAGAGAGAGGAACGGAGGAGCTGACCGCCCCCGGATTCGCCGGAGATTTGGAGGATGGGGATGGATTTGGTCATTGAGAATTGAAAGGGATGAAATTAAGCTTTGAGTCGTGAATCAAGAAGCTGCACTGATCGAAATCATGCGTGACGCTGACCGAACGCGTCTTGCGCGCATGGTGCGTGAGCAGCCGCCTGTCACGCGCGAAGCCTGGGACAAGCAGGTGAAGGTTTTTGAGGCGGCAGGGAGAGACACAGCTTCCAGCCTGCCATTCTGGAAGCGTTGGTGGAAAACCCGCGGATGAGCCCGGTGAATATACCTGAAGGCTTCGGACAAACACGTGGTTCGGAGCATGAGGTGTGGTTCTCTGAAAATGGTCGTGCGAGCAAGGCCACCCACTCCGGAGAATGCGGGCGCGCTTTCGGTCCCTCGCGGTTTGCCAGTCAGGAGGAGTATCTCGAACGCATCCGTCTTACGGTTCAGGTTTTCGGCCTGGACTGGCAGGTGCATGGAATTCACGATTCCGGGCGTCAGGCACGCATTGTGACAAGCCAGCCCATCTTCCTTGGCACTCCAGCCACGCGGCAGGAGATCGCGGATTTCATGCGAGAGCGAGGCTTTGTGCTTCATCGGACGAGATATGGAGATGCCTGGTATCGGAAACAGGACAATGTGCTGGTGGCTGACGCAGAGCCGAAGAACATCGTCCACGGGGCAAAAGGGCTGGCACCTATTGATGTGATTGTGTGCAGGCCTTCCCAGGACTTGTTAAAAGCGGCAGACATAACCTGATGGAGAAGTTGTCATTTTTTACATGCATGGCTGAGTTTGGTCCCATCAATCATCCGCCTCCGCCGCGTCTTTGATGACGAAGCGGGCTTTGAGTTTGCAGACCTGCTGGGCCAGACCGGCGGCTTCGACGCTGCGGAGGACTTCTTTGAAATCCTTGTAGGCGTTGGGGGCTTCGTCGATCGGGTACTGGCGGGCGTTGTAGAGGATGTCGTGGGTTTCGAAGTCGGCATCGACGCTTTTTTGATCGAGCGTGCGTGCGGCGGCTTTGCGGCCCATGCAGCGGCCGGCGCCGTGGTTCACGCTGTAGCAGCTTTTTACGGCATCGGGTTTCGCCACCATCACCACGGAGCCATCGCGCGGATTTCCTGGCAGCAGGATTGGGTGACCGGTTTCGGCAAAAGGGGTGTCCTTGAGCGCGTGGTGGCCACCGGGGAAGGCACGCGTGGCGCCTTTGCGGTGGACCCAGGCGAGCTGGTTGTCCACGACTTCCTGACGGGCGATGTTGTGGCTGATGAAGTACACGAGCTGGCCTTTGGTACCTGGCAGTACTTCCTGGAAAGCCTCCAGCACGAGGGCATTGATGAGCATGTGGTTCACGGTGGCGAAGTTTGCCCCGAGAGCCATGTCATCGAGATAGGCGTCCGCTTCGGGAGTACCAAGTGGTGCATAGACGAGCTGTTTGTCATCGGCAGGAAACGACATTCCCCAAGTGCGGAAGAAGCCTTCCAGTGACTTGAACTGACGCTGCGCAAGGATGTTGCCGAACCCGCGCGAACCGCAGTGGCTGAGGAAGGCGACGTGATTGTCCTGCAGGCCGAAGACTTCGGCGGTCTGGCGCATCGCTGGATCATCAGCAAGTTGCACGACCTCGCACTCACCGAAGTGGTTTCCACCTCCGTAAGAACCGAGCTGCATCATCTTGTTTTCGAAACCGGCGAAGCCGTTGAAGGAGCGCATCTTGTCCAGGCGCTCGTGCAGCGTGGAGACGTTTCCATCGTGGCCGAGGTGCGTGCTGTCTTCGCAGCGCGGCGCCCACTCGGGCGGGATGCCGAGTGCTTCGCACACGCTTTTGCTGGCGCCTTCGGTGCAGACCTGCACACCGAGCTCGGAGGACACGCGGCGGGATTTTTTCGCTTCGCGCTGACCACGACCTGCTCCGGTCGGGGTACGCAGCAGGATGGCGTCGATGAACTGACGGCGGATCGCTTTATCCACGATCGCATCGGCAGGGATGTTCATCTGCAGCAGGGACATGGAGCACTTGATGTCCACGCCCACAGGGCCTGGATAGATGTACGTTGGCGAAACCATCACGCAACCGACAGGGGCACCGTAACCGGCATGCGCATCTGGGTTGAGCACGAGATCGGTCACGCCCGGAGCGGAGCGCGAGTTGAGAGCCTGATCGATGCAGGTTTGGTCAAAGCCGGAGCGGATCGCTTCCGTACCGATCACGGTGATCGGCTTACCTGCGTTGTTGCGGGCAGGCAGGAAGGCTTCGGCTTCAGCGGTGATGTGGAATGGGGAGGTCATGGTTGTTTGGAAATTGGCGGTGACGACAAGGATTTGATGAAACGTTCTCTGCTCTACCAGGCTGAGCTACGGTCCCGTGAAATTGGAAAGGTGGGACCGGTGGGATTCGAACCCACGACCGGAGGGTGAATAGCCATGTAGTTCCATCGGCATTCGTCACCATTTGAGGTGATTGGTTTATGAAAAGAGATGGCGACAAGGATGGAGAGACTTCTCCGCATTGCTGCGGGGCGGGATTTGAACCCGCTGGTTACGATGTAGTCCGCTCCGGCATTCGCCAAAGATGGTGGTTAAGTGTGAAAAGGTGACGGCGACAAAAAGGTGAGAAACGTATCCAATTGCTCTACCGACTGAGCTACTGGCATGCTGGTGCATGACAGGCAGGGCTCGAACCTGCGGCCGACTGGTTCAATGTAGTTCCTCGGGGCATTCGCCGTCATTTGAGAGTTGAGATGGAGCCTGGTGACAAGGATTGGAGAGACGCAACAGTTGGAAATGTAGTCCGCTCCAGCATTCACCAGGCTCCAAAGTTTGGGTTAAAGGGGTGTTTTTTCGATCTCACCCATCCAGTGGGCGCTGCTGAGTTCGCCACGGGCAAAGGCGGCGATCACGTTGAACACCGCATCGGAGAAGCCACCGATGTTGAGGATGTCCTCACGCTCCTGGGCCTGCGTTGTCGCATAGGGCTGGATGTCCAAGCACACGAGACGGGCTTTCGGATTGCGCTGCTTGAAGATGTTCCACTGGCTCATCGTCAGGGTGGCAGAACCACCGAAGTGGCCGTGATAGGGGGTGTCCATCCACGACTCGTTGTCGGAGACGTAGATCACCAGATCCGCCTGCACCTTGCGGGCATTGAGATCGATGAGCACGGCGCTGCAGTTTGTCCCACCACATGGCAGAGACGCGAGCTTCTGCGCGTTCGTCATCACGGAATCACGTGGATTCAGCGAGACACGAACGACGTTGTTCTCGAATGGCAGCACTTCGGCGTCACGGTTTTGGCGCAGGAAGGCGGCGGCCACCAGGGCGGCCACATCGATGCAGCGCACCTTGCTGGTGGCGCCCTTGCGGACACCGGTCACAGCGGAGTGCATGGACCCGGACACGTCCGGAGCCACGACCACCTTTCCAGCCACCACCGGCACGTTGGAGACCGAGATCTCCATCGCATCCTGCAGGGCTTCCTTCACCTCGTGCGGGACTTCCGCGCCGACGTTGAGATAAGCGGCCAGGAGCTGGTATGGGAACACCTTGGAGCGGCGCACCTGATCCTCATGGCGCAGGCGGCTGGCCACGAGACGGGTGATCTCCTTGATGGAGAACACGCCGTGACGGGCGTAGGTGTTCAGGTTCATGCGCGTCATCTGCCATGGGGCACGACGAGCGATGGCCTGCCACTGCTCTGCCGTCAAAGGCAGGGCGGTGAGCATCTGGAACGGCACGTCCGGCGGATCTCCCGCAGGCTCGGCTTTCCAGGCCTCGAACTCGCGCACGATGCGTGGCAGGGCCGAGGCGTCATGCTTGCGACCGATGAGGTAGCCATAGAGCGCCTCACGGCTTTTCGTGGCAGGGTGAGGGTGCACCATTTTCACGATGTCTGCCAGCGAGGGCGACTGCCCCACGTCCGCGCGGAAGATGGCCTCGTCCGAGCGGGTCTCGAACCAGCGGCGCACGAGGCGCTTTGGCAGAGAGCCGAGGGATTTACGACCCGTCACACCGGAGCGGAGGATCTGCACGAAGTTCCGCAGCATCTTGGCGTCGTCGATCACGCGATCAAAGATCAGTTCCAGACGTTCGGCATCACGGGCGGCAAGCACGGCGCAGAGCAGTGCTGGCACATCCTTCATGAAACCTTTCTGGCGGCAGTGAAGCGCCGTGCGGGCGATGAAGTCGGTCGGAACTTTCTCACACAGCTTCAGCACCTGCTGGAGCTGATCTTCCGCCGTGGCGTAAAAGGTGCGGTTCAGGCAACCCGTGGCCGCATACTGAGCCAGCGCATGACGAGGCTTGAGCTGATAGGCCTGGCCACCGGCTTCATTGAAGCTGTCAGCCTTTGGAGCCAAAGCGCCGCGGAGGGTCGAAAAGAGTGATTTGCTAGCCATGGTGTTGGTTTGGGTTGGTTGTTTGTGTGTGCCAATACCTATTGCTAGGGCCGTGCCAAGTGCTCTGGACTAGGGTGCCTGAAAGACGCTGGAAGCCTTGTAAAACAAGGGCTGCATGAATTTTAAGATTATTTTTTCGAGCAAAAATCTGCGTTTTCCATTCCGTATATTATCTCCAATGGGATATTGTTTTATCTTTTGAGATAGTGTACTTGATCCCCATTCAATGAGCGCTTCCGTCAGTTGCTTTGCATGTGTTTTAGACCATCTTCATGAGTGATGCAGTCCCCAGTTCCAGCCCAAGAGAAACCCACGCAACGCAGCCAGGACAAGGCAGCGGCGGGGGGCTTGCGGATGCCGCAGCACTCCTTGCAACAGGCAGTGGAGATGGCGCGACGGAACCTTGGTCACTCGATGCCATCGGTGATCGACAGATTGCGGAGCAAGCATTGATCGAAGTGAGGATGGCAACGCATGGTCTCTGTCTGGAGCCCGCCATGTTTTGTCAGCTTCTGTTAGGTGGCACGGAGCATGATGTTGAGTTTGTAGGAAGGCCGGTATCACATGTCCGCCGAGTCACAAAGCCAACGGATGAGAACCGAGGTGTGGGCTATGGCTATACGCCAATTGTTGAAGGAGGGTTGAGACTGGGGCCGGCAAGCTTGGGCGAATATCTGCGCCGCCTGGTGCTGCTGAATGAAGTTTTTCCCGATGTGGCCATGACTTTGGAGGGATTCATCCGTACACCGCTCAGGCTGGAGGTGGTGACGTTGCAGGAGTATGTGCCTGGACGATTGCTGGGAGACATCGCTGCGGAGGTCGGCGGCCATGAGGTGCGGCGGCTCATTGAAGGATGGTTCACGCGACGAGGTTTTGCGAAGCTGTATCTGAGCAACCAACCGGGGCCTTCGCATGCGTGGTATCGGGAGGCGGACAACACGGCAGTGTTTGATGCCAAGCCAGCGAACCTTCTGGAGTGGAATGGTTCTCTCCGTCCCATTGATGTGAATCCTGTACGCCCAACCGGCGCATTGCTGCGAGCCATTCGAGCCGCGCTGTAACTTTCCCTGCTCTCTGCATGAAACCCATCATCACATTTGGATTCCTCGGATCGAACTTGGACCGTGCCTCAGGGCCGGAAAGATGGTCGAAATGGCGGCCCACGGTGGCGATGTGTCAGCAGGAGGATCTGGTGATTTCGCGGCTGGAGTTGCTGGCTGAACCGAAGTTTGCGGATCTGGCGCAGCTAGTAAAAGCGGACATCGAAAAGGTGTCGCCTGAAACGACGGTGGTGGTGCATGAGTTTCCATTGAAGGACCCGTGGGATTTGCAGGAGGTGTATGAGAGGCTCTACGACTTCGTGCGGGGTTACGCCTTCGATCCCGAGAAGGCGGATTACCTGATCCATCTCACGACGGGGACGCATGTGGCGCAGATCTGCTGGTTTCTGCTGAATGAGGCAAACTTCATTCCGGCACGGCTGCTGCAAACCTCGCCGTCGCGCGAAGGAGGCCGTGATGCGAGCGCGGCAGGACGCTATGAGATCATTGATCTCGATCTCTCGAAGTATGATCGTCTTTCCACCCGCTTTGCGCAGGAACAGGAGCGCACGCTGGACTTTCTGAAGAGCGGCATCGCCACGAAGAGCAAGGGCTTCAACAAACTCATTGAGCAGATTGAACTCGTGGCGGTGAACTCGAAAGCGCCCATTCTCATCATGGGTCCAACGGGAGCGGGCAAATCCATGCTGGCCAACCGCATCTACGATCTGCGGCGTTCGCGCGCCGGGCTTGGTGGCAGGTTTGTTGAAGTGAACTGCGCCACGCTGCGCGGTGATCACGCGATGTCGGCGCTGTTTGGACATAAGCGCGGCTCCTTCACCGGCGCACAGTCGGACAGGCCGGGACTGCTCAAGGAAGCGGACAAAGGGCTGATCTTTCTGGATGAGATCGGCGAACTCGGTCTCGATGAGCAGGCGATGCTGCTGCGGGCACTTGAGGACAAGACCTTCCTGCCGCTGGGCAGTGACAAGGCGGTGCAGAGTGATTTTCAACTCATCGCGGGCACGAATCGTGATCTGCGCACGCAGGTCGCTGCAGGCAAGTTTCGCGATGACTTGCTCGCGCGCATTAATCTTTGGACCTTCACGCTGCCGAGCCTCGCGGAGCGGAGAGAGGACATCGCCGCGAATCTTGATTTCGAACTGGAGCGCTTTGCGAAGTCGCACCGCCGCCAGGTGCGCATGAACAAGGAAGCCCGCGAAGCCTTCCTCAAATTTGCCCGCAGTCCTGAAGCGAAATGGAGCGCCAATTTTCGCGATCTGAATGCGGCGGTGACACGCATGGCCACGCTGGCCCCCAGAGGCAGGATCACCGTGGAGTGTGTGGAGACAGAGGCTGCGCGATTGCGCGATGGCTGGCGGGATGCTGGTGCGCAGGCATCAAGCCAAGAGAATGCCGTACTCACCAAGGCGCAGAGAGAGGAGATTGATCCCTTTGATCTGGCGCAGCTGGACTTTGTTTTGCAGGTGTGCCGGGAAAGCAAAACGCTTTCGGATGCCGGACGGAAGCTGTTCGCAGTTTCGCGTGCCAAGCGCTCGAAGATGAATGACGCTGACCGGCTCAAGAAATACCTGGCACGCTTCAAACTGAGCTGGGATCACTTGATGAAGTAATGACGCGGCTACCGCAATTCCTGCGGCTCGCGTGATTTCAGGACTTCGTACTTTGTCAGCTCACGCCACTGGCCTTTTTGCAGGTTTCCCAGAACGAGCATGCCGATTTTGACGCGCACTAAACGGAGAACTTCGATGTTGAAGGCTTCGAGCAGGCGGCGGATGTGGCGGTTGCGGCCTTCATCGAGGACGACTTCCAGCCACATGTTCTTTTCGCCACTGCGGAGGATTTTGATGACCTTGGCGGAGAGGTGGTCGCCTTGCTCCTCGTCTACGACCCCTTCCTTGATCAGAGCGATGCGCTTTTCATCAATGGTGCCGCTGATTTGAACGTGGTAGGTTTTGTCGAGATGTGTGTCGGGATTGGTGATGGTGTCGGCCCAGACGTTGTCATTGGTGAAGAGCAGCATGCCTTCGCTGGCTTTGTCGAGCCGGCCTACGGGAGAGAGATGTGGAAGCTTGGAATTTTCAAAGCAGGAAAAAACCGTCTCGCGGCCGAGTTCGTCCGAGGCGCTGGTGACGAGGCCGCGCGGCTTGTTGAGCATGACGTAGAGACGCGGCGCCTGATTGATGCTGACGTCGTCCATGATGATGACGTCTTTTTTGAGGATCACGGGAAACTCGGGATTCTTCCGCACGACGAGGTTCACCTTCACCTTGCCCATGCGGATCAGTTCGGTGGCACGGCTGCGTGAGCAGAAGCCGAGCTTTGACATGGCGCGGGCGAGGCCGGTACGGGTAGGAGGAGGCTGGGGAGGCATGGGTGCAGATTAATGGCGTGGCTTCAAATCGCGCTCGATATCCTCGCGATCGACACGATTGCGCGCCTTGATTTTGTGATCGCGTTTGTTGCGGCGTTCGACAGTCATCTGGCGCTTCTTGCGCTGTTTGCGCAGCTTGGCGATTTCGTCCTCCAGCTTCAAATAGCCTTCGTAGCGCTGGGCATCCAGGGTTCCGGCCTCCACGGCGATGCGGATGGCGCAGCCAGCATCGGTGCCGTGCTTGCAGTCGTGGTATTTGCAACGCTGGGCGAGTTCTTCGATGTCGGCAAAGCGTTCACGCAGCGTGGTTTCATTCGTCCACATCTGCACCTCTTTGATGCCGGGGTTGTCGATCAGGATGCCGCCCCTGTCGAGCACGAGCAGTTCGCGTGCGGTGGTGGTGTGGCGGCCTTTGCCGGTGACTTCGTTCACTTCATCCACCCACTGCCAGTCTTCACCCAGCAGGAGATTGACGAGCGCGGACTTGCCGACACCGCTGGAGCCGATCACGGCCACGCTTTGGCCTCGCTTGAGGTAGTCTTTCAGCACCTTCAGGCCCTTGCGCTTTTTCACGCTGGTCACATGCACATCAGCATCGGCATTGAGAGCTCGGATGGCCTCGGCGGCTTCCTGATTCTGCTTGTCGGGATAGAGGTCGGCCTTGTTTACCAGGACAACCGCTTTCGCACCACTGCGGGAGATGAGCGTGAAGTAGCGCTCCATGCGGCGCAGGCTGTAATCAGGCCCAGAATCGGTGACGACGATCACGGCATCCACGTTCGCGGCGATCACCTGCTCCTCGGCACTGAAGCCGGAGGCTTTGCGTGAGAAGCAGGTCTGGCGTGGCAGACGTGCGCGGATGATGTTGTCGCCGTTTTCGCCGCCGACTTCGAGAGCTACCCAGTCGCCGACGGCAGGCAGCTCGGCATCTGTTTCAGCATCGTGATAAACTTTGCCTCCCAGGATGACCTCGAACTCATCGAAGCCGTTCGTCCCATCTTCAAGCAGAGCTCCGTAGCTGATCTTGTTGTCACGGATCAGGCGCGCAGGTTTCCAGCCCTGCTCGCGAAACGGTTCGAAGTGTTTTGCGAAGAACTCGTTCCAGCCCAGATCGATGAGACTTAGCGACGCCATTGATACATCCAGCGTTCAGAAATGACCTGCTTCTCGTCTTTCAATTCCATCATGATTTCCAGCAGGTTGGTGGTCTCAGGAATGTCGAGCTTGAAGAAGGCACGCCAGCCGCCGGTCTCGTTGTTGCGCATCACACGCTTGTCCAGAACCTTGCCCTCGCCGGCACTGAGAACGACATCGATGTCGGGCGTCCAGTCCTTGGGTTTGGCCGTGCCATTCTCGGCACCTTTGGCAAAATCCACGACATATAGATGGTCGTCTGAGTCCATCACAAAGCCACGGCGTGAACTGATGACTCTGCAGAGCGCGCCTGGCAGATGTTGATCGAGCCAATGGAGCTTGTACTCGACTTTGAGCGGCTCTGCGGGTGTCGCGGGCAGGTGCGCCGGCTTCCACATGGCGACGATGTTGTCCCAGGTCTCTTCGCCGCTGGAGAGTTCGACAAGGGTGACAGCGCCTTTGCCAAATCCGCTCACCGGTTCCACCCACACCGCCGGACGACGATGGTAGTTGGCTTCGAGATCCTGGAAGTTGTTGAAGTCACGATCCCGCTCCGCGAGACCAAAGCCCTTGAGATTGTCCGTTTCAAAAATGCTCAGGCGCATGTCCCGGCTGACATCCAGCGGACGCCAGATGGACGGGCCGTCCTTGATCTCGACCTGCAAACCGTCCGAATCATGCACTTCGGGACGGAAATCATAGGGCTTTGGATGCGAGTTCTCGCCGAACCAGAACATGCTCGAAAAGGGTGCGATGCCCAGCATCTTGACCGGCTTGCGCAGGTGCAAAGAGGCCTTGATCCTCATCTCGGTGCTGATCCCTGGTGTGGATTCAAACTCATAAGCGCCGGTGATGCTGGGGCCATTGAGAAGCGCGAGCAGTTTGAATGATTTTTCTCCTGCCTTGGGCTCCTTGAACCAAAAATGGGTTAAATCGGGGAATTCTTCGGGCTCGCCGCCGATCGTGTTCACCGCCACGCCGCGCGCGGAGATGCCGTAGCCGAGCTGCGTGGTGACAGCACGGTAGTAACTGGCACCCATGAACACCATGAACTCGAAGGGCCGCTTCACCAGGGAGTCCGGGGCCAGAACGCGAAACCCCGCGTAGCCGACGGGATTTTTGGCACCCGCAGGCACCTTGAGGTCACCATAGTCAAAGTGGCTGCCATCAAACGGCACACCGACGGTCTGGGGTTCCTTGATGTTGTAAAAGACGACCGGCTTCTTGAACATCCAGCCTGGGTGGAAGAACTCGACACGGAATGCATCTCCCTGCTCGGCAAACAAGGCTTTGTCGCGCAGGAACCGGATCTGCCGGTGGCCATCATATTTCAACCCCTCGAAAAACGGATCGAGCTGCTGCGTGGGTGCCTGGTAGGGCTGCAGTGCCAGTTGCGCTGCCACTTTTTCAAGCTCGGCAAAGCTTTTGACGGATTCCAGAGTGATTTGAGCCTGGCTCGGCGAAGCGGAAAGAACCAGGGCGGCAAACGGAAGGATGAATTTCATGCGGGAGGGGTGCGCTAGGATGCAGCACACAGAGTGCCAGTCAACCGGTGTAGCAGGAAGCTCTTGCCAAAGGCCCGGCCAGGCGTTGCATGCGTACCGCATGCCCCCTGCCCCTCCCGCGAAGCTGCTGCCAGTCATCCTGTTCAATGCCGCCTACATGATGGTGGCCATCATCGGGGCCATTGTTCAAGGCAACCGCGAGTTCATTTTCTACATCGTGGTCATGCTCGTCCTGATCGGGGTCATGAGCGCCGTCCATCGCCGTGTGCGGCTCACGACGCCGCTGCTGTGGGCCTTTTCGGTTTGGGGGCTTGCCCACATGGCAGGCGGCCTGTGCCCCCTGCCCTCCGGCTGGCCCTACAATGGGGATCAGGCGGTGCTCTACAGCTGGTGGATCGTGCCGCAGTGGCTGAAATACGACCAGATCGTGCATGCTTACGGATTTGGCGTCACCACCTGGCTCTGCTGGCACCTTTTGAGCAAGGCCCTGCGTCAGCCGGATGGCAGCGCGGTGCGCCCCACGTTTGGCATGCTGATGCTGTGCGCGGCGGGTGGCATGGGTTTCGGCGCGCTGAATGAGGTGATCGAGTTCATTGCAGTCTTGACGATCCCCAACACGAACGTGGGCGGCTACGAAAATACGGGCTGGGATCTCGTTTCCAACCTCATCGGGACGGTGATCGCAGCGGTGATCATCCGCTGTCGCTGCCAGGTCAGCCGGTGATTTTCAGGCCACAAAACTCCAGCGCGCCTGCTTTTTCGCCTTCGGGACCACCGGAATCCCCGCCCAGACCGAAGGTTTGCTTTTCCTCGGCGATGCAGGGATGGCTGGCGGTGATGGTCTTGCCATCGATGGTGGCGGAGATGGTTTCGCCTTTGAATTCGATCTTCACGTGATGCCAGCCGCCCACGGTCAGGATGTTGGATTGTTTGAGCAGTTCCACGTTCTCGCCCTTCTTCGGATGGGCCAGGATGCGCAGCGTGTCAGTGCCCATGACAAGGTGGACGATGTGCCCGCGCTCCTGCGAACCATTGAAGATGATGCCGGCAAAAGTCGCCTTTCCTTCCAACCGGAAGTCGCACTCGATGACAGCGTCTTTGAGCGAAAGTTTGCGCATTTTGACCGGTCCGTGACGCCGCGGGCCGGATTCAAACCCGCGCAGAACACCGTTCTTTGCCGTCCAGGTGCCGAGACCCCAGAACCAGTCTTTGGAAAGTTCTGCGGTGAAGGATTCTTCTAGCAGGGTCTGCGACTCGGCGCTCTGGATGTCACCACAGAGGACGCCCAGCAGAGCGAATAGGGCGCCGATAAAGTGCCTGCCGCTCATGGTTTCGCCTCGCCACTGATCTTGAGATTGCGCACCTTCACGGACTTTCCGGCAGCCAGCCAGCTTCGAGCCTTGGGGGTCGCAAAATAAGGATGCTGTGCCTTCAGTTCCTGGCCGTCGAGATTGGCGGCCATTTGATCTCCCTGCCACTCGACACGGAGCTTGTGCCATTCGCCTGCTTTCACCGTCATTGGGAGCTTGGCTATGGTGTGGGAAGGCACCACGGAATCTTCCGCGATGCTCAAACCTGCCGCACCGACAACCACACGGCCCACATGTTTGCTGGAATCACAGCCCACGAGAAAGCTGCCCGGGCCTTCGATCAAGAACTCCACCTCGATGGTGGCGCTGGAGAGGCCCACTTTGTGATGCAACACCGGGATGTGCTTCTGCTCCGGCAGATCCAGCACGCTGAGGACGCCGCCTTCGGGTGTCCATTTTCCTTTGGCTATGCTGAAACTGGAATCCAGCGGTGTCTTGAAATCTGGCGTGGCGAGGACAGGCAGGGCGTAATCGTGCAGCAGCGGTTTGGTTTCTTGGGCCAGAGCGGCTGAAGCGAGGGTGAGTGCGAGGGAAGCGGCGAGAAAAGGACGGAGATTCATGGTGTGGTCAGTACAGCTCACGACGAGCTGCTCAGGAGCAAACGCCATTCACCACATTTTCTAGCGGCTCGTTACGCACTGCGGCGAGAGCAATGCGGGCTGAAGTGCTGCGCATTTCGATCTTGCTCTCCACGCTGCAAAACGCGGCGTGACAAGTAGCGATGAGATTTGGCGTGGCGGCTTCGTCAGCGGTGCGGAGGGGCTCATCTTCGATGACGTCAAGCCCGGCGCCTGCGATGCGATTCTCGCGCAGCGCAGCAAGGATGGCGGTTTTTTTAATGACACCACCACGTGCGGTATTAACGACAAATGCCGAAGGCTTGAGCAGGGCGAGTTCACGCTCGGCAATGAGGTGCCGTGTTTCTTCATTCAACGGGCAATGCAGCGAGAGGACGTCGGTTTGCGCGAGGAGTTCATCAAGCGTGCGCACGCGGGTGATACCGACAGCTTTGTCGGCCCCATTGGGAAGGTAGGGATCGTAGAAGATGACGCGGAAACCGAGGGCTTTGGCGCGGAGGGCAGTTGCGGTGCCGATGCGCCCCAGACCGACAGTGCCGAAGGTGAGAGTGCTGAGGCGGCGGAGTTTTGGCGTGACACGGATGTTCCAGCCGAGCTGTTTGGCTTCGGCATCCAGTGGTAAGATTTGCCGGCACAGCGCCATGGCGAGAGCGATGGCATGGTCTGCGACTTCCTCGGTGCCGTAATCTGGCACATTGCACACGGCAATGCCGCGCCCACGTGCCGCAGCGACGTCCACGCTATCAAAGCCAACGCCATTGCGGATGATGGCGCGGCAGTTCTGGAGCTTTGCGATGCCTTTGGCCGTGAGCGGCATGTTGTGCCAGATGATGATTGCGTTTGCTCGGCAGATTTCGTCGGTCAAATCGGCATCAGTTTCGCAGAGGGTACGTGTGACATGTGCGGCACCGCCGATGATCTGGCGTTCGATGGTGGATTCGGGATCACCTTGTGGGGAGGTGGTCCAGTCGATGATGGCGATGTGGGGTTGGGACATGTGAAAATGCAGCGAGAAGTTATGCGAGAATATCTTTGATGACGTGCCCATGCACATCGGTGAGCCGACGGTTGATGCCGTTGTTGTAGAAGCTGAGTTTTTCGTGGTCAATACCGAGCTGATGCAGCGCGGTGGCGTGGAGATCGTAGCAATAGGCGGGATTTTCTGCGGCCTTGGAACCGAGATCATCGGTGCTGCCATACGCCGTGCCGCCTTGGATGCCGCCACCTGACATCCAGGCGGTGAAGGCACCGGGATTGTGATCTCGTCCCTTGCCTTGTGCCGCAGGCTGGCGGCCAAACTCGCTGGTGCAGATGACGAGTGTGCTGTCGAGCATGCCGCGTGATTTCAGATCGCGCAGCAGAGCGGCAGCTCCGGTGTCGAGGACCTGGCCCCAGTAGCCGTGGTCACGCACGAGGTCTTCGTGGCTGTCCCAGTTGGGGCGGATTTTTTTAGCCGTGGTGTTCTCCGCGCCGCAGTAGATCTGCACGAAACGCACGCCACGCTCCACAAGCCGGCGCGCGAGAAGACACTGCCGGCCAAAGGGACCGATGTCTTCGTGATCGAGCTGGTAGAGCTGCTTGGTGACATCCGTTTCGCCACGGAGATCGGTGACTTCAGGAGCGCTGAGCTGAAGGCGTGCCGCGAGTTCATAAGCGGCGATGCGGGCTTCGAGCTCTGTGTTGCCTGCACGTTCGGCGGCATGTGCGCGATTGAGGGTTTGCAGAAAATCACGACTCGTCTCTTCGGTGTCGCCACGCAGTTGCGCGAAGCTTTTGGGTGGGAACAGATCGGCGATGGGCGGCTTTTCAGCATTGGTCTGCAATGTCGTCCCCTGATGCACGGCCGGGAGAAAGCCCGCGCCCCAATTGATCACACCGCCGGGCGGCAGGCCACGCTGATCAGGCAGCACGACGAACGCGGGCAGGTTCTCGCTCTCGCTGCCGAGGCCATAGGTGACCCAGGCACCCATGCTCGGAAAGCCGGGCAGGATGAAGCCGGTGTTTGCCATGAACATGGCAGGGCCATGCAGCGCGCTCTTGCTCTGCATCGAGTGAATGAAGGCCATGTCATCGACGCAAGTCGCGAGCTGCGGGAAGAGATCGCTGATCCAACGCCCGCACTGACCATGCTGGCGAAACGACCAGTAGCTGCCCTGGCAATTGCCCGGCTTGGAGGCGAAGAACTGCATTTTGCCATCAGGATCGAAGGGCTTGCCGCTGCGCTTCGCCAGCTCCGGTTTGTAGTCCCACGAGTCCACATGGCTGAGGCCGCCAGGGCAGAAAATCTGAATCACCGCACGCGCCTTGGCCGGCATGGGAGGTCGCTTGGCTGAAAGTGGATTGGTAGCGGCCCGAGTGTCCTGCTCCAGCAAGGAAGCGAGTGCGATGCTGCCGAAACCGCCGCCGATTTTCTGGAGGAAGTCGCGGCGGGATGGGCCGGAGAAGTGAGTGCTCATAGGAGTGTGAGTTAGCGAATCCAAATGCCTTTGCCTGTGCCGCCTTTGGGAATGGTCTTTGGGTAGTCAGGGTTGGGTTGCAATTCGATGACATGGACGACCTGCTCCATGGACAAATCGTTCGCTGCCCCTTCTGGGCGAACGCCAGAAACGCTCAGACTGCGTACGGTGCAGTCGAGGTCAGGGGAGAAGATTTCGGTCCAGGTGGCCGGGTCGTCTGCCTTGTGTTTGTAGGTCTGCGATTTCGGACCGAGTTCGATGAGGTGATAGTCTGCCGCGAGGGGAAAGTTGAGCTTCACGTCGCGGATGGTCAAGCCATCGGTGTTGGCATGAATTTGAATGCTGCCGGGACGGTTGAAGGTGAGGTTAGCGAAGACGATGTCGCGCAGCGAGCCGATGGCGGCGCTGGCGTCGTTGTCGCGTCCGACTTCGAGGTTAGGCTGGTCGTAGAGTTTGAAGTCGCTGATGTCGGTGATACCGCGCACGGTGATGTCATGAATAGGACAGTCGAGTGTGGTGCCGTCGCTGAAGCGTTTCACGCCGGGGAGCATGCGGATGGAATTTGCGGCCGGAACGCCCTGAGACGAGCCGTGAACATCTTCGATGACGATGTGATGAATGGCCCCAAAGCTGGGCGCGTAGTTTTTCCATTCCCAGGCGTTCAGAGCGACGGTGTCGTCATGCGAAACACCGCTCACGCGACGGATGAGCCCATGGCTCGCGGGAGCATTCACATGCACGCCATCGCGTCCATGACGATCCAGCGTGACGCCATCGATGGTAAAGTCGCTGACGTTGGCCAGATGCACCGCGAAGGCTCGGCTCTGTCGCACGGTGATGTTGCGCACGGTCACATGGCGCACGTTGTGAAGAAGGATGACGCCATGGGTCCCGGGCACGGGATCCTTTTTCGACGATGCGCCACGGTGGTTGCCATTGCTGTCCTTCAAGCCATTCGCCAACGTCGTCCAGATGCCGCCTTCGATGGTGATGTGCGTGTCTGGCTTGGTGTCTTCAGGCACAGGTTCGTCAGCGAAGCCGACAATGTGCTCGTTGCGCACCATGCAGGTGTTGGCGCCGGGTTTCAGGCGGATCTCGGCGTCCGGATCTGCTGTGAGCTTTTGACCGGACCTCAGGACGATCGGGCCATCGAGGTAGTAAGGCTGATTGCGCTTCGGCAGATGGACGGCGTTGTCTTTGTCGAGGGAGGTCTGGATGGCGTCGTTCCAGATTTTTCCCTGCACTTTGCGAGTCTGGGCTTTTCCCTCTGTATCAGGCCAGATTTCGCTCCAGACCGAAGCATGCGCCAGCGATGAATCGACATCTGCAGCAGACAACGACGCAAGCAGTCCGAATAGGAATGGAATGAGCGGTTTGATCATGGGAGCACGGGGCAGAGAAAAGGGATGTTCATGGCAAAAGCATTGTTGTTTGCGACCGCACATTATTCTGTGCTATAATATATCTATGAATCTGGTTCTTGATCAAGACATCGTCAGCCTTACCGACTTCGCGCGCCGGACGCGTGAGCACACTGCGGAGCTGAAAAAACACGGCAGGCCTCGTGTGCTCACCCACAATGGCAAGGCGGCGGCGGTGGTGCTTTCCGTGGCTGCCTATGAGCAACTGGCCCACGATGCGGAGGAACGACGGGCGGACATGGAGCTGAAGGCTGCTATTGAAGCCTATGCCAAAGGAGAACGAGGAACCCCGGGACCTCTGGCCTTTAAGCAAATTCGAGCACGTGCAGCAAAGCGCAGAGCAGCCAAATGAGCTATCGGTGGGAACTTTCAAACACGGCCAAGGCTGCTGTCGAAGCTCAACTGGTCTGGTATGAATCCGATACCAGGCACGGAGGCGCAGAACTAGGCGACAGCTGGATTGAAAGCTTGGAGCGTGCTTTATCCAAACTGGCAGAAGCACCGCTCCGACATGGCATGGCTCCGGAAAACGGTCGCTGGAATGCGCACCTGCAGCTCCGTCAGATGCTGTTTCGCCCGTGGAAAACCGGCATCGGCTGGCGCGTGCTCTATACCATCGACGAAGACGCCAAGCTGGTGAGCGTGCTCCAGATCCAGCACGAGCGCCGACGCTGGCTGTTCGAGGTGGAAGATGATGATCAGTCCACATAGACAAACTCGTTCGTGTTGATGAGCATGCGGCAGAGGGCAAAGAGGCCCTGCTCGGCGACGAGATGGGTGGCGGCGCTTTGTTCGTCAGTCTTGGGTTCCCTTTGCAGGCACAACAGGAAGGCCCGGCGGATGGCGGCTGCACGGGAGTCGGTTTCGTTTTCGATGCGGGTGACGAGGTTCGCGGCCTGCTGCAGCATGAACTCATTGTTGCTCAGCGTGAGCGCCTGCAGTGCGGTGGTGGTTTGTGCGCGGGCCGGGGTGAGATTGGCGGGATCAGGGCAGTCGAGCGTGGACATGAACTGATGCGGTGTGGTGCGCACCACGAAGCGGTAGATGCTGCGGCGCAGCAGTTCGGGTTTGTCGGGCGTGATGTAGTCGTAGATGGGGGCATAGGCCTCGGTGAAATTGAAATCACGGTAGCCGGGGCCGCCCATGGTGGGGTTCAAAGTGCCTGAAACGCTCAGCACGGCGTCGTGCACGGACTCAGCATCCAAGCGGCGTGGGTTTTGCCGCCAGAGCAGACGATTTTGCGCATCTAGACGACTTGCCGCGTCATTGTGAGAAGCAGACTGCTGCTGATACGCGGCGCTCATCACGATGAGCTTGTGCATGTGCTTCATCGACCAGCCGCTGCGCAAAAATTCATCGGCCAGCCAGTCGAGCAGTTCAGGGTGAGAAGGTTTGTCTCCGCCGAGACCGAAGTCGCTGGGTGTGGTGACGATGCCCTGGCTGAAATGATGATGCCAGAGGCGGTTTACGAGCACGCGGCGTGTGAGCGGATTTTCGGGATGGGTGATCCACTCAGCCAGGATGCGACGGCGCTGACCTTCAGGCATGGCGTTCGTGCCGAAATCCATGCTGGCGTGGTGAGCCCAGGCAAAAGCACCGGGCTGCACTTCCTGCTGCGGGTCTTCGGGATTGCCACGCCGCTGCACCTGGATCACGGGAGGCTTTGCTTCGCTGACAACGGCGTAAACTTTGGCGGGTTCGGGCAATGCTTTGAGCGAAGCGTCCAGTTTGACGGCTTGTGTCCGCAGGTGTTTCAACAGCTCCTGCTCAGTGTCAGTGAGTCTGCTGTGCTCAACATCGGGCACAAGCCGTGCATCACCGAGGAACAAGAGGTCACTGCCAATGCCATCGCCGCCATCGGTGGCGATGAGTGTGAAGGTTTTCGCTGTCGCTGGAATGGCGATGTCCAGATGCGTGAACTCGTCCTTGCGCATTTTAAGCTTCTGAAACTTGCGCTCGGCATCCACATAGACGGTGAAGTCTGCGCGCGAGGCTGCGGCACCTGCATCGGCACCGAAGCCGAGAGCGGCGGTGAAATGCATCATGCCGAGACCGCTGTTCTGGCGAATCTTGGCGAGATCAAAGGTGATGCCGCTGTTGGCGTGCAAGCCGAGGATGGAGTGCTCTTTCTCCGCGTAATCCACGCCACCAATCTTCGTGCTGCGCTGCGCATTCAGCGGACCGTTGCGAATAGCGTCCCAAGTGTGGCCGCTGGTGGCGGGAAGTCCTTTGACCTCTTGTTTGGTGGCCACGGGCACCGGATTCTTTCCATCCGGCACGAAGACCCACGACACCGAGCGCTCCGCGTCTTTTACTTCGGCGGGCCATTCGATGCGTTGCAGCCGGTTCGTTTGGATATCGCGATGGTAGCCAAGTTTGCTGCTCGTCAGATTGCCGGTGCGCAGGTCGATACCACGACCTTTGACACCGCCACCCACCATGTCGGAAATATTGAGACCCTCGCCAGCCAGTTTCGCGATCTGGGCACGCGCGGCTGCCAGTTCCTGGGTAAGGCGAGCTTTCTCTCCAGAGATGCGTTTTGATTCCATGCTGTCAATTTCACGATCTCCGCGCTTCACTCCGGCAAACACGGCCCACAGTCTATAGTACTCTTCCTGTTTGACGGGGTCGAGCTTGTGATCGTGGCAGCGGGCACAGTTCACTGTGATGCCCATGGTTGAGGTGATGACTTGAGTGACCATGTCATCGAGATCGCCTGCACGGGCGGCGCGTCTGAGCATGTCGCTTTTGGTTTCTACCTGGCCTACATAGTCCCATGGTCCGGCAGCGAGAAATCCGGTGGCGATGACGGCTTGCGGATCATTCGGTGCGATGACATCTCCCGCAATCTGCTCGCGGATGAACTGATCGTAGGGCTTGTCAGTGTTGAGCGACTCGATGACGTAGTCGCGATAATGCCATGCATTCGGACGCAGTTGATCCCGCTCAAAGCCATGCGTGTCGGCATAGTGGGCGATGTCGAGCCAGTGCCGCGCCCAGCGCTCGCCGTAATGGGTGGATTGCAGCAGTTCATCCACCAGCTTTTCATAGGCGTTGGGATCTGCATCCTTTGCAAACTGTTCCACCCGCTCCGGTGTCGGTGGCAGGCCGACCAGATCAAAGCTCAAGCGGCGGATCAAGGTGCGGCGGTCCGCTACGGGTGACATCACGAGATTTTTCTCGGTAAGCTTCGCATTGACCAGCGAGTCGATGGAGGCGCCGTTGACTGCTCGCACGGGCTGCACAGACCAATGTTGGAGGCGTTTGTCCACGGCGGCGGCTTTATCAGCGGCGTTTTCTGGCCACACGGCTCCGGCTTGAATCCACGCCTGCACCAAAGCGATCTGCGCGGGTGAAAGCGGCTCGCCTTTCGGTGGCATGCGTTCGTCGTCATCGGTGGATTTGATTCTTTGCAGCAGCAGACTTTTGGCGGTGTCCCCTGCCACGATGGCCATACCCTCGTGACCGCCTTTGAACGCAAAGATTTTGGCATCAAGGCGCAGCTCGCCCTTCTGCTTTTTTTCGCCGTGGCATTCGACGCAGTGCTGCTGCAGCAGCGGGCGGATGTCCTGGTCGAAATCCACAGCCAAAGCCGGAGCGGCTGCCAGGAGGATGAAGAGGAGGGTTTTCATCGTTTGGTTTTCGCTTTAACAGCCAGATCGTGTGCGGCCTCGTCCATGTGATGTTTCATCGCCTTGGCGGCGGCGTTCGCATCATGCGCAGCCACTGCGTTTAGGATGGTGGCGTGGTGGTCGATGGCGCGCTGCCTTCCGACATTGCCAATCGTCACACGGCGGCTTTCACGCCCGAGGTCAGCCAGCGATTCGAGCATGAGCTTCAAGATCTCATTACCGGCGATGCGTGCCAAGGTGCGGTGGAAGTCGATGTCCGCCTCGACGGCTTCATCGTGCGTCTCAGCCGCGAGCAGGCGCTCATGAATGGTCCGCAGTTGCTTCACATCAGGGGCTTTAGCCTTCAGGGCGGCCTGCCGCGCGATTTCCGGCTCGATGGCGGCACGGGCTTCGCTCAACTGGCGAAGGCGCTCCTGCAGTTCGGGAAGCAATATCGACAAGGAACCACTCAGCGGTTTGTGCAGCCGGTTCACTGCGCGGATGCCGCTGCCGTGGCGGATTTCGAGCAGGCCCTGGAGTTCGAGCCGCTTCGTTGCCTCGCGCAGCACGGTGCGGCTTACGCCGAGGCGCTCTGCCATCAGGCGCTCCGGCGGCAGTTTGCCGTCGCCGGAGTCAGCCTCGTCACGCAGCTGGCGCGCCAGACGCGAGCAGACCTGCTCAACGAGCGAAGGGGTGGGTTTGAGCGGGGTAATCGTCATGCAATTGGTAGGAGGTCATACCAGTTACGAGGGGGTTGCCAAATTCTTTCGTGTCTGATTTCATGGGTGGCGGCAGGCAGCATTCTCACCGCCGCTGCACTTGCGGCTTGAGCACCCGCCTGAACGCTGGACAGTAGGCAGGCTCCATCCCCGACCGCATGAGCATGCCTTTCCGTGACACATTGCTGAATCTCGCCATCACCTGCGTGCTGGTGCTGATCATCGTGCTCGTGGCGGTTTTGCTGAAAGAGAGCCGGCCCGCGCCGCTGCAGGCGCTGCCTGTGGCGATGGCCCAGGTGCCGGCGGGGCAGACCGCGTCTGACGCCAGCCGCGCGCCGCTGCAGCAGTTCAAGATCTTCCCCAAGGCCAAATTGATCGAAAGCCGCGCCAACGAAGCGGACACGCTACGCATCAAGGTGAGTGACACGGAGGACGAGCACATCTTCGTGCTCTACTTTGTGGATGCACCGGACATTTCGCTGACTCATCCGCAGCGCGTGCAGGAGCAGGCGCGTTACTTTGGTGTGAACAGCCAGCGCGTGATCGAAGAGGGGCAGAGGGCGGCGCATTATGTGACGCAGCTGCTCAAGCAGCAGCCCTTCACGGTGATGACACGCTGGGAGGAGGTGACGGGACTCAGCCGCTACTACGCGCTGATTCTGGTGGAAATCAGTCCCGGGAAGCAGGTGTATCTGGCGGACCTGCTGGTGCAGCAGGGCTACGCCCGCGTGGCGGGTGTAACTTCGAGCCTGCCGGCGGATTCACGCTCGATCAATGACTACGCGCTGGAGCTGCAGGAACTGAAACGGCGGGCCCAGCAGAGCAAGGCGGGCATCTGGGCGGCCTCAAAGCTCTGAAACCCCGCCCGAAATTCTGGCATTGATGTATCATGATGCGTTGATACGATGGCTTACCTTGGCCTCTGTACTCAAATCGCTCAGTCTCATTGCCGACCCGACGCGGGTGCGGCTGCTTTTGCTGCTCAAGCAGGAAGAGCTGAGCGTGGCTGAGCTGCAGGAGGTCCTGTCTCTGCCACAGTCCAATATCTCCGCCCAACTTGCTAAATTAAAAGCGGCAGGTCTGGTGACTGACCGCCGCAGTGGCAAGAACCGCCTGTATCAGCTCGACGAGCCTGCGGCGAAGGATCTGCCGACCCATGAGCATTTTCTCGCGCTGCTGGAGGCGGCGGGTACTGAGCTGCGGGAGGTGACCAAGGATGCTGAGGCGCTGCAAATCGTGCTGCGCAAGCGGGTGCAAACGGCGAAGGCCTACTTTGATGCGCTGGCGGGCAAGTTTGGCCGTCACTACATTCCCGGACGTTCGTGGAAGGGGCTGGGCGAGACTTTGCTCAAACTCATGCCACCGCTGGTCATTGCCGATCTGGGTGCAGGAGAGGGTACGCTTTCCCAACTGCTCGCCGAGCGGGCTAAAAAAGTGATCGCCGTCGATAACAGCGAGAAGATGGTGGCTTATGGCGCAGAGCTGGCCCAGAAGCACGGTTTTACGAACCTCGAATTCCGCCTCGGGGATATCGAAGCACCGCCGATCCCACCGCTGAGTGTGGACTTGGTCTTCCTTAGCCAGGCGCTGCATCATGCACAGAATCCGGAAAAAGCGCTCAAAGCTGCGCTGACAATCCTGCGACCGGGCGGACGCATCGTGGTGCTGGATCTCCTCAAGCATCAGTTTGAGCAGGCACGTGATCTCTATGCCGACGTGTGGCTAGGCTTTTCAGAGAGCGATCTGCACGACATGCTCAGCAGTGCGGGATTCAAAAAGATCGAGACGAGCGTGGTGCACCGCGAAAGCAAGAGCCCGCACTTCCAGACGATCCTGGCGCTGGCCGAAAAAGAAAACCGCCTCACTTCGACGGGGCACTGGTCGGGCTCTTGACGCGGGGTGCAGGCACAGTCATGCCGTTTTGCAGGAATGTGAGGCCGTTGATCAGCTTCTTGTCATCCCGCGTGAAGATGAGCACCGCTTTCACCACATCGAGGTCGAAACGGTCAGGTGCCGTCTCGAAGACCGGTACCGCCTGCTGCCCTTCAAGCTGCGCAAAGAGAGTGCCGGCCTGCGCGGTGACGGTGATCGCCTTCGAACCCATCAGATCATACTTGCCCGCATAGGGCTGCAGCTCTTTGTCGGTACGCAGTTGATACTCCGGCGGTGGAGCGCTGCTGCGTCTGGCGGTGAGTTCGTTGCCGTTTTGAAACAGCGTCAGTGAATGGATCACACCTTCACGACGGTTGAATGCTATCTCCGCAGGAACCACTTTGTAAAAGAAACGGTCCTGCGCTTTGGCAAAGGTTTGGACAAACGGCTGACCGGTCAGGTTCACATAGATCTGACCGTCACGCAGCAGCACGGTGAAGCGGAAGTCGCGGTCGAGATCATAGACGCCGGGATACTGCTTCAGCACCTCCGCAGGAAGGGTTATTGCTTTCTGCGTGGCGGGGTCCACAGGCTTAACCTCGGACGTGCCGGCGATCACCTGGCTTCCGGCGATGCTGTTGTTGTTGATCAGAACCACGCGCACGATTCCCTTCGCGGGGATCACCTGCAGTCCGGAGCAAAAACCACCGGTGCCGCCGTCATGATGCAGGGTCGCCTCACCCTCAAACTTTCCCATCAGCACCCCCAGGCCTATCTGCCCGCCCTGGGATGGTGCGTCAGCCTGCGGCTGCAAGGCGAGTGCCAAGGCATCCTTCAATGAAGTCTTGTCAGGGTGGAGCAGAGCCTCGCCGAATGTCATCATGTCCGCCGCAGTGCTGCGCAGGGCACCAGCGCCTGCCAGGGAGATGAAATGCCAGGGTTTGGTCTCCTTGTCGCCATCATGCGGTATGGCCAGCCGCCGTTTGGTCTGAGGCCACAAGGCGGTGTCCTGCATGCCCAGCGGCTGGCAGATTTTCTCCACCACCGCCTGATCCCATGTCATATGATACACCTCTCCTAACAGATGCCCGAGCAGCCCAGCGCCGAGGTTTGAGTAGCTGAAGGTGAAAGGCGCTTTGCCATCAAGCTTGGCTGAAGACAGATAGTTCAGCATCAGTTTTCCATCATAGCTGGCATAGGGGTCCTCCTCCAAGGCTCCCGCCACGACATTGTCCGGCAGGCGCGGCAGGCCACTGGTGTGGGTGGCCAACTGCTTCAATGTGATCCCTGCGACGCGGGGATCTGCAAACGTCACCTGCTTGGCCAAAAGAGTGCCGATCGTCGTATCCAGCGTGACTTTCTTTTCCACCACCGCCTGCGCCAGCAGCAGGCCGGTGAACACCTTGGAGATGGAGCCAATTTCAAAAACCAGCTTTTCCGGCTTTTCATCCCCGGCCTCGGGAGCCTTTCCGGAGATGGCGTATTTCACCTCGTCCCCCCTGCGCTCGGCCGTGACGATGCACCCGGCTTTGAGTTCCTTGGAGTACCGTGCAGCAGCCTCGGACAATGTGCGAGCTTGAACGGTGTTCAATGCCATGATCAGACCCAGCAGCGCCCAGGAAATGAATTTCATATTCGGGAGGCTACAAAACTCCTGTGCAAACAGCAAGGCGTCTCGTTGACTAGGTGCGCTTTCCCGCCTCCAATGCCCTTCTGTGAGAGACACCCTGGAAGACATCGAAAACTTCATCATCGACGTGGTGATCAACAACCGCCGTGGCATACGCGCCTCGCTGCTGCGGGTGGTGTTCCGTGGTCTTTCCGGCATTTACTCAGCAGTGGTGCGGTCACGGCTCTATTTATACCGTCACCGCTACATCCATGACCATCACCTGGGTGTGCCGGTCATCAGTGTGGGCAATCTCACCGTCGGCGGCACGGGCAAAACACCGGTGGTGGAGATGCTGGCGAAGGCGCTGCATGAGCATGGCCGCCGCGTGTGCATCCTCAGTCGTGGCTACAAGAGCAAGCGTCAGAAGAAACTGCCATTCTCGAAAAAAATGGCCGCACGCCTGGGCTTCATTCCCAAGCCGCCTGAGCCTCTGCCACGAATCGTCTCTGATGGTGAGAACGTACTGCTCGATTCGCACAATGCAGGGGACGAACCCTTCATGCTGGCGAAGAACTGCCCGGGCATTCCGGTCGTGGTGGATAAAAACCGTGTGAAGGCCGGAGCGCATGCGATTCAGCGCTTCGGCGCCGATGTGCTCGTGCTGGATGACGGCCTGCAATACCTCAAGCTCAAGCACCGCCACGACATCGTGCTGATCGACAAAACAGCGGTGTTCGGCAATAACGGCTACATGCTGCCACGCGGCACCCTGCGCGAACCACCGCGCAGCCTGCGCCGAGCCAGCTACATTTTCATCACCAAGTCTGACGGCGACAGCGAGGATGTGGTCAAGCAGATCCGCCGCTACAATCGCGCGGCCGAAATCATCGAGTGCCGCCACCGCGCGATGCATTACGAAAACATCCACACCGGCGAGCGACTGCCGATCGACGGACTGCGTGATAAATTTGTGGGCGCTCTTTCCGGCATCGCTGTGCCGGAGAGCTTTGAAAACGGTCTGCGCAAACTTGGAGCGAAGGTCGAAGTCATCGCGCGATTTGCGGACCATCACCGCTTCCGCGGCCCGGAGTTGAAAAATTTCGTGGAGCGTTGCGTGCGACGTGACGTGCACTGCATGGTCACCACGGAGAAAGATTTTGTGCGCTTTCCCAAACTGCCTGTGGCGGACATCCCGTTCTACTTCATGCGCGTGGAGATCGAGATCATTCGTGGGCGCGACGTTTTTGACAAAATGGTGCGTCTCATCGCCGAGCCACGCCGGGTGCCTGCGGGAGTGCTTCCCGCTGATTTCATGGAGGCCTCGTAATGACTGCGGAAAATCCAGCCATGGCTGAAGTGCAGGTGCACAAGGTGAACACTGCTGGCGGCAGCAGCGAGGTCGGTGATGTCACCGCCCGTGAGGAACCGCTCGAAATCCGTGTGGAAGGCCGTTCCGTGGCGGTGGTGATGCGCACGCCGGGCCATGATGAAGAACTCTCCGCCGGCTTTCTCGTCAGTGAAGGCGTGGTGCAGCGGCCGCGTGACATTCTGGAAGTCTCGCAGTGTCCCAGCACCAACAACAAGCATGGCAACATCGTCGATGTATTGCTCGGTGGTGCGGTGGTGAATTGGGACTCGCTGACGCGTCATGTCTTCAGCGCCTCCAGCTGCGGGCTGTGCGGCAAGACGAGCATCGAGAGCGTGTTTCAGAAGTTTCCCGCTGTGAAGGGAGACTGGCAGGTTTCACCCAAGCTCATCGCCAGTCTGCCCGACAAGCTGCGTGCTGCGCAGGAGACCTTCTCCAAAACCGGCGGGCTGCATGCGAGCGGATTGTTTGACCTGGATGGCAACCTGATTGTGCTGCGTGAGGACGTGGGTCGACACAACGCGCTGGATAAAATACTCGGCTACGCTTTGCAGCGCGATCTGCTGCCGCTGGACCGGCACATCCTGCTGGTGAGCGGGCGGGTGTCGTTTGAGATCATTCAGAAGGCGCTGGCGGGTGGCATCCCGCTCGTCGCGGCCATTTCCGCGCCCAGCAGTCTCGCGGTCGATTTCGCGCAGGAGGCGGGTCAGACGCTCATCGGGTTTCTGCGTGGCGAAACGATGAATGTTTACACCCATCCGCAACGTGTGGAGATGTCGTCATGAAACAGGTTCAACTTCTCGTCTTCATCATCTGGGGGGCGCTTTGCGGCTCGCTCTGCCTTTATGCTGTCATGCTGAGTTCCATGACTTTTGCTCCGGCCAAAAGTGATGCCAAGTCGCTGGGGCAGATCATTGCGCTGGCGGCGGGCAGTGCGGCAGCCCTGAGTTTCTTCCTGCGCAAACTGCTGCTTGGAGGTTTCGCCACGGGTGCGCTCAGTCTGGATGATCCGGCACAGCGCGGACGCTTTATTGCAGGCAATGTGGTGGTCTTTGCGCTGAGCGAGGGCGTCGGCGTGCTAGGCTTCGTCAATGGCATCCTCTCGAACGGCAAAGGAGACGCCTGGCTGCCCTACATGGGGCTCGCTCTTGCCCTGATGCTGCTGCACATCCCGCTGTCCTCCCGTTTCAAGACTGCTGCATGAACGGCTATTTTGATCACAACGCCACCACGCCGCTGCACCCTGCCGCACGTGAGGCATGGTTGAAAGCCAGCGAGAAGCACTGGCATAATCCTTCGAGCTTGTATCGCGACGCGGGGCTGGCGAGCCAGCAGCTTGAATCTGCACGTGAACGGCTGGGGACGCTGATTGGTGCGGAGGCCGAACGTATTGTGTTCACGTCGGGTGCCACGGAGTCGAACAACGCTTTGTTTGCATCGCTGCCAGCAGATGCCCTTGTTGTGATCTCCGCCATTGAGCACCCGAGTGTGCGTGAAGCTGCGCGGCGTCGAAACGTGATCGAACTTCCGGTGAATGCGGATGGTGTTGTGCGAGCCGATGACCTAAAGCAGCTCATCACTTCCAAGCGTCCCGCGCTCGTCTCCGTGATGGCGTCGAACAATGAAAGCGGGGCGTTGCAGCCCTGGCGCGAACTCGCCTCGCTTTGCCGTGAGCATGGTGTGCTATTTCACACGGATGCCGCGCAATGGCTTGGCAAGCTGGACGCCTCGGAGCTTGGGGAATGCGATTTTATCACCGGCAGCGCGCATAAATTTGGAGGTAGCAAGGGCTGTGGTTTCTTGGTGCTGCCCGAAGAGGATTCACGGCTCGGCTTCATCCGTGGCGGTCCGCAGGAACACGGACGGCGTGCAGGCACGGAAAACTATCCGGCCATTGAAGCCATGGTGACGGCCCTGGAGAAAATCACCCCGCGTTTATACGAGGTTGAACAAACGCAATCCAAGTTGCGCGATGCATTCATCGCGGAGATGCGCACGCGTTTCGACTCCCTGCGGGTGATCAGCGAATCCGCACCACGCCTTTGGAACACGGTGCTCATGGTCATGCCGGAGCACGACAATCTGAAATGGCTCACGCGCTTGTCGCGTCGCGGCTTCAGCACCTCCACGGGTTCGGCCTGCAGTTCGGGCAAGGAAGGTTCGTCAGTCGTGGTGACTGCATTAGGTGCCAGCGCGGAAGAATTGAAGCGTGTCGTGCGCATCAGCAGCGGCTGGGAGACGAAGACCGAGGAATGGCAGGCGCTCGCCGCCGCGTTCATCGAAGTGTTTGAGGAGTTGAATCGCGGCGGCAGACCTCAGTAGGCCCTCATGCTCCCGGTCTGGGGCGGATCAGGAGCACGAGAACGAGCGAGAACACGCAGACCATGGCGAAAACGCCGAAGATGACATTGAGCGGCACTTGCAGGTCACGCATCTTGCCGAAGCCCCAGTCGGCCAGGCCACCGCACATCATGCTGACGAAATTCATGAGACCATAACCTGTGGCTCGCATGTGAGGCCGCACAATCTGGCTGAGGATGGGCATGTTGTTGCAGTCAAAGAAGCCCCAGCCGACGCCAAACAGAACCAGTGATGCGATGGCGAGCGCGAAGGAGTTCAGGGCGGGTGCATTGCCCACACCAAACATGGCGGGAACGATGAGCATCATGCCGATGGCGCTGACGTAAATGCGGCCTCGGTCGCTGTGCCGCATCCAGCGGTCCGCCAGCCAACCGCCGAGGATCGCGGAGAGCAGCGCGGCTCCCTGCCAGTAGAGCGCGGCGGACACGCCGGCTTTGCCCTGGCTGATGTCGAAGGCCTTTTGCAGGATGGCTGGCATCCAGTCGCGCACGACCCAGGCGGCGAGGGCGGGAAGGGTGAAGTAAAACACCAGCAGGATGAAATTGCGATTGCAGAGCAGTTCTCCAAGAGCGCCGCCGCGCGCGGTGGGGCTCAGCGCCTCCTGCGTGTCCACCTGACGTGGCACATCGCGCAGCAGGAGCAGCAGCGGGATGGCATAGAGGATGCCTGCCAGTCCTGTGAAATCGAACATGAAGCGCCAGCCAAGCTGCGGCGCATCCGCCACGAATCCGGCAAACCCGCCAACCATCACGCCGCAGTAGATGCCCATCTGGTGCACCCCAATGGCGCGTGAACGCGTCCCGGCGGTGTGGTAATCAGCGATCAAGGCCAGGGCTGCGGGAATGTAAAACGCCTCGCTGATGCCCATCAGCGTGCGCGCCCAATAGAGTTCATTGAAGCTGCCCACATGTCCCGTAAGCCAGGTGATGAGCGACCACACAAACAAGCTGCCGCAGATCGTCAGCTTGCGGCTGAAGCGATCCGCAATGTACCCGCCGATGGGGCTGCAAATGGCATAGACCCATTTGAACGAAGCCAGCATGTGACCCCAGTTTTCCTCAGTGCCAATGTCCTTGATGTCGCCCATCACGGAGACCTTCATGGAGGCGATCATCTGGCGGTCCAGGTAGTTCAACAGCGCCACTGGAAACAACAACCCCACGACCAGCCAGGCACGGCGCATGAGTGGGGATGGGGCGTCAACTGAGGGCAAGGACGAAGACATCCCGCCATTAATCACAACAGTTCCCGGACGGAAAGCGTGAATTCATGCCCAGGCTTGATCAGCGCATGATTGAACCCACATCACAAGGGCCTCAAGGCTCTTCTAGACGGTAGCCGATGCCCGGCTCATTGACGATGCGCGGGCCGGCTTCGCCAAGTTTCTTGCGCAGGTGATTGATGTGTACACGCAGGCCTTCGCTCGGATCGCTGGACTGGCCGGCCCAGACTTGCTTCATGATCTGGTTCTGTGTGACGATGCGCCCCGCGTGCTCGGCAAGCACCTTGAGCAGCGCGAACTCGGTGGGGGTGAGTTTGAGCGGTGCCTCATCCAGCGATGCCTCGTGATGCAGCAGGTCCAGCTTCAATGGCCCGACGACAATCTCGGCGCTCTGGCGCGTGAAACGACGGCGCTGAATGACCGTGAGACGGGCCAGCAGTTCAGCGGTGCCGAAGGGTTTTGTCACATAATCGTCCGCGCCGATTTCCAGAGCCTCGACCTTGATGGTCTCCTGATCGCGCACGCTGAGGATGAGCACGGGGACATCGCTCCACTCTCGCAGCCGCTTCAGCACCTCTATGCCGTTCATGCCGGGCAGACCGAGATCGAGCAGCACCACATCGGGTCGGTGAAACGCCGCCTCCTGCAGACCGAGCTGGCCTTCGGCTGCCTCACAGACCTCATAACCGCGCGACTCCAGCACCATGCGCAGCAGGCGGCGCATCTGCTGTTCGTCGTCGATGATGAGGGCTTTGCTCATGCGGTGCTGCGGGTTTTCACGGGAAGGTGCAGCACGAATTCAGCTCCACCGGTGGGATGAGTGTGTGCTTCAATGTCACCTTTCATGGCGCGCATCAAGCCGCGTGCTATGGCGAGCCCCAGACCGGTGCCGCCAGCGGGTGAGTCAGGAGCACGGTAAAATTTTTCGAACAACTGGTCTTCAGCCCCCAGTGGCAGGCCGGGACCGTGATCGCGCACGCGGAGTTCCAAAGTACTGCCGGCAAGCGAGGCTGCGATTTCGATGTTGGTGCCTGCAGGCGCATAGCGCGTGGCATTGTGCAGCAGGTTGCCCAGCACTTGGGCGAGCAGGCGGCTGTCGAGCCGGAGCAAAGGAAGATCCGTGGTGCCTGTGATGAGCAAAGGGTGAGCGGCCAGTTCTTCCTGGATGGGCTTGGTGGCAGCGTGCAGCACATCGCCGATCTCGCACCAGTCGGGCTGCGGCTCCAGCGCCTCAGATTCCACGCGTGTCATTTCCAGAAAGCTTTCGACGATGCGCTGCAGGCGGCGGTTTGCGGTCTCGATCTCCCGGGCATACGGATTCCCCTGCCCCAGGCCGTCCAAAGCGGTGCGGATGATGGCGATGGGAGTTTTCAGCTCATGCGCCACGCTGTCCAACAGCGTGCGGTGCAGGCGCTCAGACTCCGCCAGCAGCTCGGCGCGGTGTTTCAGCTCCAGCAAATGCTCACGCTCCTGATGATGCTGCGCCAGTGCGGCCTCGCGCGCGCGCAGCCGTGTGATGAGATGCCCCATGCTCAGCGCCACCACGAAAAACAGGCTGAACATCACCATGTCCTGCGGCTTGTCGATGTGCAGCGTAAACTGCGGCGGGATGAAAAAGTAATTCCACACCAGGGCGCTGACCACCGCCATCATCAGCACCGGGCCGCGGTTCCACCATGTACCCGCGAGCACAATGGCCATGAGAAAGACCAGTGCGACAAAGAGATCCCCCGTGTAGGGCAGCAGCACCCAGCAGGTGGAGGCCAGCACAAACACCAGCGTGAGTCCGCAGCTGTACTGCCCCACCTCCGCCAGAGAAACCGGCGGGCGGGGTGATGGTGCACTGGAGCTGTCGGTGGCAGACATGGCTGGGTCTTGGTTTGAGACACCTTCACCGCAAAAGAACGGCCCGCCAGTAAACAGCCGCAGCGATGGCGTTAAGAAAGTGTAAAAGCAGCGCTCAAGTCTCCTCCAAACGGTAGCCGATCCCGGGCTCGTTTTTGATCTCCAGGGTGGAGCCTTCGAGCTTTTTGCGCAGGTGATTGGCATACACGCGCAAATATTGGCTCTGCTGCTCCGCCTGCGGGCCCCAGACGGCACGGAGCAACTGCTTCAAAGTAACAAGTTTACCGGCATGGCGCACGAGCTGTGCGAGCAGCGCATATTCGGTGGGCGTGAGTTTGAGAGAATGGCCATTCAGTGACGCCTCGTGATGCACGGGATCAAGCACGAGTGGGCCAAGTTGCAGATTGGCCGCGTCATGGGCTCCCTGTCGGCGCTGGATTGCGGTAAGGCGTGCGAGAAGCTCCGCCGTGCTGAAGGGCTTTGAAACGTAATCGTCCGCTCCGGCATCGAAGGCGGCGAGTTTGACGGATTCCTGATCGCGCACGCTGAGGATGAGCACGGGGACACTGCTCCATTCGCGCAGCCGTTTTAGCACATCGACTCCATCCATGTCGGGCAGACCTAGATCGAGCAGGATGACATCGGGTTTGAGAAAGACCGCCTCCTGCAGCCCCATCTGTCCTGACGCGGCCTCCCTCACGGTGTAGCCCTTTGATTCCAGCGCCATGCGTAGCAGGCGGCGAATCTGGATTTCGTCGTCGATGATGAGGGCCGTCATTGGGAAGGTGGAACAAAAGCGGACACTCGATTGATCTCAATCACAAACTCCGCTCCGCCGTCAGGATGATTCCGTGCGGTGATGTCCCCGCCCTGCGCCTGAACAAAGCCACGAGCGATGGCCAGCCCGAGACCTGTACCGCCTGCGGGTGATCCCTGCACACGGTAGAATTTTTCAAACACGCGCCGTTCCGCGCCAGCAGGCAGACCGGGACCATGATCGCGAATGACAAGGCGCAGCCGCTGATCTCGAATCGTGGCACTGATGTCAATGGCGGTGCCTGCGGGAGTGTAGATGGCGGCATTGTGCAAGATGTTGGCGACAGCCTGGGTGAGCAGGGCGTGATCAAGTTTCAGCAACGGGAAATCATCGGCCAGTTGGAGCCTCACTGCATGAGTGGTCAATGGATCGCCGATGGCGTGCTGCGCTGCGGCGATGACATCGCGCAGATCGCACCAGTCGAGATTGGGTTTGAGCACCTCGGATTCGAGCTGTGTCATCTGCAGCAGGCTGTCCACCACACGCTGCAGCCGCTGCGTGGCGGTGGTGATCTCGCCGAGGTAGGGGCTTCGCGAACCATGCATCCCTTCGAGTGCGGCGGTGATGATGGCGATGGGGGTTTTCAGCTCATGCGAAACGCTGTCCAGCAAAGTGCGGTGCAGTTTTTCCGACTGCGAGAGCATCTCTGCGTGGCTTACTGCCTGGATGAAGTGCTCCTTTTCCAGCACGAGAGCGATCTGAAGCGCAAAAGCTTCGATCATCTGCCGTGTAACGAAGTCGAGGCGGGATGTGTCTTCAAACTGCACGCCCAGAACGCCCATGGTGGCGGTGGCAGTTTGCAGCGGGAACCAGGTGGCGGCGGACTCGGGCAGGGTGTCGGTGTAGCGGCCCGCGCACTGCTTGTTCTCATAGCTCCAGGCCACAACGCCCCATTCCTTGGGCGAGGGCTGGAAACTGCTGGCCTTGTGCGCGGCCTTCGGCAGCGAACGATCCTGCTCGCGCACAATAAGAGCGGTGTTTGCATTGAGCAGTTCGTTGATCGTGCGCAGCGCCTCGGCCAGGCCCTTTTCCGGCTCGGCGGCCAGTGCGGCGCTCTGCGTAACGCGCAGGAGTGCATCTGTCTGGCGAAGACGGCGGCGCTCCGCCACCTCGCGCATGCGCAGCCGAGAAGTGAGGCTGCCCATGCTGAGCGCCACGATGAAGAACATGCCGAACATGATCCAGTCCTCCGGCTTGCTGATGTGGAAGGTGAAAATCGGCGGGATAAAAAAGTAATTCCAGCACACAGCGCTCAGCGTGGCCATCATCAGCACTGGTCCGCGGCTGAAACGAAGCGCCGCGATCACCACCGCGAGCAAAAAAACCAACGCGACAAACATGTAGCCGGTGAATGCCACCAGCCCCCAGCACACGCTGGCGATGGCAAAAATGGCGACAATGGCCCAGCTGTATTCGCCAATGATCGAGTCCTGCAGCGGCTCCTGCAGAGGGGCGATGTTGCGCACCTTGTCTGCGGCGGCCAAAGGCCGCACGACACACACATCGATGTCGCCACTGCCGACAATGAGCGTGTCAGCGAGCGACTTGCTCCACATCCCTGCCTTCTCCGGCTTGCCGACGACAATCTGCGACACGTTGCGTTCGCGGGCGACCTGAAGCAGGGCCTCGGAGATGTTCTCCCCAGTCACGGAAACGACTTCCCCGCCGAGCTTGCGTGCGAGGCCGAGTGAACGGGTGAGGCGATCCTGCTCGATGGGAGTGAGAACACGCGAGCCTTCCACCCAGACAACGAGCCAGGGGCAGTTCAGCCGCGTGGCGGCGCGGCGCGTCCAGCGGATGAGGCTTTCGGCATAGGGACTCGGGCCGACACCCACCATGAGGCGTGCATTGGTTTTCCATGGGCTGCTGACACGTTTGACGCGGCGGATGTCCTCCAGATCCCGGTCCACATGCTCGGCGGTGAAGCGCAGAGCCAGCTCGCGCAGCGCAGTGAGGTTGCCTTCCTTGAAGAAGTTGCTCACCGCATGCTCCGCACGTTCGCCCAGATAGACTTTGCCGTCGGCCATGCGCTCCAGCAGCTTTTCGACGCTGAGGTCGATGAGCTGGATCTCGTGTGCGACATCGAGGATCGAATCGGGAACAGTCTCGGAGATGACCACGCCGCTGATCTGCCGCACGATGTCCACCTGGCTCTCGATATGCTGGACGTTGAGCGTGGTGTACACATCGATGCCCGAATCGATCAGCTCCAGCACATCCTGGTAGCGCTTTGCATGGCGTGAACCGGGAGCATTGGTGTGGGCAAGTTCATCCACGAGCACGAGCTGTGGCCGTTGTGCCAGCACGGCATCGATGTCGAACTCCTCCAGCGTGAATCCCCGATGTTCGAGCTTCTTGCGTGGCAGAAGACGCATGCCTTCGAGCAACACAGCCGTCTCGGAACGACCATGCGTCTCCACGATGCCCACAAGAACATCCACGCCTTCTTTCACCCGCTGCCTCGCAGTCTGCAGCATCGCATAAGTCTTGCCAACGCCAGGGCACATACCGAGGAAGATGTGGAGTCTTCCGGATTTGGACACGGCATCCGCCAGCCGCATCTGCGCTAGCAGTGCATCAGGGTCGGGACGGTGGTCGTCATTCATGGCCTGCGGCGGTTACTTCAAGGCATCGAGACTCAGATTCAACTTCAATACATTCACGCCAGCATCGCCAAAGATGCCAAGATCAGGCTTCTCAGTGCTGGCAGCGATGAGTTCTTTCACCTTCTCAACACTGAGGTTGCGGGCCTTTGCGACGCGGGCGGCCTGGAGCTCGGCGTTCTTCACGCTGATGTGCGGATCAAGGCCGCTGCCCGAGGCCGTGACGGCATCCGCGGGAACGGCGTCTTTGTCACTGAGGCCGTTGGTGCTGCGGTAGGCTGCGATGCGCTCTTTGAGAGCGTCGTTCAGCTTTTGCGAGGTGGGGCCAAGATTGCTGCCGCTGGAATTGGCGGCGTCATACCCGGCACCTGCGGCGCTGGGGCGCGGGTGGAAGTACTGAGCGGCGGCGAAGTTCTGGCCGAGGAGATCAGACCCGCGCACGGCGCCATCTTTGTCCGTGATGAGACTGCCATGGGCTTTGCTATTGAAGCCGGCCTGGGCGGCGCCGGTGACGATGAGCGGATACAAACCGCAGGTGACAATGGCCAGAACAAGGGTGGCGCGAAGGGAGACAAAGAGGGAGTTCATGATATTAAGCGAGGTGGAGGGTGGCGACGATGACATCAATGGCCTTGATGCCGATGAAGGGAACGATGACACCGCCAAGGCCATAGATGAGCAGATTGCGCTGCAGCACGGCGGCGGCTCCAGCAGCACGATAGGGAACCCCTTTCAGCGCGAGCGGAATGAGGGCGATGATGACGAGCGCATTGAAGATAACGGCGCTCAAAATGGCGCTCTGCGGACTGGCGAGGCCCATGACGTTCAGCGGACTGATCGCGGGAAACGTGACCATGAGCATCGCCGGAATGATGGCGAAGTATTTGGCAATGTCATTGGCGATGCTGAAGGTGGTGAGCGAGCCACGCGTCATGAGGAGCTGTTTGCCGATCTCGACGATCTCAATGAGCTTCGTCGGATTGCTGTCCAGATCGACCATGTTGCCGGCCTCACGGGCGGCCTGCGTGCCGGTGTTCATGGCCACGCCGACATCGGCCTGGGCCAAAGCCGGGGCGTCGTTGGTGCCGTCACCTGTCATGGCGACGAGATGGCCTTCGGCCTGCTCGGCACGGATGCGGCGCAGTTTGTCCTCGGGCGTGGCTTGGGCCATGAAGTCATCCACACCCGCCTCGGCGGCAATGGCGGCGGCGGTCATGGGATTGTCACCCGTGATCATCACGGTGCGGATGCCCATTTTGCGCAGCTGGGCAAAGCGCTCCTTGATGCCGCCTTTGACGACGTCCTTGAGTTCCACAACACCGAGCACGCTGCCGCCCTCGCACACGACGAGCGGTGTTCGTCCGGCGCGTGAGGCAGCTTCGACGACCTTTACAACTTCCTGATGATAAACACCGCCCAGGTTTTCAATGTGGGCTTTGATCGAATCCGCCGCCCCCTTGCGAATGCTGCGGCCATCGAGATCGACACCGCTCATGCGGGTCTGCGCTGTGAAGGGAACAAAGGTGGCATGCGGTGCGGCAAGTTCGCGGCCGCGGATGTTGAACTTCTCTTTGGCCAGCACCACGATGCTGCGGCCTTCGGGCGTTTCATCGGCCAGGGAGGCAAGCTGCGCGGCGTCGGCGAGCTGCTGCTCGGTAATGCCGGGAGCAGGACGGAAATCGGACGCCATGCGGTTGCCGATGGTGATGGTGCCGGTTTTGTCGAGCAGGAGCACATCGATGTCTCCTGCGGCCTCAACGGCACGCCCGCTGGTGGCCATGACATTGCGGCGGATGAGACGATCAATGCCACTGATGCCGATGGCGCTGAGCAAGCCGCCGATGGTGGTGGGAATCAAGCAAACGAGCAGGGCGATGAGCACGGGCGTGGAGAATTCAACGCCGGAATAGATGCCAAAGGGACGAAGAGTGATGCACACGAGCAGGAAGATGAGCGTCATTGCAGACAGCAGAATCGTGAGCGCGATCTCGTTCGGCGTTTTCTGGCGTTTCGCGCCTTCCACCATCGAGATCATTCGGTCGATGAAGGTGTTGCCCTTTTCCGAAGTGATGCGGATGACGATGCGGTCGCTGATGACACGAGTACCACCAGTTACGGCGCTGCGGTCACCACCGCTCTCGCGAATGACGGGGGCGGATTCACCGGTGATGGCGGCTTCATCCACGCTGGCAATGCCTTCGATCACCTCGCCGTCAGCGGGGATCACATCGCCCGTTTCACAGACGACAATGTCGCCTTTTTCCAGTGCAGGAGCAGGCACGCTGGTCTCGACACCATTTTTCAAACGGCGTGCGAGGGTGTCCTTGCGCGCGGCACGCAAGCTGGCAGCCTGGGCTTTGCCACGGCCTTCGGCGACGGCTTCGGCGAAATTGGCGAAGAGCACGGTGAACCAGAGCCAGATGCTGAGCTGGGTGATGAAGCCGTGGTCCGCCCTGGCGGTGAAGATGCTCACCGTGGTGAGCACCGCGCCGACCAGCGTGACGAACATGACGGGGTTCTTCACCATCAGACGCGGATCGAGCTTCTTGAACGACTCGCCGATGGCCGGAACGAGAATGGAAGCATCAAAGAGAGATGTGGGTTTGTGTGACATGGTGGTGGGGCCGATGGCCTGCTGAATTGGATGAATGAGTGAATGGAAAGAGATGAGAGAGGCTCAGGAAAAACGGATGCTGAAGGATGCGAGGAGGGAGGTGCTGCTGCGTGCCAGCGAGTCGCCGCGCTGAAAGGCGGGCGAGCTGTTGCGCAGGTACCGCATCTCAACCCGGAAGAGCAGATTTTTGCTGATCTGGCGGTCCACGTTGAAGGACAGGCCGGTGAGAGATGTCCTGCCCGGCAGGCTGATGATGACACCCGAGGCGTCATTGTAGTGCTCCACCCGGAAGGCGGTGGCCCAGTGGTCATCCAGCTTCCATCTTACGATGGCATTCGGAGACCACCAGATGTTGTTGCCGCTGGTCGCACGCTGCTGCCAGCCAATGTCAAAGCCCAGATACATGCTCACAGCACTGCTCAGCACCATGTGCGCATACAGGTTGTTGAAGTAGCGCATGCGGCGCTGGTCGTCTGGAAACTCGCTGCCGATGTAGGTGCTCCAGTTCAGCAGCAGGCTGTCATGCGGCGTCCACGCCACCTTGGTGCCAAAACCCGGCAGACTGTTACCCGCCAGAGGGCGGACGCGCTGCCAGCCATCCACCACGAGAAACGCGAGCTCCCACTCCTTGTTTGGCTTCCAGGTGAGGCGGCCGCCTGTCAGGAAGTAGGGCGAGTTTTCCGCCATAAGGCTGCGGCTCAGCGTGTAGTTGTCCGCCGAAATGGCGCTTTCAAAACCGATGTGTGAGCTGAATTCCCCCACATCCAGCCAGAGGGTGCGGCTGCGGTTCAGCGCCACTCCGACATAAGTATCATAAAAATGCTGCAGCAGATTCGGCTCCGCTGCCAGGTTCTCTCGGGAGTAGGTGCCTGTCATGAGGCCGAGGCTGCTGTGGTACCAACCGCCGTTGAGCTCAGCCTGGATGAGCGCCAGATTGATCGCCGGAGCGTCGGTGCGGGTGTGATTGTAGAGGAAGGCCGGCCTGCGGTGGTTCGCAGGCTCGTTGAAGTCGTAACCGTAGTAGCTGTCCAAAAATCCTTTGTAAGCCACAATCGGTGAGTCGTTTTCCGCCAGCACCATGGCAGGTGCCAGCAGAAGAAGACTGAAAAGGGATGCTTTCATGATGCAGAATCTCCGTGGTGATTTGCCTGGTTTAGAACAAGCGTCCCTGCGCCGTGAGAAAATGCTCAACGATGGGACCGAGGGCGAGAGCAGGCAGGAAATTGAGCGCGCCAATGAGCAGCACGGTACCGATGAGCAGCGCGGTAAACGTGGCGCCGTTCACTGGAAAGGTGCCCGCGCTCGGCGGCACAGCTTGCTTGCCCGCGAGTGAGCCAGCCAGCGCCATGATGGGCACGATCATGAGGAAGCGGCCGACGAACATGGCGATGCCGAGCGTGGTGTTGTACCAAGGGGTGTTGGCCGTGAGACCTGCAAAGGCGCTGCCGTTGTTGCCAGTGGCGGAGCTGTAGGCATAAAGCATCTCACTGAGGCCGTGCGGGCCGCTGTTGTTCAGACCGGCGACGCCCCAGTCACTCACACAGGCCCAGGCGGTGAAGCCGAGGATGCTGAGCGTGAGCACCAGCAGCGTGAGCATGCAGAGCTTGACCTCCTTGGCCTGGATCTTCTTGCCCAGATACTCCGGCGTGCGGCCCACCATGAGTCCCGCGATGAAAACCGCGAGGATGACAAACACGAGCATGCCGTACAAACCCGCGCCGACACCGCCGATGACGACTTCGCCCAGCTCGATCATGAACAACGGCACGAGTCCGCCGATGGCAGTGAACGAGTCATGCATCGAATTCACCGCGCCGCAGGAGGCGGCGGTGGTGATAGTGGCAAACAGCGCCGAATTGAAGATGCCGAAGCGCACCTCCTTGCCCTCCATGTTGCCATCCGCCGCAGCGATGCCGAGCTGCTGATGGATCGGATTGCCAGCGGCTTCAGAGTGCGCGCAGACGAGCACACCGCCGACAAAGAGCACCATCATGGCGGCCCATACGGCCCAGCCGTGCGCTTGATTTTTCACCATGCGCCCGAGGTAGTAGGTCAGACCACTGCCGATGGCGAAGATCGAAAGCATCTGGATGAAGTTCGAGAGCGGCGTCGGGTTTTCGAAAGGATGTGCGGCGTTCGCATTCATGAATCCGCCACCATTGGTGCCGAGCATCTTGATCGCCACCTGCGAGGCCATCGGCCCCTGGGCGATCACCTGCTCCGCACCTTCCAGCGTCTTCACCTTGGTGTAGCCGTCAAAGTTTTGGATCATGCCCTGCGAGACGAGGAAGATCGCGAACACAACGCAGATCGGCAGCAGGAGGTAATAGGTGACGCGGACGAGATCGGCCCAGAAGTTGCCGACGGTCTTCACGGAACTGCGTGCAATGCCCCGCACCAGTGCTGCGGCGATGCCAATGCCGACGGCAGCAGAGGTGAAGTTATGAAACGTCAACCCGACCATCTGCGAGAAATAGGACATCGTGGCCTCACCGCCATAGCTCTGCCAGTTGGTGTTCGTCGTGAAGCTGACGGCGGTGTTGAAAGCCAGGTGATGGCTCAAAGCCGGCAAGCCCTGCGGATTGAGCGGCAGGACATCCTGCAAGCGCAGGATTGCATAAGTGAAGACCACGCCTACGAGGCTGAAGGCCAGCATGGCAAAGGTGTACTGCCGCCACGTTTGCTCGCGCTGTGGATCGATGCCGATCAGCTTGTAGGTGAGCTTTTCCACGGGTTTGAGCACCGGATCCAGCCAAGTGCGCCCGGAGGTGTCGAGCACCTGCATGAGGTACAGGCCCATCGGCTTGGTGATGAGTGTGAGGATGCCCAGAAAGAGGGCGAATTGCAGCCAGTCTGTGGAGTGCATGAGGGTATCAAGTTAGAATTTTTCAGGACGCAGCATCGCCACCGTGAGGTAGGCGAGCAGGGCGAGGGCGATGAGCCCGACGAGGATGGTTTCCATGGCGCGGGTGGGATTAGAGGGTTTCACAGCCACGGGCATAGAGCCCGGCGAGGATGAAGCAGGCCACTGTGAGGCCGAGGTAGATGAGATCGTTCATGGCGTGGTGGAATGTTGTTCCACCGCCAAGATGCCTGCTCACCGGATCCTGCCGAGTTAAAGGCAGGACGTGCGGCGTCAAAAATGCGTTAAAGCGAGGCTTAAATCTCCACCTGCTGCCCCAGCTCGATCACCCGGCCCACCGGAATCTGGAAGTAAGTGGCGGGCTGCTGCGCCAGCTTGCTGGCGAAAGCGAAGAGGTGCTCGCGCCATCTCACCATGCCTGGTTTCGGGCTTGGAACGATGATTTCGCGGCCCAGGAAGAAGGTCGCTTTCTCCGCCGAGACCTCCAGATCTTGATTGGAACATTGGCGCAGCAGGCGCGGCACATCGGGCTTCTGCATGAAGCCGAAGCGGCCGGTCACACGCCAGAAACCTTCAGCGAGACGTTCGACTTCCACACGGCGGCTCGGCGGCACCCAGGGTTCGTCCTCGGTGATCAGTGTCATGAAGATGACGCGCTCATGGATGGCCCGGTAATGCTTCAAGCTGTGCAGCAGCGCAATGGGGGCACGACCGCTGGTGCTCGACATGAAAATGGCGGTGCCGGGCACGCTGATGGGAGGGCTGCGCTTGAGGCTGTCACAGAGCATTTCCTGACTGAGCGAGCTTTTCTCCATCGAGGCGCGCACCAGACGGCGGCCCGTGGCCCAGGTTGTCATGAGCGTGAAGATGATCACACCGACCACGAGCGGGAACCAGCCGCCGTCGAAGAATTTCACCAGGTTGGCGCTGAGGAAGGCGATCTCAATCGCGGCGAACAGCAGGCATAGCGGCAATGTTTTGAGCAGCGACCACCGCCACAGATGACGTGCGGCAAAGTAAAACAGGAAGGTGGTGATGAGCATGGTCATCGTCACGGCCACGCCGTAGGCAGCGGCCAGATTCGTCGAATTGCGGAAGGCCAGCACCAGAGCCAGGCAGGCCAGCATGAGCAGCCAGTTCACCAGCGGAATGTAGATCTGACCGCGGGCGTGTTCCGACGTGTGGCGGATGCTGAGACGTGGCAGGTAACCTAGCTGCACGGCGCTGAGCGTCAGCGAGTAGGTGCCAGTGATGAGCGCCTGCGAAGCGATCACCGTCGCTGCGGTGGCGAGCAGCACGAGCGGCAGTGTGGCCCAGGAGGGAGCCATTTGGAAGAAGGGTGCATGCGCCAGATCCGGCTGCTGCATGAGCATGGCCCCCTGGCCGAGATAGTTCAATGCAAGCGCAGGCAGCACGAGCGAAAACCAGCCACGGCGAATCGGCCCGGCGCCAAAATGCCCCATGTCCGCATACAGCGCCTCGCCGCCGGTGACGGCCAGAAACACACTGCCAAGGATCACGAATGACTTGTGGCCGCCGGTCGTCAAAAAATGCCAGCCGTGCAGAGGATTGAACGCCGCGAGGATTTCCGGGCCCTTGATCAGGTGCGACACACCGAGTGCGGCGAGTGAAACGAACCACAGGCCGGTGATCGGACCAAAAAAGCGCCCCATACGTGCCGTGCCAAGGAACTGCACCGAAAACAGCGCGATGAGAATCACCATGGTGATGCCCATGATGAGCCACTCCCGCTGATCGTCCCATAACAATGCGGCAGCCGCATCCACAGGCGGGCTGCCGAGCAAGCCACCATCCTTGAGACCTTCGATGGCGCTGAGCACGGAAATGGCGGGCGTGATGATGCCATCCCCAAACAGCAGCGCCGCACCAAACAGACCGAGCAGCACGATCACAGCGCGGCGTTTCAAGGCCTCAGACATGCCATGCGACGCCAGCGCCATGAGCGAGAGCACGCCCCCCTCGCCCTTGTTGTCCGCACGCAGAATGAAGACGAGGTATTTGATACAAACGAGCACGATCAGCGCCCAGAGCACCAGCGAAACGACCCCCAGCAGATTTGCGTGCGTCGCGGCCACATGATGCGGGCTGTGCGGACTGAAGCACTCTTTGAGGGTGTAGATCGGGCTGGTGCCGATGTCGCCGAAGACCACACCCAGCGCCGCGATGACGAGGGTGGTGGTGGAATGCTTGTGGAGGCCGGGCTTGTCTGTCGTGTCGTTCATGACGGCGGGAGGATCATCAGAAACGTTCCGGCCTCCAGTGAACGCCCTTGATGGGTGAGTTAAGAATGTGTGAAGATGCTGACGCCTCCCGCAAAAGCCGGATTAATCCAGGAAGGAGCAGATGTATTCGCAGATGCCGGAGCTGACGCTGATGTCGAAGCCGCTGTTGGCTGGAACATCGAAATACTGTCCGCCCGTGTAAGTGGTCTTGGCATCGCCGCCATCGAGCTTCACGACGCAGTCACCGGCCACGATCTCCATGCGCTCCGCCTTGGCGGTGCCAAAATGGAAATCACCGGGATAGATGAGGCCCAGGGTTTTCTTGCTGCCATCAGGAAACAAAATGCTGTGGCTGACGACTTTGCCGTCAAAATAGACGTTCGCTTTGGTGACGGCGGTGACTCCGGAAAATTCGGCGGGGATGGCTGACATAAGGTGCGAGAAATAGGCGATCTTTTCGCACGCGGCAAGCACCGACCTGCTTATTGACTCACAACGGATTACTTCACCGGCACCCCTTGCAACAGGCCGATCGCGGCCCACGAACATCCCCAGTAGGTGTAAATGCCGGTGGCATCCTTGAAGGATTTCGCTTTGGCTGGGCCGCTGCGGTCGACCTGGCTGATGTGCGTTATGTCGATGGGCCAGCTGCCATCTGCGCGCTGGGTCTGGAGCAGCCAGTGCTGGGCACGGGCGATGGCGTTTGCTGTGGGTGGATCAGCCGCAAGTTCTTGCAGCACATAAAGCACCTGACCAGTGGCGAGCACGTCGCTCATGTTTTCTCCGAGGATGTAGCTCCAGCCTCCATCGCCGCGCTGCCGTTTGACGATGTCTTTGATCAAAGATTGGGCCTCTTCCGGCTTGCCAATGCGGCGTGCATAGAGCGTGCGGAAAACGAGCGACTCCATAGTGGTGGGTGCGTCCTTCTTTTGCAGCACTGGGGCGGCCTTGGCCTGCACCGCGGCAGCCTCTGATGCCGCCGGCTGCGGGGTGGCCAGAGCGATCAGGTGGAGACGCAGGGCGTTGGCCTGCGCATCACCCGCACCGCGTTTCTGCATGCCGGAAAACTGCCCCGCAGGAGTCCATGAACCATCCGGCTTTTGATCCGCAGCAATCAGTTTGGTCAATTCAGACGCGGACCGCTCCGGGAGGGCCAGGATCATCAGCGCGGCTCCCTCAAGCCCCGACCGCTTGTCCGTCGCACGCTCGACCGCCCATGCCTGCCATTCCTCGTACTTTTTGGCATCCACGGCAAATCCACGCCGCTGGGCTTCGCGGTGGCTCCACAGCATCTCTGGCATGTGATGGCAGCCGTTGCAGTTTTTGGCAGTCATCCATTCCTCCCCTTCCCTCTCAATAAAGCCGAGACTCTTGGTGATGCCGGCGCGGAGTTCCGTCTCGCTCGGCGGCTTTACCGGCTCCGCAGTTTTCGCCGGAGCTTGCTTGGCTGCCTCAGCGGGATTCGCCGCTGCCGGGGCCTTGTCATCCGCGTGGACAATCGACACAGCGCCCACCATCAGCACGAGCAGATACGTCAGGTTGCGAGTCTCGTTCATACAGCCTTGAACGCTCTTGCGGCGGAGTTTTTGCAACTGCGGCCTGCCGCTTTTGTTGGACAATCGCAGGCTGACCGAAATTTCCCACGCGACAATCACTCCCACACGCCCAGCTTCATCAGTTGCTTCGTGGCGGCTCCGGCCCAGTCACGATTGGCAGCGGGGCTGGCAGGGCTGGGATGGAGGACACGGCCGGTTTGGAATCTGCCGTGCATGGCTTCTTTGGCACGCAGGGCACGCTCTTCAGCGAAGGCACCGACACCGATCACCCACTCGGGCTGCAGGGCGGCAATGACGGCGCGCAGATGTGCATCACAGGCCACTTCCATGGCGGTGGTTTCGGCGGCGGGCAGTTTGTCCGGCGTGTGGTTGCGCCCGCTGGCCTCGATGAAAACGAGCGGGCAGTAGTTGGCGACGAAGTGGTCTTTGAAGAAGGCTTCCGCTTTGCCGAACCTCTGGGCAAACAGGCCCCACAGGCGTCTGCCGCTGACTTCGGAATTCGGGCAGTCAAAGCCGACGACGGGGCGCTTCGGATGCTCGCGCTCCGGTTTGCCCACAGGCTCATGGATGCCCATCCAGTCACGCACAGCGGCGATTTCCCCGAAGGGAACGCCGGTCTGCGTCATGCCAAAGGGGCCGGGGTTCATGCCCACGAAGACGACACGTTTTTTGCTGCCGCCAAAACGGCGCAGATAGGCCTCATGCGGCACCCAGGCGTAGTCGAGCGGCTGATAGACATACTCGACCGGCGCGGCAAAGCGCAGCGGGCGCAGGGTTTCGCGCAGGGTCTGGGCGGCGGAGATGAGAGCGTTGGCGGGCATCAGTGCATGAGATGCGCGGAGATTCGTCGAGTCAAGATGTGCAAAAAGAACTCGTATCCTCAAACTCGTCCGCTAGAGTTTGAATCCGTAATGCGAAACAACCTGAGCTTCGGAATCCTGGTGGCGGCCTGCCTTGCGGCCTCATCGTTGTCGGCGGAAAACGTCAAGATCGTGCTCAAAAACGGCGCTGAACTGCGCGGTGAAGTGCTCAAGGACCGCGAAGATGCCGTGGTGCTGGATCTCGGTCACACCGTCCTGACCGTGCCGCGCTCGGAGATTTCTATTTTTGAAAAGGCTGGCTCGTCTGCCGCCAAAACCACCACCGTGCAGGGCGAGGACATCTACTTTGTGGAACCCTCACGCGAGGCCATGACGGTGGAAAAGAACGTCCAGCGCGTGGCGGAGTCCGTGGTGCAGATTCAAACGGCCTCCGGTCTCGGCTCCGGGTTCATCATCAACAAGCTCGGCTACGTCATCACCAACCAGCACGTCATCGCCGGAGAGCGCGAGATCACCGTGGTGGTGTATCGCAAAAAGCCCGACGGCCTGGAGAAGCAGCAGTTTACGAAGGTGAAGATCATCGCCATGAACGGCTTCCTTGATCTCGCCATCCTGCAGATCGACGACGCTGCCGTGGCCAGCCTGCCGTTCGTCCCCATGGGCGACTCCGATGCCCTCACGCAAGGTCAGGACGTGTTTGCCATTGGCAGTCCGCTGGGGCTGGAGCGCTCGGTCTCCAAGGGCATCGTCAGCATCCGTGCACGCGAGAGCGGCGGCCGCTGGTACATTCAAAGCACGACGCAGATCAACCCCGGCAACTCCGGCGGGCCGCTCTTCAACGCACGCGGCGAGGTCGTGGGCGTGAACAACATGAAGACCGCCGGTGTCGGCGTCGAAGGTCTGGGCTTTTCGATTCCTTCGAACGTGCTGAAGCTCTTCCTGAAAAATCGCGAGGCCTTTGCCTTTGACCCGCGTAATCCCAACAGCGGCTTCCGCTATCTTCCGCCGCCTGCACCACCTCAGGAAAAAATTAAGTCTGAATCTGTAACCACAGGCGGCTGATTTTTCTGTACTGGGTATCACCCGCTTCCTTCCACTTTCTATGAAACGCGCCTCCATCCTCTTTTCACTGCTGCTTGCCAGCATCCTCCCCGCCTCCGCCGCCGACCGGCTGGAGCAATGGTACAATCTCATGCCCAAGGACACGGTCGGTGTCATCGCCATCAAGAACACTCCGGAACTGCTCACCGACTGGGACAAGAGCAACTACGCGAAGTTCATGCAGGACGACGAAGCCAAACGCTGGATGGCCCCCATGCGCAAAGACGGCGACACTCCCTGGGACAAGTTCTTCAAGGACACCTACGGCAGCGGCATGTACGACACCCTCAAGGATTATCCAGGTGCGCTGGTAAGCTTTTTGGTGGTCGGAGACATCTCCCAGTTCGACAAAAATCCGCCGAACGTCTCGCTGTGTGAAATCGCCGGCAAACAGAAGGAGATCGAGGCCCACAAGCTCGCCGAAGTGGAAGCCAAGAAAAAGGAGAACGCAGACGTCAAGCTCCGCACCGAGGACATCGGTGGCGTGAGCGTTCAGATTGCCGCGCTGTCTGACGCCGCGGATGCGCCATGGATCCTGGCCTGGGCGGTGGTCGGAGACGTGATGATCGAGGCGAACACCCACGCGCTCATGGAATACATGATCGGTGCGCTGAAGAACAACGCCGGTGATCCTCCCGGCGCCGCACGCGAGCACCTCTCCCGCATCGGCCAGGTGACCAACGGCGGCGGTGACATGCTGCTTTATTTCAACGGCGTGAGGCTGCTCGACCTCGGCGAGCAGGCGTTCGCCGCTGCGGAAGCCAAAAAGAAAGCGGACGGCGACAGGGCTGCCGCCGGTAGGGCCGCCGCCGGCGGACTCGACATCTTCAAGCCGAAGATGATCATGGACATGCTCGGCGCGCAGGAACTGCAGGCCTTTGCCATCACCGCAGAATTGACGGACACCCAGTCACGCATGGACGTGACGATCCTGCATCCGCAGAAGCCCACGGGACTTCTCTCCTTGATGCGCGGTTCCAGCAACGAAGTGACGCTGCCCGCCTTCATCCCCGCCGGCATCCTGACCGCCAGTGTTTCACGCATGGATTTCGGCACGGTGTATGACGGCCTCCTTGGCATGATTGGAAAACTTGGCCCCATGGCGATGATGGTGACGATGCAGATTCCTCAGCTCGAAGGCCAGCTGGGCTTCAAGATCCGTGAGGATCTCTTTGGCAGCCTGGCTGATGAAGTCATTCAGGTGCAGGATGGCAGTGGCACCAAGGAAAGCCAGGTCATGGGCTTCAAGATCAAGGATGCCGACAAGCTCGGCGGCGTGCTCGAAGGTCTGAAGCGCTACGTCGGTGCCGGTTTCGGCGCCTTTGAGGAAAGCGATTACCTCGGCTTCAAAATCAACACGCTCAAATTGACCCAGACGGCCAACGCCGCCACCGAAGTTGCCTTCTGCAACACCGGCAAGTATCTGTTCATCTCTGTGGGCGGTCAGGACACGCTGAACAAAGTCCTGGGTCGCATCAAGGATCCCTCCGGCCCCAGCGTCTGGGACAATCCGCATGTGCAGAACCTCCTCTCGCTGGTTCCCAAAAACTACAGCGGCGTCGGTGTCACGGATGCCGGTCGCCTGATGAACACGATCGCCACCGCCGCCGCCACGCTCGAAAGCAAAACTGGAGCCAAGGGCAAGGCCGCTGCGAAAAAGAAAGGCCCCGGCAAGAAAGCTCTGGCCCCCGAGGAAGCAGCCGCCGCTGCTGCCAGCAGCTGGTTTGACGCCAGCGCACGTCCTTCCAATGAGACCTTCGAGCGCTACTTTGGCAGCCTTCTCAGCACCACTTATTCCCACCCGGACTCCATTCAGGTTCACTACCTGACCACGCCCGTCGAGGCCAAATAAGTCCCACCCCCATCGCACGCCATGCGTCTCGCCTTCCTGCCGTTGCTCTTTGCGACCAGCCTTCTTGCTGACAAACCCGCACTGTATTTCGACGGCCCGGAGATCGTGAAACTCGACTGGAACACCGCCAGCCCGCATGCCGCTGACTTCAATGGCGATGGCCTGACCGACCTCGCCATCGTCAATGCTTCACGGGCGCGCATCGAGTTTCTCCTGCAGCGCAAGGACGGCGTGCAGCCCGGTGCGCCGGAAAAGTCCGCCCGCGCCGACCGCTGGAACCCGATCCTCGAAGTCTCACGCTTTGACAAGCAGCCGCTCGTCATCGGGCGTGCGGCGCTCGCCCTCGTCGTGGGTGATTGGAATGGAGACAAGAAGGCGGACATCGCCTTCCTCACCGATGAGGACAAACTCGTGCTGCGCATGCAGGACGACAAAGGCACCTGGGCAGCCAAGCGCGAGTTCACCCTCGACTCCACTGCAGACGACACGGAAGTGCTCGTCGCACGTGATTTGAACAGTGACGGGCGCGATGACATCGCCCTGCTCACCAGCACCCGTTTGATGGTGCTGCTGCAAACCAAGCCCGGCGAGTGGGCGGAGCCGCAGAACTACGCCTTGGGCGAAGGCGGCTGCGCTGGATTGGCCAGCACTGATCTCAATGACGATGGACGTGCCGACCTATTCTACACCGCCCCGGATGGCGACGCGCTGCTCGTCCGCCTGCAGCATGAAGGCACCACCTTTGGCGAGGAGTGGCGGCTCGAAATCCCCGCCGCGCGCCACTGGCTGCATGCCATCCGCCTGGGTGGCAAGAAATCCGGCGTCGCCTGGATCCAGGATGAAACGAACATGGTGGAAGTCGCGAAGCTCACTCAAGGCACCGCCGAACCCGACTCCGATCACGCTGCCACCATCCGCTATGCCATGCCGCCCACGGAATCCAAAAACGGTGCCGTGGCCTATGGAGACCTGACCGGTGACGGGCATGCCGATGTCATCATGTCCGAGCCCAAGGCAGCGCGTGCCTGGTTGTTTCAAGGCAGCGCCAGCGGCGCCTTCAGTGAGGGGCGCGAGTTCCCCATCCTCAGTGGTGTGGAGTCCCTGGCCATCGCCGATGTGGATGGTGACAAGAAAGCTGAGCTCGTGCTGCTCAGCCCCGGTGAACAGTCCATCGGCGTGGCCCACTGGCAGGACAACCGCCTGCTCTACCCCGAGATCATCTATCAGGCCAAAGAGGGCGAAACCCTGCTCACCCTGACCACCGACTCAGCCGTTCTTTGCGTCACCGAGATCAAGTCCAAGCCCCAGCTCGTCACATTGCGCAAGACGGCTGGAGCCAAAGGCTTCACCGCCACCACGCAGGAGCTCACTGTCAAGACCGGCCGCATCAACGGCATCCGCGTCGTCGATGCCAATCAGGATGGCCGTGGCGACCTCGCCTTGTTTTCCAATCTCGGCCCCATGCAGCTGCTGCTGAGCAATGCGGACGCCAAAGCGCCCTACAAGCGCGTCGAGGGCATCCCGGATTCCTTTGTCAGCAAACTCACCCCCGCCGCACTGACCACGGGAGATCTGGATGGCGACGGCAAGGCGGAGATCATCATCGCCCATCAGCAGCTGGCGCGTGCGTTCAAGGTCGATGCTGAGGGCAAGGCGACCATCGTGGAGCAGTTCAACGCCCCGGATGCCGCCGCCGAGCTGCACAGCGCGCTGGTCTCCCGCAAGAACGGCAAGATTTCCGTGCTGCTGATCGACGCCACGCACAGCAAGCTGCACGAACTCACCGCTGGCACAGACCGCGTCTTTCGCGCGGATCACACCCATGCACTGCCCGCCATGACGCCTGAGCAGTGCGTCCTACTGACTGCGGAGCAAAGCACCAAGCTGCTGCTGCTTGGCAAAAACAGCTTCCAGATCGCTCCTTTGGATGGCTCCACGCTCAAACTCGAAACCGTGGCGACCTTTGACAGCGAATTGAAGGACACTACGCCCTCAGACCTCATGGCCGCTTCGTTCTCCGGCGAAGATGTGGATGACATCGCCCTGATCGACACCGCCAAAAGCCGCGTGGTCGAAATCTTCCAGCCCGCCGCCGGGCAGAAATGGGAGAGCGCCATGTACTTCCGTGTCTTCGAGACGGATCCTCATTTCCGTGGCAAAATGGGCCTCGAAAACGAGCCCCACGATTACGCCGCCCTGGATCTCAATGGCGATGGCCGCCTGGACCTCTGCCTCCTGACGCATGATCGTGCGCTGCTCTACGTGCGGAAGAAGTGAAAGTGATGCGGGCACACCTGCCTGCAAAACGAGCGTCCAGGGCCATTCGTTACAGGCAGGATTGCCCGCAGCACTTGGAGAGTCCCCCGCTTCAGACGATCTCATTTCACAGGCTTGCGCAGGCGGAAATCATGCCTGACATCATGGCTGCATGAAACGCCTTTACCGCAACGCCCAGATCGCCAGCGAAGACAGTCCCCAGCTCCAGACAGCCGATGTGCTCGTCGAGGGTGGCCAGATCATCGGCGTGGCACCAAGCATCACCGGCGTCGAAAACGCAGAAATCATTGACTGCACCAGCCGCATTCTGCTGCCCGGGCTCTTTGACATCCACGTCCATGCCCGTGAACCCGGCCAGGAGGACAAGGAAAACATCGCCTCCTGTGCCGAGGCCGCGATCAACGGCGGCGTCACCGGCTTTGTCATGATGCCGAACACCACGCCAGCCATCGACAATGCGGGTGTCGTCCGCAGCGTGCTCGAGAGCGCCCGCCGCACGCGCATCGGCCCCGGCATCTACACCAGTGGAGCCATCACCAAGGGCCGCAAGGGCGAGGAACTCGCCGGCATGGCCGGCATGAAGTCCGCCGGCTGCGTCATGCTCACCGACGACGGTTACGCCGTGGACAACCCCCAGGTGCTGCGGCGAGCGATGGAATACGCACGTGACTACGACCTGCCGCTGTCCAGCCATTGCGAGCTCAAGGCGCTCAGCGGCAAGGGCTGCATGCATGAGGGCAAGATCAGCTACGCCCTCGGCCTGCCGGGCATCCCGAACATCAGCGAGGAGATCTGCATCTCACGCGACATCCGCCTCGCCGAATACACCGGCGTGCATCTCAACATCCAGCACGTCACCACCATCGAAGGCATGCGCACGATCAAACGTGCCAAGGATCGCGGGATCCGCGTCACCTGCGAGATCACGCCGCATCACTTGATGTTCAATCATGAGCACATCGGCGATTACGACACGCACTACAAGATGAACCCGCCGCTGCGCACGCCGGAGGACAATGCCGCGCTGCTTCAGGGCCTCAAGGACGGCTGGTTCGACGTCATCGCCACGGACCATGCCCCGCACACGCCGTTCGAGAAGAATCAGGACTTCGCCAGCGCCCCCTTCGGCATCACCGGCCTCGAAAGCGCCCTGGTCTCGCTCTATGACAGCTTCATCGCCAAGGACATCCTGGGTTGGCAGCTCATCGTGCAGCGCTACAGCGCCGAGCCGCGCCGACTCATGAAACTGGCACCCGTTCCGATCAAGGAAGGCGGCACCGCCGAGTTCATCGTCTTCAATCCCGCCCGCACCACCACCTTCAGCCGCGGCTTCATGAAGTCGAAAAGCATCAACACCCCCTTCCTCGACAAAACCCTGCAAGGCATGGTCGAGCGTGTGATGTATCGCGGTGAGGAACTGCTGGCGCGGTAATTTCAGCCCAGCCCGAGATCACGCGCCTTAAGCGCGGCTCCTGTGCGGTCGGCCACCTGCAGCTTGTCCAGAATGCGGGTCATGTGATTCTTCACCGTCCCTTCAGTAAGGCTCAAAGCAGAGGCAATTTCCTTGTTGCTCATGCCCCGCACCAGATGCTGGAGAATCTCCACTTCACGCTCAGAGAGCATGCTGGCGAGGCGGCGTTCCTCACCGCTCAGCGCGGTGGGTCGGGAGAGGCGGTTGAACTCCGCCACCACGTGGGTGGCAATGGTGGGCTGCAGGTAGGTCTGGCCGGCAGCGACGACCCGGATGGCATCCAGCATCTGCGGCATTGGAGTGTTTTTGAGAATGTAACCGGAGGCACCTGCACGCAGGGCCTCAAAGACATCCTTTTCCTGATCAAAGACGCTGAGCACCAGCACCCGTATGCCGGGATGCCTGTCACGAATGCGCCGGGTGGCCTCCGCTCCGCACATCACCGGCATTTGCAGATCCATCAGCACGACCTGCGGCATGTGTTCCGCAGTCAGTTTCAGGGCCTCCTCGCCGTTGGCAGCTTCGGCAACCACCTCCACACTGCTGTCGAGCTCAAGCAGGATGTGCATCGCTTCACGAAACGATGCCTGATCATCAACGAGAAGGGTCTTGATGGGTGATTTCATGCGTTCAAGCAGGGATAATCATGCGACAGCAGCCACCTCCCTGCTGCTCCGTTCCTGCGAAAAACTCACCATTGAGCAATGCCGCACGTTCGCGCAGGCCTTTCAATCCATGGCTGTTTTCCGGGATTCGGCTGAAGCCACGGCCATTGTCCGTCACACTTAGCATGATGCGTGCATCCGAAGTAAAATCCAGATGCACCGCGATTTCCGACGCACCCGAATGCCGGCACGCGTTGGTGATGCCTTCCTGCGCACAGCGATAGAGCGAAATTTCCACCAGAGATGGCAACGCACGTGACTTGCCAGACTGCTGCAGCACCAGCTTCAGCCCGGGCCGTTCAGCACCTGTGATCAGCGAAGTCAGCGACTCGGCGAGCGTGCGCTGCTCCTGCGGCGTCGCACGCAGGGAGGCCACCGAACGTCGGATTTCCGCCAGCCCTTCACGGCTGGAGCGCTGCGCCTTCTGGACCGCATCCAGCGCACGGGCGGGCTCCTGCTTCATCAAAGACTCCGCAACATCGAGCTGTGCCCCCACCACCGTCAGACTGTGCCCCACCGCGTCATGGATCTCCCGTGCCAGGCGGTTGCGCTCCTGCTCCACGGCGAGCAGCGCCGCCTGCTCCGCCTGCAGCTCGAGCTGGGCGTTGGCGGTGCGCAGTTCCGCCGCCAGACGCGCCGTGTTCATGCGCTGCCTCGACGCTTGCGTCATCGCAAAGGAACAGCCCATGATGAACACACTGGTGGAGATCTGGCCGCACATCCAAAACACCGCCGGATGCAGGCCACGCATGGTATGCTCATGCGCCGTGGAAATGGCCAGAGTAATGCAAATCACCAAAAACATGTGCCGGCGCCTTCTCAAAAGCACTCCAGAAAAACCAGCCACGGGCATCCAAAACCATTGCTGCATGCCGATGGGATTGAATGACCCGGCCAGATGGTTGCAGATGAGAGCAAGCAGGGCTTGCACGCCAAGAATCCCGACGACCTGCGCTCTGTTGTGGCCTATTTCCTTTCTAGGGCGCTCCTCCTGATAGAGGTCGAATAACAGTCGTTTGAGGAAAAAGCGATTCCAAAAAAACGTCAGCAATCCACAGATGATCAGCTTCGTCGCCTTGGCAGCCATGTTGCTTTGGAACATCAGACAGCCAATCCAGGCGATGGGCATCAGGCTGATCCATGCCAAGATTGCAGCCGCGACCAAAACCATCCAACTGGCGGAGAGATATTTACCTTCAGGACGTGCCCCTCCCACTTTTAAACCTCCCTGGCTGAATGATTTAGACACTTTTATTGATAGCATGAATCAGCTTATCTTTCACATATTTGTCTTATTCGCGACAACTCCCGGCATTACATGACTTTAGTCATATTCAGCGGAAGCCTCCGCATGGTGGCGATGGATGGAACCCGATCCTGGATCCCCCCTCTCCTGTTAATCTCGCTTGAATTGAGGCGGACTCACGGCTTCACAATCACCCCATGTCCGATCTCAAAGAATACCTCGCCCAGCGCTGCCAGTTTGTTGATACAGCGCTGAACCGTCTCATCCCGGGCTCGGACACGCGGCCAACCATCCTTCACCAAGCGATGAGGCACAGCATGTTCGCGGGCGGCAAACGGCTGCGGCCGATCCTCTGCCTCGCGGCGGCGGAAGCCTGCGGCGGCACGACGGAAGATGCGGTTTTCAATGCCTGCGCGGTCGAATGCCTGCACACCTACTCGCTCATCCATGACGACCTGCCCTGCATGGACGACGACGACATGCGCCGCGGGGTGCCGACCTGCCACAAGGTCTATGGCGAGGCCATCGCTCTACTCGCGGGTGATGCGCTGCAGGCCCTGGCGTTTGAACTGGTGACGAAGACACCCATGTCATCGACTCATCCCACGGCGGTGATGGTGCTGGAACTCGCACGCACGGCAGGCAGCCTGCATCTTGTGGGTGGTCAGGTGGCGGATCTGGAAGGCGAGGGCAAAAAACTTCCCTTGGAAGACCTGCGCTTCATCCACGAAGGCAAAACCGCCGCACTGCTCACCACCAGCGTGAAACTGGGTGGCATGAGCGCCAGCGCGAGTCCTGAGCAGATGCAGGCGCTGCATGACTTCGGCATGGCCACCGGTCTGGCTTTCCAGATCATCGACGACATCCTCGACGTGACCCAGACGAGCGAAAAACTCGGCAAAAGCGCCGGCAAGGACATCGCGGCAGAAAAAAGCACCTACCCGGCGCTGATGGGCCTGGAAGCCTCCCGCGCGGAAGCGCACCGCCTCACCGAGGTGTCACACCGGGCGCTGGATGTGTTTGGTGACGCCGCCTTGCGGCTGCGCCAGCTTTCCGACCACCTGCTGAACCGGGATTATTGAGGCCGAAACAGCTGAGCTAAATCGCCCACGAGCTTCTCAGGAGGACCAAAATTGAGCAGCAGCGTGGACCCATCTCCCTGCACCACGCGGAAGCCGAGGAGCCGCCTGCCGCCGGGCTCAATCTGCATGTCGAGCTGCCGAAGATACTTTTTGATGAGCAGCGGCCGTGGAATCATGGCCACGGTGGTGTAGCTCTTCTCCTGCTGGGTGACCTTGAGTGTGAAATTGTTCGTCAGGGATTCAGTGTCCATTTCCCGGCCGCTGAGGAATTTCATCCAGATGCGCACCCGGCTGTCATCGGGCTTCAGGGTCTGCCAGGAGACGTCTGCGCTTTCTTTGAGGCGCACGGTTTCCTTGTCGAAGACCAGGATCGTCGTTGCGGGCGACCCAAGTTCCAGGCGAAAACGGCCGTCGGTCATGCGCCAAAAACGACCGCTGGTGCTCACAGGCTCCTTGAGCGCAGGGGTGGTGCGGGTCTGCTGAAAGGCGACTTTGATGCTGCCAATGCCTTTCTCAGCCGCCATCCACTCACGCATCACGGGCGGAATGAGGGCAGGATCCGGCGCCGCCTGGGCGGGCAGCGTCAGCCAGAAGGCAGCGGCAAGAATGGATGACAAACGAATCACACAGCAAGCCAGACACCCAAAACAACCAAGTCTCAAGCTTTTCGCTGCCATGTTTTCCCTTGCCCCCCCGTGCAATCCGTGTTCTCTGAACTTTCGAACCAACCCCTATTTATACACATGAGCGAGCGTCGCGTAGTCATCACCGGCATGGGAGTTATCTCCCCGGTCGGCAACACCAAAGATGACTTTTGGAAGAACATCCAGGCAGGCAAGAGCGGCATCCGCCGCATCCAGTCCATGGACACCGAAAAGTACGACTGCAAGATCGCGGGCGAGGTGGTGGACTTTGATCCGACCGTCCATTTCAACAACCACAAGGACGCACGCCGCGCCGACCGCTACTTCCAGTTTGCCATGGCAGCCTCGAAAATGGCCGCCAAGGACGCTGGTCTGAACCCGGACAGCCTGGACCCCCACCGCGTGGGCGTCATGGTTGGCAGTGGTATCGGCGGTCTCGGTACCCTGGAAACCCAGTATGAAGTGCTGCTGACGAAGTCCCCTTCCCGCGTCTCCCCTTTCATCATCCCGATGATGATCTCGAACATCGCCAGCGGCATGATCGCGGCGGAATACGGCTTCATGGGACCGAACATGGCCATCGTCACGGCCTGCGCGACTTCCAATAACAACATCGGTGAGGCCTGGCGGAACATCAAATTCGGCGATGCCGACGTGATGATCTGTGGTGGCGCTGAAGCCTCCATCCGCCCCTGCGGTCTGGCCGGATTCGCCAACATGAAAGCCCTGAGCATGCGGAACGACGACCCTGAGCGTGCCTCCCGCCCCTGGGACAAGGACCGCGACGGCTTCGTCATGGGCGAAGGCGCCGGTGTCGTCGTCATTGAAGAACTCGATCACGCCAAAAAGCGCGGAGCCACCATTTACGCCGAACTCGTCGGTTATGGCGCCACGGCAGATGCCTACCACCTCACCTCACCGCATCCCGAAGGTCTGGGCGCAGCCAAGTGCATGGAGATGGCCCTGCGTCATGCCAAGCTGAACGTGACGGATGTGCAGTACATCAACGCCCATGCCACCTCGACCCCCGTCGGCGATTTGTGCGAACTGCGCGCCATCAAGCGCGTGTTCGGTGAATACGCCACGAAGGGACTGCTGGTCTCCGGCACCAAGTCGATGACCGGTCACCTACTCGGCGCTGCCGGCGGCGTGGAACTCATCGCCTCCATTTACGCGATCAAGGACCAGGTGGTGCCACCCACGATCAACGTCGAGAACCTCGATCCCGAGGTGGATGTGGACGTGGTGCCAAACACCGCCCGCCCTGCCAAAGTGGACGCCGTCCTGAGCAACTCCTTCGGCTTCGGCGGTCACAACGCCGCGCTGCTGATCAAGAAGTTCTAAGACTGATCGCCGCAGCGGTGTCTTTTTGAATGTCTCGGGAGCTGTCATGCAGCTCCCGCAATTTCATGCTTCTCACACTCGCCCGGTTTTACAGCACGCTCTCCCTGGCGCTACCCCCCGTGGCTCTGGTGGTGATCGGAGTCATGATCGCCGGTTTCAAAGAGACCGGTCCTCAGTCCAACGGACTCGGGACCTTCATCCTGATTGCCGGCACCATCCTGGCGGGGCTGTCAGTCAACGCGGCCATTGCCGGCATCGTCGCATGGCGCTGGCCCAGCGCACGCACGACGTTTTTGTGCGTTGCCTGCATGGCAGGAGTATTGCTCGTCCTGGCCGTGATTCTCAATGAGGTGCTTCGCCTGCTTTAGATTCAACGCGTCACCTGCAAGTCCACATCCTTCGCACCCTCGGCAATGTCGAGGCTCCAGTCGCCTGCGCCGGGTTTTTGCTCCTTCGTGGTTGCAGTGCCATCTGCTGTCTCCAAGCCCGGAACATCGGCGGCGCTGTAGCTGACCGTCAGCTTCACTTTGCCGACGATGGGGCCGGTCTTTTCATCGAGCTTGAACTTGCCGCCCATGACTCGGGCGCAGGCCACGGGTGCGGAGGGATCGTCTGACGCGAAGATGACACTGCCCCAGCTCACGGGCTTGCCATTCACGGTGACCTTGCCGTTGATGGCGGTGCGCTTCATCGGCTTGAGGAAGCCCCGGTTGCGCAGCCAGTCGCGCAGGTGCCCGCTCCAGGTGCCGAGCACGGGATCGCCCAAGAACAGGCCGACGCCATGCGGACCGGGGCGGTAGATGTGGAGTTCGGCGGGGACTTTGTTCTTCCGGCAGGCGAGATAGAAGGCCACAGCGTTCTCGGCGGGCACCACGGTGTCTTCATCGGTCTGGAAGATGAAGATGGGCGGCGTGTTGACGGTGACACGGGTTTCGGTGCTAACATGCTTGGCCAGTTCGTCGTTATCGCCAGGGCCAAGGAGGTTTTTGCGTGAGCCTTTGTGTCCGTAGTCCTCGATCATCGAAATCACGGGATAGGTCGGCGCGGCGACATCGGGCCGGGCGCTGACTTGATCGACGGCGTCATTCGTCGCACCGGCGGGTTTTTCATCGAACATGGTGGCCGCCATGGAGGTGAGATGGCCGCCGGCGGAGAAGCCGATGACGCCAATGCGGTTCGGATCAATGCCATACTCCTTGGCATTGGCCCGCACATGGCGGATGGCCCGCTGCACATCGATGAGCTGCGTGGGAAAGTGATAGCCCTGGCTGCCGAGGCGGTAGTGCAGCACGAAGGCGGAAACGCCGAAGCCATTGAACCACTTGGCCACTTGCACGCCTTCGTGATCTGCCGCCAGACCGCCGTAACCACCGCCGGGACACACGACAAAGGCAGCCCCATTGGCTTTATCCTTGGCCGCCGCCCACACATTGATGAAGGGCTGATCCTTGTCCTCAGTCCCCTTCGCCCCCGGTGCGCCATCTGGCCAAAGCTTGACCTTGGTGGGCTCGGCGTGGGCCAGGGAGGTGAAAAAGAGGGCGGCGGCGAAAAGAGAAATCTTGTTCATGCAGGTGGAAGTCTGTTAATCCTGTCTTTTCAATCCGTTCTTTCATCCGCCATGATCTCACGCCGTCATTTTCTCTCCACCAGCCTTGGCGCGCTCAGCGTCTCCACCCTGCCTGCCATTGAGCCCATCAAGCGCCCAGGCAAGAGCCGCATGCAGCTTGGCGTCGCAGCCTACAGCTTCCGCGAGTACTTCCAGTGGATGCGCGACAAGGAGCAGAAGCCGAAAGGTGGCCGCCCGCTTTGGAGCATCCTCGATTTCATCGACTGGTGCGGTGACAACAACGTCCCCGGCGCTGAAGTCACGAGCTACTTTTTCCCGAAGGACGTGGACGAGGCTTTCCTGCTGGAAGTGAAACGCCGTGCCTACCTGCGTGGCGTGCAGCTTGCAGGCACTGCCGTGGGCAACAATTTCGCCCTGCCCAAGGGCGAGAAGCTGAGCGAGCAGATCGCTTACACCAAGAAGTGGATCGATTACTCCGCGATCATGGGTGCCCCGCACATCCGCGTCTTTGCCGGCCCCCAGTCCAAAGAGCTCAGTGAGGAGCAGGCCGTGGCCAACTGCCTCGAATCCTACCAGGAGTGCCTCGATTACGCCGCCAAGAAGGGCGTCTTCCTCGGCATGGAAAACCACGGTGGCATCGTCGCCGAGCCGGAAAACCTCATCAAGATGATCAAGGCCGCCAAAAGCCCCTGGGCCGGTATCAATTTGGACAGCGGCAACTTCCACACCGAAGACCCGTATGCCGATCTCGCGAAGATCGCGCCGTACGCCGTCAATGTGCAGCTCAAGATGGAGATCAGCCGCAAAGGTGCCGCCAAAGGCGTCAGTGAGCCCAGCGATGTGAAACGTGTGATCCAGATCATGCGCGACGCCAACTACCAGGGCTGGTTCACGCTGGAGTTTGAGACCAAGGAAGATCCGTTTGTGCGCGTGCCGGAGATTTGCGACATGCTGCGCCCCTTGCTGGCCTGAGTTTGCGGTGGTTGGCAGTTGTTTGCGATGGTTTCCCCTGCCAAGGCAGGTGCGTGCCCACGTAACTCTACATGCTCCGGGGAGCGGAAGGTCTTTGAAAACCACTGGCAACGACTGTAGACAACCGTCAACAATCGCAAACCTCCCCTCCCCCCATGTCCGTCACCCATGCGCCCACTGTCGTCATCGAGAACTTCTACCCCTGCCTGGATGGCGGACGGCATCCGGTCAAGCGTGTGATCGACGAGCCGCTGGATGTGTGGTGTGACATTTTCAAAGACGGGCACGATGTGATGAGCGCGGTGCTGCGCTGGCGGCTCACGGGATCGCGCCGCTGGTTTGAAGCGCCGATGAAGCTAACTGAAAATGACCGCTGGCATGGGCAGTGCAGCTTTTCCAAAGCGGGACGCTGGGAGTACGTCGTTGAGGCCTGGGGCGACACCTTCCGCTCCTGGAAAAAGACGTTTGCGGTGCGGGTGCAGGCCAAAGATCCGGATGTGCCGATCGAGGCGCAGGAAGGGGCTCGGCTGCTGCGCGATGCTGCCAAGCGCGCACGCGCGGCAGGTGTGCCGACTGCGGGAACGCAGCTGGAAGATTGCGCGGATCTGCTCGCGTCGATGAAAGCTGCGGATCTCATGGACGTGCTGCTTTCGGACGAGATGCAGAGCCTGATGGATCAGTATCCGGACCGCTCGCAGTCCACCACTTCAGATACGCTTCGCGCCACCGCAGAACGCGAGCGCGCCCGCTTCTCCGCCTGGTATGAATTCTTCCCTCGTGGGGCCGAAGGCCGCAGTGACAAGCATTCCTCCTTCCGCGACTGCCTGGGCCGTCTCGACCACGCGGCCCACATGGGCTTTGATGTGATCTACTTCCCGCCGATCCACCCGATCGGCATCACGGCCCGCAAAGGCAAAAACAACACGCTCACGGCCAAGCCTGACGACGTGGGCAGCCCCTGGGCCATCGGTGGCCCGACGGGTGGGCATCGCAATATCGAACCCGCGCTCGGCACAGAGAAGGATTTTGTCTGGCTGGTGAAGGAAGCGAAGAAACGCGGACTGGAGATCGCGCTGGATTTTGCGCTCAACTGCTCGCCCGACCATCCTTACGTCAAAGATCATCCGGAGTGGTTTTACAAGCGCCCGGACGGCAGCATCCGCTACGCCGAGAATCCGCCGAAGAAGTATCAGGACATCTACCCGCTGAACTTCCATTGCGATGACTGGCGCAACCTGTGGAAGGAGCTGATCGACGTGGTGCAGTACTGGGTGGACCGCGGCGTGAAGATCTTCCGCGTGGACAATCCTCACACCAAGCCCGTCGCGTTCTGGGAGGAGCTCATCGCCACCATTCAGCGGAAGGATCCCGATGTGCTCTTCCTTGCCGAAGCTTTCACCAAACCGAAGATGATGCAGGTGCTGGGCAAGGTGGGCTTCACTCAGAGCTACACCTACTTCACCTGGCGCGAAGACCGCCAGTCGCTCACCGAATACGCCACCGAGCTCACGCGCACGGACATGCGCTGGTACTACCGCGCGAATTTCTGGCCCAACACGCCGGACATCCTGCCCGCCCACCTGCAGAATGCCAATTCGCAGATGTTCCGCATCCGCGCCGCACTGGCCGCCACCCTTTCATCCTGCTGGGGCATGTACTCCGGCTACGAACTCTGTGAGAACGATCCGTATCCCGGCAAGGAGGAGTACGACAACAGTGAAAAGTACGAGCTGAAGCAGCGCGACTACAATCAGCTGGGCAACATCACGTCCTTCATCCGCATGCTGAACCTGATCCGCCGCGACAATCCAGCAATGCATCTCTACGACAACCTCAGCTTCCACGGCGCCGATCACGGCCAGATGCTCTGCTACAGCAAGGTCACGCCCGACTTCAGCAACCGCATCCTCTGCGTCATCAGCCACGATGCCCATCATCCTGCCATCGGCATGGTTCATCTGGATCTGCCGGCCCTCGGCCTGGACAGCAGCCGCCCCTTCAAAGTCACCGACCTGCTGCACAATCAAACCTACGAATGGTGCGGCGCGGACAACTATGTGGCGCTGCACCCCACCGGCATGTCGATGCACATCTTCCGGGTGGAGCAGTGATGCCATGAAGCTGCTGCTTTGCCTGTTCCTGCTGACTTGCAGTGCTCAGGCACAGCCGTGGCGGTTGGTCTCCATGTCCAAAGCCGAGCCTTTGAGCTCTGGAGCTTTCCATGTCGTCAAACAAATCGCCGGGCCTGCCAAGGCGGAAATCAGGCTCGTCGTGTTTGATGAGAAGCAGTGCGAACTGCACGTGGTGGCCAATGGCGATCCCAGAACAGCCTGGAAGCTGGATGAAATCGGTCACGCCAGGAAAGCGCTGGCCGTCTGCAACGGGGGTTACTTCAACGTCAGTGGAAACTTTGGCCCGGTAGGGCTGGAAATCGCCGAAGGAACTCGCAGCGACAAGTTCATCGCAGGAGAATGGGTGGGCGGGCTGATGGTCAGGCAGGGCAAGGCCTCCCTCGTCTGGAGCAACGAGTTCCAAGACGCGGCAGACATCAGCGAATTCGTGCAGTGCAGTCCGTGGTTGGTTAGCGAAGGTCTCGAGTGGCCGGTGCCACCGGGCAAAGAGCCGGAACCGCGCAACCACCGCACTTTCATCATGACGGATGCCGCAGGCCGCTGGGCCATCGGCACCGCCAAACGCACCGGCCTGCTGGAACTCGCCCATATCCTCGTCACTCCCGGCATCATCACCGAGATGAAGGTGAAACGTGCGCTCAATCTCGATGGCGGTCCTTCCACCGGCCTTTGGTGTCGCAACGAATCCGGTGCCGTTCAGTTTGAAAAGCCCGGCTGGGCGGTGCGCAATGCCATCATCGTGGTGCCGCGAGATTCCAAGTGAGATAGGCGCGTTTGCGAACGTTCGAATATGATGCGTCCAACCCTTCTCAGTCTTCTTGCCCTCGGCCTGATTCACACCGCCTCCGCCCAGCAGACGCGCTGGTACAAGGGCAACACGCACACGCATTCCCTGTGGAGCGACGGCAATGATTTTCCGGAGATGATCACAGACTGGTACAAGCAGCATGGCTACGACTTCCTGGCCATCTCCGACCACAACGTGCTCCAGGCTAAGGAGGTATGGATGAGTGAACCCGCGATCGAAAAGCGCCGCCGTATTCTGGGCAAGACGACGATGGAAAAGTATCGCGCCCGCTTCGGTGATGAATGGGTGACGACGCGTGAAAAAGACGGTGTGACCGAGGTGCGGCTGAAAAAGCTGGAGGAGTACCGACCCAAGTTTGAGGAGCCGGGGAAGTTCTTGCTCGTTCAGGCGGAAGAGATCAGCGCAGGCTTCGGCAAGATCCCGATTCATCTAAATGCGGTGAATCTGAAGGAGGAGATCAAGCCGGTCAAAGACCTCACCAGCATCCAGGAAGTGATGCGTGCGAATTTGCAGATGGTGAACGAGCAGTCCAAGCGTCTGGGCGTGCCGATGCTCTCGCACATCAATCACCCGAACTTCAGATGGGCGCTTTCAGCCGAGGATCTGGCGGCGGTGCTGGAAGAAAACTTCTGGGAGATCTACAACGGCCACCCCACCATCAACTACCCAGGCGATGCCTCTCGCATGGGCCATGAGAAGATCTGGGACGTGGCCAACACACTGCGCATCACCGAATTCAAAGCACCGCCGCTGTATGGCGTGGGCACCGATGACTCCCACCGCTACCACGGTGAGGAAAACGGCCCCGGCCGCGGCTGGGTAATGGTGCGCGCATCGAGGCTCGATCCTGCTGAGATCGTCAAAGCCATGAAGGCCGGAGATTTCTATGCCTCCTCCGGCGTGACGCTGGACGATGTGAGCTTCAAGGATGGCGAGCTGCGCATCCGCATTCACAAGGAGCCCGGAGTCACCTACAGCACGCAGATTCGCGGCACGCTGCATGGTTACGACCCAACCACCCGCCCGGCTCCTCCGGTGGCCGATGATCTGCATCCTCCGCGCCTTCTGTATTCGGACGATATTGGCAAGACGCTGGCGACCATTGAAGGCGAAGAAATCGTCTGGAAACCCAGCGGCAAGGAGCTGTATTTCCGTGCGGTCATCACCTCTTCAAAGCCCTATGCGAATCCGTCATTCGAAGGGCAGAAAGAGATGGCCTGGACGCAACCGATGGGGTGGAAAAAGTAGCCTTGTTGCTGTGCAACAAGGGATCCCCTGTTCCTCAGGAACAGGTCAACTTTACCGAATCCGCATGCCCTGCATGCGGCCCTGCATGGCTTCCAGCATCGGAGCCATTTCCAGCTTCATGGAGAGCGGCGCCTCTTTGAAAAAGAGGCCCATGTCCTTGGTGAAGGATTTTTCAAAGCTGGCGGCGTCCTGATCCAAGATCATCTGCATTTCGGGATTCTTCGAAGCCTTCTTTTTCATCTCGCGCTGGATGCCGCCGATGATGCGGCGGCGGTCTTCGGCGGGCAGTTTTTCCAGGCCCTTCATCACGGCCTTGAAGTTTTCCTCCACGGTGCGGTTCACGTACTGGCCCTTTTCTTCATCGGTCAGCGATTTGAAAAAGTGGTCCATGGTTTCCAGACCGTCCTCACGCATCTCACTGCGCTGATTGAAGTCGAGCTTGATGATGGAGCTGATGACCTTGTCCAGGTATGCTTTGCGCGGCGCGTCAGCGAGATCTTCGTCCGCCAGCCACGGCGCGTTCGCCATGAGCGCCAGCGTCTTCTCGGACGAAAAAACCGAATCCTCGGTCACCCACATGACCACGCCCACACCGGCCCACACGAGAGCAAGGAAGGCGGCAATCTGGAACCAGAAGCGTTGGAGCGGCATGGCCGGTTACTTCTTGCCAAAGCGGCGGCCTAGCAATGAGAGAAATTCGCCGGCTTCCTCCACCTGGAGCTTCTTGGTGACCGCGAAATAGGCGGCCGCGGCCACGCTGATGCTGACGCCAAGGCCGACGCAGCGCAGCATGAAATTCAGATGCGACCAGTCCGCCATGATCGTGTACTTGGCCGCGAAACAAACGGCGGACATGGCGGCAATGCCGATGAGGAGCTTGATGAGCGACTGCACCAGAGAGCCCGTTTCAAGCCCGGAGGCAAACTTGCGCATGCAGAGGTACAGCGTGAGGAAATTGAGCGAGAGACCAACCGCCGTGGCCCAGGCGAGTGCGGTGTGATCCCACTTGAAGACGAAGACGGTGATGGAGTTCACCGTGGCCGTGAACGCAATGACGCCGATGCTGACCAGCATGGGAATGAAGCGGCGGTTGATGGTGTAAAACGCAGGCTGCAGCACCTTGATGGCGGCGTAGAAGATCAGGCCAAAAGCGTAGGCCTGCAGCGGTGCGGCGGTGTTCTGCACGTCCTGAGCATTGAATTTGCCGTGCTCGAAAATGACGGAAATGATCTCCTGTGACAGCAGGGTGAGGCCAACGGCGCAGGGCAGCGTGAGGAAGAGCACCAGCCGCAGGCCTTTGGCCAATGCAGCACGAAACGCGGGTGTCATGCCTTCGGTGGCAAGGCGTGAGAGCATGGGCAGCGTGACGGTGGCCACGGCGACACCAAAGAGACCTAGCGGCAATTGTTGAAGGCGCTGGGCATTCGCCAGCCAGGCAAGCGCGGACTCCTTGCCCGGCGTGTAGGAGGCGAAAATGGAATTGAGCAACACCGCCACCTGGGTGCCGCTGGCGGCGAGCATCGAAGGCCACATGAGGTGCAGCACTTCCTTCACCGCAGGATCTTTGCAGCCGAAGTCGAAGCGAAAACGAAACCCGACACGATGGAGCGAAGGAAGCTGAACCGCGAGCTGCAGCACACCGCCGATCAACGTGCCGATGGCGAAACCGGTGAGGCCTTTTTCGCTCACATGCCCATGGCGGAAACCGGGATCAATGAGCCATGCGAGCACGACACCGCCCACGATGCAGCCGAGATTGAAGAACGCCGATGCGACGGCGGGAATGAAGAACACCTTCTTCGAATTCAGCATGCCCATGACCAGCGCGGTGACTGACACCAGCGCGATGAAGGGATACATGATCTGAGCCAGCCAGATGCCGAGTACCTTGGCCTCTTCACTAAGACCGGGCGTCAGGATGCGGAAGATGATCGGCGAGAGCAGCACGCCGGCGATGGCCACGATGCTCATGAACCAGATCGAGAGAGAGATCATCTTGCGTCCGAGCACCCAGGCGGCTTCATCGCCCTCGGTCTTCATTTTCTTCGAGAAGGTGGTGACGAAGGCCGTGGAGAGCGCGCCTTCAGCAAACAGATCCCGCAGCATGTTCGGCGTGCGGAAGGCGGCGGTGAAGATGCCAGTGAAGGCGGAGCCGAAGAAGCCGTTCAGCATCTGATCCCGCACCAGGCCGAGCACACGGCTGCAGAGGATGGCAATGGAGACGATCCCGGTGGACCGCGCTTGAGAGTTGGAGTCTTTTTTTTCTTCGCTCATGAGGAGTAGCGGCCGCTCGCGCGCCGCAGTTTGTCCATCATGGCGATTCCCATGCCATGTTCATGCAACGGTTCTGCAATGATTTCGTCGACGCCGAGCTTGTCGAGCGCGCGGAGGACGTAGAAGAAGCGCACGGCGGCTTCGGGGAGCTTGCCGTTGCCGGGGCTGAGCATCATCACTTCCTCCCATTCGCAGAGATTGAGGTAGCCATCCTTTTCTTCGCCACGGTAGCTCATGAGGGCGTAGCGTTTGCCTTCTTCGGGGATGAAATCAGAAGGGCGCTCCAGCAGGCGCAGCGGGGTCTTCGGCGCGTAGTGGGAGGCCAGCTGGCCGGGGGCGGCGGTGGCTTCATCGACGACGGTGCGCGTAGTGTAGCGCACCTTGCCATAGGCTTTCAAATCCTCTGCCGTGATGGGGCCGGGGCGCACGATGTCGATGAACATCTTCGGGCTGCCGGGCTCGATCTTGATGATGGTGGACTCCAGTCCGAACATGCACGCACCGGCATCGACGATGAGGTGGATGCGGCCATCGAGTTCCGAAAGCACGGCACTGGCGGACGTCGGGCTGATGGAGCCAAAACGATTCGCGCTGGGGGCCGCGATGGGTTTGCCAAGATCGGTGATGACGCGGCGGAAAATGGGATTGGAGCTGACGCGCACGGCGACGGTCTGCAGCCCGGCGGTCACGAGGTCGGGAACGATGGGCTTTTTGGGCAGCAGGATCGTCAGGGGGCCGGGCCAGAAGCGCTCGACCATTTTCTTCAGCGTCACAGCGATCTCAGGCGGCACATCGGCCACGAGGTCGATCTGCTCCTTGCTGGCCAGATGGACGATGAGCGGGTCAAAGGTGGGGCGTTCCTTGGCTTCGAAGATTTTCGCCACGGCTTCCGCATCGAGCGCGTTGGCCGCGAGGCCATAGACGGTTTCGGTGGGCAGGGCGACGACTTCACCCTCACGCAGCAGACGGACGGCCTCATCGACCGCCTGGTGCATCAGCGGTGGCTGGTCGGTGGGCAGAACGGCGGTGACGTAACTCATGATGGCGATGTGTGGCTTTCAATCACCGCCCAGGCGTTGTGATTGTGGATGGATTCGTAATTCTCTGCTTCAACGCGGAACCAGGTGATGCGCGGATGCGCCTTGGCTTTCACGGCGATGTTGCGCACGAGGTCTTCGACGAAGACAGGATTGTCGTAGGCGGCTTCGGTGACGAACTTTTCGTCGGGACGCTTGAGCAGGCTGTACAGCTCGCTGCTGGCGCTTTGTTCCACCAGTTCCAGCAGGTCTTCGATCCAGACGGGATCGTTGAAACGAATGGCGAGGGTGACGGTGCCGCGCTGATTGTGGGCACCGCGGGCGCTGATGGCCTTGGAGCAGGGGCAAAGCGTGGTCACGGGCACTTCCACGGTGAGGACGAAGTCGGTCTTCTCCTTGTCCGTGTTCACTTCAAAGATCACACCGTAGTCCAGCAGCCCCTCAGCGCCGGAGACCGGGGCCTTTTTGGCGCGGAAGTATGGGAAGCGCATTTCCACGTGAGCCTTGTCAGCATGGAGCTTTTTCATCAGCTCACGCGGCATGGCGACGATGTTGGAGACGGTCAGTTCCTTGCCGTGGGCATGCAGCACCTCCACAAAGCGGCTCATATGAGTGCCTTTGAACTGGTGCGGCAGGTCGACGGCCAGGGAAACGGTGGCGACGGTGTGCTGCACGGCGGCATCACGGTCGCGGATGCTCAGGGGAAAGCGCAGGCTGCGCACGCCCACGCGATCAATGGGCAGACGGCGTTCATCGCGTTCGTTTTGCGTGTCGGTAAGGGCGGACATGGACGAGGCTGGAAATGAAACTTCCCACTGCCGCGTAATGCAACAGTGGGAAGCAGATCAAAAGGGACCCTTTACGGGCAGACCCTGGAAAATCACGCCATGAGGTTCACAGCGCGGGAGCGCTTGATCTCACGGACGACCACGCGGTGCAGCCAGGCTGGAAGACCAGTGATGCGGCGGGGGATGAGCTTGCCGGATTCCGTGGTGAAACGGGCGAGCAGCTCAGGATTGGTGTAGGAAATCTTCTCCACCGGGATGTCCACTCGGCGGCGCGGCATCTTGCGATTCGCGCGACGGAAGTTGGACATGCGTTCTTTGGTCTTCGGTTGCATGGCAGTCTGGGGTAAAAATTAGCGGGTTTCGCGGTGAAGGGTGCGCTTCTTCATGAAGTGATTAAACTTCACCTTCTCAAGACGGCCCGGAGTGCGGACGCTTTTCTTATTGCGCGTGGTCACGTAGCGGGAGGGCGGCATACCTGCGGCTTTCGCTTCGGTGCATTCAAGGGTGATGATTTCTCGCGGCATAAATTTGGGGCGCAGAGGCTAGGTCACTCTTTGGAGAAGTCAAGCGATTCGCCTGAGTTGTTATTCGAAGAGCTCGGAGCGGCGTCATCATCGTCCTTGTCGTCGTCGGAAGCGTCGTCGGCATTGTCGAGGCCGAAGAGGGAATGTACAGGGCGGCTCCAGCGGCCGCTCATCTGGCTGCGCTCCAGCTTTTCCTGATAGGTGACGGAGAAGCGGGCGAAGGGCATGGCCTCCAGGCGCTCTTCAGGAATATCGACGCCGGTGCCTTCGCACAGGCCGTAGGTGCCGGTTTCGATGCGCTTGAGCGCTTCGTTGATTTCGTAGAGGGCGTCCTGTTCCTTGCCGAGGAGGCTGAGGGCGAAGTCGCGGTCATAGGCGTCACTGCCGGCGTCGGCCTGATGCATGCCGAAAGCGGAGGAGTCACCGTTTTCATTGCGGATGGTCTCGCTGGCCACGCCTTCAATGGAGTTCAAGTAGGCGTCACGCAGTTCGATCAGGCGCTGCTTCTGCTTCTTGAGGAAGGGGGTCATCTTGACCGGGCCCTTGGCGATGTCGATGGTGATGCCTTCTTCTTCGCGGTTGAGGCGTGAGCGTGGTGTGCCGGTGGTGGAAACGGAAGTGCGGCCTTTGGGAACCAGCGGGGCTGGCGTGCTCTTGGAGGACTTCGTCGCTTTGACTGGAGCCGGAGCGGCGACAGGGGCGACCTTCACAGGTGCTGGAGCAGAAGCAGGGGCGGCTTTGGCAGCAGGCTTCTCAGCCTTGGCTGCGGGCTTTTCAGCTTTGGCAGGAGCCTTCTTGGCGGGAGCAGCGGCTTTCGCGGCGGCTTTCGCGGCGGCTTTTTTGGCGGGGGCAGGTGTCTTGGCGGCAGCTTTTGTCGGGGCGGTTTTCTTCACAGGCATGGGGGAGGTTTTCTTCGGGGCGGGCTTTTGCGGCGTCGCCTTCTTCAAAATGGGTTTGCTCTTGGACTTCGCCGCCGGCTTGGCGGCCTTGGCTGGAACGGGCTTGCTCTTCGACTTCACCGCCTTGGCAGGAGCCTTTTTCACGGGCTTGGCGGCGGGCTTCTTAACTGCGGGTTTCTTGGATTTCGCAGGCATGACTTTGACGGTGTTGGGTTGTCGATGAACTTCTCTGTTAATGCACCTGGCCACAGGGCGGAAAAAGAGGCGCGGATTCTGCCTGCGGTTGTCAAAACACGCAACCAGTATTCCAACGCCGCCCCAAGGTTCCCTCTTCCGGCGCATTTGGCGGGTTGCGCCCGCAGGGTCAGAGCCTACTCTGCCGCCATGAATGCCGAGCCCCCCTCCAGTTCCGCGCTTTCCAGCCTGTGGCAGCAGATCCGCGCCGTGCTAGATCTCGTGCTGGATCTCTCCTTCAAGCGCTTCGTCACTCCGCACCTCGTGCGCATGCTGTATGTGCTGAGCCTGCTGGCGGCCCTCATGTATGCCATCTCCTGGCTCTTCTACAGCTGGTGGGGCATCATCGTCGCCCCGGCGGCCTTTCTGCTCTACCTGATCGTCGCCCGCGTGACAGTGGAGCTGATCCTCGCGGTCTTCCGCATCGCGGAGCACATCGCCCCGATGGGAGATGAGCAGGGCACGCGGCCTGCGCCGAAACCGCGCTCCTTCACGGATCCGGTGAAGTGAGAGGCCGAAAAGCCCCCGTTCAAGATGGCGAGACAAGGCGCTTGTGAAATTTTTCACAAAATCGGGTTGCTGCTCCTCGCTGCGTCCTGATAATCGCCCTGCCGATGTTCACTCCCACGCTCGCCACTTTCGATCTCATTGCGCTCGCCGTCTCGGTGGGGAAGATCGTGTTTCTCACTTTTCTGGTCATCCTCCCGCTGGTTTCCATCGCGGTTTACTTTGAGCGACGCATCTCCGCTGTGATCCAGGACCGCGTGGGTCCGAACCGCGTGGGCGTGCCGCTGACGCTTTTGGGCTTCAAGAAAGACTGGCAGCCCTTCGGCATCGGCGGGCTGGCTCAGGCGGCTGCTGACGGCCTGAAGTTCATTTTGAAGGAAGACTTTGTGCCCGCCCATGTGCGCAAGTTTTACTACTGGCTGGCCCCCTGCATGACAGTGGTGCCTGCGCTGCTCACCTGTGTGGTGCTTCCTTTCGGCAGTGAATTGAACCTCTCCTTCCTCGGCATCGCCGAACCGGTCAAGATGGTGATCGCAGACCTGAGCATCGGGCCGCTCTTCACCTTCGCCATCGCCTCCCTCGGCGTGTATGGCATCGTCCTCGCCGGCTGGTCCTCCAATTCCAAGTACCCCTTCCTCGGCGGTGTGCGCGCCAGTGCGCAGATGATCTCGTATGAAATCTCACTGGGCCTGTCCATCATCCCGGTGCTCATGATCTTCGGCGAGCTGAACCTCACCAAGATGTCCGCCTTCCAGGACGCGAACGGCTGGCTGCTGCTGCCGCTCTGGGGCGAAGGCCTCAGCGTCGCACGCTGGGTGCTGCTGATCCCCATCGTCATCTCCTTCGTCATCTTCACCGTCTCCATGTTTGCCGAGACAAACCGCCTGCCCTTCGACCTTGCCGAGTGCGAAACGGAACTGGTGGCCGGTTACCACACCGAATACAGCTCCATGAAGTTCGCCCTGTTCTTCATGGGTGAATACGCCGCGATGATCATCGGCTCAGGCATGGCGGTGACGCTCTTCCTTGGTGGCTGGAGCATCCCCTGCTGGCCGCTGCTGGAGAAAATCATCCCGCTGCAGCTGCATTACACGCCGGACACCACCCCGTTCTATACCGGCCTGCTGCACATCGGCACCTTCTTCGCCAAGGTCTTCGCCTTCATCGTCTTCTTCATCATCATCCGCTGGACCCTGCCCCGCTTCCGCTTTGACCAGCTCATGGCCCTCGGCTGGAAAGTGTTCTTCGAGCTCGCCCTCGCGAACGTCTTCCTCACCGCGGTGCTGATGTGGTGGTTTCCGCTGAAGTAAGGCACTTGGGTATTTGGACTGCGGTTGCGCAGCGCGGAACGAGCGCAGCTACCGCTTTAGACGTGCTGAGTGACGCACGCATGTGCGCAGATACCGAATGCGGGAACTGATGGGGATATCGCAGGCCTCTCAGCATACGCCCACCACGAGACGCTCGAAAGCGGCAGCTACCGCAGCCGCGCTCCAAAAACTGTCACGCCTTCATTGGAGCTCTCACCAGCCACTTCTGTACCCTCAGGGCCAAAAAAGCACCAATCAACCCGCCGCACAAATCAGCGGTCCAGTCCCACACATCCCCGCCGCTGCGGCCCGGGGTGTAGGTTTGATGCCACTCATCAAAGCCGCCGATGGCACCGCAGAACAGGACCGAAGCGAGAATGGCGACGGCCGTGCCTTGCGCACGCCCCGCCAGACGCAGGCTGAGCAGAAAGCACATGCCGCCGGCAGAGAAAAAGATCGCATGCTCCAGCTTGTCCACGCCCTCAAAACTCGCGGGGGATGGCAGATGCGTTTGGGAGGACAGCCAGAACAGCACCCCGAACCACAGCACGACCAAAAAACGCCACAGAGCGGGAGAAGAGAGGAAGCGGGGCAGTGGCATCGTGCGCGGTGTATAGCAGACTTAGCACCCATTTCCATTTCAAGAAGATCACGATCTTGCTCCGCAGATGCCTTCGATGGCTCCGCCATCCCTGCCCCACCTCCCACTCTTTGCGAGAGCGACCCATCCTTCCGCCTCCTGCAAAGCGATAGACAACCCCGGGCCTGCGCGTTAAACCTCGCCCGACCACCACAACCATCCTTCATGAAACTGCACCTCGCTCTCGCCGCCTTGTTCGCCTCCCTTTCCTTCGCCAGCGCGGAAGAAAAAGAAATCTTCAACGGCAAGGATCTCACCGGCTGGGAAGGCAACAAGGACCTCTGGAGCGTGCAGGACGGCACCATCACCGGCAAGACCCCGGCTGCTCCTGCAGATCCGGCAAAGCCCGACGCTCCGGTCAAGAGCATCCTCAAGCACAACACCTTCCTGGTCTGGAAAGGCGGCACCGTGAGCGATTTCGTGCTGACGTTCCAATACCGCATCGAAAAGGGCAATTCCGGCGTGCAGTACCGCAGCAAGGAGCTCAATGCCGGAGAAAACGGCCCCATCATCAGCGGCTACCAGGCCGACTTCGAGGCCGGCAAGACCTACAGCGGCATCCTCTACGAAGAGCGCGGCCGTGGCATCCTGGCCAAGCGCGGTGAAAAGACCGTGATCAAGCCCGCCGCCGACGGTGGCAAGAAGGCCGTGGTGGAAGTGACCGGCAGCGTGGGAGACAGCGCCGCCATCCAGGCCAGCATCAAGTCCGAAGACTGGAACGAGTACCGCATCGTGGCCAAGGGCAACCATGTGCAGCATTTCATCAACGGCCAGCAGACCATCGACGTGACGGATGAAGACACCGCCAACGCGCCAAAGGAAGGCCTCCTGGCCCTGCAGATCCACGCCGGCCCGCCGATGGTCGTGCAGTTCAAGAACTTCAAGCTCGTCGAAACGAAGTAGTCGTGCTTTGTTAGCCCCATCATGATCCGCCTGCTTTTCACCGCGCTTCTCCTGCTCACCAGCGGCCTTGTCACCAAGGCCGCCGCAGATACCGAATACCTCGTCGTCAGTGGAGGGCCTGCGTCACGCGGGTTTGAGGATTTGCGCCGGCCCGGAGAGCAGCACGACCGCTGGTGGGGCAACTTCATCCGCACCGCCCGCGTGCGCATGCAGGAGATCCACAAGACCGTCCCTGCCAGCACCCGCATCACCTGGCTGGTGTACCGGGACGCCTACGTGCGCCGCGCCGCCGCCGAGCACCAGCCGCTGACGCAGAATGTGGAGTCCGTGACCAAGGCCTACCCCTACATCCACCTCGTGTGGTTCCGCAGCACGGACGAACTCATCAACTACATCAACAACGGCCAGTCCGGCCGCGGCAATCTCAAGATTTCCGGCTTCGAGTACTTCGGCCACTCGAACAAGTACAGCTTCATGTTTGACTACAGCTCCGACGTGTATGCCACCTCCACCGCATGGCTGCATGAGAATGATCTGCGCAAGATCAGCCGCTGGGCCTTCAGCGGCAAAGCCTACTGCCAAAGCTGGGGCTGCCACACCGCCGAGAGCTTCAGCAAAGCCTGGAGACGCGCCACCGGCACCACCATGATCGGCGCCCAGGGCAAGACCGACTACTCCGACATGCACCTCCGCGACTGGCACGTGGGCCTCTCCAGCGGCGCACGCTGGGTGCGGTAAGCGCGAAGGACATCAATCCATCATGGTCCAGGCGTGTGCTTCAACGCCTCAGGGATGGTAGGGACTCGTTGTGCGCGTCCGTAGAATCCTTCGTCCCAGCGTGGGCTGCCGCCTCATCGCACTCCCCCTTTTCAAACGCCTCCGCCTTGTGCTGTCGGAGGGTTTCAGGACGGCGCACCATTTTGATCGCCTGCGAAGCGACAGACCCGAAATCACGGACCCGCGCAGCGGTTCCCTACCCGCTCTGCGGCACGCACTGTTCTGGAGGGCAGGGATGCGCTGTGCGCGGCCTTGGAAGCCTTCGTCCCAGCTTGGGCCTGCTGCCTCATCGCATGCGCCCTCTGAAAAGCTCCCGCCCACCGTTGGCACTGATGATTTGCACGACTCGCACAGTTCGCACGCTCAACTCCGAAGCCTTATCAAACTCACCCCCAACTACTACACACCCCACACAAACGTCACCGGCTTGTCGATGTCCGGGTGCACGCTGTGGTGCACGGGGCAGCCGAGGGCGGTGGCTTCGAGGAGCTTGCGGTCTGGGTGGTCTTCCGGCAGCGGGATCTGGATAGTGATGGGCAGGCCAACGATGCGGCGTGGGCTGTCCGCGCTCATGTGCTTTTCCACGCTGACCTTCATGCCTGCGATATCGTAGCCCTTCTGCTGGGCCTTGATGCCGATGACGGTGGCCATGCACGTGGCCAGCGCCGTGGCCACGAGGTCGGTGGGGCTGAAGGACTCGCCTTTGCCGTGGTTGTCCACCGGCGCATCGGTGATGAACTGGTTTTGCGAAGGGCCATGCGTGGCCCGGCAGCGCAGGCCGCCTTCGTAATCGACGCTGATGGAGACGGCCATGGCTGGGGACGGTGAAAAATTACTGCGCGGTGAGGACGCCGTTCATGATGGCGACGTGTCCTGGGAAGGTGCAGAAGTAGGGGTAGTCACCGGCGGCTGGCACGGTGAACTCGATGGTCTCGCTGCTGCCGGGCTGAAGCAGCTTGGTGTGGGCGAGGATGTCCGGGGAGTCCGGGATGTAGCCTTTGTCCACCAGCGTCATGGCGCCCATGGCGATGCCCATCATCTTGTCCTTGGTGCCGAGCTTGCCGATCACGATGTTGTGCGGCTGGGGCAGGGTGGGGTGGGTGTTGGTGAAGGTGAGCTTGATCTTCTGGCCGGCCTTGGCGCTGATGGTCTTGGTGTCATAGGCCAGCGGGTTGGCGGCGTCCGGCTTGATGGTGATTTCAAGCACAGGCAGGTCAGCGGCGGCAGCGGCAGGAGCCGGAGCGGCGGCGGTGCCGGCAGCAGGGGCAGAAGCAGCGCCGGGGGCGGCTGGAGCAGCGGCAGCCGGAGCAGCAGCTGCGGCTTTCGCCTTCGGACGCAGGGAGCCCAGACCGTCAAAAATAAAGGCCAGCACCCACAGCAAAACAGCCCCGCCGAGAACTGATCCGATGATCAGATTGAGAACAGACCAGATGGAGGAGGATTTTTCCGAAGTAGAGGAGGGCGCGGACATGAGCTAGTGGGTGGGGATTGAGCCCCCATCAGAGCACAGCAGCGCCTGAAAGCAACCGCCGTGTGCCTTACGGCTTCGCGCCCGCCGTCACCTCCGCCATCGCCCGACCGATCTGGGGTGAAATCAGGTCCAGCAGGTCGTTGTGATGCCCGCCGGGAACGGCGTGAAAAGTCACCGCCTGCGGGTGGGCCGCCGCCAGCTCCGCCCCCATGCGCACGGGGATCACCTCATCCTCCGCGCCGTGGAAGATCACGAACCGCGCCCCGGCACGGGAGGCCACGTGGCGCAGCGATGTGCGGTTGTTGAAGCGGTGCTGGTTCAGGTAGCACAGCGGCCAGCCGAGCACGATGCGGCCCATGTCCGTCATTGTGGTAAAAGGGGACATCAGCACCCCGCGCCGGATGTCCAGATCATCCGCCGCCATCAGGGCCGCCGCAGAGCCCAGGGAATGGCCCAGTACCGCCAGACGGGGCTGCAGTTCGGCCTGGGTGGTGTGCAGGTGCCTGGCCAGCACCTCCACCGCCACCTTGCCGCTTTCCCGGATTCGCGCCGGGCTCGGGGTGCCCTCGCACTCGCCATAGCTGGGATAATCGACCAGCAGATAGGCGAAGCGGTCGTCCCACGTGGCGGTCTCATAAAGCCAGTCGAGCGCCAGGGATCCATTTCCGGCAAAGCACAGCCAGAGCGTCTGCGGCAGGCCGCTGGCAGGTCTGCGCGCGGGAATGTAGAAGGCCGTCTGGTGGCCCTGAGACGTCTCAAAAAGCACGCGCTCCCCTCTGTCGGCCTGCAGCATGCTCTCATACTCCGCCCGGTAAGGATTCGGGTGGTAGATCAGGCTGGACTGGCAGCTGAGCAGAAAGATCACCGGTGTGAGGATGAGTATGGCGACGAGGCGCAGCAGGCGTTTCCAGAGAGGCATGGGGATTCAGTCCGGGGAATAGGTTTTAGACTTCACCTTCCCGTTCTCGAAAACCAAAAAAATACCCTCGCAATTCGGTTCCGCTGAATGTTCCGGATGCATGAAAAACGTCAGGCTTTTCTCTTCATCAATGATGATCTGCGGCTTTTGGCGGGGGCCGCCTTCCGGGTAAAGCTGCGTCTGCAGGGCCATGACCTCCTCCCGTGTCATGCCCAGCCGGATGCCTTCGTAAAAGGATTTGTAGCTGCGGTAGCGGGCGTCCATCCACTCCGGATGCATGGCGTACACCACCAGCCCGGCCGGGGCCAGCGTCACCAGGGCGATGAGCACCAGAAGTACCTTCAGCCCCCAGCTGCGCACCCGGAACACGGTGATCAGCATGATCACCGTGGCCACGGCACCGAGCACAGCCAGAATAACGATGGGATGGGTGGAGGAACTCATGCGCCGGGCATGCTGAGTGATGCCGCAGGGAAAGGCGATCAAAAAATAGTCCCTCCCCTTCCCGCTTCAGCCCGATTTCAGTACCACCGAAACAAGATCGCATGCCGATGTACTCGTGAGCCATGCAACCTGCCGATTCCGCCACCACGTTTGAAGCCGCCGTCACCGACGCCGGGATGACGGTGCAGGGCCTAAATGCAGCCACCGCGCTGGCGCAGATGGAGGCCTTCTACCGCGATGTGCGGGCGGAGAACTGCATTCTGGATGAAGAGGGCGACACCCTGCACTGCCAGTGGGGTGTGAACGAGCAGGGCACTGAAAAAACCTTCCAGCTCGAATTTTCGCGCCATTTCATCGAACCTGGAGACGAAGATGAGGACGGCATGAGCGAGCTCTCGCTGACCCTGACCTACGCTGCTGACCCTGACCTGATGGGTCTGGAGCCCGGCACCTGCCAGTGCAGCCTGCCCTCAGAGCTGCCGGAGTTTGAAAAATCCATCCGCGCCAGCCCGCCTTTCCAGACCCTGGCCACGCTCAAACCGCAGCAGACGGCGCTGGCCTGGTGGCTGACGTGACACCTGCGGCAGCCTCCATCCGCTGCTGATCGCCCCGCCCGGATGCGGGTCGGGATTCGTATGCATACTGGGACACGCAACGCGCACCAACCACCTCCTCTCAAGCCATGAAAACCATTCTCGCACTCATCGATTTTTCCGATGTCAGCCCTCAAGTCCTCGAGCAAGCCGAAGAGCACGCAAGGGCCTTCGGGGGGAATGTGGTTCTCGTCCACGTCGTGCCACCAGAGCCGCTGGTGGTGGATTTTGAGCCGCCCGCCGTCCCGCCGGACGTGTTCAAATCGCGGCAGCAGCAGTTGTTCCTCATGCGCGACACCCTGATCGATCACGGAGTGCAGGCCACGGCGCAGGTGTTTGGAGGCCTGCTGCTGGAGACCGTGCTGGACCAGATCGCAAGCATCGCCCCCGACATCATCCTCATGGGCTCCCATGGCCATGGCGCGCTGTACCATCTGTTCGCCGGCAGCGTCACCACCGGCGTCATCCAGCACGCCAGCCGCCCCGTGCTCGTCATCCCGAGCGTGCCCGCCCCGGAGACCCATCTGGTGAAAATGGCCGCCCAGAAAGCCCAGCTCGCGCGGGTGGGCCCTTTGGGCGGAGTTCCCGCGCCGATTTGATGCAGGACGAAAAGGAGGATTCTTTGTTATCATCCCCCGCCGCCGCCCACCATGCCTGCATCCGGCGTGGTCATCCGGGCAGGATCCAGCGCCTCGTTCAGCTCCGCCTCTGTGATGCCCAGCTCTGCAAGCTGTTGTAGGCAGAGCTCTCGCACGGGCGTCCCCGTTTTGGCGCTCTGCTTCGCGATTTCAGCGGCCTTGTCGTAGCCGATTTTGGAATTCAAGCCGGTCACCATCGCGAGGCTGTGCTCGATGAAATTCGTGCAGCGCTCCCCGTTCGCCACGATGCCTCTCACACAACGTGAGGCGAAGAGCGCGGTGACATTGGTCAGTAGCTCGATGCTTTCCAGCAGCGCCGCCGCGAGTGCGGGCATCATGACGTTCAGTTCCAGATTCCCGTTGGCGGCGCACCAGGTGACAGTGGTGTCGTTGCCCATGACCCGGGCGCAGACCTGCATGAGGCTTTCGCACATCACGGGGTTCACCTTGCCGGGCATGATGGAGCTCCCGGGCTGAGTGGCAGGAAGCATGATCTCACCGATCGCACACTGCGGGCCGGAGCTGAGCCAGCGCAAGTCATTGGCGATCTTGAAAAGGCTGGTGGCCACCGTCTTGAGCTGGCCGCTTGCTTCCACGAGGGCGTCTTTCGCGGACTGCGCCTCGAAGTGATCCTGCGCCTCGCGGAAAGGCAGGCCGGTCTTTTCAGCGAGCAGCGGGATGGCGCGGGCGGGCATCTCCGGGTGGCTGTTCAGCCCAGTCCCCACCGCCGTGCCGCCCAGCGGCAGCTCCATGAGGGCGTTCAGCGCCTTGTGTACGCGGCTCACCGCCAGCTCCGCCTGCCTCGCGTAACCCCTGAACTCCTGCCCCAGACGCACCGGCGTGGCATCCATCAAATGCGTGCGGCCGATTTTGAGCACTTCCCAGAACTCCTCCGCCTTCGCCGCTAGCGATTGCTGCATTGTTTCCAGCGCCGGGAGAAGCCTCCGGTTCAACTCCTGCGCCACGGCGATGTGCACCGCCGTGGGAAAGGTGTCGTTGCTGGACTGCCCCATGTTCACATGGTCATTCGGATGCACGGGGTCCTTCGCCCCGAGGGGCCTGCCGACGATCTGGCAGGCGCGGTTTGCGACCACCTCGTTCACATTCATGTTCGTGCTCGTGCCGGAGCCGGTCTGATAGATGTCGATGACGAAATGCGCATCGTGCCTGCCCTCCGCCACCTCCAAGGCCGCCTGCTCAATAAGCGCCGCATTGTCCTGCGGCAGCAGTCCCAGTTCCTCATGCACGCGCGCCACCGCCCATTTGATAAGCCCATAGGCGTGAATGACCGGCAGCGGCACACAGCGCCCGCTGACCGGGAAATTGAGCACCGCGCGCTGCGTGCTCGCGCCATACAGCGCCTCCGCCGGCACGGCCATCGCCCCCATGCTGTCTGTCTCGGTGCGCGTATTCATGGCAGAGGATACGCACGTCATGAGCGGAGGGGAAATGGCATTCACCCACCTTCCTCACCTCACCGGCGTCCAGCGCAGGCGGTAGAAATAACTTCCGGCGGTCTGGGTGGGCTGGAACGTGTGGGTGAAGGACGGGGTGGTGTCCGCTGTGCGAAAGGTCTGCTCAGTGGTCCAGGGATTGACCAGATTGGGGGAGCTTTCGATGGTGTAACTGACGCGGGGATCAAGACTGGATGCGCTGAGCTGCAACTGACCGCCGGTGAGGGTGGCGGTCAGCACGGGCCCACTGCCAAGCAGGGCATCCCAGGCCAGTCCGTACGAGCGGATGCTCGAATTCGCGGTGACGACGAGGACGTACTGGCCGGGCGGGAGATTGTAGCAAAAGAGGTGCTCAACATTGTCCACGCTGCTGGTGGAGGAATAAAGCGCGGTGGAGCCGGGCGTGAAGCTGGTGGAGGCGTAAAGCTTCAGATTGAGGTCTGACAGAGTGCTGGTGTACGAGCCGGGAAAACCATCGACCGTGCGGTGCCAGGTGACGGCTGCGGAGAACGTGGTGGCGTAGCGCCCGGCGGGGATGCTGAAGAAATAACGCCGGCCCGAAGAGTTGGTGGTGCTGGTGGAAAAATCCCAACCGCGTGAGGGGGATTCAGTGCTGGTCGAAAAAGCATGCTGGCCCGCCTGCTGGATGTAGTAGGCGTTGCGGATGTTCAGCTCGCCAGCGCCGAAGACGGCGTCATACGGTGTGGCATCGGACTGGCGCACCCATTGCGGCAGATTTTGTTTCGATGCTCCCGCCAGCATCTGCGCCTTGATGACCTGGGGCTTTTCCGCGTTGGTGTTGCCCAAGGCCACGGCGGACTGCAGCAGCGCCGCTCCTGCGCCTGCGATGGCCGGTGCGGCATAGCTGGTCTCCCCGACATTGACCACGAGATCGGGCTTCATGCGTCCGGAGCCATCCGTGTTGGTGCCGCCCAGGCTGTGGACGCCGGAGCGGAGGCCGGCGGTGAGGGCATGGTAATTGTTCCCCAGCAATGCTGGCAGCGCCCCGGTGTTGTTGTCCAATGGCACGGTGACGATGCGGCCATCTCGATTGATGAGGAAGTCCAGACTCCGCAGCAACTGCGGGTCCGTGGTGGCGTCCGTAGTGCCTTTCCAACTGTGATTCTGCACCCTGCCCGGCAGGACTTCCGGGCCGGAGCCGGTGTAGATCCGGTTGATGAAGTCGAGCGCGGTGTAGTTGTGGATTTCCGTGGCTCCCTGAGCGATGCCGGTGCCATTGGCATAATAAAAGGAGGCCACGGACTGCGCATGGCTCAGCACCACCCCTGCACCGGACTCGGCGAAAAACGTTTTGCCGGTGTATGAGCCGGCACCGGCAAACGAGCCGGGGCCGCCGTCCTGCGGCAGGTAGTTGGGCGGCGAGGTCTGATCATTGGCTTCGGACTGCATCAACACGATGCCCGCGCCAGTCGGCACCGCAGCGCCCAGCTCGGCGGCCAGCTGAGTGTAGCCAATGTCATCCCGCCAGTCCGCACGCACTCCCACCTGCGCCGCCAGCAGCAGCACAGCAACCACGCAGAGGCGTGAGAATGGGGAAGTTTGGAGAACTGGGGGAATGATCACGCGGTGTGTTAAAGACAGCACTGACGCGCTGGCGTTAATCTAAAAAGCAAAAAAGACCGCCAGTTGCACACCGGCGGTCTTTTGATTGAAACAACTTTGCTACTTTCAGAGCTGGGCGAGTTACTTCACCTCGGCCAGCACGCGCTTGATGTCAGCGGCCTGCTGGTCGGTGGCGGCCGAGTAGTCCTGCCAGACCACTTTGCCATCCTTGATGAGGAAGCAGCTGCGTGAGGCGAGTGAGAGCAGGCCTTTGAGCATCTTCTTCACCTTGAAGGCTTCGACGATCTTGCCTTCTGGATCGGCGATGAGGTCATACGGAAGCGTGAACTTGTCCTTGAACGCCTTCTGCGACTCCGCCTTGTCAAAGCTGACACCCAGCACCTGCACGCCCTCTTTGGAGAGATCCGCAAAGGCGTCCCGCAAAGAGCAGGCCTGCTTGGTGCAGCCGGGGGTGTCGGCCTTCGGGTAGAAGAAGACCACCGTCGGCCCCTTCTTGTACACATCGGCGAAGTTCACCGTGGCACCGTCCTGGTTGATGCCAGAGACCACCGGAGCGGGGTAGCTGACCTTTTCGCCTTCGCCAGCGTTGGCGGTTCCAAAGAGTGCGCTGAGCATGGACATGGTGGTAAGAAGGAAGAGACGCGTTTTCATGAGGGGCTACGGTTGGGATGGATTATTCGATGCTGACTTTGATGCCGGGGATGGCGGCGCTGAGTTCTTTTACGCCGGGCTTGGTGGCCTTGGACTGCCAGAGATGGACATTCTTGAGGCTTTTGATCTTAGACAGGTGCTTCAATCCGGCGTCCGTGATCTCGGTGCCGTAGAGATTCAGGGTCTCGAGTTTCTTCAGCCCGATGAGGGATTCGAGGCCGGCATCAGTGATTTTGGTCTGGCGTAAATCGAGCGATACCAGGCGCGGCAGCTGGCCAATCGTCTTCAAGGCACCGTCGGTGATGATGGTGCGCCCCAGATCCAGCTGCACGATGTTTTCCTTGAGCGGCAGGATCTCGGCGACCTTCGCGTCATCGCACTTCGAGACTCCCGTGAGGAAATCCACCCGTACCAGCGGGCTGTCCACCTTCACCGGAGAGACCTGCGCACCGGCGGCCTTCGCCTTGGCCAGCACGCCGTCAGCAAGGGGCTTCACCTCTTTTTCAAGAGCCGCATAAAACAGATCGTGCGGACGCGGCTTGTAAGGCTTCGCGGATTCCGTCATCGCGCCTGCGGGCATGCCTTCCACACTGCCGACCCAGCCGCCGAAGTCCGCACCTTCCTCAATCCACTTCTTGAGCAGGGCGATTTCTTCCTTCGTCAAATCTTCGCCCTTGGAGGGCATGTGGCCGTCGTCATCCTTCGGCAGCGTGACGGACTCATAGATGCCGCTCTTGTCCGGGGCGCCGGGCGTGAGCACGGGCCCGTTTTCACTGCCTTTCAGGATGGCCCAGGAAGCATCCAGCCGCAGTCCGGCCTTGGGTTCCTTCTTCTGGCCGTTTTCCACATGCGGAGCCTTGTGACAATCAACGCATTTCTTAGTAATGACGGGCAGCAGGTCTTTTTCAAAGCTGACCGCTGAATAGGCTGAGGACGCAATCAGGCAAACGCTGATCATGCAGGGGAAACGAAACGTCGGGGTGGACATGAGGTTGGAGGAAGGTGATAGAGCTGAATCGCTCGCGAGGCGCGTCAGCTCGCAAGATTTGGACAGGGATAACGCTTGCTTGTTCTCCTTGTTGCAGAGAATTAATGACAACCAACTTAGGACAATGAGCACACCTCCAAACGCCACGGCCCCCTCGTCATCCAAAGTCCAGATCGAAGCAGACACTCTCTTACGCCGCAATACTCTGGCCATCGTCATGGGTGGTGGGGCAGGCACGCGTCTTTTCCCTCTGACTGAAAACCGCGCCAAACCCGCCGTGCCCCTCGCCGGCAAATATCGCATCGTCGATATCCCGATCAGCAACTGCATCAATTCCGGGCTGCGCCAGGTGTACGTGCTCACCCAGTACAACAGCGCCTCGCTCAACCGCCATCTCGCCCGCACCTACCGCTTTGATCAGTTCACCCGCGGCTTTGTGGAGGTGCTCGCAGCGCAGCAGACTCCCGATGGTGAGCGCTGGTACCAGGGCACCGCCGACGCCGTGCGGCAGAACCTGCGCTACTTCCTCGAAGGCGACTACGACTACTTCCTCATCCTCAGCGGGGACCAGCTCTACCGCATGGACTACCGCATGCTGATGCGCCAGCACGTCGCCACCAATGCGGACATCACCATCGCCACGATTCCTGTCGATGCCGAGGCCGCAACGTCGTTTGGCATCATGCATTCCGATGAAGACGGCCGGATCTATGAGTTTGTGGAAAAGCCCAAGGATCCTGAAGTCCTCGAAAAGCTGCGCATCCCGCCTTCCACTTTGAAGACCATGGGCATTGATCCTGTGGAGTCGCGCTTCCAGGCCTCCATGGGCATCTACCTCTTCCACCGCGATGTGCTCATCGAGTGCCTCGACAACACGCTCAACGACTTCGGCAAGCACATCATCCCCACCGCGATCAAGAACAAGCGCGTCTTCAATTTCAACTTCCAGGGCTACTGGGAGGACATCGGCACCATCCGCAACTTCTTCGACGCCAACCTCGACCTCTGCCGCTTGGTGCCGCAGTTCGACTTCTTCGAAAGCTCCGCGCCCATCTTCACCCATGCCCGCTTCCTGCCTGCCACCAAGATCAATGGTGCCACCATCCGCGGTGCGCTGATCGCCGACGGCAGCGTGCTCACCGACGCCCACATCGAAACCGCCGTCATCGGCCTGCGCGCCAAGATCGAGCCCGGCACCACCATCCGTGACTGCATCATCATGGGTGCAGATTACTACGCCGGTGCCGTCGGCACCGATCCGAACCGCCCGCCTCCCGGCATCGGCCGCAACTGCCGCATCGAGCGCGCCATCATCGACAAGAACGTCCACATCGGCGACAACGTGGTCATCACTCCCGAAGGCAAGCCGGACAACATGGACGGCGAAAACTTCTACATTCGCGACGGCATCATCTGCATTCCGAAAGACGCCATCATCCCGTCCGGGACGTGGATCTGAGCCACGCCAAGACCCCACGCAACACCGGAGGACCGGCACGTTCACCGTGGGTGCCAGCTCACGGTTTGCAGGCAAACCGACATCGCCAGGACGGGTTGTATCCGCCCTCTGGACTTCCGGCCTCTCAGATCATATGACATGCCGCTTCTTGCAAATGCCCCATAAGCCCAGCACCAGCAGAGCACAAATGCCTGCGGCTGCCATCATCCCCTCACGCCACCGCCTCGCCCCTTCGGCGCGAATCGCACGCGCTCCGGCGCTCTCAGCAAAAACCCGCCGATGCAAAGCGGGCGAAGCCACCTTGAGCACCTCCAGATCATCATCCGTAAACTCCTCCGGCAACAGCGCAGTCCGCCGCAGGATCTCCGGCAGCGTAGCCGTGCGGTCATCGAGAACCATCAGTTCCTCCACATCAAAGCACGGCGCCCCTTCACTCCGGTGAAGAATCACAATCAACCTCTGCCCTTTCTTGAAGTGCCACAGCCTGCCCCAGTCTTCATCAATTGGAACGTAAGGTGATTGCTCATAGCTGGCCTGGAGCACCGCCGTTTGAACGCCCGCGATTTGGTCCAGATACCCATAAGCGGAATCCACGCGCAGCGTGCATGACTCTGAGAGCCGGGTCTGCTGCGGCTGGCGGTCTTCTTCAGCCGCCACCTCCGTGACCGTGCCGAGCAGAAACGCCTGGGCAGCTCCATTCGCAGGGAGCCTCGGCGCACTCTGGATCACCAGCTCCCGCCCGCCGGTTCCCACCGCGATTTCTGGCAACGGCCCGCCATAGCCAGCCAGGCAGGTCGTGCCAGTGAGGAGCCAGGCAAGCCACCGCATCCCATCACCCCCTCATCGCGCGCTGGCGCAGGAAATGATCGGCCAGCACCAGATGCACCATGGCCTCCACCATCGGCACAGCGCGTGGCAGCACGCAGGCATCGTGGCGGCCGCGTGCGGAAAGGGTGGTGTCCTCGCCAGTGTTGGTCACGGTCTTCTGCTCGCGCAGCACGGTGGCCGTCGGCTTGAAGGCCACACGGAAGACGATCTCCTCGCCATTGCTGATGCCGCCCTGAATGCCGCCGCTGCGGTTCGTGCGGGTGCGCACCTTGTCACCGTCCATGTAGAATTCGTCGTTGTGCTCCAGGCCCGTCATCGTCGTGCCGCCAAAGCCGCTGCCGATTTCAAATCCCTTGGTCGCAGGCAGACTCATCATCGCCTTGGCGAGATCCGCCTCCAGCTTGTCGAACACCGGCTCTCCAAGCCCCGTCGGCACGCCGCGCACGACGCACTCAATGATGCCGCCCACGCTGTTGCCTTCGCTGCGGATCTTCTCAATGAGATCGATCATCTGCTCCGCCGCCACGGGATCGCAGGTGCGGACGATGTTGGATTCGATCACCGCCGAATTGAGCTCCGCGCCCACAGGCACTTTCGCCTCGATGTGCTGCACTGTTTTGACATAGGCCAGGCATTCGTAACCCGTGAGCGAATGCTGCAGCACCTTGCGCGCAATGGCACCGGCAGCCACACGGCCGATCGTCTCGCGTGCGCTGGAACGTCCGCCGCCGGAGACGGCGCGGATGCCGTACTTGGCGTCGTAGGTGTAATCCGCGTGGCTGGGGCGGTAGGCCTGCTGCATCTCCGTGTAGGCCGAAGGGCGCTGATCCGTGTTGCGCACCAGAATGCCGATGGGCGTGCCGAGCGTGAGGCCATCCAGCACGCCGGAAAGAATCTCCGCCTTGTCGTCCTCTTTGCGCGGCGTGACGATCTTGCTCTGGCCGGGCCGGCGGCGGTCGAGTTCAGCCTGAATGTCCTCCACGGTCAGGGGGATGCGTGGCGGACAGCCGTCGATGACGACGCCGACGCCGATGCCATGGGATTCGCCCCAGGTGCTGATGTGGAAAAGGGTGCCTAGACTGCTGGACATGTGAGGGTCATCATGGGGCAATCCGTTCCGGGTTCAAGGCTCTTCGTTTTGTAGTACCGGCTTTAGCCGGTTCTGGGGTTGTGGGATGACGTGAATTCAGCATCCTGTCGCATGACCTTTCCCCGCTGGCTCCTCACCCTTTTCGGCTGTGCCACCCTCACCTCACACCTGCACGGCGCGGAGACGGTGGATTACGAAGGCGGGCGATATCACCTTTACCGCGTGGACAAGGCCGACTGGTCGCGCCTTCAGCTCGCCTGGCTGGGTGACAACGGCCAGCCGCTGGGAGATTTCAACGGCCTGCGCCGGCAGCTCGCCGCGCGCGGCAAACAGATCATCTTCGCCACCAACGCCGGCATCTACGAGCGCGGCCCAAAACCCTGCGGCCTGACCATTTGCGCCAGCAAGGAACTGGTGCCGCTGAATCTGAGCGCAGGCGAGGGCAACTTCTTCCTCAAGCCCAACGGCATATTCTACCTCGACGACCAGGCCGGCCCCGGCGTGATGGAAGCAGCGGAATTTGCCAAAAGCGGCCTCAAGCCGCGCCTCGCCACGCAGTCCGGCCCGCTCATGCTGCGCCAGGGCGTGATCCACCCCGCCTTCCAGGTGAACTCCCCCAACAAACGCCTGCGCAATGCCGTGGGCGTGCGCAAGAAAGATGGCCAGATCCTCTTCGTGATAAGTGATCGCGAAGACGCCGTGAAAGGCCGCGTGACGTTTCACCAGTTCACCCGCTTCTTCCAGCACCTCGGCTGCGAAAACGCCCTCTATCTCGACGGCGACATCTCCAACATGCTCGTGGATCCCAAACCAGACGCCAAGCTCACCCCCAACACCTTCGCGGGAATGTTTTTCGTGGCGGAGTGAGGGTCACGCCTCCACCGGCTTCTTCTCCATCACCACCACCGGCTCTCTGGCCGCAGTGGGTGCCAGCCAGGTGGTGATCTCCGCCTTGATCCACACCTTGATCCCCGCCCACAGCAATCGCGCTGCGGTGTGGTCTGGCGACAGGCTCATGAACGGCATCCAGACGTGCCCGTTGTTGGTGCTGCCATAGATGCCCTTGCGGCGCCGCTCCTGCCCGAGGTGCACGAAGCGGCGGTTGTAGAATGCCATGAAGCCGGCAAAAAATGCACCCGCCTTCCCTTCGTACGGCATGTGAATCCATTCATCATCCGGATTGTCATACACCCCCCTCACCGGGCCGAGGAAATACGCGGAGAGGTCCAGCAGAAACGTCGCATTGATCAGCTCCGCGTCGCCCATGTAGGAGTACTTGTCCTTGTAGAGCGAGTTGAACCACATGCGGTAGCTGCGCGGGTAGGCCGTGTTCAGGTAGTCGGTGATCGCCTGCGTGTTTTCACCCGCCAGATTCTTTTGCACCAGATCCACCGCCGCAGACACCGTGTGGCCGCAGAAGTCGAGCCCATGACTGTACAGCGGGTCCATGAACCCGGCCGCATCACCCACCATCACCCAGCGATTTCCCGCGATGCGTTCGGAACGGTACGCGAGGTTCTTGTAGTAAAAGGTGTCATCGGCATCCGGCACCGCGTTTTCAAACATGAGCCGGCCAATCGGGTGCGTCATCAGATGCGCCTGCAGGCGTGCCAGCAGCGAAGGCCCCTCTGGCAGCGTGAAAAACCTCCGGTCCCACGTCACACCGGCGCTGAAGCTGCCATCGGACAGCGGGATGATCCAGCACCACCAACCATGCCCCATGAGATGATTCGTGGCCGTGGTGCGGAGCTGGCTGACACCCTTCATCAGCGATGGATGCATCTTCCGGCTCTTGAAGCTGTCGAGCCCGTTCACATTGCGAAAACGGCACCAGATGGAGGATGTCGGGTGCTCGCTCTCCAAGGATTGATGCAGCCCGAGTTTCCTGGAAAGCACAGCAGCCTTGCCGGAGGCATCGATCAGCCAGCGCGCAGTCACCGTGCGCATCTGCCCTTCCTGCGGCATGATTTCCAGCGTGTGCGGTGCCTCGTCTTCGGAGAGTGTGATGGTTTTGATCGTTGCCGGGCGCAGCAGCTCGCAGCCGAAATCACAGGCCTCCTTCAGCAGGTGCTCGTCGAGGATGGCACGGTCCAGCTGGAAGGTCGGCAGCCGTGACTGGTAGCGCGGCCCGACCTCGGTGAGGCAGCCCACATCATCCTCAGGTGTCTTGCAAAACCACATGCGCAGACCGTGCTTTTGATAGTGATGCGAACTCAGATGATGCCCCTGATGCAGCACACGGGTGAGGAAGCAGCCCGCCACTTCGGACGTGCTTTCCCCTACCTTGCGGTCAAACTGCACCGTGCGCTCCACGATGAGGATTCGCATCTCCGGATGCTCGCGTTTGAGCATCATTCCCGCCGATGCGCCGGAAAAAGCACCGCCCATGATGACCACGTCGTAATCGGTGTTGGATGAAATCATGCGTGCAAGTGCTGAAAAAGTCAGTTGTCGGAGAGGGTGTGACAGTCGAAACACAACGTTTCATCCCATCCATGGTACGCCTTTAAATAATGCCATCCGCCGAATCTGCAACTCACGAGCCGACCGCGCCTCCTCCTCCCCCGCGCATGGGTCTGCATGATGCATGCTGGACTCAGGCCATTTTGTTTTGCATGCACTGGGTGCCCGCGCCGCTCTTCACGCTGCTCGCCTACCCCCTCTCCTTGATCGCTTACATCCTGGCGGTGGAGCCGCGTGAGGCCATCCGTGCCAATCTCAGCGCCCTCATTCCCGGCAAAGGCTCCAGCTCTCTCGCAGGATTTCAGGTCTTCCTCCAGTTTTCGCTGACCTACCTTGACCGCCTCTGGTACCTGCATTTTCAGCGCAAGATCGACTGGGAGATCATCGGCGAAGGCGACTTCGAGGATTTGGAAAAGCACCCGGGCGGCGCGCTGATCTTCACCGTGCATTCCGGCAACTACGACATCGGCGCCAGCCTCTTCGCGCGCAAATTCACCCGGCCCGTCCATACCGTCCGCATGCCGGAGGCCTCGGCATCCCTGCAAAAGCTGCGCGGCAAGGAGCTGTGTGACGAGGAGCGACGTGAGCCGAATCTCCACGTTCATTACAACGAACCCGGCGGCCATCTCGGCATGGAGCTGTGCCGCCTGCTCCTCGCAGGTGAAGTCGTCTGCGTGCAGGGCGACCGCGTGCTGGGTGAGGTGACACCCACGCTGGCCCACATTGACGGCGTGACTTATAAGATCCCGCGCGGGCCGCTGGTCCTCGCGGAGGTGACCGGCGTGCCCTGCTACCCGGTGTTCCTCAGCCGCAGAGGCCGGCTCGCCTACCGCATTGAGATTGGCAAACCCTTCTTCGAGGGCGGGCGCAAGGCCAAGGCCGCCGAGATCAGCGCCGCCTGGCTCCCGGTGATGCATCAATTTCTTCTCCAGCACTGGGACCAATGGTTTGTCTTTGAACCGCTCGTCACCCGCGATCCGGCATGAATGCGGCCGTCCGTGCCAGCGCCCTGCGGCGGGCGTACTTTCACTTCGCCCTGGCCCTCGGACCGGTGCCGGTGGTGATCTGGCTGGCAGCTCGCGGGCAGCCCCTGGCGGCTGCCCTGCTGTTTTGCACCGTCCTGACCACCATGATGATCGGCACGCTGGTGCCACGCTGCGCCTTGTTCGGCCGCATGATCAAACAACTGCCTCCCGCAGGAAATCCGGTGCTGCTCACCATCGATGACGGTCCGCACCCCGACCACACCCCGGCGATTCTCGACATCCTCGACCATCACCGCATCAAGGCGCTGTTCTTTCTCGTCGGCGAACGTGCCGCAGAACATCCGCAGCTGGTGCGCGAAATCCTCGCGCGCGGCCACGAAATCGGCAATCACACGCAGACGCATCCGGCCACCACCTTTTGGATGCTCCGCCCTGCCCGGTTGTGGCGCGAGATCGCAGGCTGCCAGGAGACGCTGGCCGCCCTCTGCCCGGGCCAGCCGCCACGCTTCTTCCGCCCGCCGGCAGGCCATCACAACCTCTTCACCGCACTGATCGTCCAGTCCCTGGGCCTGCGGATGATGCTGTGGAACGCACGAGGATTTGACGGCGTGCTGACAGACGTGCCCACCATCACCCGGCGCATCACCCACCGCTTAAAAGCAGGCGCCATCGTTCTGATCCACGAAGGCACCCCCGTAGCCGTCGAGGTGGCGGAGGCCATCGCCTCCATGATGGCTGCGAGCGGCCTTCCATGCATTCCGCCGGCCTCACTCGCGTTCCGCGACGACGAGATGGTTGTTGAACGGCGTGCCGCCCCATAGCGGCTGCACCCGCACCTGCAGTCCCGCAGCGCCCAGCACGGACTCAAATAACGCACGGTCCGGGTAGCACACCGGTGCGTCCTTCATCCAAAACGTCAGCTTGGCCAGCCAGTCTCCCGCCACCGTGACGCGAAAGCGCAGGGAGTCGTTCTGCAGGCAGGTGCGAATGATCAGCTTCCCCCCCTGCGCCACGCGGGATGCCGCCGCTTTGAGCAGCGCCTCCTGCTCCTGCCGCGTGAAAAACTGCAGGATATCCAGGATCACCACATGCCCGCTGCATTCCGGAAGTCCGGTGCGTGCATCCCCCGTCATGAAGCTGAGCCCTTCGCAGTCGCTGAGCGAGACCATGTCATGCGCACAGGAGATTTTTTCCGCATCGTAATCAAATCCGGCGATGGCAGGCGCAAAGCCTGACTCACGCAGATAAAACGCCAGCAGACCGATGCCGCAGCCGATGTCGAGCACCGGCAGCGGGGAGCCCAGCAGCTCTTGGGTGACGGCGGCGTAAACGGGATCAGAACGCAGCTTCACCACCGAGTAGAAACGCTCGTGGCGCCTGGCGCAAAGCCGGGTGATGCGCCTTAGGGCACTGGATGGCAAACGGGTGTTCATGGTCTGCCGATCCATTTACGCGGGACTTCCCAAGGTGCGAGCAATGAACAAGCTGTGATTTTAAAAGCGGGATCAATTTCCGCCTGGGGCAGGCCGACTTCCGCCACGATGTCCTGACAGCGCTCGGGATCGCGGCTCCGTGCGCCATAAATTTTCACCTGCTCCAGCTTCGATGCCCGCATGATTTTTTCAGCAATTTCGAGGGGGCTGAGCTTCCGACCCGCCACATTGATGCCTGCACCCGTGCATTGCTGAAACCGCAGGCGGGCTCCCTCCTGCTCCACCAGATCGCTGGTGGTGAAAACCCCGGCACCATAGTTCTCCTGCGGCAGCTGGTCATCATACCCCAGCCCCACAGAGCTGCTGGTCACCACCAGACGGCCCTCAGCATCGGTCTGTGTCTGCACGCCCGGCAGGAGGGTGCCGATATCGCGCCCATCCTCACGCAAATCGAGCGTCTCGTCCCAGGACACCGCACCGCACTCGCTCGTCCCGTAGAGATTGTGAATCTTCAGTCCATGCTGCTCCAGCGCCATGCGCTCCAGATCGAGCGTGAGCGGAGATCCGGCGGAGATCGCCAGACCGATGTTGTCAAAGCAGACATCGCCCCTGAGCCAGGCCTTCCACAGGGCTGGAACTCCCGGCAGAAACACCCGCCGGTGGTGCTTCATCGCCTCCGTCAAAGGCTGCGCAAACGGCTGCGGTGCAAAGCACGTGGGCACTCCGTTGAGCAGCGTTTGCAGCACCGTTGTCGTCAGACCAAAGGAATGCGCGCAGGAAATCGCCGCCACCCCTGTGCCGCGTGAGCCGAGATCCAGCGCCGCATGCAGCCGGTCCACATCCGCGGCGATTTGATCAAACGTGAAAAACTGGCAGCGCCGCACCCCCGAACCACCCACGGCCTGCTTGATCAGGGCCGTCCTCGCAGGCGGCGGGCTGGCGGGAATGCGGCGGGAGCGGTCTTTTTCCACCAGTTGCACAGGCAGGCCGTGCAAAAACCCGACCAGCAGCAGGCGCAAAATTTGTGGCACCTCACCCTGCACCAGCACGTAATCACCGGTCGGCTTTGCTGCACGCGCCTCGGCATCCAGCTCGCGGAACGTGGTGGCACGTCCGTCAGCAAGATACAAAGCCGCCTGCGCGCCGCGCTCAGCCACAATACGATCCCAGCGTTCACCAAACATTTGCAGTCCTTGCGGCGAAGCGTAAACCATAGGCCGCGCCGTGCGGTAGATATGAACACTTGCGTTAGCAGTTCAACCCTCCACACAACGAATCTCATCCTGTCCTCCCTAGTGCCTTCTCCTCTAAGTAAGAACATCGCCATCACCGGAGCGGGGATCGTTTCGCCTTTGGGCATGGGCTGGCAGGCGAATGAAGCAGCGCTGGCGGCGGACCGCACCGCCTTCAAGCCGGTCGAACTCTTCGACACCCGCGAGTTCATCGCCAAAACCGCCGGGGTGGTGGATCTGCCCGCAGAAAACCTCTTCCACCGCATCCCCGCCCACAAACAGACCTACTTCGATCGCGGCACGCGCATGCTGCTCATGGCCATCCGCGAGGCGCTCGCGCAGTCTGGCCGGGAGAACATGGAGGGCATCGACGCCATGGTCATCGGCACCTCCGCCGGGGCCATGCCTTTGGGAGAGGCCTATTTCGAACACGCGCATCAGGATGCCGCCCGCGTCCCGACCCAGCTTTCGCGTGCCGAGTATTACCAGCCGCAGCGCCAGATGAGCAGCATCGCCGCCGAATTTGACTGGCGCGGCCCGGTCATCATCGTTTCCAATGCCTGCGCCTCCGGTGCCAACGCCATCGGCTGGGCGGCGGACATGATCCGCTCCGGCCGCGCCAAACGCGTGCTCGCAGGCGGCTACGATGCGATCGCGAAGCTCGTCTTTGCCGGGTTCGACACCCTGCACGCCCTCGCACCCAGCGGCATTCCCCGCCCCTTTGATGCGAACCGGGATGGACTCGCGCTCGGTGAAGGTGCCGCCGTCATGCTGCTGGAAGCCGAGGAGGTTCGCCAAAGCGCGGCTCTGGGAAATGTCTCCGGCTATGCCACCGCCACCGACCTGCATCACCTCACGCAGCCAGATCCCGCCGGCAAAGCCGCCATCCGCACCATGACCACCGCCTGCGCCCAGGCCGGTGTTTCTCCCGCTCAAATCGGCTACATCAACTCCCACGGCACCGGCACGCCGTTCAACGATGTGGCCGAAGCCTCGGCCATCGCCGCCTGGGCGGGTGATGCCGTGTCCAAGATTCCCGTCAGCTCCACCAAGTCCTCCATGGGTCATCTGCTCGGCGGCGCTGGCGCCGTCGAAGCCGTGATCTGCCTGATGGCTCTGCAGGGGCAGTGGCTGCCCGGGAGCCTGAACGTGCGCGAGATCGATCCCGCCGTTCACTTTGATCTGGTGCGCCAGTTCCGGCGCGCCTCGCTTGACTATGCGCTGACGAATTCCTTCGGTTTCGGCGGCACCAACGCAACCCTCGTGCTGCAAAGGAGGTCCGCATGAACGCGCGCAATATCCGCATCCGTGGTGTCGGCGCCGTAAGCTCTGCTGGCTGGAACGCCGCCGCCATGCACGCAGCCGTGCTGGCGGGAACACCGCTGCCCTCCCGATCCTGTGACCGTCCCGGCGATGTTCGAAACTGGCCCTGCGAATCGCGTTTTACACCCCCTGCCCCGCCAGAAAAAGTCGCTCGCCATCCGCGCCTGCGCCGCTCCAGCGCAATCACCCGCTACTCCGTGGCTGCGACCCTGGAGGCCCTGGCAGATGCCGGGCACGACCCCTCCGCGCCGCCTCCCGGTCTGGGCATTCTGTTCGTGATGATGAACGGCTGCGTGAACTACACCGGCCGCTTTTACGATGAGGTGCTGCAAAACCCCGCGCAGGCCAGCCCGCTGATCTTTCCTGAAACCGTGTTCAATGCACCCGCCTCGCATGTCGCCTCCTTCCTCGGAGTGGACGGCGCGGTCAGCACCCTGTTGGGGAGCCCAAACTCCATCATGGAAGCACTCGACACCGCCGCGTTCTGGATCGGCAGCGGCATCGTGGAGGACTGCCTGCTCATCGCCGCGGAAGAATGCGACTGGCTCAGTGCTGAGGCGCTCACCTACTATCACCCCAAGCTCATCGGCTCCGAAGGTGCCGGAGCACTCCTGCTCTCCGCCAGCGGCGGCGGCCCCCGCGTCAGCGAAATCATCGGTCCGCTGGGTTACCTCTCCTGGCAGGAACGCTGCGAGCTGCTGCCCGAACTTGCTGCGCAAACGCTGGCGCATTGCCAAGGCCCGGCCACGCTCATCAATGATCGCACCGGGATCGCCAAACTGGACCACACGGAAATTGCCGCCTGGTCGGGGCGGACATGGGACGCCGTGCTCAGCCCGAAGTACGTCCTCGGTGAAAGCATGGGGGCCAGCAGCGCCCTGCAGCTTGTCCTTGGAACTCTGGCCGTGCGGCAGACGCAGCAGCCCGTGGTTATCTCCATGCCCGGCTCCAACACCGCCGCCTACGCGTGTGTGCTGACGCCGTAACTCATTTCGGCGCTCCGGGCATTTTCATTTCGTTGTAGCCGGCAGGGGGCACAAACTCCTCTGCAGCCACCGTCTCTTCTTTGGCAGAGACCAAGTGTGAGACCACGCTCTTGCCCATCATCGTCATCTCAGATTTCACCACCATGCCGTCGAAATCCGAAGCCTGCGGTGAAATGCCGGACACCGCGCCGCCCATCACCTTGCCGAGCTTGTCGCTGATGGCGCTGATCTCAGCGTGTTTCGGGAAATCCTTGGCCACCCAGAAGCGGCCTTTGCCCAGCGTCCCTTCCCAGGTGTAAATCTCCGCGTCCCACTCGCCGACTTTCTCCTTCTGCCCCGTCGCCACGGGCTTGGCTGCCGGCTGCCCACCCGGGGCCTTTCCCGTCTTTTCCAAGGACGCCTTCAGCGTCGCCAGATCCATCTTCATCATCATTTTCTGTGCATGCATCAGCATGACCATGCCCTCAGCCCCCAGGATGGCGGACATCTTGTCTCCCATGTCCACCCTTGCCTGCTCTCCCTTGATCTTCGTGGTGACCACGGTCTCCTTGCCCTCCGCGTCAGTTTTCTGCACTAGCACCCAGTCGGCGCGGGCATGGGTGGCGGCCAGCAGCAGGACAATCAAAGAAAAAAAGCGCGTTTTCATAAGTGCCGCAGGTTACTCTGAAACGCAGCCCGGGGTCAATCATGAACGTCTCCGGCCTTGAACTGCATTGTTCCGCCCCTCATGATCGTTCTTTCCGCATGAGCCGTCTTCCTGCCTTCATCCGCCACCGCCTCGCCGGCTCCGGCATGCTCATCGCACTGCTGCTGCTGTGCGTCTTCTTCAGCATCGCCACCTGGACCCGGCAATACCCGCAGAATGCTGCCGCAGCCAAAGACGTCGTCTCCCAGATCAACCCGAACGCGAAAGTCCTTATCGTCGTGCGCCCGACCACCGCAGACGCCGTCTTCGCCAAAGCACTCCAGGCAGAGCTCGGCTCTCGCGCTGAAATCGTTGAGGGCGAACCCAAAGACGCACGCGCCGCGCTGCTGCGTGCTGCGGCATCGGGCGGCATCGATGTGATCGCCTGCAATCAGGCCACCGCATCCTGGCTCGTGTTCAGCGATCTCGCCGCCGACTTCCCCGCGCTCAAAAACGCCCGCGTGGTGCGACCACGGCCCCATGCCTGGCCCGTCTTCCTCAAGACCGACAACCTGCTCAACATCGCCAATCAGATCGCCGTCATCGCCATCCTCGCCATCGGCATGACATTGGTCATCATCACCGCCGGCATTGATCTGAGCGTCGGAAGCCTGATCGCCCTTTCCGCCGTCATCACCACGATCATCGTGCGTGATTTCTGCGGCGGTGTGCATGCCGGAGCCGCTGGCATGTTCGCCGCCGGGCTCGGTGGCATCGCTTTGTGCGGCGCATGTGGCCTGCTCTCCGGTGCCTTCATCACCCGCCTGCGCATGCCGCCCTTCATCGTCACGCTGGCGATGATGCTCGTGGGCAGCGGCCTGGCCTATCGACTCGCCGAAAATCAATCCGTCTATCAGGTGCCGGATTCCTTTGCCCGGCTGGGACGTGGCTCCGATCTCCTGGGCCTGCCCAACGCCGTGGTCCTCATGCTGCTGCTCTACGCCGCCGCTCACATCGTGATGACGCAGACCCGCCTCGGCAGAAACCTCTACGCCGTCGGTGGCAATGTGGAAGCCGCGCACCTTTCCGGCGTGCCCGTCCAGCGTGTCATCCTCATCGCCTACGTCCTGTGCGGACTGCTCGCCGGCCTCGGCGGTGTCGTCACCGCATCCCTGCTCAAAAGCGGTTCCCCCACCTACGGCCAGATGTATGAGCTCTACGTCATCGCCGCCGTCGTGGTGGGCGGCACCAGCCTCAGCGGTGGCAAAGGCACCATGCCCGGCACCCTGATCGGCGCCTTCATCATCGCCGTCATCCAAAACGGCATGAACCTCACCAACGTCGAAAGCAACACGCAGAAAATCGTCCTCGGCCTCGTCATCCTCTGCGCCGTTCTCGTCGATCGTGTGCGTAAGTAGAAATCAAAACTCATGTTCAACTCCTGGCTCCCTGAATCTCAAGATCGACTCCCGCTGACGTGGTGGAAAACGCACCCCGTCTATCTCGCCGCCATCATCGCACTCGCCGGAGCTGCGAGCATGATCATCACCGCGGTGCTCGGTTACGACTTGATGGGGCATTTTGTCTTCACCTACGACAGCGCCTTTCGTCAGCTCCATCTCTGGACGCCTCTGACGTACATCTTCGTCAATCCTCCCAGTCTCTGGACTCTCATCGGCTGCCTCCTGCTCTGGAATTTCGGCGAAGCGGTGGAGCGTCACCTGGGCCGTCGCGCCTTTGTCCGGCTGCTTTTGCTTCTGCTGCTGATCTCTCCGTTGGCCATCACCTTGATCAGCCTCTTCGGCAGTCGGGGCTTCGCCTGCATGGGGATGATGCAGCTTGAGTTTGGCGTCTTTATCGCCTTCGCCACCCTCTACCCCCACGCGAAGCTTAGCGTCATCATTCTCACCATCGATGCCTGGATCCTCGCCGCCGTCTTCGTGGGCCTTAATGCCCTCGGCAGCCTCGGAGCGCGCGACTGGTCCTCGCTCCTCCTCCTCGCCGCCAACGTCGGCACCGCCTACGCCTTCATCCGCTACGAAACAGGCGCGCTGAAGCTTCCCTCCCTGCCCAAACGTTCGCCGCCGCAGACCCGGAAGCCCGCGAAAAAAAGCAGCACTCCCACCGTCGATGACATCCTCGACAAGATCAGCCATCAAGGCATGCAAAGCCTCACCCCCGAGGAACGCCGCATCCTCGACCAGGCGAGCGATCAGATGAAGCGGCGCGCGGGTTAGCGCAGCACCACCCGGCACGGAGCGCCGTCGGCACCTTCCAGTTTGAGCGGCAGGCAGATCAGCTCGTAGTAGCCGGATTTGATCTCGGCCAGATTGAGGCCTTCGATCACCCAGATACCAGCACCGAGCATGATCTGATGTGTTTCCACACCGTCCTTGTTGAAGCCGCCGATGCTGAGGTAATCGACGCCCACGGTCACCACGCCTTGATCGACGAGGTACTGCGCGGCGTCCGCACGGATGGAGACGAAGTCCTTGTCGAACTCGTTCATCGCCCAGCTTCGCGTCGAATTGCGCGTCTTGAAGAGCACGCGCTGGCGCGGGGCTATTTTGAGCTTCTTCAGATCATCCACCGTGATCTGATCCTCACAGTCGAGAAGCTCAAAAACGCGGCAGCGGCCGATCACAGGCTCCAGCGGCATCTGCTCCATCGTCAATCCATCGGCGATGAAATGTCGCGGCGCATCCATGTGCGTTCCCGTGTGGGCGCTCATGCTGAGGTGTGTCAGATTACACACGGCGCCATCGTCCATGCTGACCACACGTTTGATGTGGCACTCGGGGTCACCGGGCCAGTGTATCATGCCGTCACGCAGGGGGACGGAGATGTCTTTCCAAGGTCGTTTCATAAGGACTAATACGAGCCTGACAGCGGTCTCTACGCAAGACCTTGTTTTTATTTTGCGTTTTCTAAAAATGTCCCAGCTTCCTCGTCGTCAGTTCATTAAATCCACCGCAGCCGCAGCCTTCGGCTTTCAAATCGTGCCTCGCCACGTCATTGGCGGTACCGGTTTTACTCCACCGAGTGAAAAAATTAATCTCGGCTGCATCGGCATCGGGGGGCAGGGCGGTGGGGACATCAGGGATCTGGATGATTCAGGCCTCGCCAACATCGTGGCGCTCTGTGACGTGGATCTCGACCACTCCGCCGGCACGATCAAAAAATACCCGAATGCCAAGCTCTACCGCGACTACCGCGAACTGATCGACAAGCAGAAGGACATCGACGCCGTGCTCGTGGCCACGCCGGACCACGTGCATGCACCCGCGAGCATCATGGCCATGCGTGCCGGGCGCCACGTCTATGTCGAGAAGCCGCTCGCCCACACCATCGCCGAAGCGCGCGCCATGCGCGATGTGGCCGCAGAGACCAAACGCGTCACCCAAATGGGCAACCAAGGCCACGCCAGCGAAGGCATCCGCCTGACCCGCGAGTGGATTCAAGCCGGTGCCATCGGCAAAGTCTCCGAGGTGCATGTGTGGTCCGACCGCCCCGGCAAATTCTGGGATTCCCAAGGCAAGGCCTACCCCACCGACACACCGCCCGTGCCCAAGAATCTCGACTGGGACCTTTGGCTCGGCCCGGCCAAGGCACGAGCCTACCATCCTGACTTCTGCCCGCGCAAATGGCGCGGCTGGTGGGACTTTGGCTGCGGTGCGCTGGGCGATATGGCCGTGCACAACGCCGATCCCGCCTTCTACGCGCTGGATCTCGATGCCCCCGACTGGGTCGAAGCCGAGAACGGCCCGAACAACAATCAGTCCTACCCGACCTGGAGCGTCATCACCTACCACTTCCCCGCCAAAGGCAACCGCCCTGCCGTGAAAATGGTCTGGTATGACGGCGGCAAGCTGCCACCCCGCCCGGAAGGTCTCGAAGAAACGCGCAACCTCGGCGACAACGGCATCTACTTCGTGGGAGACAAAGGCTGCATCCTCGCCGGTGGCTGGTCCGGCACCCCGCGCATCGTGCCTGAGACCAAGATGCAGCAGTTCGTCATCCCCGCGAAAACGATCCCCCGCTGCCTCAGCGGCCACCGCAAAGAATTCCTCGAAGCCTGCAAAACCGGCAACCCGCTGGATGCCAAATCCGGATTCTGGTATTCCGCCCCCTTCACCGAATCCCTCCTCGTCGGCCTCCTCGCCGTTCGCTTCGGCAAACGCGTCGAATGGGACACCAAGGCGATGAAATCCCCCAACACACCGGAAGCCGACGCCATCATCCACAAAGCCTATCGCGCCGGTTACGGCATCTGAAGTAGCACAACCGTCCCGGTTGTGTGAGCTTTGGAAAAGCGACTACGCCAGCATCTTCGTCACCAACTCCCCAGCCACTCCCGTCAGCCTCATATCCAGGCCCTGGAATCGCTGATTGAGCTTCGTGTGATCAAAGCCCAGCACGTGCAGCAGCGTGGCATGCAGGTCATGCACATGCACCGGGTCTTCAGTGACATTGAACCCAAACTCATCGCTCTGGCCAAGCGTGAGGCCGGGCTTCATGCCGCCGCCGGCAAACCACATGCTGAAGCAGTTCGGGTGATGATCGCGCCCATCATTGCCACCCTGCACCATCGGCGTGCGGCCAAACTCACCGCCCCAGATGACCAGCGTGTCCTCCAGCAATCCTCGCTGCTTCAAATCCCGCAGCAAAGCGGCGCAAGGCTGATCCGTGAGCCCGCACTGCGTCTTCAATCCATTCACCAAGCCACCATGATGATCCCACGCCTCATGGAATAGCTGCACAAAACGCACACCGCTTTCCACCAGCCGCCGCGCGAGCAGGCAGTTGTTGGCAAAGGACGCCTCGCCCGGCTTTGCGCCATACATGTCGAGGATGTGCTTGGGTTCCTTGCTGATGTCCATCAGCTCCGGCGCCGTCTGCTGCATGCGATAGGCCAGCTCGAAGCTGTTGATGCGGCTCGCGATCTCAGGATCACCCACCACTTTGAGCCGCTCTTCATTGAGCTGCTTCAGCACATCCAGCGTGTCCCGCTGTGTCGCGTCATTGACGCCCTCCGGATTGCTCAAAAACAAAACAGGCTCCCCGCTGCTGCGGAACGGCACGCCTTGATACACCGTGGGCAGGAAGCCGCAGCCGAAGTTGCTCATGCCGCCGCTGGGCCCTTTCTGCCCGCTCTGCATCACCACATATCCCGGCAGATCCTGATTCTCCGTGCCGAGGCCATACAGCGTCCACGCCCCAAAGCTCGGCCGCCCGAAAATCTGCGAGCCCGTGCTCATCAAAATCTGTCCCGGCGCATGATTGAAGGCGTCCGTTTTCATCGACCGCACAATCGTCAGATCATCCGCCATCTTCGCCGTGTGCGGCAGCAGCTCGCTCAGTTCCGCGCCGCTCTGACCATGCCGCGCAAACTTAAACTTCGGTCCCAGCAGCTTGCTGTTGGGATTGATGAACGCGGCGCGGTAGCCTTTCAGCAGATCCGGCGGCGGCAGCTTGCCGTCCCATTTGGAAAGCTCCGGCTTGTTGTCGAACAACTCCAGATGGCTCGGCGCACCACCCATGAAAAGATAGATCACCCGCTTCGCCTTCGCAGGATAATGCGGCTTCTTCAGCGCCAGCGGACTCACGGGAGCAGCCGCACTGGCCGTGCGCGACATCAGATCCATCGCCGCAATGCTCGCCAAGCCCACGCCGCAGTCTTTGAAAAACCAGCGGCGGGTGCGGTAGCGGGCGTATTCGGCCTGAAGTTCGTGGCGGAGAGTCATGGCAGGGAGTTAGTCGAGTTTGACGCGCAGCGATTCTCGAAAGCGATCATTGGAGTTTTTGACGAGCAGGACGATCACCGTGATCAGGCTGCCAAACAGGCCCAGAAAAAACCAGAGCCAGGCGTTCCGTCCGGTGTTCTGCGCCCAGAGCGCACAAAACACGCCAAACAAGAACAGCACCAAGCCAGTGGATTCCAGTTTTTTCACCTGGTGTTCAAGCTGGCTGACTCGGGTCTTCAACTGAGTGATTTCATGCACCGCAGCATATGGGTTGGACGCCAACGGTGACGCTGCCTGCCCCAGCGCCGGCTGAGAAATCAGGAGCACGGCGCAAAGCTGAAGAAGTCGATAGATGTTCATGAAACTCGAATGACGCATAGAAATCGCCCGCTGGCGATCATGTCTATCCGCACGGGTTGCGCAGCACAATCCCGGCGGCGGCTTTCTCCATGCACGCACATTGAAATGAAGGATCGCAGCACCCGCCATCGTTCCACCCGCCCCATGAAGCTCCTGAGCATCCTCCTTTCTGCCTTCGTCATTCTGCATTCGTCATTTGCCGCGGAGCGGCCCAACATCCTCTGGCTCACCAGCGAGGACCACGGCCCGCACATGGGCTGCTATGGCGACACCTATGCCGACACCCCAAATGTGGATGCCTTGGCCGCGAAGGGTATGCTCTTCAAGCACGCGTGGTCCTGCGCTCCAGTCTGTGCTGCAGCACGCACCACCATCATCGCGGGCATGTACTCCCCATCCACCGGCGGCGAGCACATGCGCAGCATGGCAGCCATGCCCAAAGGCACAAAGATGTATCCGCAGTTCCTGCGCGAAGCCGGCTACTACTGCACCAACAACAGCAAGGAGGACTACAACCTGCAAAAGCCCGAAGGCGTGTGGGACGAATCCAATGGCAAAGCGCATTGGAGAAACCGCAAAGATGGCCAGCCCTTCTTCGCCATCTTCAACGAGCAGTGCAGCCACGAAAGCCAGCTCCGCAAACGCCCTCACGTCGCCATTCATGATCCCGCCAAAGTCCGCGTCCCCGCCTACCATCCCGACACGCCCGAAGTGCGCCAGGACTGGGCGCAGTATTATGATCAAGTCACTCTCGCCGATGCCTCCGCAGGCAGGCGTTTAAAAGAACTCGAAGCCGCCGGTCTCGCTGCCGATACCATTGTCTTCTATTACGCCGACCACGGCAGCGGCATGCCCCGCAACAAGCGCTGGCCCTGCAACTCCGGCCTGCAGGTGCCCATGGTCGTCTATTTCCCGCCAAACTGGAAACACCTCGCCCCCAAGGAATACGGCGCCGGAGTGAAGTCAGACCGCCTCGTCAGCTTTGTCGATCTCGCACCCACACTGCTCAGCCTCATCGGCGTGCAGCCTCCGGAATGGATGCAGGGCCACGCCTTTGCCGGCAAGTTCCAGACCGAGCCTCAGCCCTTCGTCTACGGCTTTCGTGGCCGCATGGACGAGCGCTACGACTGCGTCCGCAGCGTCACGGATGGCCGCTTCGTTTATCTCCGCAACTACATGCCCCACCTCTCCCAGGGCCAGCATGTGAACTACCAGTTTGAAACACCCAGCACCCGCGTGTGGCGGCAGCTATATGATGCAGGCAAGCTCACCCCCGAGCAGTCCATCTTCTGGAAGGTGCCGAAAGACCCCGAAGAACTCTACGACCTGCAAAGCGATCCCGATGAAGTCCACAACCTCGCCGCCCAGCCCGAGCACGCAGCGACACTCGCCAAGATGCGCACCGCGCAGGAAAACCTCGCCCTGAAAATCCGCGACGCCGGCATGGTCGCAGAAGGTGAGATGCACCACCGCGCCGAAGGCACCACACCCTACGACATGGCGCATGATGACTCCCTGTATCCCCTCGCCCGCATCCTCAAAGCCGCGGGCACAGCCTCCTCTCTGAAGCCAGACGCCATCGCAGATCTCAAGGCCGGATTTGCCGACAAAGACAGCGCCATCCGCTACTGGTCCGCCATGGGCATCCTCATGCGCGGCGGCGATGGCGTGAACGCAGCGCACGATGAAATCTCCCAGGCCGCCAAGGACACCTCCACCTACGTGCAGGTCGTCGCCAGTTGGTCCTTGGCCAAATACGGCAGCGATGCCGAGCGCGCCGCCGCACTGCCTGCCCTTGTGAGCCTCGCCAACAGGAGCCAGCACGATGTCTTCACCTCCCTGAGCGCCCTCAATGCCATCAGCGATCTTGGCGACAAAGCCGCCCCCATCGCCGCCCAGCTCAAAGAACTCCCCGCCAAAGGCGAATCCCCCGATCCCCGCTTTAACGGCTACGTCGCGCGTCTGCTCGCGGATCTAAACGGCACCAAGCCCGCCGCTGATGATGCCGGTGAGCCCCCTGCAAAGAAAGCGAAGAAGAACAAGAAAAAGTAGGCCCTGTTCAGAGCAACTCACAGACCCAGCAGCTGCCGCATCTGCGCCTTCGGAATGCCCCCAATTTGACGCCCGATTTCGCGCCCTGATTTGAAAGCGATGAAGGTGGGAATGGGCCCCACTCCATGATCACGCGCCAGCGTAGGGTCTTCGTCGACATTGATGCGAATCACCACCGCCTTGCCCTTCAGTTCCTGCGCCAGTTCCTCCACCATCGGACCCACAACTTTGCAGGGGCCGCACCAGTCAGCGTAAAATTCCACCAGGACAGGCAGCTTCGAAAGGCGCACAGCGCTGATGGAAGTGGTGGACCCAGTCCCCCCGCCCGAAACCGGACGCAGCATGTCGAATGCGATCCAGCCGATATACAGCAGGACGGCTCCGGCGAGCCAGAAAGGGAGGTTGCCTTTGTTCACGCGGTACCATCCGGGGCAAATTTCATTCTGGCAAGGGGCGATGATGACCGATTCCCCCCAGTTTTCGACCTTGAAACCGACCCCTGCGCCAGTAAGGAAGGCGTCCCGCGCTTGGCCGCATCTGGCGCTGTTTCTGACCCTCATTGACCCTGAACCTCTCTACATGAATAAAACCCTCCTCGCTCAAGCCGCCAACGAAGCCCGTGGTCTCGCCATGGATGCCGTGCACAAGTGCTCCTCCGGCCACCTCGGCCTGCCCCTCGGTTGCGCCGAAATCGGTGCCGTCCTCTTCGGCGAAACCCTCCAGTGCGATCCCGCTGATCCCAAATGGCTGAACCGCGACCGCTTCATCCTCAGCGCCGGCCACGGCTCCATGTTCATCTACTCCTGGCTGCACCTCAGCGGCTATGACCTTTCCATTGATGAAGTCTCCAAGTTCCGCGTTCTGGGCAGCCACACCCCCGGCCATCCGGAGTCCTTTGAGACCGTCGGCGTCGAGTGTACCACCGGCCCTCTCGGCCAGGGCATCGGCAATGCAGTGGGCTTTGCACTCAGCGGCAAAATGGCGGCGGCGAAGTACAACACCGCCGACCACAAGATCATCGACAACCACATCATCGTCCTCGCGGGTGACGGCTGCCTCCAGGAAGGCGTGGCCCGTGAAGCCGTGGCCTTCGCCGGTCACAACCGCCTCGACAACCTCATCCTCATCTATGATTCCAACGATGTGACTCTCGATGCGATGGCCAAGGTCACGCAGGACGAGGACACCTTGGCGATTTACTCCGCCTTGGGCTGGGACGCAGTGGTCATCGAGGGCAACGACCTCGACGCCATTTCCACCGCCATCGAAAACGCCAAGAAGGGCGACAACGGCAAGCCCAAGATCATCATCGCCCGGACGCTCATCGGCAAAGGCATCCCTGAAGTCGCCGGCACTGCCAAGGCCCACGGCGAAGGCGGCGCAAAGTTCGTCGATGCCGCCAAGAAAGGCCTCGGCCTGCCAGAAGGCAAGCATTTCTACGTCAGCGACGAGGTGAAGGCCTACTTCGCCGATCTGAAGAACAAGCGCGCCGCGATCCACGGTGAATGGAACAAAGTCTTCCTCGCCTGGGGTGCAGCGAATCCAGGGCTCGCGAAAGAGCTCGACGCCGCACGTCATGGCTCGCTGAAGGCCGAAGACCTGCTCAAGCTCGTCCCTGAGTATCCGGCAGAAGGCAAGGCCGCCACGCGCAACAGCGGCGGCGAGATCTTCAATCACATCGCCAAAGCGGTGCCTCACATCATCACCGGCAGCGCCGACCTCTTCGGCTCCACCAAGAACTACCTCACGGGCATGGGCGACTTCAGCCCTGCAAACCCAACCGGTCGCAACATCTGGTTCGGTATCCGCGAGCACGCCATGGGCGCCATCTGCAACGGCATCGCCTATGACGGTCTATTCCTCCCCAGCGGTGCGACCTTCCTCGTCTTCGCCGACTACTGCCGCCCGAGCATCCGCCTTGCCGCGCTTTCCCGCCTGCCCGTCACCTACATCTTCACCCACGACTCCGTCGGTGTCGGTGAAGACGGCCCGACCCACCAACCCGTGGAAACCGTCAGCGGTCTGCGCGTGATCCCGAATCTCGACGTCATCCGCCCCGGCGATGCCGAAGAAACCGCAGGTGCCTTTGCCGCCGCCTTCAGCCGCACCGATGGCCCCACGCTCCTCGCTCTCAGCCGTCAGGATCTGCCGCATCAGGGCATCGCCAGCGCAGCCGCCCGCCGTGAAGGCACGCTCAAAGGCGGCTACATCCTCGTGAAGGAAACCGCCCCCCTCGAAGCCATCGTCATCGCCACCGGCTCTGAAGTCCAGTGGGCCGTCGAAGGCGCCAAGGGCAAGCCCGGCGTCCGCGTCGTCAGCCTGCCATGCTTTGAGCGTTTTGACCGCCAGGACGCCGCCTACCGCGAATCCGTCCTTCCGGCCGCCTGCACCAAGCGCATCGCCATCGAAGCCGGCGTCACCGGCCTCTGGTGGAAATACGTCGGCACCCAGGGCCAGATCATCGGTATCGACCGCTTCGGCCTCAGCGCCCCGGGCAACACCGTCTTCAAGCAGCTCGGCATCACCGCCGAAGCCGTCGCCAAGGCGCTCGCATGATCTGACCCACACGATCTAGTCTGAAAACTCACGAAGAGAGGCTGGCAACAGCCTCTCTTTTTTGTCTCCGCACAGTCTCCCGTTCATCGGCCAGCGTAACAAAAATTCCCCGCATGAACCGCCGCAACATCCCCTCTCTGCAGATGAGCGTGTACGGTCAGGACCGGCTGCGCTCAGAGGGCTTTGTGGTCATGCCGCTGGAATTTTCCATGAGGCAGGAGCCCCAGCGGCTGATCCCGCATTTCCATGATTTCTTCCAGATCTTCCTGATCACCGGCGCAGGCAGGCTCATGCACGATTTCCGAGATCACGACGTCACCGGCGTGACCCTGTTTTTCCTCAGCCCCGGGCAGGTGCACACCATCCGCCCCGCAGCGCAGACGCAGGGCACGGTGGCCTCCTTCACACAGGAGTTCTTTGATCATCACGCACCGCCGCCCAGCATGCTCTTTGATCTGCCCTTCTTCTTCAGCTCGGGCGTCACGCCATGGCTGACAGTGAGCGCGAAGGAAGCCGCACGCATCACCGCGCTGTTTGCCGAACTGCAGCAGGAATACGACTCCGCTCAATCCGGCGTGCAGGAAGTATTGCGCGCCACACTGCGCATCCTCTTCATCCAGGCCGGTCGCCTCTATGCGCAGAAGCATTCGGTCAAGGAGTCCTCGCGTGCCGCGCTCCTGACCCGCCAGTTCCATCTGTCACTGGAGCATCACTTCCGGGAATGGCAGACTCTGGCGCCGTATGCCAAAGAGCTGGGCATCACCGTCAATCATCTGAACGACGTCATTCATCAGGAGACCGGTCATGCCGCCGGGGAGCTCATCCGCCAGCGCCGCCTCCTGGATGCCAAGCGCCTGCTGCTCCACTCGGACCTCAGCGTCTCTGAAATCGGCTACCAGACGGGCTTCCAGGACCCCTCCTATTTCACCCGTTTTTTCCGCCGTCATGCCGGACAGACACCCGGCGAGTTCCGCGACACAATCCGAGAAAAATACCAGCCAGAGGCCGCCTAGCACCAGCCTGCCAGATTGTGCCCACCAGCCTTCAGGCGAAAGGTCGCGGTCCTTATGAATGACACGATGATCGAGGACCAACCACCTCACGCGATCACTCCCACCGCAGCGCCGGACACAAAAGAAACCGTCTTTGCGCTGCTCTTCGCCATCAGCTTTTCCCACATGCTGAATGACACCATCCAGGCCCTGCTGCCAGCGATCTATCCGGTGCTCAAGGAAACGTACGGACTGAGCTTTGCACAGCTCGGATACATCACGCTGACCTTCCAAGTCACCGCCTCCCTGCTGCAACCGCTCGTGGGTTACATCACGGACAAGCGGCCGCTGCCCTACTCGCTGCCGGTCGGCATGGGTCTGACTTTGATCGGCCTATTGGCCCTCTCCAGAGCCCACAGCTACCCGGCCATCCTCATCGCCTCCGGGCTGGTGGGTTCCGGCTCCGCCATCTTCCATCCCGAGGCATCGCGCATCGCTCACATGGCGGCGGGCAGGCGACGTGGTCTGGCGCAGTCCCTGTTTCAGGTGGGTGGAAATGCAGGCTCTTCCATCGGCCCCCTGCTGGCGGCGTGGTTCATCGTGCCCCATGGTCAGGCTGCCCTGTCATGGTTCTCCATCATCGCGATGCTGGGCGTCTTCGTGCTGTGGCAGATCGGCCTCTGGCAGGCGCGCAATCTCCACCGCATTCAGCGCAAATCAGCGCGCTCAGCCACCGCTCAAGCCCGCCCGACATCCGGCAGGATTGCCTTTGCCATGGCCATCCTCGTCATGCTGATCTTCTCCAAGTACGTGTACCTGGTCAGCCTGAGCAACTACTACACCTTCTACCTGATGGAGCGCTTCCATGTCTCGGTGCAGACCTCGCAGTACTATCTGTTCCTCTTCCTCTTTGCCGTGGCCGTCGGCACCATCGTGGGTGGCCCCGTGGGAGATCACATTGGCCGCAAGCGCGTCATCTGGTTTTCCATTCTGGGTGCCGCACCCTTCTCACTGTGGCTGCCGCATGCAGGCCTGTGGCTGACGGCTGTGCTGACAGTCATCATCGGCTTGATCCTCGCCTCCGCCTTCTCAGCCATCCTGGTGTATGCTCAGGAACTCATGCCCGGAAAAGTCGGCATGATCGCGGGCCTGTTCTTTGGCCTCGCCTTTGGCATCGCTGGTATTGGCGCTGCCGTGCTGGGAAAACTGGCGGACCATCAGGGCATCAACTTCGTCTTCCACTTCTGTGCCTTCCTGCCCCTGCTGGGCCTGCTGACCATGTTCCTTCCTGACGTGGAAGGAGAAGGCCGCGCTAAGAACTGACCGCTGGCGAGTGATCTCTCTACTATCAACACTTACGCCACCGTCTTTAGGAGCAGTTTGGGATGTCGATCAGCCACTTTGAGCAGCACCTTGGCAGGCCCCGTGGGCTTTCGGCGGCCTTGCTCCCAGTTCTGCAGGGTTCTTTCGCTGATACCCAGCAGCCGGGCAAAGGCTGGCTGGGTAACCCCCAGCTTTGCCCGGACTTTGGCTACGTCGGAAGGCGTGTCGAAGGTGAAACTTCGAGATGGCTTCTCCTTGCCTGCGCGGATGGCCTTCATTTCGCTAACACTCTGGAGGAGTTCCTGGAAAAGGGCTTCTTTCATGGACGGTCGATGAGTTGTTTAAGACGTTTAAGCTGGTCTGGTGTGAGGTTGTCTTGTTCGTTTTTGGCGTAGATCAAAACCATCGAGATGAGATCCTCTGAGTTCCACCAGTAATAAATAATGCGCACGCCACCACGCTTGCCACGCCCAGGCGCGCTCCAGCGAACTTTTCGAAAACCACCGGACCACGGATGAGATCACCATCATCGGGATGGCTGATGAGATGCTGTTGGAGCTTGGCATAGTCATCATCGGTGAGCAATTGCGTGACACGACGGGTGAAGATGGATGTTTCTTCGAAAACCACTTCTCAGACTACGCCATTGGCGGACATCGTCAACGACTCAATCCAGCCCGCTACAATTCCTTCAGCGTCTTCCTCCCACGCTCCTTCGTCCCCGGATCATCCTGATCACGGTTCGTCATCGCGAGCCCTTTTTCGATGAACTGCTTCGCTTCCGTTTTGCGTCCCATGAGTGCGTAGGTGCGCCCAAGTTCGACGTAGTGGATGAGGCGGTTCGGATTGAGCGCGATGGCCTTTTGAAAACACTTCACCGCCTCGTCATATGACGCACTTGGCAAGGCCCCATACACGATCATGGCCACGGCACGGGTCATGCCGCCGATCTGCGCCAGTTCCTGATTCCAGCGCCCAAGCAGATGCCAGGCAAAGTCGTCTTTGGGATTGAGCTTCGCCGCAGTCTCTGCCTCCGCCTTGATCTTGTGTGACGCTTCGATGCTTTCCTTGTTGCCCAGCAGCGGTGAGAGTTTGCCAAGACAGATGGCGACCGCGAGATGTGGATCAGACTCCTTGGGAGCCAGCTTCACCGCACGTTCAGAATAGGCAAGTGCGGTGCGCCCCGACTTCAATTGATCTGCTTTGCCCGAGAGATCTGCCATTCGGTAAACATACTGCCGCGCGATTTTCACCAGCAGCGACGCATCCTTGGGATTCAGCTTTTCAGCCGGCAGGTAGTACTGCAGCGCCGCCTCCGCTTTGAACTGGGCATCATACGCATCGCCCTGTTTCACGAGTTCCGTGAAGTCTCCGAATGCATGCCCCGCCATCAGCATGGCCGCAGCGATTGTCAGTGTCGTTTTCATGGTTTGATAAACCGGTAGTGTGAAACGATCCATTCCTCACCGCCGCGGTATCCCCACAGCTCGGCGCAGGCGAGGAAAAACAACCTCCACCAGACCCACCACTTGGTCACCTGGTCTTTGCCGTAGGTCTCGGCAAACAGCGGCAGGATCTCCGCCTTGTGCGCGCCCATGTTCGCCAGCCAGGCCTCGCTCGTCTTGGAATAATGCTGACCACTCACGCACCAGTGATCTTCGATTTTTAAATCATCCTGGAAGTAGAGCAGCAGGTCATCGCTGGGCATCTGCCCGCCGGTGAAGAAGTATTTCGCCATCCAGTCGTCCTCGCTGCGCACCTCGTAGTGGTAGGCGTATTCGCGGTGGGTGAAGATGTGCACGAAGAGCTTGCCTCGCGGCTTCAGCCAGGTGGAGACTCGGCGCAGCAGCTCCTGGTAGTTCTTCATGTGCTCGAACATCTCCACCGAGACGCAGCGGTCGAAGATTCCTTCACCAACGCCTTCGAAGTGAATCATGTTGGCGGTGATGATCGTCAGATTTTTCAAGCCTCGCTTCACCGCCTCTGCATCAATGAACAGCTTCTGCGTGCGCGAATTGGAAACACTGGTGATCTGCGCATTCGGATAATGCTCCGCCATCCACAGTGACAGCGAACCCCAGCCGCAGCCCAGTTCGAGAATGCGCTGTCCATCCTGCAACTCCGCACGCTCGCAGGTCAGCTGCAGCATCGCTGCTTCGGATTCATCAAAGGTGGTTTTCTCATCCGGCCAGTAACCCGAGCTGTACTTCAAGTGTTTGCCAAGCACGAGCTGATAGAACCGCGTGGGCACCTCATAGTGCTGCTCGTTGGCCTCATCCGTCGCGATGGCCACGGGCATCTGCTTGAGATCCTGCACATAGCGCATCAGGGCGGCGCGCTGGGCTTCGGCGGTGGGCTGCTTGTTCTCCTTCAGCGTCTCGGCCAGCCGCTGGCGGATGCCGATCCGGATCATGCTGTCCGGGAGAATGTTCTTGGCGAGGATGGCGTTGATGGTGCTCATGCGGTTTGGGGAGTTGTGCGACCTTGGAAACAGACTGGATTCAACTTTTCGGCGGCCACGGCACAAAGGCGCTCGTGGTGCGCTGATACTCGCGGTAGGCGTCGCCCTTGCTCTTCACGGCGCATTCCTCCGTGAGCGGGATGCCGGTGACACGCAGCAGAAAATACAGGATCAATGCCGGGGCATACACGGTGACCCAGCCCCACGGTGAACCGCAGGCAAACAGCCAGAACCCCCACCACACGATGGACTCAAAGAAGTAGTTCGGATGCCTCGAGTAGCGCCAGAGCCCAACCTGACACACCTTGCCTTTGCTCGCAGGATCAGCTTTGAACCTCTTCATCTGAGCATCGCTCAAAGCCTCGCCACTCAGACCGATCAGCCACACAATGGCCCCTGCCATTTCGATGAGGTTCAACTCCGGAGCGGGATTCAAACACGCCAGCAGCACAGGCACCGCCAGCAGCACGATCAGCAAAGCCTGCGCCTGAAAGAAAAAGAAAAAGTTCTTCGCCAGTCCGTCCTTCCATTTCTCACGCAGCACAGCGTAGCGCACATCCTCATGAGGATGATGCCCTTTGACTCGGATTAAGAGATACGTCCCAAGCCTCACACTCCACAAGACCCCCATCGTCACCGCAATGATTTTGCGCTCCGTAAATCCTCCCCCCAGCCACGCATAAAGTGGGGCAATCACAGCGAGCGCATAAGACCATGTTACATCGACAAAGCTGAAGTTGTTCAGCTTCAAGCTCAGCAGCCAGGTTAGCGCAAACAGCAGGAATGCCACCACCGTGCCTATGCCCATCAGGAACCAGAAATCATGCATCATGTTTTGCGAAGTTGAGGTGTTTGGCGAGTTTCTCGACGAGGGGTTTGCTGACAAAAAAGACCACGCCAATGAGCAGCGGTGCGAGCAGCAGCCAGACGACCACACCGTAGAGTCCGATCATGCCGAATTCAGCCATGAACTGACCCGGGCTGGCAAAGAAGCGCTCCATCATCATCGGAATGGAAAGCGGCACATGCTCGGCACCGAAGAGTGACTCACCCGCGCGCATGAAGAGGAGGATGCTTGCCAGATGCAGCGGATACGTCAGCTCACGAAACACCTGCAGCACCGGCTGGTTCAGCTTCAAAACAACGCCCACCCCCAGTGCCAGCACAGTTGTCGTTCCCAGCAGCGGAAAGACGCCCGTCGTGACACCAAAGGCAATGGCCTGCGCGATTTTGGCAGGTGTCGTCCCTTGCGCCAGCTGCGCAACGACCGGCTTCACCACCCAGCGGCGCCACAAAGATTCTCGCTGGATGGGTTCAGTCATGCTTTTCGAAGCAGGATGTCCTCCATGCGCGCATTCGATGGCACACGGAAAAGTAGGATGAGCATGTACACCGCCATCGCTATGTTGCCGAGCAGCAGAATGCCCAGCAGCCAGCCAATGCAGCCGAACCACGAGCGCTCCTTGTAAGCGACCCAGCAGTAAAAAGTGAGAAAGGCCCAATAGGTGTCAAACAGCGTAGCGATGAACCATGGATGCCCTCCCACCGAACCCGGGATGGCCCACAGTGCACACTGCTGCGAAGCCCAGCTCGTGACGCCAAGCATGGACACCAGCACTACGACAAAGAAGATTCGAAGAAACCAGATCATGATGTTCAGAAAGTGCGATGCAGTGCCCCGTTATTCGGACGTGTGTACACCGCCTGCACGACACTGATGTTCCTCGAAGCAAAAGCAGCCTCGCAGTATTGCAGGTAGAAGTTCCATTTGCGGACAAAGCGGTCGTCGAAGCCGAGCGCCTTCACGTCGGCGAGTTTGGCATTGAAGCGCTCAAACCACACCCGCAGTGTCTTGGCATACGATGCGCCGAGATCTTCCAAACCGTGCATGAAGAGCTCGCTGGTGCGGTTGATGGCTTCGTTGACGCGTCCCACGCTGAGCAGCAGCGATCCCGGGAAGATGTGCTTCTGAATCCAGTCCACCCCCTTGCGCAGATCCTTGTGCTGACAGTCCGCCACCGTGATCATCTGGAAGGCCAGCAGCCCCTCAGGCTTCAGCACTTCAGCGCACTTGGCGAAGTAGGTTTCCAGATACTTGTCACCCACAGCCTCCAGCATTTCGATGGATGCAATCTTGTCGAACTGACCGGTGATGTGTCGATAATCCTGCAGGCGAATTTCCACCTGATCGGCCAGCCCCTCACGCGCCACACGCTCGGTGGCATACTTGAGCTGCTCCTGCGAAATGGTCACAGCAGTGATGCGGCACCCATGATGCTTTGCCGCATGGCATGAGAATCCTCCCCAGCCGCAGCCAATTTCCAGCACATGGTCTCCCGGCTTGAGCTGCAGTTTCTGACACAGCGCCTCATATTTGGAATACTGCGCATCCGCCAGCAGCTGCCCAGGATGCTCGAAACGCGCGGCCGAGTAGGTCATCGTCTCGTCAAGCCACAGCGAGTAGAACTCATTCCCCAGGTCATAGTGCTCGGCGATGTTGCGCCGGCTGGTGCTCACACTGTTGGGCCGCAGCAGATGTTGCACGCGATTGACAAAGTTCAGCAGGTTCACAAACGCCACCTTCCCGGAGGAACTTCGCGATCCCTGGGTCTTGGAGAGATTCAAAATGAACCACTCGATCACCGCCGCGATGTCGTCAGTCTCCCAGTCACCATCGACATAGGCCTCGCCAAAACCCACATTGCCGAACAAGGCGCAGCGCTTGAAAAAATCGCGGCTGCGGATGCGCATCTCGGCCGTGACCGGGGCGCCATGCTCCCCCAGTACATGTGCACGACCATCGGGGTGCACCATTCGAAGCCCCCCGTGAACGAAGGGTTTGAGCGACAGCATGAAAAGCCGCTCATAAAATCCAGGCTGCGCCGTCGCAGGTGTGGAGACGGAGATGTCGGTGTCGCAGGTGATGGTGTCGTTCATGGTTTGTAGGGGGCGATGGATTCGTGGGGACGCAGAACTCCGAGCTGCAGCCCGGCATCGGCTGATTTGCGGTGCCAGGGAATGCGCTTCAGCCACAGCCGCAGCGCATGCCAGTGGATGAGAAAAATGACGCGCAGCGTGAGCAGCGGATACTTCACCGCACAGAGAAGCAGCGCGGCATCCGTCAGCGGTCGTTGCCTGCCGGTCAGCGAGGTGAGCAGCATATGATCATCCTCTTTCCGGTCGTCGATGTGAATCTCCAGCCTTTCACCCGGCACCTGCAGCTTGAAGTCAAAGCTCAGATCCAGCGCAAAGAACGGCGACACATAGAAATGCTTGGGCGTTATGAGGCGGAAGCGCTGCGCACGGTCACACTCCTTCAAAAGGTAAGGCTTCTGCTCATGGAAAGTGTTCGTCACCTCCGCCACCGCACACACCGGTTCTCCGGCGGCATCAAAGGCATAATAAAAACAGACAGGGTTGAAGATGTACCCCAGCACCCGTGGAAAAGTGAGCAGACGAATGCTGGCGATACGCGCAGTATCCACCTCGTTCTCCGCCAGATACTTCAGGATGTTCGCCTTCACATCCCCTGCACCGAGATCAAGATGATCCCGGTCATAAAAGGAAAACAGGTTGAAGCGATTCCGGCTGAACCAGCGCAGCTTCGAAGCAAGTTGATCGATGGCATCAAGATCCAGCCAAAGGTAAAAGACGTTGTAGTTGAACCGATGCACCTTCGGCTGCAGCCGGTGGTGCATCACCGCACATTCATAGATGGCGGATTCGGTTGGCATCACCACGGCTCCTTTCCAAGAAGGTCACGGCACAATGCCACCGCCGAGCCAAAAGCATCCTCATGGAAACCATGACGAAAGTAACTGCCGCAGAAATACGTGCTCTGTTCTGGTGAAAGCCTGTTCAGGTCAGGCAGTCTCTTCTGCGCATCAATCGCCGCCAGATCGAAGAGCGGATGCTCGTAATTGATCCGCTTCAGCACCTTGTCCGGGGCGATTTCATCCGCCGCATTGATCGCGACAAAATAGTTCGTCTTGTCTGAAACGCCCTGCAGGCTGTTCATCCAGTAGTGCGTGCTCGGATCGATGCCGCCACCTGCCGTCGGCTTGATGCGGTAGTTCCACGAGGCCCAGCACTTCTTCGACTTGGGCATGAAGCTTTCATCCGTGTGCAGCGTGGCAATGTTGGGCTGATATTTGAAACACCCCAGCAGCTCGCTTTCGAGATCCGTCGGCTTCGCCAGCATGCGCAGCGATTGATCCGCATGACTCGCGAAGATGACCTTGTCGAAGACCTCAGCGCCGCCATTACGAGGAAACACCTTCACACCATTCTCACCCCGCTCCACACTCACGACAGGCACACCCAGCCGGATACGATCCTTGAATGGCGCAGTCAGTTTCTTCACATACGAACGCGCCCCGTCCGTCACCGTCCGCCACGGATGCTGCGTATTCAGTCCGAGGAATCCGTGATTGTGCCAGAAGTGGATCAGCGTGAGCGCAGGAAATTCCAGCATCAGCTCCGGCGGTGTGGACCACACCGCAGACCCCATTGGGATGATGTAGAGATTGAGGAAGTCACTGCCGTAACCTCGCACCTCCACGTATTCTCGCAGCGTCATGCGGGCAAAGCGCGCCTCATTCAGCGCCGCCACGGCCTCGGCATTGAAGCGATTGATCTGAAGAATGAATTTCCAAAATCGTGGACTGATCAGATTGCGACGTTGCCCAAACAAATGATTCAGCGACGTGCCATTGTACTCGATGCCGCTTTGCAGATGCGACACGCTGAAGGACATCGAGGTCGGCTTCGTCGCCACGTCGAGCTCTTTAAACAGGCGGCTCAGTAGCGGATATGTCACGTAGTTGAACACCATGAATCCCGTGTCCACCGGCAGCTCGCGCCCCGCTTCGTTCACCGTCACCGTATTGGTGTGCCCACCCGCGTAGTCGTTCTGCTCAAAGATTGTCAGATCAAAATGCGGATGCAGAAAGTGTGCGCAGCCCAGACCCGCGACACCCGTTCCGATGATGGCAAGACGCGGCCGTTTCATACGCCAGGATTTTGGGCTGATTGTTTGAGCTGTGCCGCTTCACGATACACGCTGGGCGGCACTCCCTTGAGATCCCAGATCAGCCCCGTCCACGAAAGCATCTTGAGAAGGTAGTAGGACACATCAATCTCCCACCAGAAGAATCCCTGTCGCGCAGCACCGGCATAGCGGTGATGATTGTTATGCCATCCCTCTCCCAGCGTCAGCAGCGCCAGCAGAAGGCTGTTGCGGCTGTCGTCATCGGTCTTGAACCGCTTGGAGCCAAACACATGGGCCAGCGAATTGATGAAAAACGTCGCATGCAGCAGGATCACCGTGCTGATGAAAAATCCCCACACAAACATCTGCGCACCGTTGGTCCCAAGTCCGGGTGCGTAGCGTTCCATCAGCCATCCCGTGAACCAGAGGAACGCCCCATAAAGAACCGGCACGATCTGATCATGCCGGTTGAGAAACACCAGTTCGGGAAACTGCTCCAGATCTCGAATGCGGCTGTAGTCCGTGGGGAAGTTCTTGGGGCTGGTCAGCCAGCCGATGTGAGACCAGATAAAGCCGCGCACACGTGGTGAATGCGCATCCGGCACTTCATCCGAATGCTGATGATGGTGGCGGTGCACCGAGGCCCACCACAAAGCCCCGCGCTGGCAGGAGGTGTTGCCCAGCACCGCGAACAAGAACTGCATCCCGCGTGAGGTGCGGTAGCTCCGGTGTGAAAAATAGCGGTGGTAAAAAGCCGTGATGGCAAACATGCGCACCGCATAGAGCAGCAGCGCCGCCACCAGCGCCGCCCAGCTGAATCCCACCCACAGCACGCTCAGACACCCCAGATGCAGAACAATGAACGGCAGGCAGCGCCGCCAGTCGATCCCGTCGGTCAGCTTGTCGTCCCCCTCCCAGCCCGGCGGGCGGTAGTCGGAATCAAACCACTGCCTCATCATCACGGCAATCTGCCAGAGGAGGTTCCGTTTTTGGGGTTTGTTCGCAGGGCTTTCACTTTTCACGCCTCCTATTGCGTCTGCCCCTTTCTTCTGGATTCAAAAAAATGGCAAATATCGGTGATCGTCTTGTGCTGAGCCTGTCCGGCGTGGTATGAATCAGCATGAACGACTCCATCGCTCCCGGCGCACGTGAGTTTCACACCACCCGCTGGAGCCTCGTACTCGCCGCCCAGCAGGGTGGGGATGACACGCAGATGCACCGGGCTATGTCCGCCCTCTGCCAGGACTACTGGTACCCGCTGTATGCCTTTGTACGCAGGCGCGGTCATGCTCCGCATGATGCCCAGGACCTGACCCAGGCCTTTTTCCTTTCGCTGCTGGAAACTCATGCCGCCGCCGATCCGGCACGCGGAAAATTTCGCTCCTACCTGCTCGGTGCCTTGAAAAACTTCCTCGCCAATGACTGGCATCGCGCGCAAACGCAAAAGCGTGGCGGCGGACAGCGGCTGGTGGAATGGGACGCTCTGGACGCCGAGGCCCGCTACGCCCTGGAGCCTGCGGAGCAGTCCGATGCCGAGACGCTCTACGACCGCCGCTGGGCCATGGAGCTGCTGGCTCGCGCGGTGGAAAAACTTCGCGCTGAATTTGCAGCCAAGGGTGAAGCCGAAACTTTTGAGGTGCTCAAAGGCACGCTCAGCGGCGCAGGCCCCGATCGTGGGCAGATCGCGCAGCAGCTCGGCATGAGCGAAGGCGCGCTAAAGGTCGCCATTCATCGCCTGCGCCAAAGCTATCGCGAGGTGCTGCGTGCCGAGATCGCGGAGACGGTGGATTCACCGGAGGAGGTCGATGCCGAGATGCGGCATCTGGTGGCGGTGCTGCGGAGTTGAAGTTTTTTGTAACTCGCCTGCCCGAAGCTTTCAGGAAGTCAGTGAACCCGCCATTCCCACACCATGACTCCTGCCCAAACCTGCCCTCAATGCGGCGCCACCCTGCCTGCCGATGCACCCGCATCCCTCTGCCCTGCGTGCCTGCTCAGCAGCGCGCTGCCCACAGATCCCGGAGCGACCATGCTTATGGCCCCGCTGAAAACCCATGCACTGCCGCAGATTGGCGAAGTCTTTGGCGGCTACCGCATCGAGCGTGAGCTTGGTCGCGGTGGCATGGGCGCGGTCTATGCCGCAGAGCAGCTGTCCAGCGGACGCCGGGTGGCCTTGAAGGTGCTGAGCCACCAGCTCGATTCACCAGACGCTCGCGCTCGCTTCCTGCGCGAAGGACGGCTCGCAGCCTCCATCAATCACCCCAACAGCGTCTATGTCTTCGGCACGGAGGAGATCGACGATACGCCGGTCATTGCCATGGAGCTCATCGCGGGCGGCACCTTGCAGGATCGCATTCAGCGCTACGGCCCCCTGCCAGTCGGTGCAGCCGTGGATGCGGTGCTGCAGATCATCGCGGGTCTGGAGGCCGCGCATTCCGTCGGCATCCTGCACCGCGACATCAAACCGGCGAACTGCTTCGAGGACATGGACGGCACCGTGAAGATCGGCGACTTCGGCCTCTCGATCTCCACCGCAGGCCGGGGCGATTCCATGCAGACGATGGATGGCACCTTTCTCGGCACCCCGGCGTTTTGCTCGCCGGAGCAACTGCGCGGCGAGGAGCTGAACGTGCGCTCAGACATGTATTCGGTAGGCGTGACATTGTTCTACCTCCTCACCGGACGCACACCCTTCGAAGGCAGAAACATGGTGCAGCAACTGGCCAACTCACTCGAGAAAGCCGCGCCGTCCCCCCTGCAATACCGGCCGGACATGCCCCAGGGGCTCGCTCGCATCGTGTTGCGCTGCTTGAACAAGCAGGCCACCGAGCGCTTTGGCAGCTACCAGGAATTGCAGCAGGCACTGCTGCCCTATGCCTCCATCGCCCCCACACCTGCAACTCTGGGTCTACGCTTTGCCGCTGCGGTGATCGATCATTTCATCCTGAGCGCGGCAAGTTTTGTCGTCCCGCTGTTCTTTGTGGATTCACCGATGGATATGCTCAACCCCAAGTTCATTCACACCTGGAGTTTCTTCTGGCTCACTCTGGGCATGTTCGTGGCGCGGCATTTGTATTTCGGCATCAGCGAAGGCGTCTGGGGTGCCTCCATCGGCAAGGCGCTCGTGGGCCTGCGCGTGGCCAGGCTGAACCGCAGCGCACCCGGCATTCCGCGCGCGCTCATGCGCTCGGTGTTGCTGCAGGCCCTCGTCATTGTGGAAATCTTCCGCTACAGCACGATGGATGTCACTCAGATCACCGCTTGGAGTTATGCGTGGATCGTCATTCAGATCCTGTTTTTCCTTCTGTTCTTCGTCACAGCTCGTCGTCAAAACGGCTTCGCTGGACTCCACGATCTATGGACCGGCACACGGGTGATTCAGAAGTCGGCGTATCAGCCGCGTGTCGCCATGGCGCAAACCGAGGACACTGTCCCAGCAACGGACGGCATGCGGAAGATCGGCCCGTTTCATGTCATCGCCACTCTGTCTGCTACCGGCACTGAAGAGGTGCTGCTCGGCTACGACACCCGTTTGCTGCGCAAAGTCTGGATTCGCCAGACACCTTCCGGCTCACCACAAGTGTCGCAGGTGCAACGCAACATCGCACGCCCGGGCCGCCTTCGCTGGCTGCAGGGAGAACGCAGTGAACACGAATCATGGGACGCCTACGAAGCCGCCAGCGGCACCCCTTTGACGAGCCTTGTCGCTAAACGCCAGCCCTGGCGTGTCGTTCGCCACTGGCTCCACGATCTCGCGGCTGAATTGTACGCCTCCACGCAAACGGGCTCACTGCCGGACACGCTCACGCTGGATCATGTCTGGATCACCTCGGAGGGCCGGGCAAAGCTTCTCGACTTTCCCGCCCCCGGCAGCGTCATCGTTGCCAGCGAAGGTGCAGTGACCCCACAGATCTTTCTGAACCAGGTCGCCATCGCCGCTCTTCAAGGGCGCATCGTGACTTTGCAGGAAGCCACGGCACTCAACATGCCGGTGCCACTGCCCATCCAGGCCCGTCAGACGCTGCTCAGCCTAAAGAGCGCCACGGATCTCCATGGCAGCGTGGTGCAGCTTCGCGCATTGACGCAGCTGCCTGCGGAAGTTTCGCGCTGGCGGCGTTTCGCACTTCTCATTGGCACGGTCGCGCCATCGTTGTTCCTGACCGCCTTCATGGCGCTCGGCATGTCATTCTACAAAGGATGGGCCGCCAAAAATCCAGCCTTCTCCGCGATACGTGGCTGCATGATGTCCTATGAGGACATGCTCAAAGACAAGCAGCAGCCAGGACTGGAAAACATTCCGGCACCCGTGGCCAGAGCCGCCATGGAAACCTACATCGCCGGCACTTACGGCCCCATCGTGCGAGATCCGCAGCAGTGGGATTCCCCCATCGGGCGCAGCATCCTGCCTCCTCCTGTGCGAGCCAGTGTGGAAAAAATCGTTCATGGCCACCCACCACCCACACCAGAGGATCTTCAAAAGGCCAAAGCTTTGCTGCAACCTTTGCTGGACACCCGTGTCGCAGAACGGGCCAGGGAACTGGGCTTTGCTGGCAAGCACCAAACGATGGACTTCGTCACCGCTTCCGTGCTCGGTGTGTATCTTCTTGTCACCGCCATTTTGAGCCTGTTCTGCGCCGTCGCTTTTCGCGGCGGCCTGATGATGCGCATCCTCAGCATCGCAGTGGTCAAAGATGACGGCACTGATGCCACCCGCCTGCGCATGCTGTGGCGCAGCCTCATCGCCTGGTCACCCATACTGCTGCTGCCCTTGGTGATCATGTTCGACGCTCCACTGATGCAGATGGCCGGTGATCAAGACGTGATCCGAGTCATCGGTTTGATCGGCATGACCGTTCTGTCCCTGGCTCTCGTCCTCGCCGCCATCGCCACACGTGGCCGCGGTTTGCATGACCGTCTGGCACACACCTGGCTGGTGCCCCGCTAGAGCACGATGCCGCGCACACGCTCGGCGCAGCGCTCGGGCCTCATGCTGTTGATGTAGGTGCCGCTGCCGAGTTCAAAGCCCGCAAGCTGCGAGATGCGTGCAACGATGGAAATGTACCAGTGGAAGCAGCCGGACACTTCTCCCACGGGCGCGGAACGAATCGTAAAGTTATAGTCCGGCGCACCTGCAGCTGCCTTGAGTCGGCGCAGCAGGCGGCTCAGCAGTCCCGCCAGTTCCTCGATGTCCGCATCGCTGATCTCATCAAACGCCGCCTGATGCTTGCGCGGAAAAACCCACGTGTGATAGGGCGACAGTGCCGCATAGGGCATGAAGGCCACAAACGCCTCACCCGCCTCGATGATCCGCTCTTCCGCCAGCAATTCCTCGTGCAGCACCGTGCAATACAAGCAACCGCCCTCCAGTTCGTGAAAACGCCGCGCCTCCTGCAACCGCATGCACACCTGCGAGGAAAGCACCGGTGCCGCCGTGATCTGCGAATGCGAATGCTCCAGGGAGCTGCCCGCGCGCTGCCCCTGGTTTTTGAAAATAACGATGCTCTCCACCATCGGATGGCTGCGCAGTACCTGATAGCGTTCCCGATACATGCGCAGCACCATCACCAAATGCGCCGCATCCATCTCTCCGAGGTCAAGATCATGCCGTGGATGTTCCACCACCACCTCATGCACCCCGGAGGCGGACATGGAGCGAAACGTCCCATGCTTCTTCCGCTGCACATCCAGCTTGGCATCAAAGACAGAATATTTATTGGGCACCACACGCACCAGCCAGGAACCATCCGGGGCTGCCACGCGGGCGATTTCCGCAGGAGTCCGTGCTTCATTGCCCGTGCAGAAAGGGCAGTCGTCACGGTGCGGCGGCCGCGTTAGATGCGACGCGGCCTGCGGATGAAAATCATCCGGCCTCAGCGCCCGCTCCGGAGCCATGACAACCCAGTCAAGCGTGATGGGATTGAAACGCATTTCAGACATGGGCAAGGGCGGGGTTGGGTCTGCTCTAACGAACAGACTCCACTTAGCTGGCAGAAAAAAGCCGCGCAAGTTTCCCTGCGCGGCTTTGTCTTTATTGATGCTTGGGCAAAAGCCTGATGTCAGCTTACTTCGCTGCCTTCTTGAGAGCGTCGGCCTTGTTGGTCAGTTCCCAGGTAAGATCTGGATCGTCGATCTTGCCGAAGTGACCGTAGTTGGTGCTCTTCGAGTAGATCGGGCGCAGCAGGTTGAGCTGCTTGACGATGTCGGCTGGCTTGAAGGAGAAGACCTTCAGCACTGCAGCAAGGATCTTCTCGTCACCGATGGTGCCGGTGCCAAAGGTGTCGATGTGCACGCTCACAGGCTCCGGATGGCCGATGGCGTAGGCGAACTGAACTTCGCAGCGGGTGGCAAGGCCCGAGGCCACCACGTTCTTGGCAACCCAGCGGCCCATGTAGGCGGCGCTGCGGTCCACTTTGGACGGGTCTTTGCCGGAGAAGGCACCACCGCCGTGACGGCCCATGCCGCCGTAGCTGTCCACGATGATCTTGCGTCCGGTCAGGCCGCTGTCGCCCTGAGGGCCACCGACGACGAACTTGCCGGTCGGATTGATGAGATACTCAGTCTCCTTCGTGAGCATGTCCTTCGGCAGCACCTTCTTGATGACCTGCTCGATGCAGAACTTCTCGATCTCGGCGTGGCTCACATCCGCAGCGTGCTGCGTGGAGATGACGACGTTCACGATGCGCGTAGGCTTGCCATCCACATACTCGACGGAGACCTGGCTCTTCGCGTCAGGGCGCAGCCACTTGGCCAGCTTGCCAGCCTTGCGGATGCGTGTCAGCTCACGCCCAAGGCGGTGAGCATACATGATCGGCGCAGGCATGAGTTCCGGCGTGTCGTCACAGGCAAAGCCAAACATGATGCCCTGGTCGCCAGCGCCCTGCTCGGCGTGCTTCTTGCCTTCGGCTTCAGCGGCGTCCACGCCCTGGGCGATGTCCGGGCTCTGGATGGTCAGGTAGTTGTTGATGAAAAGCTTGTCGGCGTGGAACACGTCGTCGTCATTGGTGTAACCAATGCCGCGCACAGCGTCACGGATGACTTTGCCGACGTTGATGACTTCGTCGATCGGCTTGGTGGTGCCGAGCTTCTTGTTCTGCAGCTTCGGGATGGTGATCTCACCACCGACGACGACCACGTTGCTCTTCGCAAAGGTCTCGCAGGCGACGCGGCTCTTCGGGTCGATCGCAAGGCATGCGTCGAGGATGGCGTCAGAAATGGTGTCGCAAACTTTGTCAGGATGGCCTTCGCCGACGGACTCGGACGAGAAGATGTAGCTACGGGACATGATGGTGGTCGTATGGGTTATATGGACGAATCATGATTTGATGATGCGTCCTGTGGAAGCCGGGAGAGTATTCCCCAAACCGGAGGCGTCAATGTGGATTTCATCGTAGAGCAAGCCTCCGGCTTGCCAGTGCGGGCAGGATAGGTGCTGGTGGATTGTGCAGGATAAGGCGCTGCAAGGCCCCCGTTTAGATCCCCCATCATGCGTTGTTTCCTTTTCTCAGTGCTCGTCACTGCTTTCCTCAGCCCAGCCTTCGCCGCAGAAAAGCCCAACGTACTCTGCATCGTTGTCGATGACATGGGCTGGGGCGATATCTCCTGCTTTGGCGGGCAGGTGCCGACACCTCATATGGACCGGCTGGCCAGAGAAGGAATGCAGTTCCGGCAGTTCCACGTGGCCTCCCCCATCTGCTCAGCGTCACGTTGTGCCATGGTCACCGGGCAGTTCCCGGCACGCTGGCGCATCACAAGCTATCTGCAAACGCGTGCAGGCAATCATGAATGCGAGCAGGCAGATTTTCTCGATCCGCAGGCACCCTCCCTGCCGCGCGCCTTCCATGAAGCAGGCTACGCCACCGCCCACATCGGGAAATGGCATCTCGGCGGTGGCCGTGATGTGACGGACGCCCCCAAATTCGCCGCCTATGGCTACGATGTGGGCCTGGGCACCTACGAAAGTCCGGAGCCCGCCGCAGCACTCGGCCTGAAGACGATGCCTTGGGAAACCAAACGCGAACCCCAGCAGGTGCCCCGCCATGAACGCACACGCTGGATGGTGGATGAGACGCTGAAGTTCATGCAGCAGCACTCAACGCAGCCCCGCTTCGTCAATTTATGGCTCGATGACGTTCATACCCCCTATCGCCCCGGCGAGGGAAAGGATGATCGCGCTCTCCCGGCGAAATACCGCGACGTGCTCGTCGAAACAGATCGCCAGATTGGCCGTCTCATCGACGCACTGCCCCCGAACACCCTCATCCTCCTCTGCGGTGACAACGGCCCCGAGCCCACGCTGGAACACACCCGCACCAAGGGCCTGCGCGGCATGAAATGGAGCCTCTACGAAGGCGGCATCCGCACCCCGCTCATAGTCCGCTGGCCCGGCACGGTGCCGGCAGGCGCAGTGAATGACACCACCGTCTTCAGCAGCGTCGATTTCATGCCCACCCTCTGCGCCTTGGCTCAGATCAAAGCTCCCGCAGCCGATCAAGATGGCGAAGACATGAGCGCCGCCCTGCGCGGGGAAAAAATCGTGCGCCACAAACCTCTCCTCTGGGAATACGGCCGCAAACCCGGCGAGGCAGGCAAAGTCAAAACCGGCTTCCCCTACCCCAAAGAGCCAGATGCCAAATCTCCCAATGTCGCCATCCGCGAAGGTGAATGGAAGCTACTCGTCAACGCCGATGGCACCCAAACCGAACTCTACCACCTCGGCAAAGATCCCAGCGAAACCACCAACCTCGCCGAGACCGAAAAAGACACCGCCCAACGCCTGAAAAAGGCCGCTTTGGACTGGCGGAAGGCTTTGCCGTGAAATTTCCCCTCGCCAGCCGAAAAAATGCCACTAGGATGCGCGCCCCCTTCCCCCAACCATGTCCGAACCCAAGAATATCCTCCGCCTGGGACTGCCCAAAGGCAGCCTGCAGGAGCCGACGCTTGAATTATTCAAGCGTGCGGGGTTCAACATTGTCGTCTCCTCCCGCTCCTACCGTCCCTCAGTGGATGACTCCGAGCTGGAGCTCCGCCTGCTGCGCGCACAGGAGATCGGACGCTATGTCGATCACGGCTTCCTCGACTGCGGCATCACTGGCCGCGATTGGATCGTGGAAAACAACGCGGATGTCGAAGTCATCACCGACCTGCGCTACAGCAAGGCAACCTCTTGGCCCACCCGCTGGGTGCTCGTCGTGCCGGATGATTCCCCTGTCCAGTCCGTCAAGGACCTGCAGGGCAAGCGCATCGCCACCGAGGCGGTCGAGATGACCAAGAAATACCTCGCCAAACACGGTGTCGAAGCCGAGGTCGAATTTAGCTGGGGTGCCACGGAAGTGAAGGTGCCCGAAATGGTGGACGCCATCGTGGACATCACCGAAACCGGCTCGTCCCTGCGCGCGAACAAGCTGCGCATCGTGGACACGCTGATGGAAAGCTACCCCCAATTTGTCTCCAGCAAACCTGCCGCCCGTGATGAATGGAAACGGCAGAAAATGGAGACACTCGTGCTGCTGCTCAAAGGTGCGCTCGAGGCCCGCCACAAGGTAGGTCTCAAAATGAACGTACCAGCGAAACAGCTGCAGGAGGTGGTCGCATGCCTGCCGTCCCAGCGCTCGCCCACCGTTTCTACGCTCGCCAGCCAGGATTGGGTGGCCGTGGAAACGGTCATCGACGAAGCCACCGTGCGGGTCATCATCCCACGGCTGAAGTCGCTGGGGGCCGAGGGTATTGTGGAATACCCTCTAAATAAAGTCGTCCACTAGATCAACGCCAACACAACAGGAGAACACGAACATGGGATCGCTCAAAAAGCGGAGAAAAACGAAGATCAACAAGCACAAGCGCAAGAAGCGCATGCGCGCGAACCGTCACAAGAAGCGTTTGCGCTACAAGTCGTAACCGCTAGCCTTCCCGGCATGGCTCCTCTCCGCAGTGCGATTCGATGGTATCGAGACGCAGGAAGCTTTGTCATGCCCGGGTACGGCTCGGTTGGCAGGGCTCTGCGGCCCTGTCTCACGATGGGTCTTGCCGCCTTCTTTGGCTCCCTCCTCTCAGGTTATGCTGCAACACCAGCGGACCTGTCCTTGGGAGCCAGAGCGGCAGACACATCAGACCTGCAACTATCTCCAGCATCTGCCTCCAGGGCAGATGTCTTGGCGCATTACACTGCCGCGCTCCAGTTCGAAGCCTCCGGGAAACTGAGGCAGGCGCTGGATCATTATCTGGCCGTTTTCAAAGCTGACCCGGGCAATTCGGATCTGGCAGCGCATACAGCCGGGATTGCCATGCAGTTCCAAGGCCGCGAAGCCGCCGTCAAAATCCTCGAGGATGCCGTGCGTGCCAGCCCCCGCACTCCCGCGCCGCTGCTCAATCTCGCGCGCTTCGCCAGCACCTACCCCCCGGAGGACCTGTTCGTCAAAGACGACGTCCCATCCAAAGCCGTGGCCGAAGCCCTGGCCAAATTTCCCACGCATGCCGAGGTCTACGAAACGGCCGTCATGCTGCACCTCACTCACAACGAGCGTGACAAGGCCATCGCCGTCATGACGCAGGCCGCCAATCAGAACAGCCGCGATCCGCAGTACTGGCTGGCCACGGGACACACCGCCGAACGCGTCTGGCCGCTCGGTCAGGCCGAGTTCGCCACGGAGTACCGCCAGCGCGTGGCCCCGTTTTTTGAAAATGCCCTCAAAACGGCCTCCAAAGCCGAAGCCGAGCAGGTCACCCTCGAAGTCGCCCGTCAATACCTCCTGACCAACGATCCCGACCGTGCCCGGCAGCTCTGTGAGAAACTGGCGGCCGAATACAACAATCTCGACGCCCGCAAACTGCTCTACCGCCTCTACGTTGCCTCCGAACAAAAAGAAAAGGCGCTCACCACTCTGGAGCAAGTCGTCAAACAAGCACCGGAGGACGCCGAAATGCAGCGCCTCCTGGCCAGTGAGTACGACAAACTCAAGCAGCCCGAAAAGGCCATCGCCCACCTCCAAGCCGCCATTCAAAACGGCGGCGGCGAAATCGGCGACTACGTCAAACTCGGCTGGGAACTCTACCAGACACAGAAGTTCGATGACATGGTGCGTGTCGGCCAGCGCAGCGTGCGCCTGTTTCCCGACCATCCCCTCGTGCACTACCAGCTCGCGATCGCCCATCGCGCCCGTGAAGAATGGGGCCCGTCGGTGCAGCACTTCGCCGAAGCCGAGCAGTTCGCCAGCTCCACTCAGAACGAGCTTCTGGACCACCTGTTCTACTATCAGTACGGCATCACCCTCGAACGCCTCGCTCGCTACGAGGACGCCTCACGCATGCTGGAAAAATCCATCACGCTGACTCCGCGCGAAGAAGCCAAGGCAGCAGCCAACACCATGAACTTCCTCGGCTACATGTGGCTGGATGCCGGCACACATCTCGACAAAGCAGGCGAACTCATCACCAAGGCCAACGAACTGCTGCCCGATCAGCCCGCCTACATCGACAGCCTCGGCTGGTTCCACTACAAGAAGGGCAACTACCCCGGCGCGCTCAAGGAATTTCAGCGCGCCGAAGCCCTCATGCAGCCCGTCACTCCGGAAGATGCCGAGATCCTCGAACACATCGGCCTCACCCATCAGGCCCTCGGAGACAAAGCCAAGGCCCTCAGCTACCTCGAACGCGCCGAGTCCCTCAAGACCCCCGATTTAAAAGCCCGCAAGCGCATCGAAAACGAGCTGCTGAAAATCAAAGGCGGCAAATCGGACACCGAGAAGAAATAGAGCGGAGCGCGCGCACTTCGTTAGCGCATTTCAATTCATCTCGCGCCTGCCCCTCAAGGCATGCAAAGCCGCTCTCCCTCTCCCCGCCCCTGAGACACGACGAAAACGAATATTTTACTCCGGGGAGAGGGCTGGGGTGAGGGGACAAAGAAAAACCCTCGCCAGCATGGAATGCCCCCTCATCTCGCCCCAAGGGTGTCTTGGGCACGGCCGATAAAATCATCAAAATGCTAACCCTCCTCCAGCCGCTCATCACTGTCGATGAACATCCAGCACAGTGCCGCAAGCAGGTAGGTGGCTGCGGCGACATACATCACCTTGTCCCAGCTTTGGTTCGTCAGGTTCATCAGCCACGGCACAGCCACGCCACCCAGCGCACCGCCAAGATTGCCGATCATGTTCATGCTGCCTGAGACCGATCCCGCAAGCTTGCCGCCCACCTCCATGCACGCGCCCCAGGCCCCTGGCATTGACAGATCATTGAAGAAACCTGAGAAGCCCAGCGCCAGCATCGCATACGTGGGATTGTTCAGGGTCGTGGCCAGGATGATCATCCCGCCCGCCGCCAGCATGCCCAGCACGCCGATCGTGCGCCGCGCCCGGCTCAAACTGGTAGACTTGGCCGACATACGCCGCGCCACGACTCCACCAATGAAGCAACCGATCCCTCCAAGGAACAGCGGCAGACCGTTCAAGATCGAAGTCCACGTGTCCTTCATGTCCATCTTCAGCTCCAGCTCCATGTACTTCGGCATCCAGGTGATGTAAAAGTACCACACGTAGCTGATGCAGAAGTAATACACCCATAGCAGCAGCACCGACTTCGTCGTGAAAAGCCGCTTCCACGGGATCGATGCGTGCCCGCCGCTCAGATTTTTTTGCGCCTCCTCCAGCAGTTCACACTCCGCCGCATTCACCCCCTTGTGATCCTTCGGATTGTCCCGGAACCACACGTAAAAACAGATCGCCCAGACCACGCCCAGTCCGGCAAACAGCACGAAGGTGTTCCGCCAGCTGACATAGCCCAGCACCCACACCACCAGCAGCGGCGTGAAGGCCCCGCCCCAGCGCGCCGCCATCCACGTGATGCCCTGCGCCACTCCATGCTCACGCTCCGGCAGCCACACGCTGAACATCTTCGCAATGTTCGGAAACCCGCCCGCCTCACCAGCACCAAACAAAAACCGGCACACAATCATCGACGCCAGATTCCACGCGTAACCCGTCGCCGCAGTGAACACGCTCCAAAACATCACCACACGCAGCAGCACCCGTCGCGGCCCCCATTTGTCCCCCAGCCATCCACCCGGAATCTCAAACAGCGCATACGCCAGCGTGAATGCGGAGAACACATAGCCCATCTGCGTGTCATCAAATCCCAGATCCTGCTGGATGAACGGCCGCGCCTTCGAAATGCACACCCGGTCAATGTAATGAATGATGCCAAGCATCACGGCAAAAACGATCACGCCATAGCGCGTACGAGTGGGACGAAGGGTGGACTCCATGGACGGGTTGGGAAAGCGCGCATGCTGCCACGCGGCCTGACTCAACGTCAACTCCACAAACAATCCATCACGGCTCTCCCACCGTAGGATTCTTCACCACAATCGCGCTCGCCTTCACCGCCCGCGTCAGCACTTCCTTGGGCTGCTTGCCGCTGGGCACCAGCTCATGCGCCATGCCCTTGTAACGCAGCGGCTTGTAGCCGAGCGCCAGCAGCGCATCCAGCGGTGCCTGCTTCAGTCCAGGCTTCCAGTAGTCCGGCGCACCGCCCGTTTCATAGTAGTAGATCCAGGTGTGCTGCGGATCATACCATCCGGCACAAAGAATCACATGCCGGTGCGGAATGTTCAGCACATCCCCGGGCTGCAACTCCTGCGCGCTTCCGAGTTCCGTACACACCGCCGGCAGCCGGCTGGTGTCATGCACGCTTGGCAGTTTCAGACAGCGCGACACAAATCCCGAGCAATCCACCCCCGCAGCCTGCGCGCTCACAGCCGCATTGTCAGCACGCCGTTTTTCTGGCGATGACACATCACCGCCCGCGCTGCCATTCGCAATGGCTTGATCAAACGAAGCCGGATCATCAAACCCGCCCCACTTGTACGGCACCCCGCTGTTCATCTCCCCCGGCACCCACCAGCCCTTGCGCTCCTGCTGCGGTTCGTGCGTCACATCCGGTGTGTTGACGAGCACGCCCGCCTTGTCCTTCCCGTGCAGAATGTTCCTCGCAAACGGCCGCCACGTGTGATTCGCAAACCGCTGCGCAATCGCCATCGCCTCATCCGGCGTCACCTGCGAAGGCGCGGACGGATCTCCGGGAATGAGCGGCGCAGAAGCTGCGTCAGGCTTCAACGTGGCGTTGCAACTCACGAGGACAAGCATCAGGGCGGGCAGGGCAGACTTCATCGGGCGGATGATGCGGGAACTGCACGCCAGGTCAACCGATTGCGCCTGTCCATGAGGTTGACCTGCCCGTTCTCGATTGCAGAATGCGTCCATGCCCTCCCGCCTCCGCCTCGCTGGCTTCCTGCTGCTGGCCGCCTTCGCCCTGCGAACGCATGCTGCACCCGCCAAGCCCCCTGCACGCACCGCCCTCGTCATTGGCAATGCGAAGTACGAAGCCGCCGTGGGTCCGCTGCGCAACACCGGCAACGATGCCAAAGCCGTGGCCAAAACCCTGCGTGATCTCGGCTTCGCAGTGATCGAAAAACATGACGTCACCCGCGATCAACTGCTGCGCGCCGTGGTGGAATTCCGCACCACTCTGACCGGTGCCGAAGTCGGCCTCTTTTATTACGCAGGCCACGGCATCTCCGTGGCAGGCTCAAACTACCTGCTCCCCATCAAATCCGGCTACACCTCCGAAGGAGCCGACGATGTCACCCTGCGCCTGCTCGCAGAAACCAAACTCTTCAATGTCGAGCAGGCCGTGGCCGACATGAAATCCTCCGGCGCACTCTGCAACCTCGTCATCCTCGATGCCTGCCGCACCACGGCCGTTGCACGCACCGGACGCACCCGCGACGCCACCAACCCCGGCGGCCTCAGCGAGATGAAGCCGCCCGCCGGATCACTCATCGCCTTTGCCACCGATGCCGGACAAACCGCCCTCGATGGCGATGGCACCAACGGCCTCTACACCGAAGAACTCCTCAAAAACCTGCGCACCCCCGGTTTGACGGTCGAGCAGGTCTTCAAACGCACCCGCGCTGGCGTGCTCGAACGCTCCAATGGCGGACAGATTCCCGCCGAATACTCACGCCTCGTTGGCGATGACATCTTCCTCGCCGGGCAGGCTCCCGCCGCGGCCCCCATGGTGGCATCGCTTCCAGCTCCAGCCGCTCCCGTAGAATCACCCCCATCTCCACCACGGTCAGTCACTCCGCCCGCACTGCCCACTTTGAAGGAGGTCACAAAACTCGCCACCGCAGGCATGGCCCGTGAATGCGTCGAGGCATTGCAGCAGATCTCAAAGTCCAAAGGCCCCGGCGACTATGCCGCTCTGCCCATCGAAGTGCTGCTGGATCACGTGAAGGAAGACCTCAAAGACGCCACCACCGCCTCTCCCACCGTCGAATCCGCCGCCACCACCTGCGAGCTCATCCTCCAGGCCCTGCGCGACTGCCTGCCACCGGATCATGAGAAGAAGATCCCCTTCACCGCCAAGGCCCTGAACCGTCGTGGCGATACCCTCCTCCTCCTCGGTCGTGCCGACGAAGCCCTCGAAGCCTACAACGCCGCCCTCCCGCTCACCCCCGACGATTCCTACATCCTCTACAATCGCGGCCGCGCCCACCTCGCCCTCGGCAGCACGGATGCCGCCAAGGCTGATTTTACCGAAGCCGCCAGCACCAAATACCATCAGCTCAAAGCCCGCAAACTGGCGCAAGAAGCCCTCGCAAAACTCAAATAATTCCATCATGGCAAAATCTTGGAGCGAAAAGTTTGCCCATCCGCCGAAGCCCACCGTCTCCCGGCTGGGAAAGCCCTATGCCGGACATGCTGAAGGCGAAAAGATGCTAATCCCCACCCCCGCCGTCGTGGCCGCCTACGTAGCCCAGATTCCCCCGGGCGAATCACGCACCATGCCCCAGATGCGGGAAGATCTCGCCGCCGCTCATCACGCAGATTTCACCTGCCCTCTCACCGCCGGCATCTTCCTGCGCATCGCCTCCGAACTCGCTTGGGAGCAGCATCAAAACGGCAGACCACTTGCTGAGATCACCCCCTTCTGGCGCGCAGTCGATGTGAAATCACCCATGGCCAAAAAACTCGCCTGCGGCCTGGATTTCATCCTCCAGCAACGGCAGAGCGAAGGCATCGGGTGAGGCCCCCTCTACTCATGCCACGTCCGCGCCACCCGCTCAATACTGAGCGCCTTCCCCGTGGCAGGATCAATCGTGATCAGCACCCCATTCACCCGCACCGCACCACTACCCACGCCAAAGCGCGTGGGCATCATCGTGTGGAAGCGTTCCAGCACCGGCTCGATCTGGCTGCCGATCACGCTGTCCATCGGGCCGCACATGCCGGCATCGCTTTGAAAGGCGGTGCCCTTCGGCAGCACACGCTCGTCAGCCGTCGGCACATGGGTGTGCGTGCCGACAACGGCTGAAACTTTGCCATCCAAATGCCAGCCCATCGCCACTTTCTCGCTCGTGGCCTCGGCATGGAAGTCCACAAAGATCACCGGCGTTTCCTCGCGCAGCTTTTCCACAAGAGCGGCGATGGCCGGGAAAGGGTTGTCGAGTTGCTGGTTCATGAAGGTCCGCCCCTGCAGGTTCACCACCGCCACTTTGCACTTCTTCGATTCCAGCACCACAAAGCCGCTGCCGGGTGTGCCTTCCGGGTAGTTCATCGGGCGCAGCATGCGCGGCTCATCGGCCAGATACGGCACAATCTCCCGCTGATCCCAGATGTGATCTCCGCTGGTCACCACGGCGGCGCCGGCTCGCATGAGGCTGATCGCGATCTTCGGCGTGATGCCCCGCCCCCCCGCTGAGTTTTCACCATTCACCACGATGAAGTCGAGCTTCAGCTCCTCCTTGAGCACAGGCAGCAGCAGCCCGACCGCCTTGCGCCCCGGTTCGCCCACCACATCGCCCAAAAAGAGAAGGCGAAAGAGTCCATCCGCACCGTCAGCCGTGTTGTCATTCATCGTGGCGCTACTTAGTAGATGATGAAGCCGGGGATCAAGTCTAGGATGCACTTTATGATGATGAAACGAATGCTGTGTGGCTGCGCGCTGCCGGTCATGCTCGCGTCCGTAATGGTGACGCCGGGCATGGCTCAGACGATTGTGCCCGCACCCACCCCGGCGCCTCTTTTGACGCCCGCCCAGGTGACACCGGGCTCCGCGCCGGCAGCGCCTCCTCCTGCCCCCGCTAATCCACCCGCGCCGCCCGCACCCGCTGCCCCTGCCCCCCCCCCACAGGCGGCACCCGCCCCCGTTCCGGTCCCGACGATCGCCCCCGTCCAGCCCGCGCCACCCCCACCCCCCGCACGTCTGGACCGCCTCAGCCCCCTCGGCACCACGCCCGACTGGCTCAAGCTGCAGTCCTTTCATCAAACCCTCACCCGCAGCGAATTCGAAGCCGCCATGCGGGATGTCTATTCAGACGGCTCCCCCTTTCCTACACCGTGGAAGCTGGAGCCCGACGGCGTGGTCATCAAGACGGGCGATCCCCTCAAACCGGAAGCCCGCATCGCCTTTGCCACCCGCTCCGAAGCACCTCTGCCCGGCACACGCACCTGGAGAGCTGCGGCCGAAATGCCCCCGCTCAAGGGCCGCCCTCTGCTCAGCGACATCCACATTGCCATCGACCCCGGACATATCGGCGGCGCTTACGCTCAGATGGAGGAGCGCATGCTCAGTTTTGCTCCTGGCGAATCCATTCAAGAGGGCAATCTCACCCTCACCACCGCGCAAGTGCTCGCCGAACGGCTCAAGGCTCTCGGCGCCTATGTCTCCCTCGTGCGCGACCATGCAGAACCTGTGACACCGCAGCGCCCCACCGATTTCGTCATCCAGGCGCGTCAACTCCTCGTCGATGCCGGCTTTCCGCTGCCCCAGGAAAATTACACCGGTGTCACCGGCGATGCGAAAATCCTCACCGTGCAGTGGCAGAGCGAAAAGCTCTTCTACCGCGTGAGCGAGATCCACGCTCGTGGCGAGAAGGTCAACGCCACCATCAAGCCTGACGTGGTGCTCTGCCTGCACTTCAATGCCGAAGCTTGGGGCGATGCCACCGCACCGCAATTCTCGCCCATGAATCACATGCATGTGCTCGTGAACGGCTGCTATTCCCCTCTCGAACTCGAGCAGCAGGACGTGCGCTTCGAAATGTTCCGCCGCCTCTTCTCCCGCGTTCATCAGGAAGAGCTCCCGCTCGCCGAAGCCGTCGCCAATGGCATGCGTCTGGCCACCGGCCTGCCAGCCTACGTTTACACCACCCCCAATGCCCGGCGCATCGGCACAAACTCCTATGTTTATGCACGGAACCTGCTGGCCAATCGGCTCTATGACTGCCCCGTCGTCTACCTCGAACCCTACGTCATGAACAACGAGGAGACCTACCACCGCCTGCTGCGTGGTCATTTCCTCGGTCGCACCCTGATCGCAGGGCGGCTGCAATCCAGCGCCATCGAGGACTACGTGCAGGGCGTCGTCAAAGGCATCGTCGCCTACTACCAAAAACACCGCCAGCTATGAAAGTGCTCGTCGCAGGATGTGGATTCGTGGGCGAGCGCGTCGCCGATCTCCTGCATGCCGCCGGACATGAAGTCATCGGCCTGACGCACTCGCCAGAATCCGCCGCACGCCTCGCCACGGTCAAACCCTGGCGCACGGAGTCCTGCGACATCTCAAACAGTGCTGATGTACTCGCCCTCGCTGCCAGGCTCAACGCCAGCAGCATCGACACCGTCATCCATTGCGCCAGTTCCAGCCGTGGCGGGGCTGAGATGTATCAGTCCGTCTATGTCGATGGCATGCGTCATCTCACCCAGGCCTTCCCCGCCGCCTTTCCGCTCTACACCAGCAGCACCAGCGTTTACCCCCAGGTGAACGGTGAAACCATCGACGAAACCAGCTTTGCCGATCCTGATCGCGAAACCGGCCGCCTGCTGCGCGAGGCCGAGAACATCGCTCTCAATGCAAAGGGCGCTGTCGCCCGGCTCGCCGGCATCTACGGTCCCGGGCGCTCCTTTGTTTTGAAGAACCTGCTCGAAGGAAAGGCCGCCATCGAAGGCAATCACGGCCAGGGCCGCATCCTCAATCAAATCCACGCCGATGATGCGGCCAGCGCGCTCGTGCATCTCGTCACGCAACGCCTGAGCGGCATCTACAACATCGTCGACGATGCCCAGATGACGCAGCGCCAGTGCGTGGAGCGTTTGTGCTCCATCTTTGGCGTCAAAATTCCCGGAACACGCGAGCCTGACCCCAATCGCAAGCGCGGCTGGAGCCACAAGCGCGTCTCCAACACCAAGCTGCATGCCACCGGCTGGGCGCCGCGCTACGCCAGCTATTTCGATGCCCTGCGTGACGACCCCGACCTCGCATCCTCCATCCTCGATCTCGTTCAAACCTCCGGCGAAACCACCCCGTCCCGCCAGCCCAACATTCTGCTGATCGGTCTCATGGGTTCGGGCAAAACCACCGTCGGCCGTATCGTCGCGCAGATGATCGGCTTCCAGATCGTCGACACCGACCATCTCATCGCGGACACCGTCGGGAAAAGCATCCCTGAGATTTTTACCACCGAAGGCGAGGCCGCATTCCGCCAGCATGAATCCGCTGCCCTGCGTTCGCTGCTGGGCAAACGCGGCTGCGTCATCGCCACCGGCGGCGGCATCGTCACCCAGCCACGCAATCTGGCCATCCTCCGTCATCTTGGTTACATCGTCTGGCTGGACGCCGATCCGGAGCGACTCGCCCGCCGCACGGCGATGAACACCAACCGCCCGCTGCTCAACGGCGAGGAAAATCCCAAGGCCAAACTCGAACGACTGCTGAACGAGCGCAAACCGCTCTACAAAAGCCTCGCCGACCTGCGCATCAAAACCGCCGAGCTCACGCCCCAGGAAACCGCCTACGGTGTCATGGAAAGCGCCCGCGTCTTCTTTGCCCGCCGGCAAAAAATCGAATCAGTGAGCTGACAGGTTCAGCTCCAGTTGATCCTCCGCCCCCAGCGCCCGCGCATCATGCCCGCGCAGACGAAGCTCCGCGGCAAACTCACGCGTCGAACCATGCACCAGGTAAATGCGCCTTGGTTTCACCTGTTCAATCGTTTCATGCAGTTCCGGGTGGTCCGCATGGTCACTCAGTGGCAGCGCCAGATCGACACCATACCGATACTTGGCGCTCGGCTGAATCGCCCAGCCCGACAGCATCGCCGTCCGCATCTTCGGCAGATCGAGTTTTGATCCCGGCGGAAACACCAGCACATGCCCTGCGACTTCGTCGGCCTTGAACAGCCGCCACTGCGGCAGCTTCCCCAGATGCGGTGCCAGCACCTCCGTGATTTGCGCCACACTCGGGTGCACCATCACCGGCAGCCCCTCATCTCCCAGCGCACAAAGAATTTCCTGCGCCTTGCCCAACGAATACCCCATCAGCACCGGAATGCCGCCATCACGCAGCGTATCCCGCACAAATGCCAGCATCTGCGCGATCACATCTTCAGCCGATGGAAAGCGATACTTCGGCAGCCCAAACGTCGTCTCCATGATCAGCGTGTCCGCCTGCATCAGCTCGCAGCGCTCCGCACTCAGCCCCTGCCGCAGCTTGTAGTCACCCGTGTAGAGCAGCGTGGCTCCGTCCGCCTTGCGCGTCAGATGCAGCATCGCCGAACCCGTGATGTGCCCCGCAGGCAGCAGCCTCATCTCCCAGCCTTCCCATTCAAACACCTCCCGCATCTGCGGCGACACCACCCTCCCCGCTTTTTTCACCGATTTCCGCACCACCATGAGCTGATGCGTGATCTCCGAACAAATCGTCAGCCCATGCCGCGCCACATGGTCGCTGTGCGCATGCGAAACAAACGCCCGCTCCTTCCCAAAATGCGGATCCAGCCACAAATCCGCCTCCGGCAGATAAATGCCGCGTGGGTGGGTGACTTCGATGAGCGGGGGCATGAGTGTTGAGTGATTTACGCTTGAGCACCGCCGCTGTCGCCGCATTCTGCCTCAAACACCGTGTCAGCCCAAACCAGCATCAGTCTCACCGCCAAACAACACGACCTGCTCGTCCGGAGCCTGGCGTTCTTTGAACGGCATATCATCAAGCGCGGCACCCAGTTGTTCGCGCGTCAGGCCGTGCGGCACGTGGAGTGGGTGGAGCCAGACGTCGTGCTTCAGGCAGACGTTCAGGGCGGGGAACTCTACAAGGTCACACTCGAATTCACCCCCGGCGACATAGAGACCTCCTGCACCTGCCCCTATGGAGTGGACTGCAAGCACGCCGTCGCCCTGATCCTGCATTTGCAGGTGCAGTCCGTCGCAAGGAGCGTCACGCAGGCCAGGACGAAAAAACCGCCGAAGCCCGCCCCTCCCCCCATCGCCCAGCCACCTGCGGATTCTTTCCCAGGCCGTGCCGCCGCACAACTGGGCATCACCCTCACCGCCTCCCAGTTGAAATTTCTCCAGCAGGCGTCGGTCTGGTGGGTGGGCAGGCAGAATATCGTGTCACAGCAGGATTTGTTCAAGCTCTGCGGTCGGCAGAGCTACTGGGGCTATGGCCAGGTGCAGCTCTGGCCCACGAATCATCCACCTGTCGATGAAGCCGAGTTCTTCGCGTGTCTGGCTGGGGCGCTGGATGCCTGCCAGCTCGCGATGCCGCCTGCTTTGGCCGGGCTGGTTGATCCAACGGTGTTGCAACGGCTTCTCCACAAATGGGAGCGTCTCAGACAAATCGACGAATGGCGGCAGCGCCTTGGGTCATGGCAGGAGCCGCAGCTGCATCTGGCCACTGAGGCTCCGGAACTGCGTCTCATGTTGCATGCCAAAGGCGCTCTCATCCAGGTGCGCCATCCGGGAGAGGCCGACTTTGGCAAAGCTTCGCAGAAGCTTCTCAAGCAGTTTTGGGGTGGCTCCACTCACTACGGCAATGGCCCCCAAAACCTCCTCAGCGCGGGCTCAAACCTCGTGCTGAAGGCTGCCGTCCAGCAATATGGAGATCTCCGCTCCCACGACATCGAGCCGCTCTCAGACTCGCTTGCCAAAAGCCTCGGCCAGCTCATCTCCACGCCGCAGTTGTTTCAAACTCACGTCGTCACCTCCACGGGGGAACCTCTGCCCATCATCGACGAACCCCTGCGCTGGGATCTGCAGCCCCCCACCACCTCAGGGGGCGACTACGAGCTGCGCATGTTCGATGAAGAAGGCCGCACCCCGCCGCCACCCCTCGCCATCGTGCCCGGGTTCCCCATGCGTTACGTCACCCATGAGTCCGTGTTCCCCGTGAATTACTGGCCCTTCGGCCATGATTCCATGCACTGGCCGGTCTCCATTCCTGCTGCGGCGCTGGAAACCAAGGAAGGAGTCAGCGCCCTCGCCAAACTCGGTCTGCCCGTGCCGCAGCGCCTCGAAGGCCGCGTGAAGATCATTCGCGCTGAAATTAAAGTGCGCTGCAAGCTCCACCGCTATCCTCAGACCAGCAGTGACTACCTCCACGTGCGTGCGCAGGCAAAATTCGCTGGTGTGCAGAGTCCAAGCCTCTGGAACGGCACAAACTGGTCCGCCTCCCAACGCTTCAACCAGAGAGAAATGCCCCCGTCGGATGAAATCGTGCAGCTCGACAGCTCTCACCTGCCCGCCGCCGGTGCATGGCTGACGCAGTGGCCGCTCAGACCCGTTTACGGCGCCTTTAATGAATTCTGGCTCGAACAGCGCATTCAGGGCCGGGACTGGCCGGACCAATTCCTCGCCTGGCTTGACCGCCGCCCTCAAGGCTTCATCGTCGAGCTCGATGCCGAACTCGCCAGCCTGCGCGATGGCAAAGTCGCCGGTCACGTACGCCTCGACATCGAAGAATCCAAGACCGGCATCGACTGGTTCGACCTCAGCGTCGCTCTGGATGTCAGCGACAGCACCCTGACCCAGGAAGAAATCGATCTCCTGCTCAAGGCCAAGGGCAAATGGGTGCGCCTCCCCGGCAAAGGCTGGCGCAAACTCGAATACCAGCTCACCGAGGCGCAGTTGCACGAGCTCGCCGAACTCGGTCTCGCGGCGCATGATTTCAGTGCGGAGAAACAGCGCCTGCACGCCCTCCAGCTCGGCGGTCTCGCGGGGAAAGACACCACGCTCCTCAGTGCAGAGCGCGTTGCTCAGGTACGCCGTCGTGTGGAGGAAATCCAGACCCGCGTCACCCCGCAGATGCCGGAGGGCATCACCGCCACCCTGCGTCCCTATCAAACCGAAGGCTTCCACTTCCTCGCCTATCTCACGGCCAACCGCTTCGGCGGCGTGCTGGCCGATGACATGGGCCTCGGCAAAACTTTGCAAACGCTCGTCTGGATCGCCTGGCTGCGCGGTGAGCAGCAGTTGCAGGAGCCCCTGCTCGTCATCTGCCCCAAGTCCGTGCAGGACAACTGGCGCGGCGAAGTCTCCCGCTTCTTTCCCCAGCTCAGCGTGGACGTGTGGAATCGCGCAAATGCCGGAAAGAGCGGCCTCGAAGGCACGGCGGATCTGCTCATCATTCACTACGCTCAGCTCCGCATCCATGAAGACCTGCTGCGCAAAATCGAATGGGGTGCGGTCATCCTCGATGAAGCGCAGGCCATCAAAAATCCCACCTCGCAGAACGCCCAGGCCGCATGTGGATTGAAAGCAAGGTACCGCCTCGCCCTCACCGGCACCCCCATTGAAAATCGCCTGCTCGATCTTTGGTCCATCTTCGCCTTCGCCATGCCCGGCGTCCTCGGCACCCGCGCCGCCTTCACCAAGAACTTCGACGGCAGGGACGATCCGCTCGCCCGCCGCCGCCTCGCCGCACGCACCCGCCCCTTCCTGCTGCGCCGCACCAAAAACGAAGTCGCCCGTGATCTGCCAGACCGAGTGGAAGAAGATCTCAGCATCGAACTCGAAGGCACGCAGGCCGCCCTGTATCAGGCCGAAGTCAAACGCGCTCGCGCTCAGCTATTGAAGGTCGAAACCGGCAAACAACTCGACAAACTCCGCTTCAACATTCTCACCAGCCTGTTGCGCCTGCGGCAGATCTGCTGCCATCCGCGCCTGCTCGGCCTTGAGGCCACCGCCACCAAAAAGGGACGCAAAAAAACCGCCGAACCCGCCAGCGAGAGCGCCAAAGTGGCCGCGCTCATGGAACTGCTCGAACCCCTCATGGAGGAAGGCCAGAAGGTGCTCGTCTTCTCCCAGTTCGTCGAAATGCTCGCCATCATCGAGGCGGAAATTCAGGAGCGCGGCTGGCAGTCCTTCAAACTCACCGGCCAGACCGAAGACCGCGGCAGCCTAGTCAATGATTTCCAGACCCACGCCGGTGCCGCCACCTTCCTCATCAGCCTCAAAGCCGGTGGCTTCGGCCTCAATCTCACCGCCGCCAGCTACGTCGTCCTGTTTGACCCCTGGTGGAATCCCGCCGTCGAAGCCCAGGCCATCGACCGCACCCACCGCATCGGCCAGCAGCAGACCGTCTTCGCCTACCGCCTCATCGTCAAGAACAGCATCGAGGAAAAAATCCGCCTCCTGCAAAAACAAAAAGGCTCCCTCGCCAACGACATCCTCGGCGAGGAAAACTTCGCCCAGGCCCTCACCCTCAAAGACTTTCAGTTCCTGCTCGGCGGGGAGGAGTGAGCCTCACTGCGTCACCTCGGGATACTGCTGCCGCAAAAACACCAGATCTCCCGCATCCTTCTCACGATGCGTATTCTTTTTCATGCGCCACAGGAGCCTCGGCGATGCGAACGGAATTGGAACGCCTTGCACCATGCGAATGACGACTTCTTTCGACGCTTCCTCATAGTCGATGCCTGAGGCAGATTTCATTAGATCGATAATGATTTCATCGGCCACACGAATGATCGTGTATTTGCCAACATCCCCTGGCTGCAGGTGCAGCACCGCTTTGTCCGGCAGAGATTCAAGACAACGATAGACCTTCGCCTCGTTGACCAGTTCGGTGTCAAACAACAGATCAACATCGCCAGTGGTCCGGCTGTAGCCTGCATACATAATCGCAAATCCACCCACGATCATTTATCGGGCGCCGGATTCGTCGAGCAGGCGGCACATGTCCACCAGATCGTCCTCTGTGGGTGCCCGTGAGATTAACTCGCCTTCTTGCGGTTCATCATCTTCACCATCCATGCGTCAGCCTCCTCATGAGATTTGAAACGATACACGCCTTTCGGGCACAGGCCGCGCTTCTGCGTCTTGAGCGCTTGATTCAGCGTCTTTTGCAGCCCCGCTCCAGAAGGAGGCACGCGCCGCCCTACGGTCTTGCCGATGAATTCTTCGACGTTGACGACTGGCCTGGGCTGCATGGAGGGCAAATTAGACGCAGGGCATGAAGTTGCAAGGCCGGGCATCCGGCCCCAAGAATGCGCATGGCCTCCCTCGCCGATCAACTCATCTCCCTTCTTGGTCCTGACCGCGTATCCGTCACGCAAACCGACATCGCCACGCACAGCACGGACAAATGGTTCGCATCAAATCCGCCCGAAGTCGTCGTGCATGCCGAATCCACCGCCGAAGTCTCCGAGGTGCTGCGCTTTGCCAACGCAAACAAGATCCCCGTCACCCCCCAGGGTTCACGCGTGGGCTATGTCGGTGGCTGTGTGCCGCTGCAGGGTGGCATCGCGCTGTCGGTCGCGCGAATGAACAAGATCAAGGAGATCACCCTCGCAGACGGCGTGGCAGTGATCGAACCGGGCGTCATCACCGGCCATCTGCAAAGCGAAGTGCGCAAGCTGGGCTGGTTCTATCCGCCGGACCCCGCCTCTCTCAAAGAATGCTCCCTCGGCGGCAACATCGCAACCAACGCAGGCGGTCCGCGCTGCCTGAAATACGGCGTCACCCGGCACTACGTGCTCGGTTTGGAAGCGGTGCTGGCAGACGGCTCCATCGTGAAGGCGGGTGGGCGCTGCCACAAAAACAAAACGGGCTTCGACCTCGTCGGCCTCATGGTCGGCAGCGAAGGCATGCTTGGCGTCGTCACGGAGGCCACCCTGCGCCTGATCCCGCACCCACCCATGCGCGCGATGCTCTCCGCAGGCTTCAACTCTTTTGCCGAAGCGGCGAATGCCGTGCAGCGCATCCTCGGCAGCGGATTCCTGCCCAGCGCGCTCGAAATCGCCGACAAGTTCACTCTGCGTGCCGCACGCGAGTATCTCGGCGCCTCCGTCACCCCGGAAGGCGATGCGCATCTCCTCGTCGAGATCGACGGCCAGGCCGATTCGGTCAAAGGCGAAATCGACCAACTAGCGAAACTCGTGGAAAACCTGGGCAGCATCTGCCTGAACACAGCCATGGGCGATGAAGCCTGCGAGGCCTTCTGGAAACTGCGCCGTGAATTCAGCTACAGCCTGCGCAACACCGGCCTGATCAAACTGAACGAGGACATCGTCGTGCCACGAGGCCGCCTCGTGGATCTGGTCGATTTCGCGGAGACCCTCCAAAGCGAAACCGGCTTCCCCGTCGCCTGCTTCGGCCACGCCGGAGACGGCAACATCCACGTCAACATCATGGTGCCGACCATGGACGACCCCGCGATCCGCGAACGCGCCGAGGTCGCTCTAGACAAGCTTTTCCACCAGGTCATCGCCTGGAACGGCGCCATCACCGGCGAACACGGCATCGGCGTCGCTAAAAAACGCTGGTGGCGTGATGCGGTCTCCCCCGCCGCGCATGAAACCCACCTGCGCATCAAGGCGGCGCTGGATCCCAACGGCATTCTGAATCCCGGGAAGTTTCTGGGCTGATGCCTCACGCCTGCAAGATCACTCCTTCCAACTCTGTTCCAATCCAACCACCATGACAAAACTGCTCATCCCGACCCTGTTGCTCGCGCTGCCCTTGTGCGCCGCCGATTTGAAGTTCAAAAAGTTCACCCTGACCGAGGAATTTGTAGCCGAAGGCGCGCACTTTGCAGATTTCGATCATGACGGTCAGAACGACGTCTGCTCAGGCCGCTTCATCTGGAAGGGCCCCGAGTTCAAGGAACGGGTTGAGTTTGCACCCAAGTTCGAAAAAGAGCCCTACGATCCGGCCAAGGGCTACAGCGATTTCTTCCTGACCTACAGCTATGACTTCAACGGGGACGGCTGGAGCGACATCATGGCCTACTCCTGGCCGGGCAAGGAGACCTGGGTGTTCGAAAACCCGCAGAACAAAGGCGGTGAATGGAAGCGCCACACCATCTTCGACATCACAGACAATGAATCCCCCGATTTCAAAGATGTGAACGGCGACGGCAAGCCGGAACTCCTCTGCCACACCGGCGGACAACTCGGTTATGCCGAGATCGACTGGGCCAACCCCTTCGGCAAAGCCCGCTTCCGCCCCATCTCTCCAAAATCACCCGAGAACGACAAGAAGTACTTCCGCTACACCCACGGCTATGGCGTAGGCGACGTGAATGGTGACGGCCGCCCCGACATCCTCGACAAGGAAGGCTGGCGCGAACAGCCAGCAGACACCAAGGCCGACAGCGACTGGGTCTTTCATCCTCAGCTGTTTACCGTGGCAGGCGGACGCGGCGGTTCCTTCATCCTCGTTTACGATGTGAACGGTGACGGCCGCAACGATGTGATCAGCAGCTACGATGCGCACGGCTACGGCTTCGGCTGGTTCGAGCAAAAAGCCGACGGCACCTTCGCCGAACACAAGCTCATGGGAGCCACCGTCGAAGAAAGCCCGGTGGGTGTCAAATTCAGTCAGCTCCACGCCATGCAGCTCGCCGACATGAATGGCGACGGCGTTATGGACGTGGTCACCGGCAAACGCCGCTGGGCCCACGGCCCCCTGAAGGACGATGAGCCAAATGCCGCCCCAGTGCTCTACTGGTTCGAAATCAAACGCGAAGGCAAAGAAGCCAAATTCATCCCCCATCAAATCGACGACAACAGCGGCGTCGGCACCCAAGTCACTCCCGGAGACGTCAACAAGGACGGCAAAATGGACGTCGTCATTGGCAACAAGAAAGGCGTCTTCGTCTTCCTGCAGGAATAAGCAACTCAGTGCAGCACATCGCCCGCGTGCAGCGGGTGCCCGCGCAAGAAGTCGGCGGCAGACAAACGTCTGCCGCCTTCGATTTGGACCTCGCTCAAATTGAGCAGGCCGTTGCCACAACTTACCAAAATGCCGTCGGCATTTGCGCTCACAATCGTGCCCGGTGCAGGACAAGCATCCGCATTGGCGATGGCCTGAGCGCGGTGAATCTTCATCTGCGCCTCCTTGAGCAGGCAGGAAGTTCCCGGCCAGGGGGTGAAGGCGCGAACGAGACGGTCGAGTTCAATGGAGGGACGCGTCCAGTCGAGGCGGCCATCCTGACGAGTCAGCTTGCGAACGTGGGTGACCTTGGATTCGTCCTGCTTTTCACGCGGCGGGTTTCCAGTGGCCAGAAGATCCAGCGCTTCTTCGAGCGCGGCAGGTGCCCGCTGCGCGAGCTTGTCATGCAGGCTGCCACCCGTTTCATCGCAAGCAATGGCAACACGATGCATCAGGAGGATGTCGCCGGTGTCGAGGCCTTCATCCATGAACATGATGGTGACACCGGTTTCAGTATCGCCGTCGCGGATGGCGGCTTGGATTGGCGCGGCACCACGGTGGCGTGGGAGCAGCGAGGTGTGGACGTTCAGGCAGCCGAGAGGCGGCACATCCAGCACGGCACGGGATAATATCTGACCGTAGGCGATGACGACAGCGACGTCGGCATTGAAGGCTTTCAGTTCCTCCACGGCGTGGCGGATTTTCAGAGGCTGCAGGACGGTGAGTCCTGCTTCAAGGGCGCGCACCTTGATCTGCGGTGGGGTGAGCACCTGCTTGCGGCCCACGGGTTTGTCGGGCTGGGTGATAACTCCGACGACGGAGTGTTTGGATGTGCTGAGCAGCCAGTCCAGCGAGGGGAGGCCGATGTCGCCGGTGCCAATGAAAAGAACGCGCATCGTTTTGCGGCTAGACCTTCATCTTTTCCAATTCTTTCCACGCTTCGAGCTGCATGACGCCGCCGATGATGTCGTAGAGCACCTTGGCGGGCGCCTGGCTGGCATCGATGTCGAGGATGCGGTCGCCGGCGTAGTAGTCTAGGATGGGCTTGGTTTCGGCTTCGTAGGTGGCGAAGCGCTGCTGGATGACGGTTTCGTTGGCGTCGTCGAAGCGGTTGTCCTTGAGGGCGCGTTTGCGCAGGCGGCGGGCGAGTTCGGTGCGGTCGGGGCAGGAGAGATGGAAGACTTTGAGGACTTCGATGTGGGGTTCCATGAACTTTGCCTGCTCCACATTGCGGGGGATGCCGTCGAGTACGAGGAAGTCGATCTCGGGCTTAAATTGATGAGAATCAATGCGTTGCTTGAGATTGGCATGCCAGAGTTCCACGGTCACATCGTCCGGAACGAGTTCACCGCGGCTGGAGTATTCGACGAATTTCTGGCCGATGGCTGTGCGGGTGTCGAGGGAGCGAAAGACATCGCCGCAGGCGAGGTGGTGGAAGCGGGGGATGCTGCCCAATACCTTGCCTTGCGTCCCCTTGCCACTTCCGGGTGCGCCGAGGATGAGGAAGGCTTTGATGCGGGCAGAGTGGTGTTCGTGAGACATGATTTTTGATCAAGCTAACACGTTACGCTTTCGCAACAACTTGCGTGGCGGCCAATTTCACTTCGTGGACGGACAAATCGGACAACTCGTGTGTCGGATTCCGCAAAAACTGCACCCAGGGCTGGGGTGGTAACCAAATGGCGGGATCGGTTGGACCGAACAAGAGGAGGGATGGGACTCCGCAGGCGGCGGCGAGGTGGGAGATGCCGCTGTCATGGCCGAGGAAGGCGGTGCAGGTGCTAAGGCGGGTGGCGAGTTCGGTCAGGGGGAGGGCGTGCCAGATGGGACGACCGGTGGGCTGGATGCCGCGCTCTTGTTCGGCTTCGCCGGTGATGAAGATGACTTCATCGGTGGGAAATTCATTGGCGACTTGGAGCCAGCGGTCGAGGGGCCAGTTTTTCTTTTCGGAGCCGCTGCCGACGTGGATGGCGATGCGGGGCTGGTTATTGGGAGGGCTCTGGAAGTGGGCGCGGTGGAGGTGGTCGTCTTCCAGATACATGGCGAGCTTTTCGAGGCCTTTGGCGAGCTGCCTGGAGGCGTGGGGGCCGTCGGGGTTAACGAGGGGGGAGCACTCGATGAGGGTTTTGACGCCGACGCGTTCCATGCTGGCGCGGAAGAGGCCATCGGGATCGTAGAGGAAGCTGACGACGAGATTGAAGCTGCGGAGGTGTTCGGCGAGGGCTTCGTCGATGGGGGCTGTTTTGGCAAACAGCGGGGCCATGGTGCGGTGCTCGAGGCTGCGGATGGAATCGGCTAGGCCTGCGGTGCGGGCGAGTTCGGCGATGGCGGGATAGCCGATGACTTCGAGATGGCAGCCGGCGATGGTTTCGCGCAGGAGGCGGAGAGCGGGGAGCGTGAGGATGAAGTCGCCTATCGCGCCGCCACGAATGACGAGGACACGGGGCTGAGGGTTCATCTTCAGTAGAACAGGATCGCTGCGGCAAGAAGGACGATGCCGTAGGCGATGCCGCCGTAGACGGCGAGATTCCAGCGCTGCGGTTTGGAAATGAGAGCGTTCACCCAGTCACGCATGAGGAAGGGCATGCCGATGAAGAACATGCCGACGATGATCCAGGCGTAGGCGAGGATGGGGATGAGGAGGCGGCTGATCTGGGGCTGCAGAAAGGCGGCGGTGAGGACGGGGCCGGCGACGAGGAGGAGGAGGGCGCCGAGGGCGCGCACGGCGAGGAATTCTTTGACGTAGATGAGCACGGCGACGTAGCCGCCTGCGACGATCATCATGAACTTGTCGCGCATGTTGAAGAACTCACCCATGTCCATGTTGACGAGGGCGAACTCGCTCCAGAGGAAGTCGATGGTGAGGAGGATGACACCCCAGGAGTAGGTGCGGGGGAAGGCTTTGAGGAAGGCCTGGGTCTTGGCGGTGTTTTTGAGGGCCCAGCCGTGGGAGAGGATCAAGGCGAGCGCGACGACGATGCCGGTGCCCTTCAGCGGGATGCCACCGGTGGGGGCCAGGTGGTAGAGGTAGTCGTAGAGGTCTCGGAACATGCGCGGAAGGCGGGAAAAAGGGGTGGCACAGGTGGCGCAGACCCTGCTGGTGCGCAAACCCGTTGTTGGATGCGGGGGGAACCGGAATGGGGTGGCCGCAAAAAAGCGCAAAATGGCGCAAAAAAAGAGGGGGAGACTGAAGGAGTGGTGGGGTGCGGGCGGGGGCGGGGGCGTGTTGAAGGAGGTGC